>NZ_RJVJ01000003.1:0-600000 GCF_003751605.1 Kitasatospora cineracea
GTCGTCCCAGCTGAGGGTGACGCCCGCGCCGGCCCGGACGCCGCGCAGCCGGGTGCTGAGCGAGACCGCCTTGCCGTTCCAGCCCAGGGTGGCGGCCTGCAGCCCTTCGGGTGGGCGGCCCGGGCGGTGGAGGCGACGCCGGTGGGGCCGGTCCAGCCGTCGACGCCGTAGGTCCAGTCGCCGGACTGCACGGTCGGGGAGGAGAACGTCGCGTTCTCCACCGCCACCGGATCGGTGTTCGCCGCCCCGGCCGGCCAGGGGGCGGCGAGGACGAGGGCGGCGCCGAGCGGGAGGGCCAACAGGCGGGTGGGCGGCACGGGTTGCTCCTGGGGGTCGGTGAACAGGGCGTCGGCCGCCCGGTGTTGCGGGTGCCGGGCGGCCGATCGGCTGACAGGGAACGGGAGTCGGGGGATCAGGGGGTGAGCGGGACGGTGCGGGTGGCCAGGCCGGCCGGCGGGGCGTCCAGCGGGGTCAGGCGCTTGTCCGGGCCGGCCGTGTTGTCGGGGGTGTCGGCCGTCGGGCGGTCGGCGCCGCAGCGCTTCAGCTCGACCTCGGTGAGCGGGCCGGTGCGCTGGTAGTAGCGGTCCGGCAGCGAGGTCGCCGGGACGTCGAAGGCGGCGTCCAGCCGGTAGTTGTTGCGGGAGTTGGTGAACGAGCCGGCCACCCGCTCGCGGGCCGGCTGCACCTCGATCCAGCTCACTCGCCGGGCTGGATCACCGGGTTCATCGGCTTGCTGGTGGTCCGCGACCAGGTCAGCGGGTTGCTGGTGGACACCGCCGCGGTGTTCCCGCCCGCCACGCTGAAGCCCGCCTCGACCTGGCCCGCCACGTTGGGGCGGCTCTTGGCCAGCTCGGAGCGGCTGGGCAGCAGCGGGGCGCCCTTCAGCGCGTAGTACTGGGTGAGGCTGTCGTACGGCGGCTCGGTGACCTCGAGCTTCCGGTCGTCGGTGATCGCGTTGCGGGTGCAGTTCAGGTACACCTCCGCCGACGATCCGGGTCTGCCCGTAGTACTGGTACGAGTAGCCCTTGTCGACCGTGAAGGTGCAGGTGGTCGGCGAGCCCTCGCAGTCGTCCACCGCCACGCCCGGCTCCAGCGGGTCGTTGCCCGGTACGCCTTCGGGGGCGGCAGCTGCTCCTTGCGGACCTTCTTGTCGACGGGCGCGGAGCGTCCTGCCTGGCGGCCACGTTGGTGATCAGCGGGCCGCAGGACATCGCCCCGGCGGGCTCCGCCGACTCGAAGGACACCATCGGGTTGTCCTCGGTCGCGGTGAACGAGAAGGCGCGCCCGCCGTCCAGTTGGCGGTCCCGACGCTGTCGCTGCCCTTGGTGGTGACCTGCGGGTCGGGCGCGGGCCCGTCGGTGATCAGCGCGACGTTGTACGTCTGGCCGTCCTTGACCTGCTCCGGTTTGCAGCCCCGGTACGTGCTGGGGCTGTCGTCCCAGGTGAGGGTGACGGTGGAGCCCTTCCGGACGCCCCACAGCCGGGTGCGCATGGTCAGCGGCGCGCCGTTCCAGTTCAGCGAGGCCGCCTGGTAGCCCTGCGGGTGCTGGGCCAGGCCCTTGCCGAACACCGCGCCGGTGCCGTCCGGCGACCAGCCGGCGTGCCCGGCCTGGGTGCCGTTGTCGGGCGCGACCGGATCGGCGAAGGTGCCGTTCGGGACGGTGGCCTCGACGGTGTCGGCGGCGTGCGCGGCGGGCGCCGGGGCGGTCAGGGCGAGAGCGGCGGCGAGCAGCACCGAACCGGTGGCGCAAAGCAGTTGACGGCGCATCAGCACGGACCCCATTGGCTCGGCGGGACGACCACGGACGAGGGCGGGAGGCCGTCGGTGAGGGCGTTGGACAGCGGGCACAGGCCCTGGGCGGCGGCGTCCGGGCTCTGGTCGCGCGGGACGGCGCCGAAGTCCTGGACGGCGGAGGTCTGTTGGGCGATGCCGTCGTTGGTCTGCTGGCCGTCCCCGGCGACGCCGCTCAGGCAGTCGCGGCTGGTGGCCGGGCACTTGGCGATCTCGTCCTTGGCGCCGCCGACGTCCTTGCACTGGGAGCCGTCCGCCGCGTCGCCCGCGCACGGGTCGGTGGCGGCCTTCGGCGGGGCCGTCGGGGCGGTCTGCTTGGCGGACACGTTGGTGATCGACGGCTGGCAGCTCGGGGTGGCGTTGGAGGCGCCGAAGGAGAAGGCGACCTTCGGCGAGTCCTCGGCCGCGGTGAAGGAGTAGGACCGGCCGACGAACCAGTTCGCCCGGCCGGTGGGCTCGTTGGTGGCGAACACGCCCGGCTGGTTGGCGTCGCCCGCGACCGAGACCGTGTAGCTGCGCCGGGCGACGCCCTTGCCCACGCAGGTGTCGGGGTTGTCGTCCCAGGTGAGGGTGACCGTGGCGCCCGCGCGGACGGCGCGCAGCCGGGTGCTGAGCGGCTCGGCCGAGTCGGGGGCGGCGAGGAAGGCGGCCTGGTAGCCCTGCGGGTGGTTGGCCCGGGCGGCGGAGAGCAGGCCGGGGCCGTCCCAGCCGTCGACGGTGAGGTACGCCCAGTCCTTGCCGGACGGGACCTGCGGGGAGACGAAGGTGCCGTTGACCACGACGGCCGGCTCGGTGTCCTCCGCGCCCGCCGGAGCCGGGACGGCCAGCGCGGCGGCGCTACTGAGGGTGATGGCCAGGAGTCTGGCCGGTGAGGTCCGGAGCAACGGGTTCCTCCCTGAACTCGGCCACGGGGCCGATCGGTTGATGTCTGATCAGGACGGCTGACGATCAAGATCCCTGGCCATGCTGGGCGGGTCGACTACGCACCGCAACCGAGAGCGGACCGAACGGGGGGTGTGCGAAGGACTGGCTGGGCCGTTGGCATGGAAAGCGGTTCCGGGCCGCACGAAGCCGGTGACGGTGGGTTAGGTATCCCGGCGATCGGATCATCAGTTCGACTCCGAGCCCGACTCCGGCTTCGACCTCGACCTCGACTTCGACTTCGACCGGGGTCGGGCTGCCACCGTGCACCCCTCGCGCCGTGCCGCGCCGTGCCGCGCCGTGCCGTGCCGCGCCCCGACCGTGACCACGAGGCCCCGATGACACCCCACACCCGAAACGCCGCCCTGCTCGCGGCCGCCGCCCCCTGCCTGCTCGCCGCCCTGCTGGCCGCACTACCGGCCGCCGCGTCGGACGCCGCGCGGGATGCCGCGCTGAACGGCCGTCCAGCGGCGAGCGGCGGCACGTACGGCAGCACGTACGGCGATGCGCACGGCGGATCGCACGCCGCGCACCGGCCGGTCGACAAGACCTACCCCGTCCAGCCCCCGCCCGGACGGCTCGCCCAGGGCGAGCCCGTCCAGCGCGCCCTTCCCGGCGCGTCCGCCCCCTGGCGCCGTTGACGTCCCGTCAGGCCGCGTCCCGCCCGTCCTGCCCGTCCCGCCCGCCCTGTCCGTCCCGCCCGCCCTGTCCGTCCCGCCCGTCCCGCCCGTCCACGTCCACGGAGGAACCACCGATGCACCGCAAGCTGCGCCAGCTGCCCGCCGTCACCCTGCCCGCGATGGTGGCGGGTCTGACCCTGGTGTGCACCACCGCCCTGCCGGCCGGCACCGCGTCCGCCTACGACCTGCGGCTGCGCGCCTGGGGCAACAACGCCAGCGGGCAGCTCGGCGACGGCACCGCCAAGACCCAGCGGCTCACCCCCGTCTCGGTGGTCGGCATGGCCGGGGCCGAGCTCAACGGCATCGCCGCCGGCGGTACCACCAGCGGGACCGCCGTCACCGGCTTCGCGCTCGCGCTGCTCGGCAACGGCACCGTCGAAGCCTGGGGCAAGAACGACAAGGGCCAGCTCGGCAACGGCGTCACCAACGCCACCGAGGACGCGGCGGTGCCCGGCCTGGTCGCCGGACTGACCGGCGTCGAAGCCGTCGCGGCCGGCGGCTCGCACGCCCTCGCCCTGCTCAAGGACGGCACCGTCAAGGCGTGGGGCGCCAACGACAAGGGCCAGCTCGGCGACGGCACCGCCACCAACACCAACCTGCCCGTCACCGTCGCCGGGCTCTCCGACGTCAAGGCCGTCGCCGCCGGGGACGCCTTCAGCATGGCGCTGCTCAAGGACGGCACCGTCAAGACCTGGGGCAACAACGACAAGGGCCAACTCGGCGTCACCCCGGTGCCCGTCAGCTCCACCGCGTCCGTCCCCGCACCCACCCCCGCCACCCGCAACACCGCGATGACCATCCCCGGCCTGACCACCGTCAAGGGCATCGCCGCCGGCGCCAACCACGCCCTCGCGCTGCTCGCCGACGGCCACGTCTACGCCTGGGGCCTCAACGACAAGGGCCAGCTCGGCGACGACAGCACCGCCAACAAGCCCTACCCCGTGCCCGTCCAGGAACTGACCGACGTCGTCGCGCTGGCCGGCGGCGCCACCCACAGCCTCGCCCTGCTCCAGGACCACACGCTGCGCGCCTGGGGCGCCAACGACAAGGGGCAGATCGGCGACGGCACCACCACCCAGCGCAACACCAGCGTGCCCGTCCCCGGCGTGTCCGGCGTCGAGGCGATCGCCGCCGGCTCCGCGCACAACCTGGCCGTGCTCGCCGACGGCACCGTGCAGGCCTGGGGCCTCAACGACAAGGGCCAGCTCGGCGACGGCACCACCACCCAGCGCAACACCCCGGTCCAGGTGCTCGCCAAGTCCGGCAGCGTCTCCCTGATCTCCGCGCCGAGCAACGGCAACTTCAGCCTCGCGCGCTGACCCCCACCACCTTTCGAGGAAAGGCACTTCATGACGTCCACGCAGACTGCCACCGCCGGCCGCTCCCGCCTGCGGCCCGTGCTCGCCGCCGGGCTGGCCGCGTTCACCGCCTTCAGCCTGGCCGCCGTGCCCGCCGGGACCGCGCACGCGCAGGAGAAGCGGCTCAAGGCCTGGGGCAACAACCGCTCCGGGCAGCTCGGTGACGGCACCTGGACCGACTTCCGCACCACCGCCACCACCGTGCTCGGCCTGACCAGCGCCGAGGTCGTCAAGATCGCCGCCGGTGGCGGCGGCTCCGCGACCGGGCACGGGCTGGCGCTGCTCACCGACCGCACCGTGCAGTCCTGGGGCGCCAACGGCTCCGGGCAGCTCGGCGACGGCAGCGTGTTCAGCCACAACGCGCCCGGCCAGGTCGTCAACCTCTCCAACGCCCGGGACGTCGCCGCCGGCGGCTGGCACAGCCTCGCCCTGCTCGACGACCAGACCGTGGTCGCCTGGGGCCGCAACAACTACGGGCAGCTCGGCAACGGCACCAACAGCGACAGCAGCGTCCCGGTCCGGGTCGAGGGCCTCAACAAGGTGGTGGCGATCGCCGCCGGGCTCAACCACAGCCTCGCCCTGCGCGAGGACGGCACCGTCTGGGCCTGGGGCTACAACATCAACGGGCAGCTCGGCGACGGCACTTCGGCCAGCCGCAACGTGCCCGCCCCGGTCGGCGGACTCACCGGCGTCACCAAGATCGCCGCCGGCTGCAACCACAACCTGGCCCTGGTCGGGCCGCCCAGCGGCGGCACCAAGCCCACCAGCGGCAACGCCGTCAAGGCCTGGGGCTACAACGCGACCGGGCAGCTCGGCGACAACAGCACCATCAACCGGTACACGCCCGTCGACACCCAGGGCATCTGGCTCGGCGGCGTCTCGCAGATCGCCGCGGGCTGCAACCACAGCCTGGCCGTCACCGACAGCGACAACAAGCTCAAGGGCTGGGGCCAGAACACCTCCGGCCAGGTCGGCGACGGCACCACCGACTACCGGATCACCCCCGTCCCGGTGCCCGGCATCAAGGGCGTACAGCTGGTGGCCGGCGGCCGCGAGCACACCATCGTGCTGCTCGGCGACAACACCGTCCGCTCCTGGGGCGCCAACGGCTCCGGCCAGCTCGGCAACGGCACCACCACCGAGAGCAGCACCCCGGTCACCACACTGACCGCGCTGACCGGCGTCGACAAGATCGCCGCCCCGGTGGGCGGGGACTTCAGCCTCGCCAACTGACCTTCCCCGCAAGGGGATCGAGGGGCCCGCGCGAACACCGCGCGGGCCCCTCGGGCGTCAGGCGGCGTGCACGGGCCGGCGCATGCAGACCCGGTCGGCCGGATCGAGGCCGAACGCGGCTTCCTCGCCCAGGAGTTCGCGCAGCGCCGGGGTGAGCCCGGCGGGCGGGACCTCGCGGAAGCCGAGACGCAGGTAGTACGGGGCGTTCCACGGGACGGAGCGGAAGGTGCTGAGGGTGAGGGCGGGCATCCGGCGCCCGGCCGCCCACCCGGCGACCCGGTCGATCAGCCGGCCGCCCAACCGCCGTCCGGCGTACGACGGGTGGACGCTCAACTGCTCGACGTGCGCACAGCCGCCGAGCGGCCGGGCCAGGACGAAACCCGCGAGGCGGTCGCCGTCGGCCGCCACCCACAGCAGGCCCAGACGCTGGTGCGGGGCGAACTCGGCTGCGGCGGGCGGCGGATGGTCGGCGACCGCACTCATGCCGACGGTGTGGAAAACCTGTCCGGCGGCGAGTTGCAGGGCCGGGAGGTGCGGCAGGTCGGCCGGCGCGGCCGGGCGGACGGTGAGGGGCACCGGGGTATTCCAGCACGGTGCGGGCGGGGCGGGCCAGGGGGTTCCGGGTGTCCTTGACGGGGCGGGGTGGCGACACGACGATCAACGATGGCCGTCCTCGGTGGAGACCGCCTCACTCGGCCCTCACTCGGCACGATCAAGGTCGGCGCCAGGCCGGCCGTCCGCTGTCAGAGAGTGGCGGCACGCAGCACGATCAGGGCGACGGAGGCCACGGTGAGGACTGCTGCCGGAGACGCGCCCTTGCGGTCGCCGACGCGCAGGTGGAAGGTGACCGCCCCGGCGAAGTAGAGCGTCAGGCCGATCGCGGCGGCGATTCCGACGGGTCCCCACCGGAGTCCGGCGATCGCGCCGGCCGCGCCCGCGATCTGAGCGCCGATCAGGAGGGCCATCATGCGCTGCGGCACTCCGAGGGTGGACATCTGCTCGGTGATGTGCCGCGTCCGCAGGGACTTGGCCCCGGCCGACACCAGGAGAAGCGCCGACACGATCACGGTGACGACGGCGAGGGAGACGAACATGGCTGGAACCTCAATCATGCGGGAGGCGAGTAAGGGGCGTGCGCACCTCGTCGACGATAGGCGGCCGTCAGGTACCTCCAGGTAACCTTCGGGGCATGAGCCTGCGACCCGGAATCGCCTTCCTCGCCGACTGCCCCGCTCTCCTGGCCATGGAGATCATCGCCAGCAAGTGGTCCATGGTCACGCTCTTCGCGCTGACCGACGGCCCGTTGCGGCACGGCGAGTTGGTCGAGCTGAGCGGTGGCATTTCGCGCAAGGTGCTGACCCAGACCTTGCGCCGGCTCCAAGCCAACGGGCTCGTCGAGCGGCACGCGTACGCCGAGGCGCCGCCGCGCGTGGAGTACGGCCTGACCGATCTCGGGCGAACCCTGGAGGAGCCCATCAGGATGCTCACCGCGTGGGCGCGGGAGAACGGCGAGGCGGTCGTCACCTTCCGGGAGGCAGCCGAGGCGGCCAGCACCGTCGAGGAGGCCGGCACCGTCGAGGCGGCCAGCACCGTCGAGGCGGGTCGGGCGACCCCGGTGAAGGCCCCTCCGGTGGAGGGGAAACCGAGCCGTTCCTGATCGACGACGGTGATCAGGGACTACGGCTGGAGTGCCAGGCGCTTCGCCAGGTAGGGGCCGGTGCGGCCGGCGGGGGAGGCGGCGATGTCGGCGGGGGTGCCGGTGGCGAGGACGCGGCCGCCGGTGTCGCCGCCGCCGGGGCCGAGGTCGATGACGTGGTCGGCGCCGGCGATCAGGTCGAGGTCGTGTTCGGCGACCAGGACGGTGGCGCCCGCGTCGACCAGGCGGTGGAGCTGGGCGGTGAGGGTCTCGCTGTCGGCGGGGTGCAGGCCGGTGGTGGGCTCGTCGAGCAGGTAGAGGGTGCGGCGGCGGTGGGCGTGCTGGAGTTCGGCGGCGAGCTTGACGCGCTGGGCCTCGCCGCCGGAGAGTTCGGGGGCGGGCTGGCCGAGCCGCAGGTAGCCGAGGCCGACCTGCTGGAGGGTGGTGAGGACGCGGGCGGCGGGCGGGGTGTCGGCGAGGAACGCGGCGGCCTCGTCGACGGTCAGGGCGAGCACGTCGGCGATCGTGGAGCCGCGGTAGGTCACGTGCAGGGTCTGCGGGTTGTAGCGGCTGCCGTGGCAGTCCGGGCAGGGGCTCCAGGCGGTGGGCAGGAAGAGCAGCTCGACCTCGATCGCGCCCGCGCCCTCGCAGGTGGGGCAGCGGCCGGCGGCCACGTTGAAGGAGAACCGGCCCGCGCCGTAGCCGCGGGCCTTCGCCTCGTCGGTGGCGGCGAACAGCTTGCGGACGGTGTCCAGCAGCCCGGTGTAGGTGGCCAGGTTGGAGCGCGGGGTGCGGCCCAGCGGGGTCTGGTCGAAGGTCACCACCCGGTGCGCGTCCGGGTGTTCGGCGACGGCGGCGAGCAGCGTCGACTTGCCCGCGCCGGAGACGCCGGTGACGGCGGTGAGCACGCCCAGCGGCACGTCCGCGTCCACGTCGCGCAGGTTGTGCCGGGTGACGCCGCGCAGGCGCAGCACGCCGGTGGGGGTGCGGCGGCGGGGCGGCGGCGGGGGCGGCGGGTCGAACAGGAAGCGGCGGGTGGCGGAGGCGTCCACCGTGCGCAGGCCGTCCACCGGGCCGCTGTACAGGACGCGGCCGCCGCCGGAGCCCGCGGCCGGGCCGACGTCCACCAGCCAGTCGGCGCCGCGCACCACCGCCATGTCGTGCTCGACCACGAACACCGAGTTGCCCGCCGCCCGCAGTTCGGCCAGGACCCGGCGCAGCGCCTCGGTGTCGGCCGGGTGCAGGCCCGCCGAGGGCTCGTCCAGGACGTAGACCACGCCGAACAGGCCGGAGCGCAACTGGGTGGCCAGGCGCAGGCGTTGGAGCTCGCCGGTGGACAGGGTGGGGGCGGCGCGGTCGAGCGAGAGGTAGCCGAGGCCGAGGCGGTCCAGGGCGGTGAGGCGGTCGGCCAGGTCGGCGGTGATCAGGGCGGCCGGGCCGTCCCCGGCGGTGTGCGGGCGCAGCAGGTCGGCGAGGCGGGCGGCGGGGAGAGCGGCCAGGCCGGTGACCGGCAGGCCGGCGAAGGTGACGGCCAGCGCCTCGGGGCGCAGCCGGTGGCCGTGGCAGTGCGGGCAGGTGGACTGTTCGAGGAAGGTGGCGGCCTTGGCGCGGGCGGCCTCGCTGCGGGACTCGGCGAAGGACTTGAGGACCAGGCGGCGGGCGCTGCTGTACTTGCCCCGGTACGGGCGCTGGACCCGGCCGGGCTCGCGCTCGGGGTGGACGGTGACCACCGGCTGCTCGTCGGTGAACAGGATCCACTCCCGTTCGGCGGCGGGCAGTTCGCGCCAGGGCCGGTCCAGGTCGTGGCCGAGCGCGCCCAGCAGGTCGCGCAGGTTCTTGCCCTGCCAGGCGCCCGGCCAGGACGCGACGGCGCCCTGCCGGATGGAGAGCGAGTCGTCCGGGACGAGGGAGCGCTCGGTCACCCGGTGCAGCACGCCCTGCCCGTGGCACTCGGGGCAGGCGCCCGCCGGGGTGTTCGGCGAGAACGCGTCGGAGTCCAGCCTCGGCGCGCCCGGCGGGTAGCTGCCGCAGCGGGAGAGCAGCATCCGCAGCAGGTTGGACATGGTGCTGATGGTGCCGACGGAGGAGCGGGAGGACGGGACGGAGCGGCGCTGCTCCAGCGCGACGGCCGGGGGCATGCCGGTCACCGCGTCCACCTGCGGGGCCTCGACCTGGCGCAGCAGGCGGCGGGCGTAGGGCGAGACCGACTCCAGGTAGCGGTGCTGGGCCTGGGCGAACAGGGTGCCGAAGGCCAGCGAGGACTTGCCGGAGCCGGACACCCCCGTGAACGCGACCACCGCGCCGCGCGGCACGGCGACGTCCACGTCCCGCAGGTTGTGCACCCGGGCGCCGCGCACCCGCACCATGCCGTCGTCGTCGATCTCGCTGTGGTTCACCGCGCCACGCTATCCCGGGGGCGGGTGCGGGGCGGGGAGCGGCACGGGGAGCGATGCGAGGGGTGAAAGTTTCTGAAAGGAGTTTCTGTCGTGGCGGGGTGAGCTGGGCGGATTCCGGGGAGGTGTATACCTTTTCGGTGGATTGGCTAGCCCGTTCTTGTTTCCGGCAGGTGTGAATCCGAACGCAAGGAGATGAAATTTCTTGCACGGATGTCTTGACGGTGTGTCGCGCCGGGGTGGATCGTCTTCCCGTTCGCTCCTCAAGTCCCCCACCACCTTGGGAGATTCGCCGATGACCCCTGTCCGTAGAACCGTGCCCGTGGCCGCCGCGGCCGGCGCGCTGGTCCTGGGCGTGCTGATGCCGCTCGGCCTGCAGGGCACCGCGCAGGCCGCCGCCACCCCCAACGGCGGCGACGTGATCGCCAACCTGTTCCAGTGGAACTGGAACTCGGTGGCCGCCGAGTGCACCGGCGTCCTGGGGCCGAAGGGCTACGGGGCGGTGCAGGTGGCCCCGCCGCAGGAGTCGATCTCGCTGCCCGGGCACCCCTGGTGGGAGGTCTACCAGCCGGTCTCGTACAACCTGAACAGCCGGATGGGCACCGACGCGCAGTTCCGGGCGATGGTGACGGCCTGTCACAACGCGGGCGTGAAGGTGTACGCCGACGCGGTGATCAACCACATGGCGGGCAGCAACCAGACCAGCACCACCGGGTACGGCGGGTCGGCCTTCAGCCCGTCCGCGTACAGCTACTCGGCGGTGCCCTACGCCAAGTCGGACTTCCACGGCTCCCCGCCGTGCCCCAACGCCGACCTGGGCATCAACGACTGGAACAACGTCACCCAGGTCCAGGAGTGCCAGCTGCTCAACCTGGAGGACCTGAACACCGAGAGCGACTACGTCCGCGGCAAGATCGCCGGGTACCTGAACACCCTGATCGGTGCGGGCGTCGACGGCTTCCGGGTGGACGCGGCCAAGCACATCGCCCAGGCCGACATGGGCAACATCGTCTCCCGGCTGAGCGACACCCGGTGGGGCGGGCGTCCGTACGTCTACCAGGAGATCTTCCCGGGCAGCGGCGGCCAGTTGGCGCCCGCCGCGTTCGAGGGCAACGGCAGCGTGCTGGAGTTCACCTACGCCTCCAAGCTCTCCCAGCAGTTCAACGGCAACATCGCCAACCTCAAGACCTTCGGGCAGAGTTGGGGCTTCGAGCCGAGCGACAAGTCCGCCGTCATGGTGACCAACCACGACCTGGAGCGCGACAAGACCACCCTGACGTACAACGACGGCTCCAAGTACAAGCTGGCGCACGTCTTCGAACTCGCCTGGGGCTACGGCACCCCGCAGGTGTACGCGGGCTTCCGGTTCAACAACAAGGACGACTCGCCGCCCGCCGACGGCAGCGGCTTCGTCACCGACGTCAACTGCGGCAACAACACCTGGACCTGCACCGACCGGGACCAGGGCATCTCCAACATGGTCGGCTGGCACAACGCCACCCGCGGCGAGAGCGTCGCCAACTGGTGGGACAACGGCGGCAACGCGATCGCCTTCAGCCGCGGCAGCAAGGGCTGGGTCGCCATCAACAACAGCGGCTCCGCGGTCACCCAGACCTTCACCACCGGCCTCGCCGCGGGCACCTACTGCGACGTCATCCACGGCGACCTCAGCGGCTCCGACTGCACCGGACCGACGGTCGGCGTGGACGGCTCCGGCAAGGCGACGGTCACCGTGAACGCGGGCGACGCGGTCGCGCTGTACACCGCCACCACCGGCACCACCAGCCCGAGCCCGAGCCCGAGCGGCAGTACCGGCGCGAGCCCGAGCCCCTCCGCCTCCGCTTCGGCCTCCGCCTCGCCCGGCAACGGGACGGTGACGGAGAAGTTCAACGAGACCAAGACCACCGTGACCGGGCAGAACGTCTACCTGGTCGGCTCGGTCGCCCAGCTCGGCAGCTGGGACCCGAACGCGGCGGTCGCGCTCTCCCCGGCCGGCTACCCGGTGTGGAGCGGCAGCGTCCAACTGCCCGCGAACACCGCCTTCGAGTACAAGTACATCGTCAAGGACGCCGCCGGGAACGTCACTTGGGAGAGCGGTGCCAACCACAGCGCCAACTCCGGGGCCACCGGCGGCACGCTGAACGACAGTTGGGGCGGCACCACCGCGACGACCGGCCAGGTCACGGTGAACTTCTCCGAGAACAAGGCCACCGTCTACGGGCAGAACGTCTACCTGGTCGGCTCCACCGCCCAGCTCGGCAGCTGGAACCCCGCCTCCGCGCTGCCGATGTCCTCCGCCTCCTACCCGAACTGGACGCTCTCGCTGACCCTGCCCGCGAACAGCGCCTTCGAGTACAAGTACGTCGTCAAGGACGCGGCCGGGAACGTCACCTGGGAGAGCGGCGCCAACCGCAGCTACACCACCGGGGCCTCCGGGACGGCGACGCTCACCGACAGCTGGAAGTAGCACCCGCCCGGGGCCGGGGGCCGGACCCCCACGGAACGCAGACCCCCACGGAATGAGGCCGCCACCCCCTGTCACGGGGGCGGCGGCCTCGCCGTTCCGGCCGACGACGGGCCGGGGGCCGGTCAGCGGCCGGTGCGGCGTGCGCGGTGCAGTTCGACGAAGGAGGCGACCTTCGCCCGCACCGTCCAGGGGTCGACCGGCTTGGGGATGAAGTCGGCGGCGCCCGCGGCGTACGCGTGCCGGGCGTGGTCGGGGCCGCTGCCGATGGCGGTGACGAAGACGATCGGGATGTCCCGGGTGCGGGCCCGGCTCCGGATGTGCGCGGCGGTCTCGTAGCCGTCCATGCCGGGCATCTGCACGTCCAGCAGGATCGCCGCGTAGTCGTCGGGCTCCATCAGCGCCCGCAGCGCGTCGGGCCCCGAGGTCGCCGAGACCAGGTGGTGGCCGTGCGGGCCGAGCAGGGCCTCCAGGACGACCAGGTTCTCCGGCCGGTCGTCCACCAGCAGGATCTTCGGCAGCGGGTCGTCGCCGCCGGCCTCCGCGGCCGCTGCCCCGGTGGGCGCGGGCGGGGCGGCCGTGGTGCCCTGCTGCCCTTCCACCAGGGCGAGTTGACGCCGCATCAGGTCGCGGCGGGCGGCGGCCCGGGCCGACCGTTCGCGGGCCTGCCCGGCCTTCTCGGCCAGCAGTGCGGTGCGCTGGGCGAGGCCGGTGCCGTCGGCCGGCGCGCCGGGGGTGTCGGGGGTGGCCGGGGTCGGCCGGGTGCGGGCGAGTTCGCGTTCGGCCTGTTCGGCTTCTTCGTCGGCCTCCTGCACCTCCCGTTCGGCGGCGTGCAGTTGGCCCTCGATCTGGCGCACCGCCCAGCCGATCGGCGGGGCGACCCGCAGGGCGGCCAGCCGGGACCGGCGCAGTCGCTCCCGGACGTCCGGCCGGTCGGGGGCGTCGGGGAGGGCGTCGAGCAGTGCCTCGACGAACTCCCACGGCGGGATGCGCACGGCCGACAGGTAGTCCGCGCACGCCTCCGGCCCCGGCGTGCAGCGGGCGGCGAGGGCGTCCGCCGCGGGGGCGTCCAGGCCGAGGAAGAGCGTGCGCATCTCCTCGGCGAACTCCCGCAGTTCCGCGCCCGGTTCGACGCTCATCGGCGGGAGGCCGTCCAGGGCCGTCACCAGTCGCACCCCTTCGCCGGGCGCGCCGTCGGCCGCACCCGTTCCCGTCCCCGAAGCCGTGCTCGTCTTCGAAACCGCACCCGTGTGCCTCCCGTCGTTCCCGCCGGCCCGTGTGGCCGGAGGTGCCCTCCCCGCCCCGGCCCGCGCGTCCGCCCGCGGTTCCGGGCAGCGCGCGGCCGTGCGGCCGCGACGACGCGTGATCGCCGGCGTCCGCGTCCGGCCGAGGACGGCGACAATACGGCACCAGCAGCGGAATTGACGTTCGGTCAGGTCACGGTTCGGGGGCGGTCGGGTGCGGGCGGGGGCGGGAGGGCCGCGGGGCGGGCCGTCACTTGTAGATGGTGCCGGGCTGCGCGGTGCCGGGGGCGAGCAACTGGTCGACGGTGACGAAGGTGTAGCCCTGGTCGTCGAGGGCCTGGAGGATGCCGGGCAGGGCGGGCACGGTGCCCTTGTGCAGCGGGTGCAGCAGGACGATCCCGTCCCGGTCGGCGCCGTCCAGGACCCGCTTGGTGATCAGGGCGGTGTCCTCGGTCGCGTAGTCCTGCGCGGTGACCGTCCACAGCACCTGGGCCAGGCCGAGCTCCCGGGAGATCTTCGAGACCCGGTCGTCGGTGCGGCCCTCCGGCGGGCGCATCAGGGTGGGCCGGCTGCCGGTGACCTCCGCGATGGCGTCCGCGGTGCGGGTCAGCTCGTCCCTGACCTCCGCGTCGGGGATCTCGGTCAGCCGGGGGTGGTTCCAGGTGTGGTCGCCGATCTCGTGGCCCTCCGCCGCGATGCGCCGCACCACGTCGGGGAAGCTGTGGATGTCCCGGCCCTCGAGGAAGAACGTCCCCCGGGCGTGGTGCTGCGCGAGCAGGTCCATGACCCGCCCGGTGGGCTCGCCCGGGCTGCCGTCGAAGGTGAGCGCGATGCACTTCTCCCGCGAGCAGTCCACCTGCCCGGCGGCCGGGGTGCCCTTCGCCTGCTTGCGGGCCTGGGCGGGGTCGACCGTGACCATGGCGAAGCTGCGCACGATCACCACCGTGACCAGTGCCACGACCGCCGCCACCGCCAGACCCGGCAGCAGGTAGAACCTCGGCCGCCTCTTCACCAGTTTCATGGTGCATATCCTACATTTGTACGTTCGTCCGATTTGATGGCTAAAGCTGGGGGGCGGCTCGGGCAGGCGGACGCCCCACCGGCGCGCGGAAAGTGACGGGGCGTCGGGTGCGCGCCGGGCGCGCTGGGCCATCGGACGCACTCCGGCGGGCCGCAGCCGGGCCGGGGCGGGACGGGGCGTGACGATCGGCGCAGAGCCCCCGTGCGCCCGGTGCGGGGGAGGAAGGTGCGTCGTGACAATGGACCGTCGTCGTTTTCTGGCCGTGGGCGGAGCGCTGGGGGTGGGGCTGACGGCAGGGGCCTCACCGGCCCGGGCCCAAGGGCGGGGCACGGGAGCCGCGGGTGCGGACTCGGTGCGGGCGTTCCCGGCCCGGCAGCGCGGGTGGCGGGCCGCGCCGCCGGACTGGCAGGCGCTGCGGCAGCGGCTCGGCGACCGGCTGGTGCTGCCCGCCGACCCCGGGTACGGGACGGCCCGGCTCGGCTTCAACGAGCTGAACGACGGCCAGTTCCCCGGTGCCGTCGCCAAGTGCGCCTCCGCCGACGACGTCCGGGCCTGCCTGGACGTGGCGCGCGGCCACGGCATTTCGATCGCCGCCCGCAGCGGCGGCCACAGCTACCTCGGCTACAGCGTCCCCGACCGCGGCCTGGTGATCGACCTGCGCGCCATGAACGACGTCCGGGTCCGCCCCGACGGCAGCGCCGAGGTCGGCGCGGGCGCCCGGCTGATCGAGGTCTACGCGGGCCTGGCCGCCGCCGGCCGGCTGCTGCCCGGCGGCAGCTGCCCGACCGTGGGCATCGGCGGCCTCACCCTCGGCGGCGGCATCGGCGTGCTGGCCCGCAAGTACGGCCTGACCTGCGACCGGCTCACCGCCGCCGAGGTCGTCACCGCCGACTCCTGCGTGCTGACCGCCGACGCCGAGCACGAGAGCGACCTGCACTGGGCGCTGCGCGGCGGCGGGGGCGGCAACTTCGGCGTCGTCACCCGCTTCACCTTCGACACCCCGCCCGCCCCCGGCCTGACGGTCATCGTCCTGCCGTTCCCGGCCGGCTCCGTCCCGCAGGTGCTCGGCGCCTGGCAGCAGTGGGTCGCCGACGCGCCCCCCGAACTGTGGGCCAGCTGCCAGATCTCCGGCGGCAACCCGCCCACCTGCAAGATCGTCGGCTGCTGGGTCGGCGACCCGTCCGGCGCGAACCAGCAGGTCGACCGCCTGGTGCGGCTGGCCGGCACCGCGCCCACCGGCCGCACCGTCGCCGCCAAGGACTACCTGGCCGCGATGAAGTTCATGGCCGGCTGCGCCAACGACACCATCGCCCAGTGCCACCCCGTCTGGGAGGGCGGCCGGCTCACCCGGACCGGATTCGTCGCGGTCTCCCGGATGTTCGGCCCCGGCCCCCTCGACCCGGCCCGGCTCACCGAGCTGATGACCGGCCGCACCGGCGTCGACCTGCTGCTCGACTCGCTCGGCGGCGCGGTCGGCGAGATCGCCCCCGACGGGACGGCCTTCCCGCACCGCGACTCCCTGGCCAGCGCCCAGGTCTACGCCGCCGCCACCCCCGCCACCGAGGACCGGGTCCGGGCCACCGTCGACGAGATCCGCGACGGCCTCTCCCGCCTCGGCGCCCCCGGCGCCTACGTCAACTACATCGACGCCACCCTGCCCGACTGGGGCCGCGCCTACTACGGCGCCAACCTGCCGCGCCTCCAGCGGGCCGCCCGCCACTACGACCCCGACGGGGTGTTCGCCTTCCCGCAGTCCGTCACGGCGGCCTGAGCGGGGGCACGTCGGGGAGCGGGGCCCGGGGCGGTGGTGGCCCCGGGCCCCGGCCCGGTCAGCGTTCGTAGGTCATCTCGGGGAACAGCGGGGACGGCCCGTCCAGCAGGTGGTCGTCGCGGCCGCGCAGCCAGCGGTCGAAGAAGGCGGCGACGTAGCTGCGGGTGGCGCTCTCCGCGCGGGCGGGGGCGACGGTGCCGACCTCGGAGGCCAGGGTGTCGGCGGAGAGGGCGCCCCGGCGGGCGAGCTGGGGGAGGAGCGACTCGGCGTCGGTGTAGGAGCCGTGCCGGGAGCCCTCCAGGGTGAGGTCCGCGTGCCAGCCGGTGCTGTGCTGCCACAGGGCGTCCCAGCCGGGCTGCCGGTGGTAGGAACCGGAGTCGGGGCTGCGGGTGCCCAGCAGCAGGAACGGGCGGTCCAGGCCGTCCTGGGCGAGGGTCGGGAGGAAGACGCCGCTCTGACCGTCGGGGCCCGGGTAGTGCAGCTGCCCGTCGAGGTCGATCCCGGCGGCGATCCGCGGGTCGTCGTGCATGGTCTGCAGGGCGGTGAAGCCGCCCGCGGAGTGGCCGGCCATGCCGACCCGGGTCAGGTCGAGGGCGCCGGCCAGGCCGGCCGGGAGGCCCGGGCGCTCGCCGAGGCAGGCCAGCCGGTCGAGGACCAGCCGGGTGTCGGCGACCCGGGCGTCCATCGACCGGCGCAGCACCGCGCCGATGTCGAGGTCCGGGTCGCCGAGCATCCCGGGCAGCACCGACGTCGCCAACGTGCCGTCCGGGAAGGCGACTTCGGACGCCTCGTAGGTGTGGTCGACGGTCACCACCAGGTACCCGCGCGAGGCCAGGTCCTCGACCAGCGCGGTCCCCCAGGTGCGCGGGTCGCCCAGCCCGGCCGAGTACAGCACGACCGGCCGCCGCCCGCCCGGCAGCACCCGGGCGTCCGTCCGGGCGTGGGTGCGGATCGCGGACCAGTCCGTACTGCCCGGAGTCACACCGTAGTTGATCAGCCCGACGCCTTCCGGCCCGCCGAAGTGCGCACCGGCGGCCGGCACCATGTACGGCGCCGGGGCGCCCCCGGTGGCGGGGACGGCCGGGTACCAGACGCTGACCATCAGGCGGCGCGTCCGCCCGGGGGTCCACGGGTCCGCGCGGGCGGGGTCGGTGAGCTCGAACGAGGTGGTGCCGATGCTGAACGGGCCGGTGGGGGGCGGGAGTTCGGCAGCCGCCCGACGAATCTCCGCTGCCGTGCCCGCCGCCGCTGCCGCACCTGCCGCCGCTGCCGTGCCAGGGGCGCACACCGGCGCCAGTGCCGCCGTCGCCGCGAGCAGCAGCGCCGCCCCCGTGATCCGTCCCCGCCTGCCCATCGGCTGCTCCCTCCGCGCCCGTCCGCCCGCTGCGGACCCGACGGGCGACACGGTACGGGCGCGAACGGGCCAGACGCGTCGTACCCGGGAGCCAAACGGCGGGATGCTACCCGGGTATGACGTCCGATCAGGTGGCGGGGATCGGGTGGCGGGGATCGGGTGAGCGGCGAGTGTCAGGTGGCGGGGATCGCGTGGCGGGGATCGGGTGAGCGGCGAGTGTCAGGTGGCGGAGGTGACGCGGGCGCGGTGCAGCAGGAAGGCGCCGGAGACGGCGGCCAGCACGGCCATGCAGGCGGTGAAGACCAGGCCCGCGTCGGGCAGGCCGAGCGGGCCGGTGAGCAGGCCGACGCCGATCACCGGGACGGAGATGCCCAGGTAGGCGACGACGAACAGGGCGGAGAGCACCCCGCCCCGGTGGGCGTCGGGGGCCGCCGCCGCGACCTCGCCGACCGCGCCGCGCAGGGTCATGCCCTGGCCGGTGCCGCCGACCAGGGCGGCCAGCACCAGCGGGGCCAGGGCGTGGGTGGCGAGCGAGAGGGCGAGCAGGCCGAGGCCGCCGATCAGCACCAGGCAGCCCAGCGGGATCGCCCGCCGGGCGCCGAGCCGGGGCACCAGCAGCTGGCCGCCGGTGGAGGCGAAGAACGCGGCCGCCACGATCAGGCCGACCGCGGCGTGGTTGCGCACCCCCAGGTCCTGGGCCAGGAAGGCCGGGGTGACCGAGGTGAACACCCCCAGCAGCGCGAACCCGGTGAACGCGGCGATCCCGGCCGGCACGAACACCCCGCGCACCTCGGCGGGCAGCACCGGCCGCCGCGGCCGGGCGGTGCGCAGCGGACGCGCCCCGGCCACGCTCTCCGGCAGCGCCCGCACCACCGCGAAGGAGGCCGCCAGCAGCACCAGGTGGACGGCGAACGGCAGGGTCAGCGGCCGCGGCGCGTACTGGGCGAGCAGCCCGGCCAGCAGCGGGCCGCAGCCCAGGCCGCCCATGTTGGCGGCGGTCGCGGTGAAAGCGGCCCGGGCCCGGCCGCCCGGCGGGGCCAGTTCCAGCACGTACGCGGTGGCGGTGCCGGTGAACAGGCCCGCCGCGAAACCCGACAGCAGCCGGCCCGCGAACAGCCAGGCCAGCCCCTGCTCGGCGAGGAACGCCACCGCGCTGGCGCCCGCGCAGGCCAGCCCGCACAGCAGCACCGGCCGCCGGCCCACCGCGTCCGAGACGTTGCCGAACAGCAGCAGCACGCCGATCACCCCGAATGCGTAGGCGGCGAACACCACCGTCACCATCAGCTCGGAGAACCCGATCCGCTCCTGGTAGAGCCCGTACAGCGGGGTGGGCAGCGTGGTGCCGGCCATACAGACGGCGAACGCGGCCGCCGCCCCCAGGTACCCGCGGTGTTGACGATCTGTCACCACCCCACCGTAGGCAGCGCACCGGACGGCACGGAACCGGCGCGCCGGGAGCGGACGGGGGCGGACGGGGGCGGGGCGGCAGTGGACGGGGGCAGGACGGCAGTGGACGGGGGGAGCGGACGGGGCGGGGGCCCGGCGGCCGTCGGCGGGCCGAAACGCGGTGTCCCCCGGATAATGGGCCGTATGGCTGACAAGACGCGCAGTGCGGACCGACCGGCCTCGGTGACCGTCGGCGGCCGCGACGTACGCTTCCGGACGATCGCCTTCCTGGTGCTCGGCATCCTGGCGGTCTGGTTCATCGCGGTGAACACCGCCTCGGTGAGCATCCGGCTGTGGATCCCCACCGTCACCCTCCCGCTCTGGCTGGTCCTGCTGGTCACCCTGCTGGTCGGCGCCGCCCTCGGCGGTCTGCTGGCCCGCCGCCGGACGAAGGGCTAGGCCGGGCCGCCGGGGCCGGCTCGGCGGGCGGGCTCCGCCGCACCGGCGAGGCGCTGCTCGCCGCCGCGGAGGCTGCGGTCGCCGCGCTGGGCGAGGGCCACGAGCGGGCGCAGCGGCTGGCGATCCGCCAGGAGGAGGCGGCGCGGCGGGAGTCCATCGACGACCTGCTGTACGGGCGCAGCGGCCCGGGGGCGCCGGCCGAGCGGGCCGAGCGGTTCGGGCTGCGGCCGGCCCGCGCGCACGCGGTGGCGGTCGCGGTCGGCACGGAACCGTACGACGGGGCGGACCCGGTGGCGCGCCGGGTGGAGCGCGAACTCGTTGGCCGCTTCGGCGAACGGGACGTCCTGCCGGCGACCAAGGACGGCCGGCCGGTGTGCGTCGCCCCCGACGGCGCGCACGTGGTGCTGGAGGCGTTCGCTGCCCCCGCGCTCCGCCCCGGCCCCGGGTACCGGGTGGCGACCGGGCGGCGCCACTCCGGGCCGGGCGGGGTGGTGCGCAGCTACGACGAGGCGCTGGGCGCGCTGGACTTCGCGCAGCGCCTCGACCTGCCCGCCGAACGGCTCCGGGCCGAGGAACTGCTGGTGTTCCCGGTGTTGATGCGCGACCGGGTCGCGATGGCGGAACTGGTGCGCAGCGTGCTGGGCCCGCTCGGCGGCGCGCGCGGCGGCGCCGCCCCGCTGCTGGCCACCCTCGCCGCGCAGGCCGAGGCGGGCTACGTGAACGCGGAGGCCGCCCGGCGGCTGGGCGTGAGCGTCCGCACGCCGGGCTACCGGATGGACCGGATCAAGTCCCTGACCGGCTACGACCTCTCGGACGCCCTGCACCGCCACACCCTGGAGACCGTCGCGATGGGCGCTCGCCTGCTCGGATGGCCGCAGCGCGAGCTGTGAGGGGGCGTGCTGCGGGAGCCGGACGAGGGACGCGCCCGCCGGCCCGGGGGCGGGTCGTCCGTCAGCCGGCGTGGTCGTACTCGTCGACGTCCAGAGCGGCGCCGGTGGTGTGGAGGAACGCCAGCACGTCGCGTCCCAGGTGCCACCCCAGCAGGCCCGGGCCCTCGACGAGCTCCGGGGGCGTGCCGGCGAGGCGGTCCTGTCCGTCCTCGTCGTTGAACACGCGCACGACCTCCAGGACGGCGCTGGGGCCTTCGCCGTCCTCGCCGTCCTCGGCGTCGAGCCGCCGGGTCAGGGCGGCGATGGCATCGGCGTGCGGTGCCAGCCGTGCCACGACGCGGGCGACCTGTTCGTCGACGCCCAGGCCCGGCTCGCGGCACACGATCTTCCACCGGTGGAGGACCGGAAGCACCCTGGGTCCGGTGGAGCGGCTGCCCCGGACCATGGTCTCGTCCGGTTCGATTCCCAGGACGGCCGTCATCTCCGCGGCCGACACGGTGAGGCTGGACAGCCCGAAGTAGGCGTACTGGCTGATGAGCATGCGGGAAGGATAGGCGCCGCGCCCCTCCGCGGGAGACCGCATTTCCGTGGAACGCCGGCCCCCTTCGCAGGAGTTCGGCCCGGAGGCCGGCCGGAGGAACCGCCCGGACCCTCCCGGAACGCCCGCCGGGGCTACGCCGCTGCGGGTTTCCGGCGCCGTAGGGGCGCCAAGACTGCCGGATCCTGGCAATGTGCCGGCCCCCCGCCCCTGCCACGATCATCCCGGCACCTCGGGGGAGGTGCCGCAGTGCGACCGGGGGAGCGGACGGGCCGGCCGGGGCCGCGCCGGCGACGCCGGGGGCCCGTCCGCGGCGCACTGCCAGGGGGAGCCGCCACGGGCCGCACCGGGGCTGCGCGGTCCACGGGCGTCGACGCCGCGGAAGGGAGGGCGTCGACGCCCGCAGGGGCCGGGGCGCCTGCGGGCCGCCCCGGTTCAGCGGGTGCGGCGGCGGCGGACCAGGTGCCAGGCGCCGTGCTGGACCAGCAGGGTCAGGACGCCGGCCAGGACGATGCCCAGCAGGTTGAGGGCGAGCTGGACGGCCGAGCCCCAGCCCTGGGCGTACTCGCCGTAGGCCACGGCGACGGCCGCGTTGGCCGCGGCCGGGACGGTGGTGACCGAGATCGCCACGCCGACCAGGGCGGACGCCTTGGCGGAGGTGAGCGAGAGCAGACCCGCGACACCCGCCAGGAAGGCCACCACGAAGGACATCGCGTCCGGCTGCCAGATGAACGAGGTGTTCGGGCGCGCGGCCGCGAACCTGGCGTCGCTGAACAGGCCCAGCGCGTCCATCAGCAGGGAGAAGCCCACGGTGAGCGCCATCGCCACGGTGAAACCGACCGCCAGCGCCAGCAGGGAGCGGACCGCCGGGCGGGCCCGGCGCCGCACGACGGCGACGCAGAGCCCGGCGAGCGGCCCGAACTCGGGGCCCACGGCCATCGCGCCGACGATCAGGATCGCGCTGTCCAGCACCGCGCCGCAGGCGGCCAGCATGGTGGCGACCGTCAGGAGCGCCAGGAAGACCCCGCTGAGCGTCGACTCCTCCTGGACGACCTCCGACACCTCCTCCCACACCAGGGCGTCGACCCCCTCGCCCGGCGCCGCCCGCTCCGCCTCGTCGGCCGCCCGGGAGAGGGTCAGCCCGACCTCGTCCACGCTGATCGCCCCGCGTTCGGCCAGCCCCAACCCGCGCAGCTCGCCGAGCAGTTCGTCCGCGGCCTCGCGGGCCACGTCGCACAGCACCAGGTCGCCGGCCGGGCGCACCGCACCTCCGGGCAGCACCGCGAGGTGGGCGACCCCGACCCGGGTGTCGAGCCGTTTCAGGACCTGTTCGCGCAGGTCGGGGGGAACGATCAGGCGGAGCTGGAGCACGGGATCCTCCGGGCGGGCGGCGCGGTCTGCGCCCACCTTAGGGGGCGGGGCGTCGGGCCCCGGCCGCAGGCGGGCCGGTCCGGTCCGGGCGCGGCCGGGCGGGGCGGGCTGACGGGGAGTGAACTTCCGGGCCGCCGGGGGCGGTGGGGCTCCGTCGTGGGTCAAGGGCGGCCGGGTCACGGGTCCGTCCCGGCCGGCGGGGGCGGGGGCGGTGGGGCGCGGGGGCCGGGCGGAGCGGCGTTCTCGCAGGTCGGCGGGGGGATGCGGGGCGGCGGGGCGGGCGGGTTGCGGCGGGGTGTGTCACAGCACTGTCCTGGGGGCGGCCCGGGTGCAACGGTTCGTCCGGGCGGACGGTCCTGGTCTTCGGAAACCCGCTCGCACCGGGCGGCCGGCCCGGCCGCCCCACCGGAGGAGATCACCATGCGCGTCCGTACGCCCGCCTTCGTCGTCCTGGCCGTCGCCGCCGCCCTCTCGCTCACCGCCTGCCAGGACGACGAGACGGGGGCCGTGCAGGGCGCCCCGACCGGGGCCCCGGCCGCGTCCACCGGTGCCTCCGCAGGTGCCTCCCCGAGCGGGGCCAGGCCCCGACGGGCACGGGCAAGGGCGCCGCGCCCTCCACCGCCGCGCCGGCCGGCTCCGGCGGGGCCGGGAAGGCGGCCAAGTGCCGGACCGCGGACCTGACCGTCACCGCCGCGGACCGCACCATCACCGGCGACGACGCCAACACCGTCGTGGTCGAGCTGAAGAACCACAGCGGCAAGGACTGCACGCTCTCCGGGTACGCGGGCGTCGACCTGCAGACCCCCTCGGGCCCGCTGTCCGCGAAGCGCTCCGGCGAACCGGTGGTCTCCGCGGTGCTGAAGAGCGGCAAGTCGACCTACTTCGGCATCAGCTACCCGGCCAACAACACGGGCGGCTCCGGCCTGCGGATCACCGGCCTGGTGGTGACCCCGCCCGACGAGACCCAGCCGGTCACCCTGCCCTGGCCGGGCGCCGGCTCGCTGCCCGTCACGGACACCGACGGGTCCCCGGTGAAGGTCGGCCCGGTGGGGAGCGCCGGCCAGGGCGAGTGACCCCGGCCCGAGCCGGGCTGACGGGTCGTCAGCGGCGGTGCGGCGGCAGGTGGGTGGCGGCGGTGCGCCAGGCGGCGGTGACGGCGGCGTGGGCCTCGGCGGTGGCGGTGGCGACGTCGGGGGAGAGGTGCAGGGGCGCGCCGAGGTGGACGTGGACGGCGGGGCGGCGCAGCGGGGCGGTGAGGAGGCCGGCGAACTGCTTGGCGGTGGAGCCCGAGCTGATCCGGCGGGCGCCCGCCTGGCCGAGCGGGACGACCGGGGCGCCGCCGGCGGCGAGCCGGGCCAGGCCGGTGCGGAACGGGCCGGGGGCGCGGTCGGCGGGGTCGGTCCGCAGCGGCAGGCGGCCCTCGGGGTAGAGGACGACCACCCGGCCGGCGGCCAGCGCGGCGGCCGCGGCCTCCAGGGCGCGCGCGGCGTGCTCGGTGCCGCGGTGGACGGGGACGTGGCCCTCGCGGGTCAGCGCGCCGCGCAGCAGCGGGATCCGCCACAGCCCGGCGGTGGCCAGCACGACGGGTTCGACGCCCAGCCGGCGGACGGCGGCGAGCACCACGCCCGGGTCGGCCAGCGAGGAGTGGTTGGCGGCGACGATGCTGCCGGGGGCCAGGGCGGTGTCCGGGTCGGTGGTGACGGTGAGGCGCCCGAGGACCGGGACGACGGTGCGGGCGACGGCGCTCAGCATGGGGTGGGCCCTCGGGATCGGGTGGCGGCGGGCCGCCCGCGGCGGTCCCGGGGGCGGCCCGCCCAGTGTGGCGCCGGTGCGGCCGGTGCGGCCTGAGCCCGGGTACTCACCCGCGTACTCACCCCCGCCGGCCGGTCCGGCGGGGGTGGGCGGCGCCCGTTCAGGCCGGTCGGCGGCGGGCCGTGACCAGGCGCTGCAGGACGATGAAGACGAACAGCAGGGCGCCGATGACGATCCGGGTCCACCAGGAGCTGAGGGTGCCCTGGAAGCTGATGATCGTCTGGATCAGGCCGAGCACGGCCACGCCCAGCACGGTGCCGACCAGGTAGCCGGAGCCGCCGGTCAGCAGGGTGCCGCCGATGACCACCGCGGCGATCGCGTCCAGCTCCAGGCCGACCGCGTGCAGGCCGTAGCCGGAGAGCATGTAGAAGGTGAGCAGGACGCCGCCGAGGGCCGAGCAGAAGCCGCTGACCGCGTACACGGTGACCTTCGTTCGGGCCACCGGGAGGCCCATCAGCAGGGCGGACTGCTCGCTGCCGCCGAGCGCGTAGACGTTGCGGCCGAAGCGGGTGTAGTGCAGCACCACGAAGGCGGCGACCACGACCAGGACCGCGATCAGGGCGCTCGGGGACAGGAAGGTGCCGCCGGGCAGCGGGATGCGGGTCTGCGCCATCGTGGTGTAGGAGGGGTCGGTGATGGAGATCGACTCGACGCTGATCGTGTAGCACAGGCCGCGGGCCAGGAACATGCCGGCCAGGGTGACGATGAACGGCTGGATCTCGAAGGTGTGGATCACCCAGCCCATCGCCCAGCCGATCCCGGTGCCGACGGCCAGCACCAGCGGGATGACGACGAGCATCGGCCAGTGGTGCTTCTCCACCAGCCAGGCCGACACCATGGTGGACAGGGCGACGACCGCGCCGACCGACAGGTCGATGCCGCCGGTGAGGATGACGAAGGTCATGCCGATGGCGACGACCAGCAGGAAGGCGTTGTCGATCAGCAGGTTGAGCAGGACCTGGCCGGAGGCGAAGCCCTCGTACTGCACCGAGCCGGCGCCGAACATCGCCAGCAGCAGGACGGAGGTGACCAGCAGCGGGATCTGTCCGCGCAGCCGGGCGGTGAGAGTGGCGATCATGTGCCCACCTTCGGAGCGGTAGGGGCCGCGGGCTCGGGCCGGCTGCTGCGGGCCGCGTGGCGGCGGCGGGCCATCTTGGCGCGGAACTGCGGGGACTGGACGAGGCAGACGGCGATGACCACCGCGGCCTTGAAGACCAGGGTGGTCTCCGGGGGGATGCCGATGGTGTAGACGGTGGTGGACAGGGTCTGGATGACCAGGGCGCCGATCACCGTGCCGCCGATCGAGAACCGGCCGCCGTTGAGCGAGGTGCCGCCGATCACGACGGCCAGGATGGCGTCGAGCTCGATCCACAGGCCGGCGTTGTTGCCGTCGGCCGCCGACACGTTGGAACTGATCATCAGACCGGCGACGGCCGCGCAGACCGCGCTGACCACGTACACCAGGGCGGTCAGCCGCAGCGCCCGGATGCCGACCAGCCGGCTGGCCACCGGGTTGCCGCCGACCGACTCCAGCAGCAGGCCCAGCGCGGTGGACCGGGTCAGCAGCAGGGACACGCCCACCGCGGCGGCGGCCAGCAGGACGGCGAACGGCACGGTGAACCAGTAGCCGCCGCCGATGAGCCGGTACGGGCCGCTGGTGACGGTGATGATCTGGCCGTCGGTGATCAGCTGGGCCACGCCGCGCCCGGCGACCATCAGGATGAGCGTCGCCACGATCGGCTGCACGCCGATCCGGGCCACCAGCACGCCGTTGACGGCGCCGAGGACGAGCGCCACGGCCAGCGCCAGGGCGACCGCGACCAGCACGGTGGTGACGCTGCCGGGGTCGGCGGCCTTGCTGATGTACAGGCAGGCGAGGGCGCCGGCGATGGCGACGGTGGAGCCGACCGACAGGTCGATGCCGCCGGTGGCGATGACCAGCGTCATGCCGAGGGCGACCAGGGTCAGCGGGGCGCCGAAGTGCAGGATGTCGACCAGGCTGCCGTACAGGTGGCCGTCCTTGATCCGGACGGCGAAGAAGTCCGGGGTGAAGGCCAGGTTGGCCAGCAGCATGACGGCCAGGACGGCCGCGGGCCAGAAGAGCCGGTGCCTGGCGATCGCCGTCACGGCCGGCCTCCGCTCGCGATGGTCTCCATGATGTGCTCCGGGGTGAGGGAGCCGTCGTTGGCGAGCTGGGCGACCATCCGGTGGTCCTTCAGCACGCCGACCTTGTGGCTCAGGCGCAGGACTTCTTCGAGTTCGGCGGAGATGAACAGCACCGCCATGCCCTTCTCGGCGAGCCGGGCGACCAGCTTCTGGATCTCGGCCTTGGCGCCGACGTCGATGCCGCGGGTGGGCTCGTCGAGGATCAGCAGCTTGGGGTCGGTGATCAGCCAGCGGGCCAGCAGGACCTTCTGCTGGTTGCCGCCGGAGAGGTTGCGCACCAGCGCCTCGGGGTCGTTCGGACGGATGTCCAGGGCGCGGATCCAGCGCAGCGCCAGGGCGTCCTGCTCGGTGCGGGAGATCGGGCGCAGCCAGCCGCGGCCGGCCTGCAGGGCGAGGACGATGTTCTCGCGGACGGTGAGTTCGCCGACCAGGCCCTCGGCCTTGCGGTTCTCCGAGCAGAACGCGATGCCGTGGCCGATGGCGGCGCGCGGTTCGCGCAGCGCGGCGGGGCGCCCGTCCAGGCGCAGGGTGCCGCGGTCGGCCTGGTCGGCGCCGAACAGCAGCCGGGCGGCCTCGGTGCGGCCGGAGCCGAGCAGGCCGGCCAGGCCGACCACCTCGCCGGGGCGGACGGTCAGGTCGTACGGTTCGATGGCGCCGCTGCGGCCGAGGCCGTCCGCGACCAGGAACGGCTCGCCGCCGGCGGCCACGGTGTCGGTGCGGCGGCCGGCCGCGGCCAGGCTCTCCAGGCTGGCGAGTTCGGAGCCGATCATCCGGGAGACCAGCTGGACCTGGGTGAGGTCCCGGGTGCGGTACTCGCCCTCGAGGCGGCCGTTGCGCAGCACGGTCATCCGGTCGCAGATCTCGTAGACCTGGTCGAGGAAGTGCGAGACGAACAGGATCGCCACCCCGCGGTCGCGCAACCGCCGCATGACGGCGAAGAGTTGGGCGACCTCGTCGCGGTCGAGGCTGGAGGTGGGCTCGTCCAGGATCAGTACCTTGGCGTCGACGTCGACGGCCCGGGCGATGGCGACCAGCTGCTGGACGGCGATGGAGTGGCTGTCCAGCCGGGTGGTGACGTCGAGGTCCAGGTCGAGCGCGGCCACCGAGGCGGCGGCGCGGCGGCGCAGTTCGGACCAGTGGACCAGGCCGCGCCGTCGGGGCTCGCGGCCAATGAAGAGGTTCTCCGCGACCGACAGGTTCGGGCAGAGGTTGACCTCCTGGTAGACGGTGCTGATGCCGATCTGCTGGGCCTGGAGCGGCCCGGTGATCCGCACGGCGCGGCCGGCCATCGAGACCTGCCCGCCGTCGGCCCGGTACACGCCGGTGAGGACCTTGATCAGGGTGGACTTGCCCGCGCCGTTCTCGCCCATCAGCGCGTGCACTTCGCCCGGGAAGAGCCGGAAGTCGACGCCGTCGAGCGCCAGCACGCCGGGGAACTCCTTGCGGAGCCCGCGTACCTCCAGGACCGGTGGCTGCATCGGTCCTCCTTTCGTGGTCGGTCGGGGGACGGGGGCCGCGCCGCGGGGCAGGCGGCGCGGCCCCCGGGGGTCCGGCCGGATCAGTACTGGCGGTTGGGCAGCGCGGCGGTGGCCTGCTCGGGGGTGAAGGTGCCCTCCTCGGTCTTGATCCGGCGCTCGACGCTCTCGCCGGCCTTGACCTTCTTGGCCAGTTCCATCAGCTGGTCGCCGAGCAGCGGGTTGCACTCGACATCGAAGTTGATCTTGCCCTGGCTCATCGCGGTGAAGGCGTCCTTGACGCCGTCCACCGAGACGATCTTGATGTCGGTGCCGGGCTTCTTGCCGGCCTCCTCGATCGCCTGGATCGCGCCGAGCGCCATGTCGTCGTTGTGCGCGTACAGCACGTCGATCTTCGGCTGGGACTTCAGGAACGCCTGCATGACCTCCTTGCCCTTGGCCCGGGTGAAGTCGCCGGTCTGCGAGGCGACCACCTTGAACTTCGGGTCGCCCTTGATCGCGTCCGCGAAGCCGGACTTGCGGTCGTTGGCGGGCGCGGAGCCGGTGGTGCCCTCCAGCTGGACGATGTTCACGTCCCCGGAGGCGGCGGCGTACTCCTTGACCAGCCAGTCGCCGGCCTTCTTGCCCTCCTCGACGAAGTCCGAGCCGAGGAAGGAGACGTACAGCGACTCGTCCTTGGAGTCCACCGCGCGGTCGGTGAGGATCACCGGGATGTGCGCGTTCTTGGCCTCCTTCAGGACGGTGTCCCAGCCGGACTCGACCACCGGCGAGAAGGCGATCACGTCGACCTTCTGCTGGATGAACGAGCGGATCGCCTTGATCTGGTTCTCCTGCTTCTGCTGCGCGTCGGAGAACTTGAGGGTCACGCCGGCCTTCTTCGCCGCGTCCTGGATCGACTTGGTGTTGGCGGTGCGCCAGCCGCTCTCGGCGCCGACCTGGGCGAAGCCGATGGTGAGCTTGCCGTCCGACTTCTTGCCGTCGGCGGAGCCGCTGCCCGAGGAGCAGGCGGTCAGGCCGAGGACCAGGGCGCCGGAGAGTGCGGCTGCGGCAACGGCTCTCTTGGACATCTGGGGTTCCTCTCGGTTGTGCTCCCGGGCGGGCGCCGCGGGCGGCGGGTGGTGCCGGAAGGGGTGGGGGTGGTGCCGGAAGGGAAGGGGGGTTCGCATCGGGCGGCCGTGCGCGGACGGCCGCCGCGGGGAAGTGCGGTGGATCGCCGGAGGCGGGGAGTGCGCTGGGTTCGCGGCCGGCGGCCGGCGGTGGTGCTCCCGGTGGGGTTCGACGCCGGCGCCTCGGCCAGACAAGATTGTTAGCGCTAACAACCACCCTCGGCAAGAGCGGTGCACCGCGTTATCGAATCTTGACCGCCGCCCCGGCGGGCGCCGGGCCGGACGAATCGCGCACCACCAGGTCCGGGGCGATCAGCACCCGGCGGCCCGCGCACGGCACTCCGGACAACTCCTCGACCAGCAGCGACAGCGCCTGCCGTCCCAGGGCCTCGAAGTCCTGGCGGACCGTGGTCAGCGGCGGGACCAGGTAGGCGGCCTCCGGGATGTGGTCGAACCCGACCACGCTGATGTCCCCGGGGACCGCCCGCCCGCCCTCGTGCAGCGCGCGCAGCACGCCCAGCGCCGTCTGGTCGTTCGCGCAGAACACCGCGGTCACCCGCGGGTCGGCGGCGATCCGCAGCCCGGCCTGGTAGCCGGAGCGGGCGCCCCAGTCGCCGGGGAGCGCCGGCGGCACCCGCGCGCCCGCCTCGGCCAGCGCGCCGCGCCAGCCCCGCTCCCGCTCCTGGCTCTCCAACCAGCCTGGCGGTCCGGTGATGTGATGCACCGTCAGGTGGCCGAGGCCGAGCAGGTAGCGGGTGGCCGCGGCGGCCCCCGCCACGTTGTCCACCGCGACCCGCGGAACGGCGGAGGGCGCGCCGGTCCCCACCATCACCACCGGGCTCGCCCCGGCCGGGTCGGCCGGGCCGCCGGTCGCGGAGACCTGTGGGGCGATCACCGCGATGCCCTCCACGCCCTGGTCGCGCAGCCGGTCGACGGCCTCCTGCACGGAGCGCGGGTCCAGCGACCGCAGCGAGGCCACGCTGACGAAGTAGCCCGCGCTGCGGGCGGCCTGCTCCAGCCCGTCCAGCATGGAGGCGGGCCCGTAGAGGGTGCTGGCGAAACTGACCACGCCCAGGGTCTGCGAGCGCCGGGTCACCAGCGCCCGGGCCATCGAGTTCGGCCGGTAGTCCAGCTCGCGGATCGCCGCCGCGACCCTGGCCTGGGTGGCCGGGGCGACGTTCGGCGAGCCGTTCAGCACCCGCGAGACGGTCTGGTGCGAGACCCCGGCCAGTTTGGCCACGTCGGCCATCACGGGCTGACGGGTCCTCGGTGCGGTCATGCGGGCTCCAATCGCGGCGCCCGGCCGGCGGCCCGGCCCCGGCCGCAGGGGACCGGCGGACCCGGTGGTGCGCGCTCGCGCGACGCCGGGCCGCGGCCCGCCGGTCCGGCACGGGGGGTCGGCGGGCGCTCAGACGAAGCGCCACAGGTGGTCGGTGGTGCCGTTGTCGTCCCAGAGCACCACCTGGGCGCCCTGGGCGGTCGACATGCCGGTGACGCCCAGCACCCGGCCGCCGGCGGCGCACTGGATGCGGAAGCAGCCGCCGGAGCCGTACCGCAGCCGCCACCGGTGGTCGGCGGTGCCGCTGTCGGCCCACTGGACGATCCGGGTGCCGTTCGCGGTGGCGCCGCCCTCCGTGCCGAGCACCTTGCCGCTGTTGGTGTTGCGCAGCCGCAGGTACCCGCCGGTGTCCACGACCGCCGACCACAGGTGGTCGGCGGTGCCGTTGTCGGCCCACTGGAGGACCGGCGCGCCGTCGCTGGTGGACATGTTCTGCACCCCCAGGACCAGGCCGCTGTTCAGGTTCCGGATGCGGCGCGCACCGTTGGGGACGAACCGCCACCGGTTGTCGGAGGTGCCGTTGTCGGGGTGCTGGACGGCCTGCGCGCCCTGGGCGGAGGAGCTGTTCAGGAGGCCGAGGACCTTGCCGCTGTTGGCGTTGCGCAGCGCGTGGGTGCCGTCGCCCAGGTCGACGACCTCCCAGCGGTGGTCGGCGGTGCCGTTGTCCGCCCACTGCAGGACGGGCGCGTCGTCCGCGGTGGACATGTTCTGCACGCCGAGGACCTTGCCGCTGTTGGCGTTGCGCAGCCGCAGTGCCGCGCCGTCGACGACGAAGGACCAGTTGTGGTCGGCGGTTCCGGTGTCCTGCCACTGCAGGGCCGGGCCGCCGTCCGCGGTGGACATGTCCTTGATGCCCAGGACGAGGCCGCTGGCGGCGTTGACGAGGCGGAAGCCGGTGCCGGTGCCGGTGTTCCAGTAGACGCTGTAGTTGTAGCCCTGCGCGTCGTAGAACGGGGCGAGGCTGACCGGCGCCCCGTCGGCCGTGGCGGTGAAGGCCAGGGCGGTGGTGCTGGTCCTGGTCACCGAGGAGACGGCCAGCGACGGCAGGGACGCCGGCACGGTGTCGCCGTAGTTGCCGCACAGCACCGTCGGCCCGTAGGTCAGGGCGGCGACGTCCGGGTTGTCGTTGGCCGGGGCGAGGACCACCTCCATGGGCAGGCGCACGGTGACGGTGTCACCGGAGGCCCAGGCGCGGGTGAGGACCGCGTAGGTACCCGGGGTGGCGGCGGTGTTCTGAACGGTGCCGTTGACGCTGACCGTGGCACCGGACGCCCACGCGGGGATGCGCACCCGCATGGACCACGTCCCGGCGACGCTCCCCGTGACCTTGAGGGTGGTCGTGTCGCCGGCCGGGTAGGTCGTGCTCTGGGTGACGGTCACGCCCCGCTGGGACCAGTCCAGGACGGAGGGGAGGAACAGGTTCACCGTGAGCGTGGTGCCGCTGTAGAAGTAGACCGAGTCCATCAGCTTGGTGTTGGACTCCAGCGCCGTGCCCTGGCAGCACCAGAAGGTCCCGTAGTCGGTGCTCCACGTCCCGCCGCCCCAGGCCGGGCCCACGCCGCGCCGGCCGCCCGCCTTCAGGGGGGTGAAGTAGGTGATGTGCCCGTGGGGGTCCGCGGGGTTCTGCCCGCCGACGGTGTGGTTGAGCAGGTCCCGCTCGTAGAGGTCGAAGTAGGTGGAGCGGTCGGGGTCGAGCAGCCACAGCTCCCGGGTCAGCTTCTGCAGGTTGTACGAGTTGCACAGCTCGCAGGTGTCGTTCGTCAGGTAGGCGGCGATGGCGTTCGGGGCCCGGAAGTGTTCGGCCTGGCTGTTGGCGCCGATGGCGTAGGTGTGCGCGGCGGTGGTGATGTCCCAGGCGTTCGCGGCGATGTCGCGGTACCGGGTGGTGCCGGTGGCCTTGTACTCGCGGGCGGCGCCGATCCACTTCGGCAACTGGGTGTTGGCGTGCAGGCCGTCGAGCAGGTCCTGGTCGGCGGCGAGGGGATCGAGGACCGAGGCGTGGTCGAAGCGCTGGGCCACGGTCAGCCAGCGCCGGTCGCCGGTCTGCAGGGAGAGGTCGGCCAGCACCTCGTTCATCCCGCCGAACTCGGTGCCCAGGACGGCCTGCATCCGGCTGTAGCTCAGCTTCGCGGTGCGGGTGTCCACCCAGCCGGCAAGAGCGAGCAGGACGTCCCGCGCCTGGGTGTTGCCCGTGTAGCGCCAGACGTCGAGCAGGCCGGCCATGGTCTTGTGGACGCAGTAGTAGGGCACGTTCCCGTTGGTGAGGGTGCCCGCCTCCAGCGCGCTGAAGTCGCTCTCGGGGAAGCCGGACAGGTACCCGGCGGTGAAGCCCCTGGCCGCGTTGCCGGCCTGGCACTGGGCCATCGCGGCCACCATGGCCGCGGCCTTGTCCCGGCAGACGGTGTCGCCGAGCGCGGCGTACGCCTGGGCCCAGGCGGAGAGGAAGTGGCCCTGCACGTGGCCGCGGAAGGGGAAGCCCGGCGCGTCCCAACCGCCGTTCGGGGCGGCGCCGTTGACGGACAGGCCGTGGGTGGCGCGGAAGACGTACAGCAGCCGGTCGACGTCGACGAACCGCAGGTAGGCCAGGGTGCGGTTCTGGTTGTCGAGCCAGCGGCCGCCGGTGAGCCGGACCTGCCCCGGGTCGAACGGGTAGGTCGAGACGCCGACCTCCGCCTGGACCGGGGGGACGGTGGCGGCCGCGGCCGGGGACCGGCCGGCGGCGAGCGGGACGGCGGCGGCCACCGCCGCGGCCCCGGTGGCCTTCAGCACGCTGCGCCGGGTCGGGGAGGAGGACGGGGGAGGGGGAGGAGGCATGGTGGGCTCCAGGGGCCGGGTGCGGGTTCGGGTGGGGACGCGGTGCCGGGCGGTTCGGGGCGTGCGGGCTCGGGGGGTGCAGGGCTCAAGGCGTGCAGGGCTCGGGGCGTGCGGGCTTGGGGCGTGCAGGGCTCGGGGTGCGGGCTCAGCGGTGTGAGCGCTAACAAGTGCGCGGCGCGGGCAGGCGGCACGGGCCGGTCGCGGATGGATGACTTTTATAGTCGCGGCCGTCCGCACTGTCCAGCCATCGCGCACGGCGGGCCGCGACGCCACCTCCCGTGCGGCTGCCGGGAGTTGGCGGCGCGGCCGGGCGGGTCGGCGGTTCCGGCGGCGGACCTCTTGTCGACCCCGATTGTGAGCGCTAACATTTCGCTCGTCCACTCCACGGGCAGCACCACCGCAGCCGGGCCGTCCGGCTCCCGCCGGTCGCGCCCGTCCACCCCGACCCCGTCGTCCGTGCGGCATCACCCGCTTCCGCGCGCCCGGCCGACGGCTCCCGTTCCGTGCTTCTCCCGAGGGTGGGAACGCGGAACGAGGCAGGCCGGCCGCCGGCCGCGACGACGCGGAGACCACCGGCGGCCGGACCCTGACATCCCACCCCTGCGCGAAGGACGACACCGTGACCGACCTGCCCCACGCCCCCGACCAGGACACCGAGAGCTACGTCGTCGGCATCGACTTCGGCACCCTGTCCGGTCGCGCCGTGGTGGTCCGGGTGCGCGACGGCGAGGAACTCGGCACCGGCGTGCACCCCTACCCGCACGCCGTGATCGAGGACCGCCTGCCCGGCACCGGCCGCCGGCTGCCGCCGGACTGGGCGTTGCAGCACCCCGAGGACTGGCGCGAGGTGCTGCGCACCGCCGTCCCCGCCGCGCTCGCCGACGCCGGCGTCGACCCGGCCCGCGTCATCGGCATCGCCACCGACTTCACCGCCTGCACCGTGCTGCCCGCCCTGGCCGACGGCACCCCGCTGGCGGAGGTGGCCGCCTGGGCCGACCGTCCGCACGCCTGGCCCAAGCTGTGGAAGCACCACGCGGCGCAGGGCCAGGCCGACCGGATCAACGCCCTGGCGCACGCCCGGGGCGAGAAGTGGATCGGCCGCTACGGCGGGAAGATCTCCGCCGAGTGGCAGTACGCCAAGGCGCTGCAGGTGCTGGAGGAGGACGCCGAGGTCTACGCGGCGTGCGAGCGGTGGATCGAGGCCGCCGACTGGATCGTCTGGCAGCTGACCGGCGCCGAGTCCCGCAACACCTGCACCGCCGGGTACAAGGGCATCTTTCAGGACGGCGGCTACCCGTCCGAGGAGTACCTGGCGGCCCTGCACCCCGGTTTCGCGGACTTCGCCCGCACCAAGTTGGAGCACCCGGACGGTTTGGCCGCGCTGGGTTCGCGGGTGGGTTCGCTGAGTGTCGAGGCCGCCGCCTGGACGGGCCTGCCGGCGGGCATCGCGGTCGCCGCGGGGAACGTGGACGCGCACGTGGCGGCCCCGGCTGCGCAGGCCGTGGAGAACGGCAGGCTGCTGGCGATCATGGGCACCTCCACCTGCCACGTCGTCAACGGCCCGGTGCTGGCGGACGTCCCCGGGATCTGCGGGGTGGTGGACGGCGGGATCGCCGAGGGCGCGTGGGGCTACGAGGCCGGGCAGTCCGCGGTCGGCGACATCTTCGCCTGGTGGCTGCGCCAGGGGCTGCCCGCCGACTACCTCGCCGAGGCCGAGGCGGCGGGCGAGGACGCGCACCAGCTGCTGACCCGCAAGGCCGCCGCCCAGCGCGTGGGCGCGCACGGCCTGGTCGCGCTCGACTGGATGAACGGCAACCGCTCCACCCTGGTCGACCACCACCTGTCCGGTGTGATCGCGGGCCTGACCCTGGCCACCCGTCCCGAGGACGTCTACCGCGCCCTGCTGGAGGCCACCGCCTTCGGCACCCGCACCATCGTCGACGCCCTGGAGGCGGGTGGCGTTCCGGTGAGCGAGTTCGTCGTCACCGGGGGCTTGAAGAAGAACGCCCTGCTGATGCAGATCCACGCCGACGTACTGCGCCGCCCCGTCTCGCTGGCGGTCTCCGAGCAGGGACCGGCGCTGGGTTCGGCGATCCACGCCGCCGTCGCCGCCGGGGCCTACCCCGACGTGCGGGCCGCGTCCGCCGCGATGGGCCGCGTCCAGCGCCACGCCTACCTGCCCGATGCGGACCGTGCCGACGCCTACGACGCGCTGTACGCCGAGTACCGCCTGCTGCACGACCACTTCGGCACCGGAGACGACCTGCTGCTGCACCGCCTGCGCGCCATCCGCAACACCGCCCTCACCCACGACAGCGAGGACCGCAACCCATGAGCGACACCATCGACCTGCTGCGCCGCCAGGTCTGCGACCTGCACCGGGAACTGGTCCGCTACGGCCTGGTGGTGTGGACGGCGGGCAACGTCTCGGCCCGCGTCCCCGGCGAGGACCTGCTGGTGATCAAACCCAGCGGCGTCGACTACGACGAGCTGACGCCGCAGAACATGATCCTGTGCGACCTGCACGGCAACGTCGTCGAGGGCGAGCACGCGCCGTCCTCCGACACCGCCGCGCACGCCTACGTCTACCGCCACCGCCCGGATGTGGGGGGCGTGGTGCACACCCACTCCACCTACGCCAGCGCCTGGGCCGCCCGCGGCGAGGCGGTGCCGTGCGTGCTGACCGCGATGGCCGACGAGTTCGGCGCCGAAATCCCCGTCGGCCCGTTCGCGCTGATCGGCGACGACTCGATCGGCCGCGGCATCGTGGAGACCCTCGACGGCCACCGCTCGCCCGCCGTGCTGATGAAGAGCCACGGCGTGTTCACCATCGGCAAGGACGCGAAGGCGGCGGTGAAGGCCGCCGTGATGTGCGAGGACGTCGCCCGCACCGTGCACATCTCCCGCCAGCTGGGCGAACCGCTGCCCATCGCGCAGGACGACATCGACCGCCTCAACTACCGCTACCAGAACGTCTACGGCCAGCGCCCCGCGGCCCGCTGAAGGAGAAGTCCCCCGATGAGCGAAGTGTTCCTCAACCGCGAGATCTGGTTCCTCACCGGCAGCCAGGGCCTCTACGGCCCCGAGACGTTGCAGCAGGTCGCCGAGCAGTCCCAGCAGGTCGCCAACCAGCTCGCCCGCACCGGACTGCCGGTGCGCATCATCTGGAAGCCGGTGCTGACCGACGCGGGCGCGATCCGCCGGGTCTGCCTGGAGGCCAACGCCGACGACGCCTGCGTCGGGCTGATCGCCTGGATGCACACCTTCTCCCCGGCGAAGATGTGGATCGCCGGCCTCGACGCGCTGCGCAAGCCGCTGCTGCACCTGCACACCCAGGCCAACCGCGACCTGCCGTGGTCGACCATCGACATGGACTTCATGAACCTGAACCAGGCCGCCCACGGCGACCGCGAGTTCGGCTACATCCAGTCCCGCCTCGGCGTCACCCGCAAGACGGTGGCCGGCCACGTCAGCGACCCCGCCGTCGCCGCCCGCGTCGCGACCTGGGCCCGCGCCGCCGCCGCCCGCGCCGACCTCGCCACCCTCAAGCTGGCCCGGTTCGGCGACAACATGCGCGACGTCGCCGTCACCGAGGGCGACAAGGTCGAAGCCCAACTGCGCCTCGGCGTCTCCGTCAACACCTACGGCGTCAACGACCTGGTCGCCGCCGTCGACGCCGCCGCCGACACGGACGTGGACAAGCTCGTCAAGGACTACGAGGAGCTCTACCGGCTGGCCCCCGAACTGCGCGCCGGCGGCGAGCGCCACGACGCGCTGCGCTACGCCGCCCGGATCGAACTCGGCCTGCGCTACTTCCTGAAGGACGGCGGCTTCGGCGCCTTCACCACCAACTTCGAGGACCTCGGCGGCCTGCGCCAGCTCCCGGGACTTGCCGTGCAGCGCCTGATGGCCGACGGCTACGGCTTCGGCGGCGAGGGCGACTGGAAGACCTCCGTCCTGCTGCGCACCCTCAAGACCGCCGCCACCGGCCTGGACGGCGGCACCTCCTTCATGGAGGACTACACCTACCACCTGGAGCCCGGACGGGAGTTGATCCTGGGCGCGCACATGCTGGAGGTCTGCCCGACCATCGCCGCCGCCACCCCGTCCTGCGAGATCCACCCGCTGGGCATCGGCGGCCGCGAGGACCCCGTCCGCCTGGTCTTCGACGCGGCCCCCGGCCCCGCCGTCGTCGTCGGCCTGGCCGACCTCGGCGACCGCTTCCGGCTGGTCGCCAACGAGATCGACGTCGTCGACCCCGCCGAGCCGCTGCCCAAGCTGCCCGTCGCCCGCGCCGTCTGGCAGCCGAAGCCGAACCTGCGCACCTCCACCGAAGCCTGGCTGACCGCCGGCGCCCCGCACCACACCGTGCTCACCCGCGCCCTCGACGCCGAACACCTCGACGACCTCGCCGAGATGCTCAAGGTGGAACTCGTCCTCATCGACGCCGACACCACGATGCGCACCTTCACCCGCGAACTGCGCTGGAACCAGGCCTACCACCGTCTCGCCCAGGGCCTCTGACTCCGACGCCCCCTCGAACGCCGTCCGGGCCGGGGCCCGGCCACGTCACCGCCCCGACACCGGGACCCGGCCCGGACGGCCCCCACCGACACCCCCGGGAGCCGCCATGACCGACCGCACCCCCACCGTCCACCGCGCCCCCGCCGGAGCCCTGCCCGGCGGGGGCTGGACGCTGCGCTCCCCGAGCGGCGTCGTCGCCGAACTCCTCGACTTCGGCGCCAGGCTCCAGTCCCTCAGCATGCCGGACCGGCACGGCCGCACCGCCGACATCGTCCTGGGTGCGGCAGGCTGGAGCCAACTCCACGGGGACGGCGCCTACTTCGGGGCGACCGTAGGCCGCTACGGCAACCGGATCGCCCGCGGCGAACTGCCCCTCGACGGCACCGTGCACACCCTCGCCACCCAGCGCACCGGCCACACCCTGCACGGCGGGCCCGACGGCTTCGCCACCCGCCACTGGGACGCCGAACCCGTCCGCACCGACCACGCCGCCGGAGTGCGCTTCCACCTGACCAGCCCGGACGGCGACCAGGGCTTCCCCGGCACCCTCGACGTCCACGTCACCTACCTGCTCGACGCCGGGGGCACCCTGACCATCCGGTACCGGGCCACCACCGACGCGCCCACCGTCGTCAACCTCACCAACCACGCCTACTTCAACCTCGCCGGGGAGGGCAACGGCACCATCGGCGACCACCTGCTGCGCGTCCACGCCGACGCCTACCTGCCCGTCGACGCCGAACTCATCCCGCTCGGCCCGCCCGCACCCGTCGCCGGCACCCCCTTCGACCTCAACCGCCCCACCCCGCTGGGCCCCCGGCTCGGCCTCGACCACCCCCAACTCGCCCTCGCCGGTGGCGGGTTCGACCACAACTGGCTGCTGCGCCCGGCCCCCGGCCTGCGGCCGGCCGCCGAACTCCACCACCCCGCCAGCGGCCGCCGCGTCGAGTGCCTCACCACCGAACCCGGCCTCCAGGTCTACACCGGCAACCACTTCCACGGCTCCACCGGCCCCGCCGAGGCCCCCCATCCCCGGCACGGCGGCATCGCCCTGGAGACCCAGCACCACCCCGACTCGCCGCACCACCCCGGCTACCCCTCCACCGTCCTGCGCCCGGGGGAGGAGTACGACTCGACCACCGCCTACCGGTTCACCACCGGTCAGCCGGCGTCCGAGAACAGCGCCGAGGACGGGCCGGGACGGGACGCCCGCGGGCGGTGACCGCCGGGGGAGCGGCCCGCCGTGCTCTCCCGCACCACCAGCTCCGGCCGGACGGACACGTGCGCCAGCGCCGCGCCGGGGTCGTCGATCAGCTGCAGCAGCAGCCCTATCCCGGCCCGGCCGACGGCGGCGAAGTCCTGCCGGACCGTGGTCAGCGACGGGGTGGTGTACGCGCCCTCCGGAAGGTCGTCGAACCCGGCCACCGCCACGTCCTCGGGCATCCGCACGCCCGCCTCGGTCAGCGCCCGCACCAGGCCCAGCGCCATGTGGTCGTTGGCCGCGAACACCGCCGTGGGCCGCGGGCCGGACCCGCCGCGGAACGCCGTCGCGACCTGCCGCCCGGCCGCGTGGCCCGACGCCGGGCTCCAGTCCCCGGTCAGGTGCGGCGGCACCGGCAGCCCGGCCGCCTCCAGCGCGGCCCGCCAGCCCTGCAGCCGCCCCTCCGCCTCGATCCACTCGCCCGGGCCCGCCACGTGCCACACACAGGTGTGGCCCAGCGCCAGCAGGTGCTCGGTGATCGCCCGCGCCCCGGCGAACTGGTCCACGGCCACGCCCGGCAGGTCCAGGTCGTGCCCGCCCTCCACCGTCACCACCGGGAACGGCTGGGGCAGTCGGGCCAGCGCCGCCACCGCGCGCCGGTGCGGCGTCATCACCACCGCGCCGTCCACCCCCCAACCGCCCAGCCGCTCCAGCGCCTTGCCCAGCGCGTGCTCGGTCAGCTCCTCCAGCCCGACCGAGGCCACCAGGTAGTCCTCCTGCCGGGCGGCGCGCTCCAGCCCCGCCAGGATGCTGGCGGGGCCGAACAGCGTGGTGTTCGCCGCGACCACGCCGATGGTGCGGCTGCGCCGGGTCACCAGGGTGCGGGCCGCCGAGTTGGGCCGGTAGCCCAGCTCGGCGATGGCCCGCAGCACCCGCTCCTTGGTCGCCTCGCGCACGTTCGGGTGGTCGCTGAGCACCCGGGAGACCGTCTGGTGGGACACGCCGGCGACCTGGGCCACGTCCGCCATCGTCGGCGGGCGCCGCTCGGCAGTCTCTTCCATCGTTCTCCCGTTCCTCCGGACCAGGCCGGACGAGTTCCCCTCCGCCAAACAGTACTGGGCACCGGGCCGTGCCGGGGCCCGCAGGCGGGTCAGGAACCGGCCCGGCGCTTGTTCCAGACGTCGAAGCCGACCGCGGCGAGCAGCACCAGGCCCTTGATCACCTGCTGGTAGTCGGTGCCGACGCCGACCAGCGACATGCCGTTGTTGAGCACGCCCAGCACCAGGCCGCCGATGATCGCGCCCAGCACCGTGCCGACGCCGCCGCTGGCGGAGGCGCCGCCGATGAACGCGGCGGCGATCGCCTCGAGTTCGAAGTTGATGCCGGCCTGCGGGGTGCCGGCGTTGAGGCGGGCGGCGAAGACCAGTCCGGCCAGGGCCGCCAGGACCCCCATGGTGACGAAGGCGAGGAAGACGACGCGCTTGCTCTTGACGCCCGAGAGCTTGGCGGCGGGCTCGTTGCCGCCGATGGCGTAGGTGTGCCGTCCGATGATCGAGTTGCGCATCAGGTAGCCGAAGCCGAACAGCAGGACGGCCAGGACCAGCAGCACGATCGGGAAGCCGTGGTAGCTGGCCAGCAGCAGGGTGAAGACCACGACCGCGGCGGTGACGGCCGCCAGCTTCGCCAGGAAGAAGCCCGTCGGCAGGAGTTCGAGGCCGTACGAGGCGGCCTGGCGGCGGCCGCGGACCTCCTGCAGGAGCGCGACGGCGAGGACGGCGGCGCCGAGCAGCAGGGTCAGGTTGTGGTAGTCGGTGTGCGGGCCGACCTCGGGGAGGAAACCGCTGCCGATCTTCTGGAAGCCCTTGGGGAACGGGGCGATCGACTGGCCCTGCAGCATGATCTGGGTGCCGCCGCGGAAGACCAGCATGCCCGCCAGCGTGACGATGAACGACGGGATCCCGACGTAGGAGATCCAGAAGCCCTGCCAGGCGCCGGCCGCCGCGCCGATCAGCAGGCAGGCGATCAGCGCCACCGGCCAGGGCACCTGGTGCTTGACCATCATGACGGCCGCCGCCGCGCCGGTGAAGGCGGCCAGCGAGCCGACCGACAGGTCGATGTGCCCGGCGATGATGACGATCATCATGCCGATCGCCAGGATCAGGATGTAACTGTTCTGCTGGATCAGGTTGGTGACGTTCAGCGGCTGGAGCAGGATGCCGTCCGTCCAGATCTGGAACAGCACCACGATCAGGGCGAGGGCGACCAGCATGCCGTACTGGCGGACGTTGCCGCGCAGTGCCCCGGCGAGGAGGGTCTGGAGGGCCGGGCGGTCGGCCGCCGCGGGGGCGGCCTTCCCGGCCTGGGGGGTGGTCCCGGTCTGGGCCATGCGTTACACCTGCTCGTTCTGGGTCGCGGCGCTCACGGTCATGAGGCGCATGAGGGATTCCTGGGTCGCGTCCGCCCGCGGCACCTCACCGGTGAGCCGGCCCTCGGCCATGGTGTAGATGCGGTCGCACAGGCCCAGCAGTTCGGGGAGTTCGGAGGAGATGACCAGCACCGCCTTGCCCTGGGCGGCGAGTTCGGCGATCACGGTGTAGATCTCCGCCTTGGCGCCGACGTCGATGCCGCGGGTCGGCTCGTCGAGGATCAGCACCTCGGGCTCGGCGAAGATCCACTTGCTGAGGACGACCTTCTGCTGGTTGCCGCCGCTGAGCTTCCCGGTCTCCGTGAACACCGAGGGGGCCTTGATGTTCATGGACTTCCGGTACCGCTCGGCGACCCGGGTCTCCTCGTGCGCGTTGATCCAGCCGCGGCGGGAGACCTTGCCGAGCGCGCCCAGCGAGATGTTGCGGCTGATGTCGTCCGCGAGGTTGAGTCCGAAGTGCTTGCGGTCCTCGGTGACGTAAGCGATGCCGTGGCCGATCGCCTCGGAGACCGTGCGGGTGCGGACCTCGGTGCCGTTCACCAGGACCCGGCCGCCGGTCCACCGGCCGTAGGAGCGGCCGAAGACGCTCATCGCCAGCTCGGTGCGGCCGGCGCCCATCAGGCCGGCGATGCCGACGATCTCGCCGCGCCGCACGTGCAGCGAGACGCCGTCCACGACGTTGCGGTGGTGGTCGATCGGGTGCTGGACCGTCCAGTCCTCGACGGCCAGCGCGACCTCGCCGATCTGCGGGGTGCGCTCGGGGTAGCGGTGCTCCAGGTCGCGGCCGACCATGCCCCGGATGATCCGGTCCTCGGAGACGCCCCCGGAGCCGACGGCGATCGTCTCGATGGTGCGCCCGTCGCGCAGGATGGTGACGGAGTCGGCGACCTTGGCGATCTCGTTCAGCTTGTGCGAGATGAGGATGCAGGCGATGCCCTGGGCCTTGAGTTCCAGGATGAGGTCGAGGAGCTTGCGGCTGTCCTCGTCGTTGAGCGCGGCGGTGGGCTCGTCGAGGATGAGGAGTTCGACGTCCTTGGCGAGGGCCTTGGCGATCTCGACCAGCTGCTGCTTGCCGACGCCGAGGTCGGCGACCCGGGTCCGGGGGTGCTCGTGCAGGCCGACGCGGCGCAGCAGTTCGGCGGCGTGGGTGAGCGTCCTGTTCCAGCTGATGATGCCGCGGCGGGCGTGCTCGTTGCCGAGGAAGACGTTCTCCGCGACGGACAGGTACGGGACCAGGGCGAGTTCCTGGTGGATGATGACGATTCCGCGCCGTTCGCTGGCGCGGATGTCCTTGAACCGGCAGGGCTCGCCCTTGAACAGGATCTCGCCCTGGTAGGAGCCGTGCGGGTGCACCCCGCTGAGCACCTTCATCAGGGTGGACTTGCCGGCGCCGTTCTCGCCGCAGATCGCGTGCACCTCGCCGGCGGCGACGGTGAGGTTGACGTCGGAGAGCGCGCTGACCCCGGGGAAGGTCTTGGTGATCGCGCGCATCTCGAGGACCGGTCCGGCCATGGTGGGCATCCGTTTCGGGTGGGGGTGCGGGCCGCTGCGGCTACTTGACCTGGTCGGCGGTGTACTGGCCGCCGTCGACCAGCACCTGGCGGTAGTTGTCCTTGTCCACGCTCACGGGCTGGAGCAGGTAGGCCGGGACGACCTTGGCGCCGTTGTCGTACTGGGTGGTGTCGTTGGTCTCGGGCTTGCCGCCGGTGAGCAGCGCGTCGCCCATCTGGACGGCGACCTTGGCGAGTTGACGGGTGTCCTTGTAGACGGTCTGGGTCTGCTCGCCCGCGATGATGGACTTCACCGAGGCCAGCTCGGCGTCCTGGCCGGTGACGATCGGCAGCGGCTTGCCGGCGCCGCCGTAGCCGACGCCCTTGAGGGAGGACAGGATGCCGATCGAGATGCCGTCGTACGGGGAGAGCACGGCGTCGACCCGGGCCGAGGTGTAGGACTTGCTCAGCAGGTTGTCCATCCGGGACTGGGCGAGCCCGCCGTCCCAGCGCAGGGTGGCGACCTGGTTGAACGCCGTCTGGCCGCTCTGCACGACCAGCTTCTTGTCGTCGAGGTACGGCTTGAGGACGCTCATCGCGCCGTCGAAGAAGAAGTTGGCGTTGTTGTCGTCCGGGGAGCCGGCGAACAGCTCGATGTTGAACGGGCCCTTGCCGTCCTTGAGGCCCAGCTTGTCGGCGATGTAGGTGCCCTGGAGGACGCCGACCTTGAAGTTGTCGAAGGTGGCGTAGTAGTCGACGTTCTTGGTGCCGCGGATCAGCCGGTCGTAGGAGATCACCGGGATGTGCGCGTCGGCGGCCTTCTGCAGCACGTCGGTGAGCGAGGAGCCGTCGATGGCGGCGACCACCAGCAGCTTGGCGCCCTTGGTGATCATGTTCTCGACCTGCGAGACCTGGTTCTCGACCACGTTGTCGCCGTACTGCAGGTCGGTCTTGTAGCCCTTGGACTGGAACTCCTTGACCATGTTGTCGCCGTCGTTGATCCAGCGCTCGGAGGACTTGGTCGGCATGGCGATGCCGACCAGCCCGCCCTTGCCGCCGCCGCCGTCCTTGACCGCGCCGTCCCCGACGCCGTTCGCGCTCTGGCCGCAGGCGGCGAGGGGCAGCAGCAGCGCCGCCGTGGCCAGGGTCGTCGCAAGCTTCCGCACAGGTCCTCCAGGGGTGCGCCGGGGTGGGCCGGCGAGGGGGATGGGGCAGGGGGTGGTGCGCCGGACGACGGGGGCCCGTGCCCGGGCCCGCGCGCGGGCGCGGCGGGGCGGACGACGGCCCGGTGCCGGGCGGTCGGACCGGCCGCTGGGGTGCCGTCGTTCGACGTCACACGAGTGTTAGCGCTAACAGTGCCGACGTCAAGGGTTCATGACATTTTCCCGGCGCCGCCCGTCCGGCCCCCCGTCCGGCCCGCCGCCCGGCCCTCTGTCCGGCGCGCCGCGGGACGGCCGGGAGCCCCCGGCGTCCGCCTGGCGGGGCGGGCGGCCGGGGGCTCCGGGGTGGGGCGGGGTGCGGGCGGGTCAGAGGGTGACGGGGGTGCCGCCGATGGTGACGGCCAGGCGCCCGTCGGCGGTGAAGGACCAGGCGAGGGCGCCCGCGTAGGGGGCGCAGCGGGAGCCGTTGGTGCCGGTCCAGAACTGGTTGGTGGAGTCGGCGTCGCCGACGGTCTTGTCGTTGGAGCCGCTGACCGCGAAGCGGCAGGAGGTGTTGGTGCGGAACACCGAAGTACCGGCGTCCCACGAGTAGTTGCGCTCGGCGTTGTCGATGCTGAGGTTGCCGGAGACCGCCATGGTGCCCGGGTTGCTGTTCCAGGTGAAGCCGTGGTGGCCGTTGCGGTAGGCGATGCTGCGGCGGACGGTGTGGTTGACCGCGATGTCGTCGCCGCCGAGCTTGTAGCCGTTGCGGTCGCCGTTGGCGTTGACGGTGCCGTTGGAGAGCGTGCCGTTGCCGTAGGAGAGCGAGTCCTCGACGGTGACGGGGCCGATCGGGCCGGTGGCGGTCTTGGTGTACAGGTCCCAGCCGTCGTCGATGTTGTTGTGCGAGACGGCGTAGCGGAAGACGTTGCCGGGGCCGACGGTGAGCTTGGCGGCGAAGCCGTCCGCGTCCTCGCCGTCGGAGTCGGCGTTGTCGTGGGACTCGGCGCTGAGGATCAGGTTGTCGGACGGCCACTGGGCGGTGGGGGTGGTGGAGGAGATCCGGCCGAGCTGCAGGCCGGAGTCGCGGTTGTACTGGGTGACGGTCCGTTCGATGACGTTGTGGCTGCCGCCGACATAGATGCCGTTGTCCCCGGCGTGCTGGACGGTGAGGCCGTACACGTGCCAGTAGTCGGCGTTGACGACCAGGCCGCGGTTGGCCGGGTCCTCGGTCATCGCGGAGAAGTCCAGGACCGGGGTCTCGCCGGGGTAGGCGGACAGCGTGGTGCGGGCGGCGGCGGTGCCGTTGCTGCCCGCCGGGACGGTGACGGTGGTGCCGTAGGCGTAGGTGCCGCCGCGCAGGTAGATGGTGCCGCCGGGGGTGATCCGGGAGATCGCCGAGGCGAGCGTGGTGGGCGCGGACTGGGTGCCGGCCGCGCCCGCGGTGCCGTTCGGGGCGACGTAGAGGGCGCCCGAGGCGGGCGGGGGCGTGGTGGAGGAGGCGGTGACCTCGGCGTCCAGGTAGTCCAGGTTGGGCAGGCCGGCCGCGGCGGTCGGGGTGAGCCGGATCGTGTTGCTGCCCGAACGCACCGGCACGGTCACGGACTTGGTGGTCCAGCCGGTCCAGCTGCCGGTGCCCTCGAAGGAGAGCGTGCCGGTGGCGGTGCCGTTGACGGCCAGGTCGGCGGGCCGGGCGGTGGTGGTGCCGTTGGCGAACCGGAACTGCAGGGTCGCGGTGCCCGCGGCGGTGGCGTTCACGGTGAACTGGGCGTACGCGCCGGTGGCGTTGGTGCCGTTGCAGAAGCCGGAGCCGGAGAAGCCGGTCCAGTCGGAGTCGACGGTGCCGGTGCAGACCGCGGGGGAGGTCTCGGCCTCGTAGCGGGTGGACGCGGCTCGGGCGGGCCCGGTGGACAGCACGGCCAGGGTGCCGGCCAGCAGGGCCGCGGACGCGAGGGCTGCTCTCTTGCGCATGCGTTCGTCTCCAGGTGGGTGGGGTCACGGATGTGAACGTGGTGCGGGTGCGGCGCCGCTCCAGGGACAGTAGGAGCCTGTTCTGGGCGCGTCAATAGACTTGTACGTGACCGAAGTTCATGGATGTGAACGCCAAGGCTTCCGGCAGGTCGGGGCGGCGACCCGCCGGAAAACTCCGCGGGACGGGCCCGCGGAACTTTCAGGACGGGCCGCCGGGCCGAACGGGGCCGAACGGCGCGGGACCGGCGGGTCGGGAGTGGAAACCGACCTCCGGGGCGTGCGGGGCGGGGTCCGGTGGGGGCGGGCTTCGGTTCGGGGCTCGGTGGGGGGCTCGGGTTCGGACGGGTTTTCGGGACGGGGGCCGGTGTTCGGTTTTCCGGGCGGCCGCGGCGGAGGCGGACAGTCATATTCGGTCATGATGCGACCAATACGAAAAGCGGGCGCGGAGCGGGCCCGCGCCCGCCCTACCCTGGCGGCGGCGCGATCTGACGATCCGTCAGATCGGCTGCTGAGCCGAGGTGGAGAAGAAGTGCTGAACAGCCAGCGTCCGCCCCATCGGAAACCGACCCCGAACCCCGAACCGGCCCCCCGGCCGGGCCGTTCGCTGCGCGCCGCCCTGGCCGCGGCGCTCACCACCGCCCTGCTGCTGCTCGGACCGGGCGGCCTCGTCCCGGCGAGCGGCCGGGCCGCCGCCGACACCGCCACCGCCGCCGACACCGGTTCGGGCTCCGCGCTGGTGAAGAGCGTGCAGAACGCCACCCACCCCGGGGCCGCCACCGCCGAGCACGGCGACACCCTCAACTGGACCGTGCAGTACGACAACCGGACCCCCGGTGACGCGGCCGCCCCCGCCACCGTCACCGACCCGATCGCCGGGGCCGGGGCGGGCCAGAGCTACCTGCCCGGATCGCTGCAGGTCCCGCCCGGCTGGACGCCGTCCTGGTCCACCGACGGCACCACCTTCGGGCCCACCGACACCGGCGCGGCCACCGTCGCCGTCCGGGCCGAGAACCCGGTCGCCCGGGCCGGCGGCACCGAGGTCTCCCCGCTGCTGCTCGCCCCCGTCCAGCCCACCGCGCAGGCCACCGGCGGCGACGGCTACACCCCCGTGCTGTACCGCACCCCCAACGGCGAGGTGCAGGCCTGGAGCATCTACCACCACGCCTCGCCCGCCGCCGCCAAGGTGGTGTGCAGCAGCCTCACCACCGGCCGGCCCTGTACCGGCGGCCCCTGGCCGCGCCCGCTGAACACCGCCGCCGGACCGCTCGGCACCGGCAACACCGGCGACCTCGGCAGCCCGCTGACCACCAAGTACGTGATCGACCCCCAGCAGTCCAACCTGCTCTACTACCCCGCCAACACCGCCACCGGCGTCGGCATCGGCTGCCTCGACCTGGCCGCCCACGCCAACTGCGGCTTCACCGCGCTCGCCGCCAACGGCACCTCCCCCAGCAGCGCCAACAACATCGCCGGCCTCGCCAAGGTCGGCGACAACCTGTACGCGGTCGCCAACACCGGCCAGGTGCTGTGCATGACCCTGCCCGGCCGCACCCCCTGCGCCGGACAGCCCTACGCCCCGATCGTCGCCGCCAACCACGACCTGCCCGGCAACCCCGGCGCCCTCTACCAGGGCGGCCTGACCGCCATCGGCGACAAGGTGTTCGCCTCCTCCGCCCCGCAGGGCAGCGGCTCCACCGCCCCCGGAGCGCCCGCCCTCGGCTGCTTCGACACCAGCACCAACGCCGTCTGCGCCGGCTGGAGCACCCCGCACACCGCCGGGCCCAGCTCCGCGTACTACACCTACGACGCCTTCACCGCCTACGACACCGCCGGGCACCCCAACGGCGTCTGCACCAGCACCGTCGGCGGCGCCAACGTCCTCACCACCTGCTACGCCGTCGACGGCACGCCGCTGACCGCACCCGGCATCCTCGGCACCCTCAACGGCGCCACCCTCACCTTCGACCCCGAGACCGTCGTCACCGACACCACCACCCGCAGCTACTTCCCGGCCTGGGGCGGCAGCGGCGGCAGCGGCGTGACCCTCTGCTACGACTGGCGGACCGCCGCCCCCTGCGCCGGCTTCCCGCTGCCCGCCACCCACCCCACCGCCAACGGCGGCACCACCCGCGACTACGGCTACAGCTACGACAGCACCACCCGCTGCCTGATCGGCCTCGGCGACGCCGGAATCCTGTTCTCGATGGACCCGGCCACCGCCGCCAGCCCCTGCCAGCACAGCGGCGCCACCGTCACCCTCAAACCCGCCTCCTTCTACTGCGACGGCGGCAGCGGCCACGTCCAGGCCTACACCCGGGCCCGGCTCACCGACCTCGACCTCACCCACCTCGACCTGGCCGCCTCCCGGGTCCTGGTCACCGACCCCGACGGCACGCCCGTCGCCACCCCCGGCCTCGCCCCCGACGGCACCGTCGACCTGTCCGGCGTCGACCCCGCCGCGCACCCCGCGCTCACCGTCACCGCGCAGCTCGTGCTCACCACCACCGGGGACTTCACCGCCACCAACCACCCCATGCTGGTCGTCGAGTACCGGGGCGACGCGCCGCAGATCTGCTTCCGCACCACGGTCGCCGCGAGCTGCACCACCACCTCGGTCAGCAACACCGCCACCGGCACCGACACCACCGGCACGTTCACCTCCAACACCGTCACCGCCCCCGTCGCGCCCGGCACCGGCTGCCAGCCGAAGGTCAGCGTGGAGAAGGAGATCTGCGGCTCCCTCAACTGGCACGACTGCGCCCCCGGCGGACCCGGACCCTGGGCCAAGACCAGCCCCGTCGGACTGCTCGGACTGCTCGGCACCGCGCACTGGCGGATCACCGTCACCAACGCGGGCCCGGTCGACGCCGCCACCGTCACCGTCAACGACCCCAGCACGCCCGCCTGCCGCAGCGCCGCCGGGACGTTCGCGCTGGCCGCCGGGAGCAGCCGCCAGGTCTACTGCGACTCGCTGCTGCTGGCCCTGCCGGTGAAGAACACCGCGTCCGCCAGCTTCGTCGCCGCGAACGCGCCCGCCGGGACCGTCCCGACCACCACGGCGCCGTCCGCGGCGGTCGCCTGCTCGCTGCTGTGCCTGCTGGCCGTGCCGTAGCACCGGCCGACACCCCTGGAACGGAAGGAGGTTGACGAACCGGTCGGCCGCCGGGCCCCCCGCCCGGCGGCCGACCGGGGCCGGTGCGAGGGTTCTGCTGAGGGCAGAGCGGCGCGGGCCCTCCGGGCCGGGTGCGGTGCCTAGGCTTGGGGGATGACAACTCGTGCGTCGGACACCCAGACCGCCCGCGTCGTCCCGCTGCGCCCGCAGCAGGCCCCGCGGCCCGTGCCGGAACCCAGGGAGCCGCTGCTGCGGGACGTGGTGGGCGGGGTGCTGCGGCGCGAACGCCTCACCCAGGGGCGGACGTTGAAGGACGTCGCGGAGGCCGCCCGGATCTCGGTGCCCTACCTGTCGGAGCTGGAACGCGGCCGCAAGGAAGCCTCCTCGGAGGTGCTCGCCGCCGCCGCCCGGGCGCTCGGGCTGGGCCTCGGGGACGTGCTCTCGCTGGTGCAGCGGGAACTGGTCGCGGTGCACAGCACGGCCGGCCGCAGCCGGACCGCGACCGCGACCGCGGGCCGCTACGGCGGGCTCTGCCTGGCGGCCTGAGCGCCGGACGGCCGTACCCGCCGGTGCGCGCCCGCCCCCTTCGGACGGAAGGGGGCGGGCGCGCACCAGCATGGGGGGGCTCAGGGGGCGGGGACGCGGCTGTTCAGGACCCGGTCGGCGAGGCCGTAGGCGACGGCCTCCTCGGCGCTGAACACCTTCTCGCGGTCCAGGTCGGCGCGCAGCGCGGCCACCGGGTGGCCGGTGTGCCGGGAGAGCACCTCCTCGACCTGGGAGCGGATCCGGAGCACCTCCTTGGCGGCCAGGCTGAGGTCGGAGACGGTGCCGCGCTGCCCGCCGCTGGCGGGCTGGCTGAGCAGCACCCGGGCGTGCCGCAGCACCGAACGCCGCCCCGGGTCGCCGCCGGCCAGCAGGACCGCCGCGGTGGAGGCGGCCTGGCCGACGCAGAAGGTGGCGATCGGGCACTGCACGAACGACATCGCGTCGTAGATCGCCATCAGCGAGGTGAACGACCCGCCGGGCGAGTTGAGGTAGACGGCGATCTCCTGCTCGGGGGCCGCCGCCTCCAGGTGCAGCAGCTGGGCGATCACCACGTTGGCGACGCCGTCGTCGATCTCGGTGCCGAGGAAGACGATCCGCTCGTTCAGCAGCCGGCTGAACACGTCGTAGGAGCGCTCGCCCTGGGCGGTCCGCTCGATCACGTAGGGAATCGGGTAGGAGGCCATGTCACAGCCCCGCCCGTCGACGGGACGCGGCCGTGCCGATGTCGGCCAGCGACTCCAGCACCTGGTCCACCATCCCGTACTCGCGGGCCTGCTCGGCGGTGAACCAGCGGTCCCGGTCGCCGTCCCGGGCGATGGTCTCCGGGCTCTGCCCGGTGTGCTCGGCGGTGATCCGCTCGATGGCCTGCTTGGTGTACTCCAGGTTCTCCGCCTGGATGGCGATGTCCGACGCGGTGCCGCCGATGCCCGCCGACGGCTGGTGCATCATGATCCGCGCGTTCGGCAGCGCGAACCGCTTGCCCGGCGCGCCCACCGTCAGCAGGAACTGCCCCATGCTGGCCGCGAACCCCATCGCCAGGGTGGAGACGTCGTTCGGGATCAGCCGCATGGTGTCGTAGATCGCCAGCCCGGCCGTGACCGAACCGCCCGGGCTGTTGATGTACAGGCTGATGTCGGCCCGCGGGTCCTCGGCCGAGAGCAGCAGCAGCTGCGCGCACACCCGGTTCGCCGACACGTCGTCGACCTGGGTGCCGAGCAGGACGATCCGCCGGGCCAGCAGCAGTGCCGCCAGGTGGTCGTCGAACGGGTTGGGCGGGGTGTCGCCGTCCTCCGCCCGGGGGCGGAGGACGCTGAGCGGTGGAGTCATCGGATCTCCCGGTGGTGACGGAGGGTCGGTGACTCCACTGTCGGCCCCCGGCGGCCCCCGGCGAAGGGTTCTCTGCCCGCCGCAGATTCGCTGCGGGCAGAGGGGGCCGGGCCGTGCGGGGCTCAGGGGCGGGCCGCCAGCCGGTGCAGGTCGGTGGCGAGCCGGTGCAGGTGGTGGCGGGTCGCGTCGAAGTGGCGGTGGTCGGCGGGGGCGGCCGGGGCGAGCGCGGTGTCCACCGTCCGCTCCACCTCGTCGATCAGCGCGGCCCAGCGCGCGGTCGCCCCCTGCCGCCACGGCGGCTCCCGCCGAATCCGCTCGAACTCGGCCCGGGCCGCCGCGAGTTGCAGGTGCGGGACGGTCGCGGCGGCGGAGACTGCGGCGCCCGGCCGGTACGGGGCCGGGGCCGCCGTCCGGGGGCGGTGTGGGGTCAGCGCGAGGGCGGCCTGCTCGACGGCACCGGCCAGCCGGCGGGCCACCGCCGGGTGCCGGTGGCGCGGGCCGAACAGCTCACCCGCCAGCACCGCGGCCAGGCAGCCGATCGCGCAGGACGCCAGGTTCGGCAGCAGCAGCGGCAGGCCCGGATCGCCCGCGAGCTGCGTGGCCATCAGCACCACCGTGGCCAGGGCCGCCGCCTGGTACAGGTAGCCGGTGCCGGACAGCGCCGGGACCAGCCCCGCCGCCAACGCCAGCACCGCCAGCAGCGCCCCGTCCGGCCCGGCGCAGGCCAGCACCAGCCCGCTGCCCAGCAGTCCCAGCGCGGTGCCGCAGAACCGTTCCAGCGCACGCCCGGTGACCGGACCGACCTCCGGACGGCAGACGAAGGTCACGTTCAGCACCGCCCAGTACGGGTGCCGCAGGTCCCAGTGCGCGGCCGCCGCCCCCGCCAGCAGCAGCGCCGCCCCCACCCGCAGGCCGCCCAGCCAGGACCGCGGGTCCGCCAGCACCGCCCGGACCGCCGCCCGCCGCCGGCCCGGGGACAGACCGGCCCGCAGACCGGCCCGCAGACCGGCGGACCCGACGGGCCCCGGGCCCGGGTCCACCGCCGCGCGGGCCGCCCGGACCAGCCGGACGTCCAGCGGGCCGTGCCCCGGCGGCCACGCCCCGCCCGCGCCCGGCCGCCCCGCCGCCACCCGTCCGGCCTCGGCCCGCAGCCGGCCGACCAGCGCCGGATCGGCCACCAGCCCCCGCGCCCCCGCCGAGGACGCCGCCTCGGCCAGCGCCAGCAGGCCCGGCAGGTGGCGGGCCAGCAGCACGCTGCCCCCCACCGAACCGGTGTGCCTGGCCCGTTCCAGCACGTCGTGCAGCGCCCGCCGCCGCGCCGTCCCGGCCGGGCCCGCCGCGTCCGGCGCCAGCACCGCCGCACACCCCGCCAGGCACTGCGCGAGCAGCGCCCGTTCGGCCCGGCCCCGGAAGAACGGCCGCCCGGCCAGCGCCAGCCCGACCACCGACAGCCCGCCCAGCAGCATCAGCGCCGGCGGCCACCAGAGCGGGCCCGGCAGCGGCAGGTCCATCGCCACCTCGGCGTCCATCAGCAGGATCATCGCCCCCAGCGACCCCTCCACCCCCAGCGTGGCCAGCACCCCCGCCACCACCCCCAGCGCGGGCAGCACCCCCGGCGCGAACCACCGCCCCTGCGCCGCCAGCATGGCGAACGCCCCTGCCGCGCCCAGCAGTTGGGGCAACAGCATGGTGATCGCCCGGTGCCGGTAGGCGGCCGCCACATCGGTCAGCACCGCCGACAGCGCCCCCATCGCCACCATCACCCCCTCCGCGGGCCGCCCCAGCCCCAGCCCGACCCCGGCCGGGGCGGTCACCGCCAGCGCCGACCGCCACACCGCCGGGGAGACGGCGGGCCGCCCCTTGGGCGCACAGGTCTGCCGCACCCACCGCAGGGTCCGGCCCGACTCCCGCCGGAAGCGGGACGGGGCTGCGGCCGGTTCCGGGCCCGGCTTCGGACGCCGGGCCCGGGGCAGCGGGAGGTCGGACCGGAGCGTGCGGTGACGCCCGTGTCGAAGTGTTGACATGCGGCACATGCAAGGCGACGCCCCGCCCCCGCCGACCCGGCGCCACCGCCGCCCTGCGCCGCCTGGAGTCGGGATTTCGCTTGCCCGGGGGAGACCGCGTGACCTCCCGGTGTCCCCCGGACGGAGTGCGTAACCCCCCGCCGGCCCGGTGCGCGGGCGGCCGTTCCCGAGCTCCGCACCGGGCCGGCGGGTTCGGGCCTGGTGGCTCAGTAGTGGGCGCCGAGGTCCTTCCAGGCACCCCACTCACCGGTGGTCCCGGGCTGCTCGCCCTGCGTCCACCACTTGGCCCGCCAGTTGCGGCCCGTCCACGAGACGGTGTCGCCGTTGGTGTAGACCTGCGCGGGGTTCCAGGCGGCAGTGGCGCAGGGCGGCGGGGGGACCGGGCTCACCACGGTGAGGGTGTAGGTGGCGTCGGCCCGGAACGAGCTGCCCCGCCCGGTCACCGTCAGCCGGTAGACGCCGGGGACGGCCGCGGACGTGGTCGCCAGCGACAGGGTGGCGGCCGAGTTGCTCTGGTTGCCCGGATAGCCGGTGAAGACCACGGCGGGGTCGACCGAGGCGGTGACCCCCGCCGGGGTGCCGCTGACCCCGACCGTCACGTACTCCACCTGGGCGTGGTTGACCGCCGCGCTCACCGTGGTGGTCACCGAGGAGCCGGCGACCACGCTGCCCGCGTCCTGGCCCAGGTGCATGAGGAAGCTGGGCCCCTCGTCGGTGATCGAGGGGAAGGGGGACGAGGGCGAGGAGGGCGAGGAGGGCGAGGAGGGCGAGGAGGGCGACGGGGAGTGGTAGACGGGCGGGGGGTCGGTGAACGGCTGGAAGGCCCTGCTGAACTGCCAGGCGCTCTGGGCGGTGCCCGAGCAGGAGTCCGACCCGGCCGTGCCCGGGCAGTCGCCGTTGTCGCGCTGCAGCGACCGGAACGACAGGGTGCTGACGCCCTTGGCCGCCGCCCAGCTCTCCACGGCGGCGGCGTCCGCGGTGCTGAACGTCTCCTCCGGGCCGTAGTGGTCGACGCCGATCATTTCGGTGATCCCGATCGAGCCCCACAGCTGCGCGTCGGTCCTGGACGGGTACAGCTGCTGCAACTGGTCGTGCAGGCCCTGCGCGGAGCTCCGGGTGTCGGCGGCCATGTCGTGCCGGGGGCCGTCGCGGTAGTCGAACGTCAGCAGGTTGACGACGTCGATCCGGGCGCCGTTGCACAGCGCGTTCTGCAGCACGGCCAGGCCGCCGGGGGTCAGGCCCGCGGGGGTGGCCGGCAGGGTGTACGAGAACTGGAGGGGGCGGCCGACGGACGTCGCCCAGTCCTCGGTCAGCCTGACCGCCTTGTTGCGGCGGTCGATGCCGGCCGAGTCGGCCAGCGAGCCGCCCTCGACGTCCAGGTCGATCCGGCTGACGCCGTACGACAGGACGACGTTCTGGAAGGCCGTGGCGATCGCCCCGACATCGGTGCAGCTGTCGGCGATCTCGGTGCCGGCGCGGTCGGCCGCGGGCCCGCCGAAGGACAGGACGGCGTCACCGCCGCCCGCCCGCAGGTAGTCGATGTCGTCGGTGAACCTCGGCGCCCGGTCGACCCGGAAGGCCGGGGTGCTGGTGTCGCCGTTCCAGTACGGCGTGCAGGAGCCCTTGGCGTCGGCCTGGACGGGGCCCAGCGTCACGAACTTGTTGCCGGACCGCGTGGAGAGGGCGGACAGGCTGTCACCGGTCGTCCGGGCGTCGAAGTACGGGGCGAAGACCCGGGCGGGCAGTGGGGTGCCCGCCGCGTCGGCGGTGCCCGAGCCGGTCAGCGTCAGGCCGGCCAGGGCGGTGACGCCGAGGACTCCGGCGAGCAGGGCTCGGAACGGTCTGCGAACGGGTCCTGTCATGGACCGCGCTCCCTTCAACTGTGGGGGAAGGCAACGGACTTCGGCCTTCGGGGAGGGGGGCTCTGGTCCGGCCCCATGGTCGCGGTCCGGGCCGCACGACTGTCAAGAGTCCTTACAGACCATCCGGCCGACCGGTCCGGTGACTCCCGCTTTCGTTGATTTTCATGGAGCAGTCGTTTTTTTGCAGTCCGGACAGTAGCCTTCGGGCATGAAGAAGAAGCTGGACGAGGTGGCCCGGTTCGCCGGCGTGAGCACGGTGACGGTGAGCCGGGTGCTGCGCAACCGGCCGGGGGTGTCGCGGGAGACGCGCGCGGCGGTGCTGACGGCGCTGGACGTGATGGGCCTGGAGCGGCCCGCCGGCTTCCGGTCGGAGCGGGCGCCGCTGGTCGGCCTGGTCGTCCCCGACCTGCAGAATCCCGTCTTCCCGGCGTTCTGCGAGGTACTGGCGGGGGCGCTGAGCAAGCAGGGGCTGATGCCGGTGCTGTGCACCCGCACCGCCGACGGCGTCTCGGAGGCGAACTACATCGAGATGCTGCTGCGGCAGAACGTCGCCGGCATCGTGTTCGTGGGGGCCAGCTACGCGGACGCCGGGCCCGAGCAGGGGCGGGCGCTGCGCGAGCGCGAGGTGCCGGTGGTGCTGATCAACGCGGCCGACGGGCACCGGGGTTCGTCGCTGGTCTCGGTCGACGACGAGGCCGCCGTCGAGCAGGCGCTGGCCCACCTGGAGGCGCTCGGGCACGAGCGGATCGGGCTGCTGCTCGGCCCGGCCGGACACGTGCCGTCCGTACGCAAACTGGAGGCGTTCGCCCGGCACCTGCGCCGGCGCGGGCGGGAGGGGGAGCTGGGCCGGCTGGTGGCCCACGCGATGTTCTCGATGGACGGCGGAGCGGCGGCCGTGCCCAGGCTGGTGGAGGCCGGGGCGAGCGCGGTGGTGTGCGCGAGCGACGCGCTGGCGCTGGGCGCGGTGCGGCGGCTGCGGCGCGAGGGACTGGTGGTGCCGGACGACGTCTCGGTGGTCGGGTTCGACGACTCTCCGTACATGATCGCCACCGATCCGCCGCTGACCACGGTGCGCCAGCCGACCGCCGCGATGGCCGCCGCGGCGGCCAAGGCCCTGGTCGACCAGATCGAGGGCCGCCAAGTGCCCGCGGGGGAGGTGCTGTTCGAGCCCGAGCTGATCGTGCGCGGGTCGACCGGTCCGGTACGCGCAGTGATCGCCACCGGGAGGTAGGTCACGAAGCCGGACGGCGCGCAAGGATATTGCGTCACACTGTTGACTCTTTGCGTTCACGATGTCAGTGTTCGGGTCATCGACGAGCGCCCGAGGCAACCAGCCGGGCCTCCTCATCCGTCAAGCCGCTTGCGCGTTCGTCCACTCCCCGGCGCAAGCGGTTGCAGGTCCCACGGAAGGTCCGAATCAGCATGGACAGCAACAGAATCCGCCGTGTCTCCGCCGTGGCGCTGGCCGCGGCCACCGCCCTCGCGGCCGCCGCCTGCGGCAGCAGCGGCAGCGGCTCGGGTGACGCCGGCGGCGTGGTCACCATCTCGGTCAACGGCCTCCCCCCGGCCACCCAGACCGTGGACCGCAAGAACTTCGAGGACGACGTCAAGGCGTTCGAGGCGAGCCACCCGAACATCAGGATCGACGCCCACGAGGGCCTGATGGACCCGAAGACCTTCGCCGCGAAGCTCGCGGGCGGGCAGCTGGAGGACGTCTACTACGTCTACTTCACCGACCCCGCGGGCCTGATCCAGCGCCACCAGGCCGCCGACATCACCCCGTACCTGAAGGACGTCCCCGCGCTCGCCGACGTCAAGCCCGAGCTGCAGCGGGTCTTCACGGGCAAGGACGGCAAGGTCTACGGCCTGCCCACCGGCAACTACTCGATGGGCCTGGTCTACAACCGCGAGCTGTTCACCAGGGCCGGGCTGGACCCGGACAAGCCGCCGACCACCTGGGACGAGGTCCGCACCGCCGCGCAGAGGATCACCGCGCTCGGCGACGGCACCACCGGCTACGCCGACTTCTCCAAGAACAACCAGGGCGGCTGGCACCTGACCGCGTGGATCTACTCGCTGGGCGGCGACGTCGCCACCCAGGACGGCACGGGCAAGTGGAAGGCCGCCGTCGACTCCGACGCGAGCCGCAAGGCCCTGCAGTACCTGCACGACATGCGGTGGACCGACAACAGCATGGGCAGCCGCCAACTGCTGGAGATCCCCGACGTCCAGAAGGCGATGGGCGCGGGCAAGCTCGGCATGTACCTCGCCGGCCCCGACAACATCCCCACCATCGTCAAGCAGTTCGAGCGCAAGTACGACGAGTACGGGCTGGCCGCGATGCCCGGCACCGCCACGCTCGGCGGCGGCGACGGCTTCATGTTCAACCCCAAGGACACCCCGGCGAAGATCAAGGCCGGCCTGGCCTGGGTCCAGTGGAAGTACCTGAACCCGGACCGGCAGGAGGAGACCGACAAGAAGTCGGCCGGCTCCGACATCCCGATCGGCCTGCCCCAGCCCGACCTGTTCGACGGGAAGAGCGGCGAGACGGTCAAGGCCGTGCACGCCAAGTACGCCAACGTCCCGCAGCAGAACTACCAGCCGTTCGTGGACCGTTCCGCGGAGGTGAAGGTCAAGGTCGAGCCGCCGAACGCGCAGCAGATCTACACCGTGCTGGACGGCGTGATGCAGGCCGTGCTCACCAAGCAGGACGCGAACGTCGACGAGCTGCTGAAGGACGCGCAGAAGAAGGTCGACACCATCCTCGCCACCGCGCAGTGAGCCCGGGGCGCGGCCGGCCGCACGCCCCCGCCGCCGGCCGCACCCGCCGGTCCGCCATCCGTCCGTCCTCGGTCCGTCCTCCCGGTCCCGCCCGAGCCGAAAGCCACCAGCCATGAAGGTCGACACCGTCGGCGCCCCGCGCCGCACCCAGCGGCGGCCCGCCGCCGGCCCCGCACCGTCCCCGCCCTCCTCCCCGCGCCGGGCGGGACTGCGCCGCCGCGTCGCCGACAACCTCGTCGGGTACCTGTTCCTCGGCGCCGGCATCCTCGCCTTCGCCCTGTTCTCCTGGTACCCGATCGTCCGCGGGTTCCTGCTGAGCTTCCAGCAGGTCGACTTCGCGCAGCCCGCGACCTGGGTCGGCCTGGACAACTTCCAGCGCCTGTTCGACGACCCGCTGTTCCTCACCGCCTGGCGCAACACCCTGTGGTTCACCGCGCTGGCCCTGGTGTTCGGCTTCGCCGCGCCGTTCGTCACCGCCGTCGTCCTCAACGAGCTGCGCCACGGCCGGGCCTACCTGCGGATGACCGTCTACCTGCCGGTGATGCTGCCGCCGATCGTCACCGTCCTGCTGTGGCGCTGGTTCTACGACCCGGGCCCGGGCCTGTTCAACCACGCGCTGGGGATCCTGCACCTGCCCCCGCAGCAGTGGCTGGAGTCGGAGAACCTGTCGATGCTGTCGCTGGTCCTGGTCTCCACCTGGGCCAACATGGGCACCACCACGCTGATCTACCTCGCCGCCCTCCAGGGCGTGCCCGGCGAACTGTACGAGGCCGCGCAGCTCGACGGCGCCTCGATCCGGCAGCGGCTGTGGCACGTGACGATCCCGCAGATGCGCTTCATCCTGCTGATCACGCTGCTGCTCCAGGTCATCGGCACCATGCAGGTGTTCATCGAACCCTTCGTGCTGACCGGCGGCGGACCGAACGACGCCACCGTCACCGTCCTGCTGCTGCTCTACCGCTACGCCTTCGTCTACAACGACTTCGGCCTGGCCAGCGCGATGAGCACCGTCCTGTTCGTCGTCCTCGGCGCCTTCGCCGGCCTCTACCTGCGCCTGACCCGCTCCAAGGGCTGAGAGGAACCCGCCATGGCCACCGCCGAATCCGCCGCCCGCACCCTCGTCGCCCCCGCCGAACTCGACCGGCCGCTCGGACGCCTGCTCTACCGGACCGTGCTGGGCACCGTCCTGGTCACCTTCACCGCCGCGTTCGTCTTTCCGCTGTACTGGCTGGTCTCCGGCGCGCTGAAGTCCTCCGCCGAACTCGCCGACCCGCACCCGACGCTGCTCCCGCACAGCTTCCACCCCGAGAGCTACAGCCAGGCGTGGAGCAGCACCGGACTGGGCCGCTACTTCCTCAACACCCTGCTGCTGGCCGCCGGTGCGCTGCTCCTCCAACTGGTGGTGGACGTCTGCGCCGCCTACGCGCTGTCCAAGCTGCGGCCGGTGCTGGGCAACGTCGTCCTCGCGATGATGCTGGCCACCCTGATGCTGCCGGTCTCCGCGCTGCTGGTGCCCACCTACCTGACGGTGGTGGACATCCCGCTGATCCACGTCAACCTGATCAACACGCCGTTCGCCGTCTGGCTGCCCGCCTGCGCCAACGCCTTCAACATCTTCGTGCTGAAGCGGTTCTTCGACCAGATCCCGGAGGAGCTGATCGACGCCGCCCGGATCGACGGCGCCGGGCCGGTGCGGATCCTGCTGCACGTGGTGCTGCCGCTGGCCCGGCCGGTCCTCGCCGTGGTGTCCATCTTCGCGGTGGTCGGCGTCTGGAAGGACTTCCTGTGGCCGATGCTGACGCTGCCCGACCCCAAGGGCCAGCCGATCACCGTCGCCCTCAACACCCTCGCCAACGACATGCCCGCCAACCAGCTGCTGGCCGGCATGGCGATGGCCGCCGTCCCGCTGCTGGTGATCTTCCTGCTGTTCCAGCGCCACATCATGGCGGGACTGACCGCCGGCAGCCTCAAGGGCTGAACCATCGTGCAATAAAAGGGAATTGACGGTACGTCAGTTCTTGGCCCGCCCTCGCGCGCGGGTTGCCGTCCCCGGTGCCGACCTCCCGGGGACGGCACCGCCCCCCACCGACCCGGCGCCGGCCGAAGCAGCCGCTCGACCCGGCCGGCGCCGCCGCACCACCCCCCCCACCCCCACACCGGGAGCCGTCGCGCCCCGGTCACCTTCGGGAGCCCACGTGTACCCTGCACCCGGCACGTCCCGCACCACCAGAACCACCAGGCCCGCCGCCCTCGCCGCGGCCGTCGCGCTCCTCGCCGGCCTCACCCTGTGGACGCTCGCCCCCGGCACCGCCCGGGCCGCCTCCGTCGTCCTGGAGGCCGAGTCCGCCGCCAGCACCGGCGGCGCCGCCGCGGCCGCCGACCACGCCGGGTACACCGGTACCGGCTTCGTCGGCGGCTTCACCGACGGCAACAAGGGCACGGCGAAGACCTCCTTCACCGTGCAGGCCACCACCGCCACAACCGCCACCCTCGCGGTCCGGTACGCCAACGGCACCGGCTCCGCCAAGACGCTGACGCTTCTGGTCAACGGCGCCGCCGCCGGGCAGGTCACGCTGCCCGCCACCGCGAACTGGGACACCTGGGCGACCGTCCGGCAGGACGTCGCCCTCGACTCCGGTGCCAACACCGTCGCCTACGCGTTCACCGCCGCCGACAGCGGCAACGTCAACCTCGACAACCTGACCGTCACCACCGGCACCACCGGCACCACCACGCCGGGCGGCACGCTGGAGGCCGAGTCCGCCGCGCTCTCCGGCGGCGCCGCCGCGGCCGCCGACCACGCCGGGTACACCGGCAGCGGCTTCGTCGGCGGCTACACCGACGGCAACAAGGGAACCGCGAGGACCACCTTCACCGTCACCTCCGCCACCGCGGGCAGCGGAACGGCCGACATCCGGTACGCCAACGGCACCGGCTCCGCCAAGACGCTCACCCTGCTGGTCAACGGCGCCGCGGCCGGGCAGGTCACGCTGCCCGCCACCGCGAACTGGGACACCTGGGCGACCGTCCGGCAGCCCGCCACCTACGCCGCGGGCAGCAACACCCTCGCCCTGGCGTTCACCACCGCCGACAGCGGCAACGTCAACCTCGACAGCCTCACCCCCACCACCCCCACCGGCAGCACCGCGCCCACCGACCCGGGCACCCCGGGCGCCGATCTCCCCTACACCGGCTACGAGGCCGAGGCCGGAACCACCAACGGCACCGTCCTCACCCCCGACCGCACCTACCTCGCGGTCGCCTCCGAAGCCTCCGGCCGCAGCGCCGTCAGGCTGGACCGGACCGGCCAGTACGTCGAGATCAAGCTCACCGCCCCCGCCGACGCGATCAACCTGCGCTACTCCCTCCCCGACAGCGCCGACGGCACCGGCCAGGACGCCACCCTCAGCGCCTACGCCGACGGCCAGGCCCTGGCCGGTCTGCACCTGACGTCCCGTTACGCCTGGGTCTACGGGGCCTACCCGTACACCAACAACCCCGCCGACGGGCAGCCGCACCGCTTCTTCGACGAGACCCGCGCCACCTTCGGCCGCACCCTGCCCGCCGGCACCGTGCTGCGCTTCCAGAAGAACGCCGCGGACACCGCCGCCTCCTACACCCTCGACCTGGTCGAGGCCGAACAGACCGGCGCCGCCGGCACCCTGCCCGCCGGGTACGTCTCCGCCGCCGACCTCGGCGTCACCCCCGACGGCCAGGACGTCACCGCGGCCCTCGGCAACGCGCTGGCCGCGGCCAGGAACCAGGGCAAGGGCCTGTTCCTGCCGGCCGGCACCTACGTCGTCTCCGACCACGTCGACCTGTCCGGCGTGAAACTGCGCGGCGCGGGCGTCTGGTACACCGTGCTGCGCGGCACCGGCCTCAAGGGCGGCCTGTACGGCACCGGCGGCACCAGCACCGTCGAGGACCTGGCGATCGACGGCCAGAACACCGTCCGCGACGACGCCAACGGCCAGGCCGGCATCGAGGGCGACTTCGGCACCGGATCCGTCATCAGGAACGTCTGGATCCGGCACACCAAGGTCGGCCTGTGGATCAACGCCCCCACCAAGGGACTCCAGGCCAGCGGCCTGCGCATCCGCGACACCTACGCCGACGGCGTCAACCTGCACGGCGCCGTCGACAGCACCGTGGTCTCCGACAGCAGCATCCGCGGCACCGGCGACGACGCCCTCGCCATGTGGTCCGACGGCGCCGCCGTCACCAACAGCGCCTTCCGCCACAACACCGTCCAACTGCCCACCCTCGCCAACGGCGCCGCCGTCTACGGCGGCAGCGGCAACAGCGTCGAGGACAACCTGATCTCCGACACCGTCACCGCGGGCGCCGGCATCACCGTCTCCAGCCGCTTCGGCCAGCCCTTCACCGGCACCACCACCGTCTCCGGCAACCTGCTGCGCCGCACCGGCAGCCTGGAGGTCAACTGGAACTCCCAGCTCGGCGCGATCTGGATCTACGCCGACCAGAGCGACCTCACCCGGCCCGTCGTCCTGAACGACAACACCGTCCAGGACTCCACCTACAGCGCGCTGCTGCTCTCCTGGCAGAAGCAGGTCGCCGACCTGCGCGTCGACGGACTGGTCGTCGACCGGACCGGCCACCACGGCATCGAGGTCAACGCCACCGGGCAGGGCACCTTCGCCAACACCCGGATCAGCGGCACCGCCGACGCGCCGCTGAACGTCACCGGCGGCTTCACCGTCCAGCGCGGCACCGGCAACACCGGCTGGTAGCACCCCCGCACCCCGGACCCGCCCGCACCCCCCGCCGGGCGCGCGGGCGGGCCCCCGCACCGTCCACGAACAAGGAGACCCCCCGTGAACACGCCCACCGCCCGCCCCGCCCAGCCCTGGTGGCGCACCGCCGCCATCTACCAGGTCTACGTGCGCAGCTTCGCCGACGGCAACGGCGACGGCGTCGGCGACCTCGCGGGCGTGCGCAGCCGCCTGCCGTACCTGCGCGACCTCGGCGTGGACGCCCTCTGGTTCAACCCCTGGTACCGGTCCCCGATGGCCGACGGCGGCTACGACGTCGCCGACTACCGCGACATCGACCCGCTGTTCGGCACCCTCGCCGAGGCCCGCGAACTGATCGCCGACGCCCACGAGCACGGCCTGCGGGTCATCGTCGACCTGGTGCCCAACCACTGCTCCGACCAGCACCCCTGGTTCCGCGAGGCGCTCGCCGCCGCGCCGGGCTCCGCCGAACGGGAACGCTTCTGGTTCGCTCCCGGGAAGGGGGAGAGCGGCGAACTGCCGCCCAACGACTGGCAGTCGTACTTCGGCGGCAACGCCTGGACCCGCACGGCCGACCCGGACGGCACCCCCGGCGACTGGTACCTGCACCTGTTCGCCCCCGAGCAGCCCGACCTCAACTGGGAACACCCCGAGGTGCGCACCGAGTTCGAGTCCGTCCTGCGGTTCTGGCTGGACCGCGGCGTGGACGGCTTCCGGATCGACGTCGCCCACGGCCTCGCCAAGAAGCCCGGCCTGCCCGACGTCGGCCCCGACCCCGACGTCACCGACCTCCCCTACCAGGACGTCGACGCCGTCCACGAGGTCTACCGCTCCTGGCGCAAGATCACCGACGGCTACCCGGGCGAGCGGGTCTTCGTCGGCGAGGTCTGGCTCCCCACCCCCGAACAGTTCGCCCGCTACCTGCGCCCGGACGAGCTGCACTCCGCGTTCAACTTCGAATTCCTCTGCTGCGCCTGGGAGTTCGACGCCGTGAAGGACGTGGTCGACGCCACCCTGGCCGCCCACGCCGAGGTCGGCGCCCCGCCCACCTGGGTGCTCTCCAACCACGACACCATCCGGCACGTCACCCGCTACGGCCGCGAGGACACCTCCTTCGACATGGGCAACAAGCGGCTCGGCGCCCCCACCGACCGGAACCTGGGCCTGCGCCGCGCCCGCGCCGCCGCCCTGCTCACCATGGCCCTGCCCGGCGGCGTCTACGTCTACCAGGGCGACGAACTCGCGCTCAGCGAGGTCGAGGACCTCCCGGACGAACTGATCCAGGACCCCACCTTCGTCCGCTCCGGCGGCGCCGACCGCGGCCGCGACGGCTGCCGCGTCCCGCTGCCCTGGACCGCCGACGGCGCCTCCCTCGGCTTCTCCCCGGACGGGGCCGCCGCCCCGTGGCTCCCGCAGCCCGCCGACTGGGCCGGCCGGAGCGTCGCCGCCCAGGACGCCGACCCGCACTCCGCACTTACCCTCTACCGCACCGCCCTGCGCCTGCGCCGCACCGAACTCGCCGCCCTGCCCGAGACCCTCACCTGGCTGCCCGCCGACCCGGGCGCCCTCGCCTTCACCCGCGACGGCTCCTTCGCCTGCCTCGTCAACTTCACCGACCGGCCGCTGCCCCTCCCGGAAGGCAGCACCGTCCTGCTCACCAGCACCCCGCTCGACGACACCCTCCTCCCCCCGGACACCTGCGCCTGGCTGCGGCTGCCGGCCACCGACAGCTGACGTCCCCCGCCCCGCAGGCCCGGCCGCCCGCCACGACCGTCGACTTCGGCGGGGCGGGCGGCGGCGGTGGTCAGGGGCGCGGGGCGAGGGCCATGTCGGCGGGTCCCTTGCCGGGGGTGTTGGTGCAGCGGTGGTCGGCGGCGTCCTGCTCCAGTTGGAGGCTCAGGCAGGTCCCGAGGGCCTGCTGGCCGAAGCTGTCGGGGTGCAGGGACTCCTGGAGCTGGCCCTGGCCGACGCCGCTGGTCACGAAGCGGACCCACTCGGCGGTCTCGCCGGTGGGCGGGTTCCCGGGGTCGGCCTGGCGGGTGCCGGTGGCGCAGACCTCGCGGCCCTCGAAGGCGCGGGAGAGGTCGAGGAACTCCGCGCCGGCGTCGTGGGCGGCCCCGGCGAGGGTGGCGCTGATCTCGGGCACGAGGTCGTCGTGGGCCCAGGTGAGGTCCCGGTCGAAGAACGGGCAGCCGCCCTGGGTGAGGCGGTCGTACTTCTCCCCGGGGTAGCGGATCCGGGCGGCTTCGGGCAGCGGGGACGGGTAGGACTGCAGGACCAGCCGGTAGGAGCCGGGCGCGTGCCCGGCCCGTTCCAGCGCCGCCTTCACGTCGGCGAGGGTGTCGGCGGCGGCCTGCCGCACGCCGGGCAGCCGCTCCTGGACGGTCTTCGCGGCGTCGGGGGCGCACGGGGAGCCGCCGAAGGGCTTGACGAACTCCTTCGTGCAGTCGGTGATGATGTCGGAGAAGCCGAGGTCGTTGCCGCCGATGGACACCACCACGGCGCGCAGCGGCTGCCCGTTCACCGCTGCCTGGAGCTGTCCGGCCTGCGAGGGCTCGCCCTTGAACGGCTGCCCGCCGTGCTCGGGCAGCTTGACGGCGCTCGACGTCGCCCCGGAGCAGGCCAGGTTGAGCTTGCGGACGTCGAGCGCCAGGGACTGCACCTCGGCGACGTCGGAGCGGTTGCAGCCACTGTCGTAGGAGGCGCCGTACACCCGGTGCGGATCGCTCTCGTCGGTGGCCGCGTCGTGGGCCCGGTCGGTCCTGGACCAGCCGTCCGCCGGTTCGTTGCTGTTGCCGGCCCAGCGCCCGGCCTCACCGGAGATGAAGCTGTCGCCCAGCGACACCACCCACGGCGCGTCGGCCGCGGGTGCCTCGACGACGGAGGCGCGGGCGGGGGCCAGGCCCGTCGCGGTGGCCACGCACACGGTGGCGGCCAGGGCGGCGAGCGTCCGGCGGTACCGGGAAGGGGAGGAGGGGGAGGGAGTCATGCCAACGGTGTCGGCATGCGGCGGGAGAAGGGATACGGGCAGCTGGTGATTCGTATCCGAATGGGTCAACAGAGTTGAGGCGGAAGGGTGGTTGGCACGCGGGCGCGGCGGGTCAGGGCTGGGGGACGAGGACCACCGGGGCGGGGCTGTTCCGGACGGCGGCGTGCGCGACCGGGCCGAGGCTGTGGCCCAGCAGGTGCGGGCGGCGGCCCAGGACCACCAGGTCGGCGTGCTCGGCGGCGGAGAGCAGCCCGCCGGCGGCGCCGCCGAGGCGGGCCTCGACGACCAGTTCGACCTCCGGGTGGGCGGCGCGGGCGGCGGCCAGCGCCCGGGTCAGGTCGGCCTCGATCCGCGACGCCTGGTCGTCGGCGTCGGTGTCGGGCGGCAGCCAACCGGGCGTCGCCGACCAGAACGGCATCAGCTCCCAGCCGTGCACGGCCCGCACCCGCCCGCCCGAGCGGGCCGCCTCGGCGAGCGCGAACTCCACGGCGGGCAGCGAGGATTCACCCGCCACACCCACCACGATCTCGGCCGGGCCGGGGCTCGGGGCGACGGCGGTGGCGGAGTGCGGGGCCGACGCGGACAGTTCGCCCTCCAGGACGGCGGCGGGGGACGGGCTCGGGGCAACGGCAGTGGCGGTGGCAGTGGCGGTAGCGGTGGTGGATGACGGGTTCGCCGGGGCGGGGCGGGGAGCCGCGGTGGCGGGCGGTACGTCTTCCGGGACGGTGGCGGGGAACGGGTTCGTCGCCGTGGGGAGGGGGTTCTCCGGAGTGGGCAACTCGCCTTCGATGAGCGGGAGTTCGTCCTCCGGGGCGTCCGGCTGCTCCCGGACCAGGGCCACTGGGCAACTGGCGCGGGCGGCGACGGAGAGGGCCACCGAGCCGCCCAGGAGATCGGCCAGTGCGCCGGGGCCGTCGGAGCCGAGGACCAGGAGGTCGTACTCGACGGAGGCGTCGACCAGAGCGTCGGCGGTGTCGCCCGCGGCTGCCTGGGTGGCCACCGTCAGGTCTGGGTGGGCGGCCAGGACCTCCCGGGCCACGGCCTCCAGGTCGCCGTGCTCGGCCCGTCGGACCGGGTCGGTGGTGGGGCCGTCGGGCTCGGAGGGGCCGAGCCAGGGCCAGACCCGCAGCACGGTCAGTTCCGCGCCGTGCCGGGCGGCTTCGGCACCGGCCCAGTGCACGGCGGTCCGGGACCGCGGGGAGCCGTCGTAGCCGGTCAGGATCTGCTGGGTCATGGGTTCGCGTCTCCTCTCGGACCGGACGGCCGCCTGCCGTCCGTGGCGACGGTCGGCTACCCCGGGAGGCGGCGGGCATGCGGGGTACGGGTGTTGCGGGTGGGGCTGGGCCGGGCGGGTGAGCGTGCCGGTTCCGGGCGGTGAGGTCCCCGGGGGCGGTGGGGGCGGGTGCCAGAGTGTCCGTGGTTCCGATCATCAGACCGAGGACGGTGGATTTCGGTGTCCCGTGGCACACCCCGGTCCTGGCGGGCTGCGGCCCTGCTGGTGGCAGCGTTCCTGTTCGTTCCGGCGGTGCCGGCCGCGGCCGAACCGCCGCCGCCGCCGGCCGGGGCGGGCGAGGACCCGGGGGGTTCCGGGCCGACGGGGGCGGGACAGGAGCTCGACCGGCTGGCCCGGGACGTCGCGGCGGCCCGGCACACCGCCGAGGCCGCCGAGCAGCAGTACACGGCCGCCGCAGGGGAGTTGGCGCAGCGCCGGAAGGAGTCGGCGGACGCCGCCCGGCAGGCCGACCAGCAGCGCGGGCGGCTCACCGAGGCCGAGACCGAGGCGGCCCGGCTGGTCGCCGAGCAGTACCGCAACGGCGGACTCGGCTCGCTGGCCCGGCTGTTCCTCGCCGACCGGCCCGAGGACTTCCTCGACCGGCAGCAGCGCGCCGCGTCCGACTCGCGCAGCGCCGCGGCCGTGCTGCGCGACCTGCGGGAGGCCCGCAACCGGATGGTGCTGCTCTCCGAACGGGCCGGGCAGGCCGAGCAGTCGGCGTCGGCGGCCGCAGACCGGGCCCAACGGGCCCTGGAGCAGGCCCGGCAGGGCGCCGCCCGGACCGAGCAGGTGCTGGCCGCCGCCACCGCCGAGCAGCTCGGCCGGCTCGACCAGTGGGAGAGCGCCCTCGCGGACGGCGCCGCCCGGCAGTTGGCCGCCGCCGCGAACGCCGCGGGCCCCGGCGGCGGGGCGTCCGCGGCCGGGCGGCGGGCCGTCGACTTCGCCCTCGCCCAGCGCGGCAAGCCCTACCTGTGGGGCGGCACCGGCCCCGACGCGTTCGACTGCTCCGGCCTCACCTCGCAGGCGTGGCGGGCCGCGGGCGTCCCGATCCCGCGCACCAGCCAGCAGCAGTGGGCGGGCCTGCACCACATCGCCCTGCGCGACCTGCGCCCCGGCGACCTGGTGATCTACCACGGGGACGCCGGCCACGTCGCGCTCTACCTGGGCGGCGGCGCCGTCGTGCACGCCCCGCACACCGGCACCGTGGTCAAGCTCGCGCCCGTCACCATGCTGCCGATCCTGGGGGCCGTCCGCCCCGACCCGGACGCCCCGCCGGAGCCGGCCCCGCCCGCGGCGGGGCCGGCGGCCGCCGTACCGCCCCAGTAGCACTGGCACCCGCCGACCCAGTAGCACCGGCACCCGCCGACCGGGTGGCAGACTGGCGCGATGAGGACCATCGGACTGATCGGCGGCATGAGCTGGGAGTCGACCGCCCAGTACTACCGGCTGCTCAACGAGTTGACGCGGGAGCGGCTCGGCGGGCTGCACTCGGCGAAGTGCGTGCTGTACTCGGTGGACTTCGCCGAGATCGAGCGGCTGCAGGCGGCCGGGCGCTGGGCGGAGGCCGGAGAGGTGCTGGCGGGGGCGGCCCGGGCGCTGGCGGCGGCCGGGGCCGACCTGCTGCTGATCTGCACCAACACCATGCACAAGGTCGCCGACCAGGTCGCCGCGGCGGTCGACGTGCCGCTGCTGCACCTGGCCGACACCACCGCCGCGGCGGTCCGGGCGGCCGGGCTGCGGCGGGTCGGGCTGCTGGGCACCGCGTTCACCATGGAGCAGGACTTCTACCGGGGCCGCCTGGCCGGGCACGGGCTGGAGGTGCTCGTCCCGGACGCGCCGGGCCGGGAGCTGGTGCACCGGGTGATCTACCAGGAGCTGTGCCTGGGCGTCGTCCGGGAGGAGTCCCGGGCCGCCTACCGGGAGGTGATCGCCGGACTGGTCGCCCGGGGCGCCGAGGGCGTCGTCCTCGGCTGCACCGAGATCGAACTGCTGGTCGGGCCCGCCGACAGCCCCGTCCCGCTCTTCCCCACCACCGCCCTGCACGCCCGGGCCGCGGTCGACGCCGCGCTGGCCGACGGCTGACGGGCGGGGGGCTGCAGGGCGGAGGGCTGCCGGGCGGGTAGCTGCCGGGCGGGTGACCGGTGGGCGGGTGGCTGACGGCCCGTCAGCGGTCGGACAGGCTGCGGCGGACGCACTCGACGTACTGGTGGAGGCCGTCGGGCCGGTAGCACTGCTGGGTGTGGTTCGCGTACCAGGCCAGCAGGACGGCGGCCAGCACGGACAGCGCCACCGCGGCCAGCGAGAGCAGCAGGCCGGCCACCGCGCGGCCCCGGCCGGTGCCGGTGCGGCGGGCGGTGCGCAGGGCGAACCCGGCGGTGACCAGGCCGGCCAGGCCGACCGGGCCGCCGACCAGGGCGAACGAGGTGAACAGGCCCAGGGCGCCCAGCAGCACGGCGGCCGTCGCCGGGGAGTTGGGGGCCGCTGCGGGGGCTGCGGGGTGTTCGGCGGTCGTTCCCGGGACGGGCATCGGCGGTCCTTCCGTACGGCGTCCGGCACTTCCGGACCGGACCGATCCTGGGGCACCGCGCCCCCGCCGCACCTCCCGACGGGGAGGGAACCCGGGCTCCCCCGATCGGGGGAGGGGACGGCCCGGCCCGGACGCCATACTTGCTCCATGACCTGGGCGATCGGGCCGTTGCTGCGCGGCTCCACCTACACCGGCACGCTGTTCGCCTTCCTCGGCGCGGCGGCCAGCGCCCTGCTGCTGCCGGTCGCGGTGCTGCCCGCGCTGGCGTGGGGCTCCGGCCCGTACGGGGCGCGGGCCGGGCTGGTGCTGGCGGGGTGGGCGGCGCTGGTGGCGCTGGCCGGGACGGCCCGCTCCACCCGGCGGGTGCTGGTGGCGGCGGCCCGCCGCCTGCTGGACGTCCCGCTGCCGCCGCCGTCCGGGGCGTTCGGCGCGGACCGGCGGCGGACCCCGCTGTGGCTGCTGCTGCACGCCGCGCTGGGCTGGGCCGCCACCCTGACGGTCAACCTGCTGCTGCTGGCGGCGCTCGCCCTGCCCGGGCGGTGGCTCGGCGGCGAACTGGAACTGTCGCTGTCCGGCCGGACGGTGCGCTCCGGCGACGGCTGGGGGAGCTGGGCCGCGTCCCTGGTGTGCGTGCTGCTGGCCGCGCTGGTGTGCGCCGCGGTCTCGGGCACGCTGCGCCGGCTCGCGCCCCGGCTGCTGGGACCCTCCCCGGCCGAGCGGCTCGCGCTGGCCGCCGCCCGGGAACGGCAACTGGCCGAACGCAACCGGCTGGCCCAGGAGTTGCACGACTCGATCGGGCACACCCTGACGGCGGCCACCATCCAGGCGGCGGTCGCGGGCGAGGTCCTCACCGGCGACCCGGCGGCCGCCCGGGCCGCGCTGCGCAGCATCGAGGAGTCCACCCGGGCCGCCCTGGCGGACCTCGACCACGTGCTGGGCGTGCTGCGCGAGGAACAGGCCGGCACCGCCCCGGTCCGGACCCTGGCCGACCTGCCCGAACTGCTGGAGCGGCTGCGGCACGCGGGCACCGAGGTGCGGACCGACCTCTCCGACGGCCTGGACCGGGTGCCGGGCGCGGTGGCCCGGGCGGCCTACCGGATCCTCCAGGAGGGCGTGACCAACGCGCTGCGGCACGGTGCGGACGGCCCGGTCCGGGTCACCGCGCTGCTCGCCCCCGCCGGGTGGCTGGAGCTGTCCGTGGCCAACCCGACCGGCCGCGGCCGGCGGCCCGCCTTCCCGGCCTCCGGCCACGGGCTGGCCGGCCTGGCCGAACGGGTGAGCCTGCTCGCCGGCGAGTTCCGGGCCGGCCCGGACGGCGACGGCCACTGGGTCCTGGCGGCCCGCCTCCCGCTCCGGACGCGGGGGTGAGCGCGGTGGCGGTGGCGCCCGCCGCCACGCTGCTGATCGCCGACGACGACCCGGTGACCCGCAGCGGCCTGCGGGTCCTGCTCGCCGCGCAGCCCGGGATCACCGTGGTCGGCGAGGCCGCCGACGGCCTGGAGGCGGTCGAACAGGCCCGGCTGCTGCGGCCGGACGTGGTGCTGATGGACGTGCGGATGCCGCGCTGCGACGGCATCGCGGCCACCCGGCGGATCCTCGCCGAGGTGCCGGAGCCGCCCAGGGTCATGGTGATCACCACGTTCGAGAACGACGGCCACGTCACCGCCGCGCTCGGCGCCGGGGCCAGCGGGTTCGTCCTCAAGCGCCTGCCGGTGGACCGGATCGCCCGGGCGGTGCGGACCGTCGCCGCGGGCGAGGAGATCCTCTTCCCGGCCGACCTGCGCCGGATGGTCACCGCCCGCCCGCTGGACTCCGGGCGGGCCCTGCCGGACGCGGGCCTGACGCCCCGTGAGGAGGCCGTGCTCCGGCTGATGGCCACCGGGCGCTCCAACCCCGACATCGCGCACGCGCTCACCGTCAGCCCCGAGACCGTCAAGACCCACGTCGGCAACGTCCTGACCAAGCTCGGCGCCCAGAACCGCACCCACGCTGTGGTCATCGCCTACGAATCCGGCCTGGTCGTCCCGGGCCTGCCCGGCTGAACCGCCCGGGCCGGGCGGCCCCGGGAACTGGCAGGATGGCCGCTCAGGAACGGGAACAGGGGCGGGAACGGCGGAAGGGCGGGGACGGGTGGGCGGCTGGGAGCGGGCGCTGGACGCGGCGGGGGTGCGGGAGCCCGCGCTGCGGGAGGCGTACGGGCGGCAGCGGGCGGAAGTGGCGGCGTACAAGCGGGAGGTCGCGCTGGCCGCCGGGCTGCTGCTGCCGCCCGCGACGCTGCCGCACGTAATCGCCGCGACCGCGTTCATGCACCGCACCGACGACCTGCTGGACAGCGGGCCGCCCGCCACCCGCCGGGCCGCGGCCGACCGCTGGCGCGCGGAGGTCGCCGCGGCGCTCCGGGACGGCCGCACCGACCGGCCGGACCTGCGGCCGCTGCTGAACAGCGTCGAGGCCCGGCCGGTGCTGCGCGGGCGGGTGCTGGACTTCCTGGCCGCCGCGGACGCCGACCTGGACTTCGCGGGCTTCGCCACCGAGGCCGACTACCAGGACTACCTGGACGGGTACTCGCTGCCGGGCTTCATGGTCGTCGCCGCGCTGCTCGGCCCGGACGGCGACCAGCGCGCCTACCTGGCGGCCTGCCGGACCTTCATTGACGCCTGCCAGCGGCTCGACTTCGTCAACGACCTCGCCGAGGACCTCGCCGGCGGCCGCCTCCCCCTGCCCCGGCAGACCCTGGCCGAGCACGGCGTCACCCGCGCCGACCTGGAACGGGGCGAGGCCACCCCGGCGGTGCGGGCCCTGCTCGGGGCGCTGCTGGACCGGGCCGACCGGGACCGGGCCGCCGGACGGACCCTCGCCGGGCTGGTGGCGCCCGCGCACCGGCCGATGGTCCGCTGCCTGGTCGGCGTCGAGCAGCTCACCGCCACCGCCGCCCGGGCCGACCCCGGCGCGTTGCTGCGCCGCCCGGCGAGCCCCGCCAAGCCCGCGCTGCTGCGGCTGCTGGGCCGCGAGTACCTGCGGGCCCGGCGGGTGCGGCGGGCGGACTGACGGGGCGTCAGGTGGTGGCGGGCGGCGGGTGGCGGGTGGTGATGCCGACCAGGGCCAGGGCCAGGTCGAGGCCGGAGCGGAACTGCTCGGGGTCGTCGTGCTCGCGCAGCTCGGCGGCGTCACCCTGATCGGCGACGCCGCGCGCGAGGCGGAGATGTTCGCGCGCAGCGCCGCCGAGGCGGCCGACGCCGCCGAACTGCACGAGCTGATGCTCGGCCCGAGCGCTCCGCACGGCCTGATCGCCCTGTTCGAAGGGGCGGGGGAGGGGTGCTGAGCGGCGGGGGCTCAGCCCGGGTGCTGTTCGGTCATGGTCGCCCCGGCCGCCGTCCGGGGCAGCAGAAAGGCGCTGCGCGGCAGGCCGCCGTCGGCCGGGCGCGGGCCCTCGGCGGCGGACGGCTCGGTGCCCTGGAACAGGTCGACCGGCTTGCCGTCCCAACTGTTGCCGCTGGAGCGGGAGTTCGCCCCGCGCTGGACGTCCCGGCCGTTGTCGAGGGCGGCGTTGGCGGTGAGCACGGCCGCCGCGTCCGGCAGGTAGAAGCCGGACAGCAGGTTGCGGAAGGCCGAGTTGCCGGTCAGCCGCAGCGCGCCCGGGTTGCCCTCGTCGTTGAAGCCCAGGCCGGAGTTGTCCCAGGCCGCGTTGTTGACCACCAGGTGCGCCACCGCGGCGCGGCCGTTGCCGCCGCCCAGGGTGAAGCCGTTGCCGTTGCCGTACGACCAGTTGCTGTCCACCGTCACCGGGCTGGTGAACCCGCCCAGGTCCAGGCCGTCGGTGGCGTTGGTGCGGAACCGGTTGCCGCGCACCAGGTTGCCCTCGCCCGAGCCGAAGGTGAGGCCCAGTCCGATGCCCGCCTTGCCGTCGGGGCCCGGTTGTCGAAGAAGTCGCTGTCCAGGACGGAGTTGCCGCTCGTCCCGGCGTCCCGCAGCAGCAGCCCCGAGCGGGCGTTGCCGTGGAACGCGACGTGCTGGAACACCGTGGAGCGGCAGCCGCTGCACACCCAGCCGTGCCCCTTCGCGCCGCGCAGCTCCAGGTCCCGGACGGTCCAGAACCCGCCGGTCTGGGTGACCGCCCAGGCCGAGGCGTCCAGCGCGGAGGCGTCCAGCACCGGGTGCTCGTCGCGGTAGCCGGAGAGCGTGATCCGCTGCCCGTCGGCGCCCGCCGTGCTGATGCCCACCGGCGCGGCCAGCCGGTAGGTGCCGCCGCGCAGCGCGATGCTCTGCCCCGGCCGGACGGCCGCCGCGGCCCGGGTCAGGGTGGCGAACGGGTGCGCCAGCGAGCCGTCCGCGTCGTCCGAGCCGTCCGGCGCGACGTACAGGTCCGCCGACGCCAGGCCCGGCCCGGCCGGGGGCGAGTCCGGCCCGGACCCGGCCGGGGACGCGGACACCGGGGCGGTGGCGGGCGGCGCGGACGCGCCGGAGAGCGCCTCGGCGGCGGCCGGGCCGTCCGCGACGACCGGGGAGGGCGAGACGGCCGGGACGGCCGGGACGGCCGGGGCGGCCGACGGGTGCGGGGCGGGGGAGTCCGCCGACCACGGCGCCAGCGCCAGCAGCACCGTGACCGCCACCGCCGCCGCGACGCCCGCCGTGGTCCAGGAGGCCGTCCGGGCCACCGCGCTGCCGCCGCCTGCCGTGCCACCGCCTGCTGCGCTGCCGCCGCCTGCCGTGCCGCCGCTGCCCGCTGCGCCGTTGCCGGTTGCCGCGCCGCTCCCGCCGCCGCTGCCGGCCGCTGCGCCGCCCGCGCCGGGGCCGGCCGTCGCGGCGGCCTTGCGCAGGGCGGCGCCCAGGCCCTCGGCGAGCCGGTCCGGGGCCAGCAGCACGCCCAGGCCGGGCAGCAGCCGTTCCGGGGCGACCAGCCCGGCCGAGCGGCCGCCGCACGCGGTGCAGGCGCGCAGGTGCCGGGCCAGCCGCTTGCGCCACACCGAGTCGGTCCGGCCGTCCCACCCTGCCGCGGCCTGTGCCAGTGCGGCGCAGCGCGGGTCGGCGTCGAGCGCCCGCACCAGTGCGCGGGCCAGCTCCAGCCGCTCCTTCATCCGCTTCAACCGGACGGCGGCGTGCGGCGGTTCGACGCCGAGCGCGTCGGCCAGCTCGGCCCGGTCGAGGTCGCCGAGCACCTCCTGCCACCACAGCGCGAGCAGGTGGCGGTCGGCCGGGTCCAACCAGGCGGTGGCGCGCACGAGTTCCCGGCGCTGGGCGGACAGTGCCAGCTCGGCGACGCTCCGCTCGGCGAAGTCGCCGTCCGGGTCGGGGGCGTCCAGCGCCTCGAAGCGGTGCGGCAGTTCGAGCACCCGGCGGCGGCCGTGCTCCTGCACCCGGCGGTAGGCGATCGCCACCAGCCAGGACCTGAAACGTTCAGGCTCGCGCAGTTCGGGCAGGCCGCGCACCGCCCGCAGCATGGTCTCCTGGGTCAGGTCGTCGGCCTCGCCCGGGCCGACCGCCCGGGCGACCAGGTGGTGCACCAGCGACAGGTGGCCGCCCAGCAGCCGCTCCAGCGCTGCCGCGTCCCCGGCCTGGGCCTCCGCCACCAGCCGCGGGACCTCGCCCTCCGGCTCCCGCCGACCGTCCGCACGCACCGCCGCACCCCTCCCCGTCCCGACCGACCTCATCGGGGTCCGCATCCTGGCATGCCCGCGCCCGGCCCGTAAAGCGGTTCGGTGGTGGGCCCGGCCGCAGCCGGCGCCGGCTGACCCGGGATCAACCGCCGGGAACACGCCGCACAACCAGCAGAGATGCACCACATCGCACAGGTGAGATATGTTCGCGCAGTGACCGAAGACTACCTCTCCCGCATCGGCAAGCTCGTCCGCGCCGCCCGCACCCACAAGGGCTGGACCCAGACCCAGCTCGCCGCGGCCCTCGGCACCACCCAGAGCGCGGTGGCCCGGATCGAGTCCGGCGGCCAGAACATCGGCCTGGACCTGGTCGCCCGGATCGGCGAGGCCCTGGACAGCGAGATCGTCTCGCTCGGCGTGGCCGGCCCGATGAACCTGCGGGTGGTCGGCGGCCGCACCCTCTCCGGCAGCATCGAGGTCCGCACCAGCAAGAACGCCTGCGTCGCCCTGCTCGCCGCCTCGCTGCTCACCACCGGCCGCACCACCCTGCGCCGCGCCGCCCGGATCGAGGAGGTCTACCGGCTGCTGGAGGTCCTCGCCAGCATCGGCGTGCGCCACCGCTGGACCAACGGCGGCGTCGACCTGGAGATCACCCCGCCCGCGCAGCTCGACCTCTCCGGCATGGACGAGGACGCCGCCCGCCGCACCCGCAGCATCCTGATGTTCCTCGGCCCGCTGCTGCACCGCGCCGACCGCTTCGAGATCCCCTACGCGGGCGGCTGCGACCTCGGCACCCGCACCGTCCAGCCGCACCTGTCCGCGCTGCGCCAGTTCGGCCTGCACGTCAGCGCCACCACCGGCAGCTACCGCGCCAGCGTCGACCGCGCCGTCTCCCCGCAGCGCCCCATCGTGCTGACCGAACGCGGCGACACCGTCACCGAGAACGTGCTGCTCGCCGCCGCCCGCCACCCCGGCACCACCGTCATCCGCAACGCCAGCGCCAACTACATGGTCCAGGACCTGTGCTTCTTCCTGGAACTGCTCGGCGTCGAGGTCGAGGGCATCGGCACCACCACCCTCACCGTGCACGGCAAGGCCGTCATCGACACCGACGTCGACTACGCCCCCTCCGAGGACCCGGTGGAGGCGATGAGCCTGCTCACCGCCGCCGTCGTCACCGACTCCGAACTGACCGTCAGCCGGGTCCCGATCGAGTTCCTCGAGATCGAGCTCGCCGTCCTGGAGGAGATGGGCCTGGACTGCGAGCGCGGCCCCGAGTACCCCGCCGCCAACGGCCGCACCCGGCTCACCGACCTGACCGTGCGCCCCTCCAAGCTGGTCGCCCCGATCGACAAGATCCACCCGATGCCGTTCCCCGGCATCAACATCGACAACCTGCCGTTCTTCGCCGCGATCGCCGCCTGCGCGCACGGCTCCACCCTGGTCCACGACTGGGTGTACGAGAACCGCTCGGTCTACCTCACCGAACTCGGCCGGGTCGGCGCCAACGTCCAGCTCATGGACCCGCACCGGGTCCTGGTCGAGGGCCCCACCCGCTGGCGCGCCGCCGAGATGATGTGCCCGCCCGCGCTGCGCCCCGCGATGGTCCTGCTGCTGGCCATGCTGGCCGCCGAGGGCACCTCGATCCTGCGCAACGTCTACGTGATCAACCGCGGCTACGAGGACCTGGCCGCCCGCCTCAACTCGGTCGGCGCGCAGATCGAGGTCTTCCGCGACATCTGACGCCTGCGGTGGGAGCCGACGCGACATCGCACCAGTGCTGTAGGGGCCGCCCGGCCGAAGCCGGGCGGCCCCGCCGCGTTCCCCGCCCCGGAACATCCGCCGGAAAACTCGCGGAAAAGTTTCCGTCATTCCGTCACTCCGCCCCCGTCTACCTGGGTGCTGCGGGCCGACCCGGCCGGCAGTTCGGGTTTCCCTGTACGGAGAGGCGGATCGATGTCCGGAAGACTGCGGGGCGCGGCGATGGCCGCGGCGGTGCTCGGCGCGGGGACGGTGTCGGCCGTCCCGGCCGCCGCGGCGACGCTGCCGGCGGCCGGGACGTACCAGTTGGCGGTGGTGAAGAGCGGGATGTGTCTGGACGTGCCGTCGGGTTCGACGGCGTCGGGGACGAAGTTGCAGCAGTGGGGGTGCGGCAGTGGGCAGGGCAACCAGCAGTGGCGGCTGACGCCGGTGTCGGCGGGTGTCTACCAGTTGGTGAACGTGAAGAGCGGGATGTGTCTGGACGTGCCGTCGGGTTCGACGGCCAGTGGTGTGCAGGTGCAGCAGTGGGGGTGCGGGGCGGGGCAGACCAACCAGCAGTGGACGCTGATGCCGAGCGGGTCGGGGACGTTCCAGGTGGTGAGCGTGCGCAGCGGTCTGTGCCTGAGCGACCAGGGGGCGTCCACGACGGCGGGGACGGCGGTGATCCAGGAGACCTGCACCGCCAACACCAACAAGCAGTGGGCCTTCCGTCCCGTCGGCACCGGCGCCGCGCCGACCGTCGCGCAGGACGGGACCGGCCGCTACACCACCGTGCAGGCGGCGGTCGACGCCGTCGGCACCGGCAACGCCAGCCGGGTGGTGATCACCATCAAACCCGGCACCTACCGGGAGAAGGTCACCGTCCCGGCGAACAAGCCGTACGTCACGCTGCAGGGGCTCGGCACCGGACCGGAGCAGGTGGTGCTGGTCGGCAACCGGAACGCCGGGACGTACGGGACGATGGGCAGCGCCACGGTGGTCGCGCAGGGCCACGACTTCGCCGCCGTGAACCTCACCTTCGGCAACGACTTCGACGAGAACAGCTCGGACACCGGCGACCAGGCCCTCGCGCTCTACCTGGACGCCGACCGGGCCCTGCTGGACGGCGTGCGGCTGCTCGGCGACCAGGACACCTTCCTGGTCAACGAGAGCGCCCGGACGTACGTGGTCGACTCCTACGTCGAAGGGACGGTCGACTTCATCTACGGCGGCGGCGTCGCCGTGTTCGACCGCTGCCGGATCCACGAGAAGCGCACCACCGGCGGCCCGGTCACCGCCGCCAGCACCCCGGCCGCGCGCGCCTACGGCTTCCTGTTCTACCGCTCGACCGTCGACGGGACGACCGCCGGGAAGACCCAGCTGGGGCGGCCCTGGCGGCAGGACGCGCAGGTGGTGTACCGGGAGTCGACGCTGACGGACACCATCGCCACCGCCCAGCCCTGGACCGACATGTCCACCAGCAGCTGGCAGAAGGCCCGCTACTTCGAGTACCGCAACACCGGCGCGGGCGCGGGCGTCAACGCCAACCGCCCGCAGCTCACCGACACCCAGGCCGCCTCGTACACCCCGCAGAAGTACCTGGCGGGCGCCGACGGCTGGAACCCCGTCCGATGAGCCGCCCCGGGACCGCCACACGAGAGAACACCACCACCATGGGAGGCACCACCGTGCGAGCCACCACCACCCGCCGTCTGACCGGGATCGCCGCGGCCCTGCTGCTCGGCGCGGGCGCCGTCTCGGTCGCCCCGGCCGCCGAGGCCGTCACGCTGCCCGCTGCGGGGACGTACCAGTTGGCGGTGGTGAAGAGCGGGATGTGTCTGGACGTGCCGTCGGGTTCGACGGCGTCGGGGACGAAGTTGCAGCAGTGGGGGTGCGGCAGCGGGCAGGGCAACCAGCAGTGGCGGCTGGTGCCGGTCAGCGGCGGTGTCTACCAGTTGGTGAACGTGAAGAGCGGGATGTGCGTGGACGTGCCGTCGGGTTCGACGGCCAGTGGTGTGCAGGTGCAGCAGTGGGGGTGCGGGGCGGGGCAGACCAACCAGCAGTGGACGCTGACGCCGAGTGGCTCGGGGACGTTCCAGGTGGTGAGCGTGCGCAGCGGGCTGTGCCTGAGCGACCAGGGGGCGTCCACGACGGCGGGGACGGCGGTGATCCAGGAGACCTGCACCGCCAACACCAACAAGCAGTGGGCCTTCCGTCCCGTCGGCACCGGCCGGACCTGGTCGAACACCGCGGACGGCTTCGCCGGCACCGGTGGCGGCACCACCGGCGGCGCGGCCGGTCCGACCGTCACCGTCACCAGCTACGCCGACCTGGTCAAGTACGCGACGGCGGACGGCCCGTACACCATCCGGGTCGCGGCGGCGGTCACCGCCACCCCCTACGGCCACGAGATCCCGGTCACGTCGGACAAGACCATCGTCGGCGTCGGCACCTCGGGCGAGGTCGTCCACGGCGGGTTCTTCCTCGGCACCGGCGTGCACAACGTGATCCTGCGCAACCTCACCATCCGGGACGCCCAGATGGCCGACGACGACCCGGACGACAAGGTCTACGACTACGACGGCATCCAGATGGACACCGCCGACCACGTGTGGATCGACCACAACCGGATCGAGCGGATGAACGACGGCCTGATCGACAGCCGGAAGGACACCAGCTACCTCACCGTGTCCTGGAACGTCATGGGCGAGGAGAACAAGGCGTTCGGGATCGGCTGGACCGACAACGTCACCGCCCGGATCACCATCCACCACAACTGGATCCACGACACCAACCAGCGCAACCCCAGCGTCGACAACGTCGCCTACGCCCACCTCTACGACAACTACCTGCAGAACGTCGCCTCCTACGGCAACCTCTCGCGCGGCGCCTCGCGCACCGTGATCGAGAACAGCTACTACGACCACGTCAACAACCCCTACTACAACGACACTTCCGCCGCCGCCCTGACCCAGCGCGGCAGCATCGTGGTCAACAGCACCGGCAAGCAGCAGACCAACGGCACCACCTTCGACCCGGCCTCGTTCTACTCCTACACCCTGGACCCGGCCGCCGACGTGCCCGCCCTGCTCGCCCGGTACGCGGGCCCGCAGAGCACCATCGGCTGACCCCGGCCCCTGCCGGGCCCGCCCCCGTCCGCGCACCGGGCGGGGGCGGGCCCGGCGTAGATTGGGGCCGGACGGAAGGGGGACGCCGATGACGGTGGACGCGGTCGAACGGGCGCAGGTGGGGCCGCTGCTGGCGCAGTGGCGGCGACGGCGCGGGATCAGCCAGCTGGAACTCGCCAACCTGGCGGGCGTCTCGGCCCGGCACGTCGGCTTCGTGGAGACCGGGCGCTCGCAGCCCAGCCGCGAGATGCTGCTGCGGCTCGCCGAACACCTGGACGTGCCGCTGCGGGACCGCAACACGCTGCTGCTGGCCGCCGGCTACGCCCCCGTCTTCCAGGAGAAGGCACTCGACGACCCGGCGATGCGGCCCGTCCTGGACGCCGTCCGGCGGGTGCTGCACGGCCACCGGCCCTACCCGGCGCTGGTGCTGGACGGCCGGCGCAACATCGTCGCCTCCAACGAGCCCTTCGACCGGCTGTTCACCGCGGGCGTCGCCCCGCACCTGCTGGCACCCCCGGCGAACGTGCTGCGCCTGGTCCTGCACCCCGACGGGATGGCCCCCCGGATCGTCAACCTCGGCCAGTGGCGCGCCAAACTGCTCACCGGCCTGGCCCGCCGCGCCGCCCTCGACGAACGCCTCCGCCCGCTGCACGAGGAACTGCTCGGCTACCCGTGCGACCAGCCGGTGCCCGAGCTGCACGTGCCCGGACCGGACGAGATCATGATCCCGCTCGAACTGCGCCACGGCGACCGGGAGTTGTCCTTCATCGGGACGATCGCCACGTTCGGCACCGCCCGCGACCTGACCATGGCCGAACTGATCATCGAGAGCTTCTTCCCCGCCGACGACCGTACCGCCGCCTACCTGACAGGTAGTTGAGGCACCCGGCGGCCCCGGGAAGAGTGGAGCCCGTACCGCGCCCCGCCCCCGCAGCCCGGGGCGGAGCGGCGCGGCCCTCCCGTCGCCTCCCCAGGAGCCTGCCCTCCCATGACCGACAGCACCACCGTGCCCACCGCCGCCCCGGCCGCCGCCGGGCCGCCCGGGCCGCACCGCGCCACCCTGCCGATCGTCCTCACCGGCGTCTTCCTCGGCGGACTCGACTTCTTCATCGTCAACGTCGCCGTCCCCGCCGTCCAACGCGACCTGCACGCCACCGACGCCCAGATCCAACTCATGGTCGCCGCCTACGCGCTGACCTACGGCGTCGGACTGATCACCGGCGGCCGGCTGGGCGACCTGTACGGCCGCCGCCGGATCCTCGCCCTCGGCATGGCCCTGTTCACCGCCGCCTCCGCCGCCGCCGGAGCCGCGCCCACCGCGGACCTGCTGATCGCCGGACGGGTGCTCCAGGGCGCCGCGGCCGCCCTGATGGCCCCCCAGGTGCTCGGCATCATCACCACCTCCTACCAGGGCCCGGCCCGGGTCCGGGCGGTCAGCTGGTACGCCGCCGCGTCCGGGATCGCCGCCGTGTTCGGCCAGCTGATCGGCGGCGTGCTGATCCGCGCCGACCTGTTCGGCCTCGGCTGGCGGGCCTGCTTCCTGGTCAACCTGCCGATCGGCCTGGCCGCCGCGACCGCCGCGGCCCGCCTGCTGCCCGAGTCCAAGGCCCCCGGCCGCCCCCGCCTCGACCTGACCGGCCTCGTCCTGGCGACCGCCGCCCTGACCGCGCTCTGCCTGCCGCTGATCGAGGGCCGCGAACAGGGCTGGCCGCTGTGGACCCGGCTGCTGCCGGTCGCCGCCCCGCTGCTGCTCGCCGCGTTCACCCTCCAGCAGCGCCGCCTGCGCCGCCGCGGCGGCACCCCCTCGGTCGACCTGGCGCTGTTCCGCGAACGCGCCTTCACCGCCGGACTCGCCGCCCAACTCGCCTTCTGGGCCTCGATGGCCTCCTACTTCCTGGTGTTCGCGCTCTACCTCCAGCAGGGCCGCCACCTCACGCCGATCGCCTCCGGCCTGGTCTTCAGCGCGCTCGGCGCCGGCTACGTCGCCGCCTCCGCCACCGCCCGCCACCTCGCCGCCCGGATCGGCCGGCACGCCATCACCGCGGGCTGCGCGCTGCGCGCCGCCGGACTGCTGCTGGAACTGTGGGCGGTCGCCGGGGACGGGCGGAGCCTGGGGTGGCTGCTGCCCGGCCTGCTGCTGGACGGCGCCGGCATGGGCCTGTCCTTCGCCCCGCTGACCGCCACCGTGCTGGCCCGCGTCCCGGCCGCGAGCGCCGGCTCGGCCGGCGGCGTGCTGACCACCGGCCTCCAGGTCGGCAACGCCCTCGGCGTCGCCCTGATCGGCCTGGTCTTCTACCGCGTGCTCGCCGACACCCCCGGCCCCGGCGCCGTCCCCGCCGCGTTCCGGGCCTGCCTGTGGTGCGTCCTGGCCGCCACCGGGCTGCTCGCCCTGATCGTCCAGGCACTGCCCGGGCGGCAGGCGGAGCGGCGACGGCCCTGACCGGAACCGCTCCGGACGGCCCGGTGCCCGCTTCGGACGGCCCGGTGCCGGCTTCGACGGCCCGGTGCCCGCTACGGCAGGCCGCCGCGCTCCAGCGGGATGCGCTCGCCGGCCTCGACCGCCGCCGGGAGGCGGTTCCCGGCGGGCGGCAGCGGGCAGGTCGCCAGGTCGGTGTAGACGCAGGGCAGGTTGGTGGCCCGGTTGAAGTCGACCGTGACCCGGCCCTGCCCGTCCGGCGCCGGGACGCTCAGCACCCGGTTGGCGGCGTACGTGGTGACGCCCGAGGTGGCGTCGGTGAACAGCACCTGGAGGCTGCCCGGCAGGTGGCCGTTGAACGCCGTCAGCCGGTGGGTGCCGCCGCCGTCGGGCAGGGTGAACTCGATCTCGCCCGGCGCGTCGTACACGTGCTGCAGGCCCTCGACGGCCGCGCCGACCGTCACCGGGCGCGGAGCCTCGAACGGCAGGTAGCGGCCGGTCACCGCCCAGCGCGGGTCCGGCGGGTACGCCGGGGTGCGGGTGAAGTCGCGCAGCAGCGGGTTGCCGGGGTGCCGGGGCCGGACGATGTCGCGGCCGCCGCGCTTGGCGACCTCGACCACCGCCTCGCCCGCCGCCGCGTACCGGCTGGAGCGCTCCGGCAGCACGCCGAAGCCGTACCGGCCGCGCACCGGCTCGCCGTCCAGCAGCAGTTCCTCGTCCGCGGCCAGCTCGACCCACACCCCGTCCGGGCCGGTCCACCAGGCGCCCGGCGCGTCCGGGAAGCGGGTCGGCCCGCCGTCCAGCCAGTGCAGCGAGGTGACGGCGAGGAAGCCGTGCGGGTCGGCCAGCGCGCGCTGGCTCGCGGCGTGCCACTCCTCCCACGCGCGGGTGAACTCCTCGGCGGTGGTGGGTTCCTGAACGGACGTCATATCGCTTCCTTCGCAGGGGTGTTGGTGAGGGGCGGCAGGTCGAGGTGCTCGCGCAGGGTGCTGCCCTCGTACTCGGTGCGGAAGACGCCGCGCTCCTGGAGCAGCGGCACCACGGTGTCGGCGAATTCGTCCAGGCCGCCCGGGGTCAGGTGCGGGGCCAGGATGAAACCGTCGCCGGCGTCCTCCTGGACGAAGCGGTTCATCTCCTCGGCGACCCGCGCCGGGGTGCCGATGAAGGACTGCCGGCCGGTCACCTCGATCAGCAGGTCCCGGACGGACAGCTTCTTCGCCTCGGCCAGCGCCCGCCACTCGCGGGCCACCGCCAGCGGGTCCCGGTTCATCCGGACCGAGGCCCGCCCCCGGGCCACCGTGTGCTCGCCGACCAGCGGGTCGACCGCGGGCAGCGGCCCCTCCGGGTCGAGGTCCGACAGGTCCCGGTTCCAGACCTGCTCCAGCAGCCGGATCGCGGTCTGCCCGCTCACCTGCCGGCGGCGGACCAGCGCCGCCCGCTCGTGCGCCTCCGCGTCGCTGTCGCCCAGCACGAAGGTCACCGCGGGCAGGATCTTCAACGACCCGGGCGGGCGCCCGTACCGGGCCAGCCGCCCCTTCACGTCCGCGTAGAACGCCTGCCCGGCGACCAGCGTGCCGTGCCGGGAGAAGATCGCGTCCGCCGAGGCGGCGGCGAACTCGCGGCCCTGCTCGGAGTCGCCCGCCTGGAAGACCACCGGACGGCCCTGCGGCGAGCGCGGCACGTCGAACCGGCCCGCGATGTCGAACTCGCTGCTGCGGTAGGCGAATTCACCCGCCTTCGGATCGCCCAGGAAAACCCCGGACGCCGGATCGGCCACCACCTCGTCCCCGCGCCAGGAGTCGAACAGCCGCCAGGACGCCTCCAGGAACTGCCGGGCCCGGGCGTACCGGTCCTCCTCGCGCAGGAAGCCGCCGCGCCGGAAGTTCTCCCCCGTGAACGCGTCCCAGGAGGTCACCACGTTCCACGCCGAGCGGCCCGCCGAGAGGTGGTCCAGCGAGGCGAACTGCCGCGCCACCTCGTACGGTTCGTTGAACGTCGAGTTGATCGTGCCGGCCAGGCCGAGCCGGTCGGTGACCGCCGCCAGCGCCGCCAGCACCGTGAAGGTGTCCGGGCGGCCGACCACGTCCAGGTCGTGGATCAGGCCGTTCTGCTCGCGCAGCCGCAGCCCCTCGGCCAGGAAGAGGAAGTCGAACTTCGCCCGCTCGGCGGTCCGCGCCAGGTGCGCGAAGGAGCTGAACTCGATCTGGCTGCCCGCCTGCGGGTCGCTCCACACCGTGGTGTTGTTCACGCCCGGGAAGTGCGCCGCCAGGTGGATCCGCTTGAGCGGCCTGCCGTTGTTCTCGTTGCCCATGTCGGTTGCGTTCCTTCGGAGTTCAGGCGGTGGCGGTGGCGGTGGGGGAGGTGGCGGCGTAGCGGTTGGCGGGGCGCGGCAGGCCCAGCAGGCCGCGCAGGGTGGACGCCTCGTAGGCGGTGCGGAACCGGCCCCGGCGCTGCAGCTCCGGCACCAGGCCGCGGGTGATCCGCTCCAGGTCGTCCGGCAGCACCCCCGGCCGCAGCCGGAAACCGGACAGCCCCGCTTCCGCCAACTCCTCCAGCAGATCGGCCAGTTCGGCCGGCGTCCCGGCGAACACCCGGGCGTCGCTGCGGTAGGCGGCGCCCGCCGCCGCGTCCAGCCGGGCCAGCCGCTCGGCCGCCGCGCCCGGCCGCTCCGCCAGGAACACCGCCAGGTCGGCGAAGACGTGCACCGTCTCCGCGGCCCGCCCGGCCTCCCGCTGGGCGGCCCGGATCTCGGCCAGGACCGCCCGGGCGTCGTCCGCGTCGTGCGGCGTCACGAAGGCCAGGTCGGTCGAACGGCCCGCCAGCCGGAACGGCTCGGCCCGGTGGGCGAGCGCCGCGACCAGCGGCTGGCCCTGCGGCGGGCGGGGCGTGATGGACGGGCCGCGCACCGAGAACCGGGGCCCGGCGAAGTCGATGTAGTGCAGCTTCTCCCGGTCGATGAACCGGCCGGTCGCCGCGTCCCGGATCTCCGCGTCGTCCTCCCAGCTGTCCCACAGCCGGCGCAGCACCTCCACGTAGTCCTCGGCCTCGCCGAACTCCGCGGCCAGGGCGGCCGCCGCGGCGGGGGAGTCCAGGTCGTCCGCCCGCAGCGCGGGCGCCTCGCGGCGGCCGAAGTGCCCGGCCTCGTCGACCCGCCCCGAGACCTTCACCCGCAGCCCGGCCCGGCCCCCGCTGACGAAGTCCAGGGTCGCCACCGCCTTCGACAGGTGGAACGGCTCGGTGTGCGTCACCACCGCCGTCGGCACCAGCCCGATGTGCCGGGTCAGCGGCGCGATCCGGGCCGCCACCAGCACCGCGTCCAACCGCCCCCGCACCCGGTCGGTCCGGGCGTCCGGCTCGAACGGGTGCTCCGACTGCAGGCTCAGCCCGTCCTCGAGGGTCAGCAGGTCGAGCAGGCCGTGCTCCGCCTCCGCCGCCAGGTCCGCCCAGTACCGGGCCGTGAACAGCTCCCCCGGCCGGGCCCCCGGCTCCCGCCACGCGGCGGGATGCCAGCCGGCGCCGTCCAGCGCGACGGCCAGGTGCAGCAGGGGAGCGGAGGCGGCGGAGGCGGGAGAGGCGGGTGCTGCCGGGGATGCGGGCATGGCGGACCGGTTCCTGTTCACGAGGGCCCCGGAGGTTCACGGGGATCACGGGGTGCACGGGGTGCGGGGGAGGAGGCGCGGGCGGACGCGTCGGGACGCCGGGACGCGTCGCCCAGGGCGGAGGAAGGGGTGCGGGCGGGGCGGACTCAGCCGACCGGGCAGCCCGGACAGAGCGCGGCGCTCACCCGCAGCAGGTCGACCGGCCGGTCGAGGTACACCTCGCGCTCCAGTGCCCGCACCGCCGTCACCTCCCCGTCCGCGACTTGCGGCACCACCCGGGCGCCGCCGTCCTCGCACCGTAACCCCGTACCCGGGCCCGGCACAACGCTGTTCACGCAGCGGTAACGAACCGCCGGATCCGGTGCCGCACAAGGCCGTTGACACCCCGCCCGGGGCCGTCCCGGCTTGGCCGCGACGGGACGGATCCGGGAGGTGGACGACGGTGCGGGCAGCGGAGCGCGCGGTGCACCTCGACCGGCCCGTCGACCTGCAGCGCGTCAGCAGCGCGCTCTGTCCGGCCGGTTGAACCAGCCCAGCGCCGACGTCCCCCTCCGCCGCACAGGAGCCGCACCGCCGTGCCCGCCACCACCGCCTTCCACTGGTTCCTGCCCACCGGCGGCGACGCCCGCGACCTGGGCGGCGCCGCCCACGGCACCGGCATCGGCGCCGCCGCCGCCCCGGTGGCCGCCGACCGCCCCGCCACCCTCGGCTACCTCACCCAACTCGCCCAGGCCGCCGACCAGTTGGGCTACGACGCGGTCCTCACCCCGACCGGCGCACACTGCGAGGACGCCTGGATCACCACCGCCGCACTGATCGCCGCCGGACAGCAGCGCCTGCGCGCCCTGGAGTCCGTCGGCCGGCGCCGGATGCTCGACCTGCACGGCGGCCGCCGCGACCGCCTGTGGATCGCCCCGAACCTCTGGGCCTGCATCGGCCTGGTCCGCGGCGGCGCCGGCACCGCCCTGGTCGGCAGCCACCGCGAGGTCGCCGCCCGCCTCGCCGAGTACCGCGACGCGGGCGTCGACGAGTTCGTCCTCTCCGGCTGCCCCCACCTCGAGGAGGCGTACACCTTCGCCGAACACGTCCGCCCGCTGCTCTGGCCCGAAGCACCCCGGGAAGGACCGGACTTCCCGCGGCCCGGGACGTTCGGCCCCTGCTCGCGCCGCCCCGCCCGGCCGTACGGTGGAGCCTCACCCGCAGGACGGGCCGGCGGGGCCGTGACACCCCGCCGGCCCATCGGGCGGACGGGGTGTCACGGCCGGTCCGGCTGCCCGGTGGGCCGCGGCGGTCAGGGCAGCGGACGGTGCATGATGTGCAGGCCGACGTAGCCCTTCTCCGGGTGCCGGAAGCCCTCCGGCAGGGTGCCCAGGACGGTGAAGCCCAGCGAGCGGTAGAGGTGGACCGCGTGGGTGTTGGTCTCGACCACCGCGTTGAACTGCATGCCCCGGTAGCCGGCCTCCCGGGCCCAGTCCAGGGAGTACTCGCACAGCGCCCGGCCCACCCCGCGGCCGGAGTGGGCGGGGTCGACCATGTAGCTGGCGCTCGCGGTGTGCGAGCCGTTGCCCATGTGGTTGGTGTTCATCTTCGCGGTGCCCAGCACCGTGCCGGCCCCGTCGACCGCCACCACGGTGCGGTTCGGCGCGGACAGCAGCCACCAGTCGCGGCCCTGTTCCCGGCCGAGGTCGAGCGGGTAGGTGAAGGTCTCGCCCGCGGCGACGATCCGGTGGAAGAACGGCCAGATGGCGGGCCAGTCCTCTGCGGTGGCTTCCCTGATCAGCATGCGCCCAGCATGCCCGGCCGGGCCGTCCGGCCGCCACCCTCCCCGCGGGTGGCCGGCGGGACGGTTCACCGGAGGCCGTGCAGGGCCCGGCCGAGCGCCTCCACGTCCTCGAGCGAGGTGTAGTGGTGCACCGAGAGCCGGACCGCGGTGTCGACGCCCCGGGCCGAGAGGTAGAGCGGGGTGTGGTCGCCGGAGATCTTCCAGCCGTTGATGCCGCGGGCCGCCAGCCCGTCCCGGACCTGCTCGGCGGAGAGGGAGCCGTGCCGGAAGGAGAGGATGCCGGACTGCTGCGTCCCCGGGGCCAGCAGCTCGGCGCCGGGCAGGCCGGCGACGCAGGCGTGCAGCGCCTCGACGACGTCCTTGCGGGGGAACGCCCCTCCCTCCTCGGCGAGTTCGAGGTGGTGGCCGAGCGCGGCGTGCAGCCCGAGCACCACGGCGGTGCTGCGCTCGCCCAGTTCCAGGGTGCGGGCGCTCCGCTCGTGCACGGTGACGGCGGTCGGCGAGCTGACCCGGGCCACGTGCAGGTCGGTGAAGTCGGGCAGCAGCGCGGCCCGCAACTCCGGGGTGGTGTAGGCGAACCCGCTGCCGCGCGGCCCGCAGAGGAACTTCCGCCCGGCCCCGGTGAGCAGGTCGCAGCCGATCTCGGCCACGTCCAGCGGGAGCTGCCCGACGGCCTGGCAGGCGTCCACCGCGTACCGGGCGCGGTACGGGGCGAGCAGCCGGCCGATCTCGGCGACCGGGTTGACGATCCCGCAGCCGGAGGGCACGTGGGTGACCGAGACCAGGGCGACCCGGTCGGAGAGGTGGGCCGCCATCCAGTCCAGGTCGAGGTTCCCGTCCGGGCGCAGCGGGATCGTCTCGATCGTGCAGCCGGTGCGGTCGCGCAGGTTGAAGTAGCCGATCAGGCTGCCCGCGTACTCGTACGGGGTGACCCAGATCAGGTCGTCCGGGCCGAGGTCGAGCCGGGAGACCACCCGCCACCAGGCGCGGGTGGCGCTGTCGAAGAGCGCGAGGTCGTCGGCGTCGGCGCCGAGGACCCGGCCGAGCCGCCGGTAGACGTCGTGCTGGAGGACCTCGTCGTGGTGCAGTTCGGTCTCGTAGCCGCCGGTGGCCGCTTCCCGGGCCAGGCAGTCGGCCATCGCGGTGGAGACCGCCGCGGGCATCAACCCGGCCCCGGCGGTGTTGAGGTGGATCAGCTGTCCGGTCATGGGTGTCCGCCCTGTCAGTAGTCGGCGCCGAAGGCGGCGGCGGAGGGGTCGGCGAGGTCGGCCAGGGCGCGCAGGGCCATGGCGGGGTGCTCGGCCAGCCGGTGCAGCAGGTGCAGCCACCAGCTCTGTCCGTACGTCGTGTAGACCCGGCAGGGGTAGCCGGCCTCCCGGTAGTGCCGCAGCAGCGCGGGGCGGACCCCGTGCAGCATCTCGATCTCCTCGGCCCCGGCCAGCAGACCGCGCCGCTCGGCGGCGGCCAGCAGCTCGGCGTGCTGGGTGGCCAGGGTGAGCCGGGCGCCCCCGTCGAGGGCGTGCGCGGCGAGGGCGAGGTAGCGCTCGTCGAGCTCGGGGCCGCGGCCGAGGGCGGTTCCCGGGTCCTCCGCGTAGACGCCCTTGACCAGCCGGATCCTGCGGCCGAGCGCGACCAGGCCGGGCAGGTCGCGCTCGGTGCGGTGCAGGTGGGCCTGGACGGTGATGCCGACGTTGGGGTGGTCGGCGGCCAGTTCGGCGAAGACCGGGAGGATCTCGTCGACCAGCTCGGAGCGCTCCATCGAGAGCACCACCTCGCTGCCGTGCGCGGCCGCCGCGGTGAGGATCCGCGCGGTGTTCCGCACGGCCAGCCCGCGGGAGACCAGCAGGCCGACGTTGGAGAGGTCGAAGCCGAGCTGGAGCGGCCCGGCGTCGGCGGCCAGCAGGTCCAGGTACGCCAGGACCACCTGTTCGATCTCGGCCTCGTCGCGGATCTCCTCGCCGACGTACTCGGCCGACACCCGGTACCCGCGGGCCCGGAGCAGGTCGAGCCGGGGGAGCAGCCCGGCCAGGTCGTCGGCGACCAGGTAGCGCCGGGCCGCCGGGTAGGCGAGCTGGCGCAGCAGCGAGCCGGGCTCGGCGAAGGCGCGCCGGCAGCGCTCGTCGGCGGCCAGCAGCCGCAGGCCCAGGCCCGCGTCCCGGTCGGACGCGGCGGGGACGGACGCGGCGGGGACGGTGGCGGCGGGGAGGGTGGCGTTCCGGTCGGACGCGGCGGGGACGGACACGGGCGGCAGGGTGGCGGGTGCCTCGGTCATCAGGGCCTCACGGTGGTCGGTTCGGACGGCTGGGGAACGGCGACGGTGACCTGCCCGGCGGCCAGCATCATCGACTGGGCGAAGGTGCGGTCCGCGGTGGTCGGGTCGCCGCCGCCGCGGCGCCAGGCGCGGTACTTGGCCGCGTAGCTGAGCACCGTCTCCTTGCCGCGCCGGGAGCGCGGGCGGCTGAGCACCCCCGCCCACAGGCCGTCCCAGCCCGCGTACGCCGGGTCGTCCAGCAGCAGCCGGTGGGCCCGGCTCAGGTTCCAGAACGGGATGCCCGCGTTGAGGTGGTGCACCAGGTGGAAGCGGTCGCCGTGCCGGCTGAGCAGGAAGGTCTCCAGGGCCCGGCCGTGCCGGTTGCGGGTCAGCAGCACCCGGGTGGACTCGCTCTCCGGCAGCGGGTAGTGCTCGGCCAGTTCGGAGAGCCAGCCGATGGCGATGTTGCTGGTCAGCAGCGGCACGAACCAGAACAGCAGCAGCTCGGTCAGCACCCCGAGCCAGCCGCAGAGGCCGAACACGGCGGCCCACTGGAACAGGAACAGCCACCGCTCGGTGCGCAGCGGCACCGGCACCGAGACCGCCAGGTCCGACTCCCGGGCCCACAGCCGGTCCCGGACCAGGTAGCGCAGGTAGTCCGCGGTGCGCAGCCCCAGCAGCGCGAGCAGCACCTCGCGGACCAGGAAGCCGCGGTCGCTGCGCTCCGGGTCGTAGAGCCCGCACTCCAGGTGGAAGCGGTAGTCCGGGTCGGCGTCCGCCTCGCCGAGGTGCCGGTGGTGCCGGCCGACGTGCGAGCTGCGGTACGGGCCGTACAGCTGGCCGACCAGGTAGCCGGAGAGGGCGGTGCCCGCCACCAGGTTGAGGGTCCGGTTCCGGGCCAGGCTCTTGTGGGCCGACTCGTGCAGGAAGTGGGCGAGGAAGCGCTGGGTCGAGCCGATCAGGACCACCGCGGCGGGGTAGGCCCAGTAGGAGCCCGCGACGCAGGCGGTGACGCAGAGCGCGACCAGGCCGTACTCGAAGGCGATCGCCAGCGGCGCGTGGTGGTTGTCCAGCCGGGTCAGGGCCTTGAGGCCCCGTCTGACCTGCAGTGGCAGGCGGTCGAAGTCGAGGTCGTCGAGGTCCGGGCGGCCGGGACCGGAGCGTTCCGTCCGCCCGGCCGAGGATCGTCCTGAGGGCATGTCGTGTTCCTCTGCGTGGAGGTGTCGGTGGGGACGGCCCGGGGACGGGCGGGCGTCACGGGGAGGGGCGGAAGACCGAGGCGTAGAGCGCGAGTTCGGCCTCCAGGGAGCGGACCACGGTGTCGGCGAGCCGGAAGCCGTGCCCCTCGGTCTCGAAGGTCAGGTAGCTGTGCGGGACCGCGGAGTCCGCGAGCAGCGCGAGCAGCCGCTCGGCCTGGGCCGGCGGGCAGACGGTGTCCCGCAGGCCCTGGAGCAGGACGAACGGGGCGCGGATCCGGCCGGCCCCCTCGACCGGCGAGCGCTCGGCGTAGCGGGCGCGCTGCTGCGGCCAGGCGCCGATCAGGCTCTCCAGGTACCGCGACTCGAAGTCGTGGGTGCCCCGGGTGCGCCACTGCTCGGCGTCCAGCACCGGGTAGTAGATGCCGGCCGCCCGGTACAGGCCGGGCTCGGCCGCCAGCGAGGCGGTGGCCGTCCAGCCGCCGGCGCTGCCGCCGCGGATCGCCAGCCGTTCCGGGTCGGCCAGGCCCTCGGCGGCCAGCGCCCGGGCCACCGTCGCGCAGTCGCGCACGTCGACCACGCCCCAGGACTCCCGCAGCCGCTCCCGGTACGCCCGGCCGAAGCCGGTGGAGCCGCCGTACTGGACGTCGACCACGCCGAAGCCCCGGCTGGTGAAGTAGCTGATCTCCTGGTTCAGCACCAGGTGGCTGCGGCTGGTCGGCCCGCCGTGGGCGAACACCAGGTACGGCGGCAGCTCGCCCTCCGGCCCGGTGTGCTCCGGGTGGTACGGGGGGTGCACGTGGGCGTGCACCGGCTCGCCGTCCGGCCCGGTGAAGGTGCGCCGGTAGGGCGTGGTGGCGTACTCCGGGTGGGCGGCGGACGGCGCGCGCAGCACCTCGGTGCCGCCGCCGTCCGGGTCGACCAGCACCACGGTGCGGCCCTGCCGCGGGCCGGCCGCGACGGCCGCGATCCGGCGGCCGTCGGTGGCCGGGAAGAACCACTCGGTGTACGACGACTCCAGGTCCTCCAGCCGCCCGTCCGGGGCGAGCAGGCCCAGCTGGCGGCCGCTGGTGCCGTGCACCACCGCGAGCCGGCCGTCCGGCAGCGGCAGGCACCAGCGCAGGCCGATCCGCCACAGCGCCTCGCCGAACTCCTCCGGCCGGGCGCACAGGTTGCGCCGCCCGCCGTCCGGGCCGATCCGGTGCACGTTCCACCAGCCGTCCGGGTCGGTGACGGCGTACAGGGCGCCGGAGCCGTCGGCCGCCCAGTCGGCCTGGGTGACCGACTCGCCGTCCCCGCCGGCCACCCGGACCGGCGCGGCCAGGGTGCCGTCCGGCTCGATCCCGGCCACCATCAGGTCGGTGCCGTCCCAGGGCATCGCCGGGTGGTTCCAGCCCAGCCAGGCGACCCGGCGGCCGCCCGGCTCGATCCGCGGGCCGGACAGGAAGTCGTGACCGCCCGTCAGGACCCGCACCGCCGCCGGGTCGTCGGCGGCCCGGCCGTCCAGCGGCAGCGCGACCAGGTGCCGGACCACCGAGGTGCCCGCGGCGTCGGCCACGGTCTCCCGCAGGCACCACACCTCCGCGCCGCGGACCGCGAAGTCCGCGTAGCGCAGCTCGGCCGCCCACGCCCCGGCGGGGCTCAGCGGCACCGGGTCGGCGCCCGGGCGCCAGCGGTAGACCCGCTGGTCGTCCCAGTGGGTGAAGACGACGCCGTCCTCGGCCCGGCCGGACAGCGCCAGCCAGGGGCGGCCGCCGTACTCGATCACCCGGCTGCGGACGTCCCAGCCGGGCGGCAGGGCCGGGGCCGGGCCGTCGGCGGTGCGGCGGGTCAGGACGCTGCGCCCGCCCTCCTGCGGGCGGGCCTCCGTCCACCACACCTCCTCGCCGACGAAACCGGTCCATTCGAGCAGGGCCTCGCCCTGCGCGACCTGCGCCGCCTCCAGCGGGGAGGTCCAGGTGCCGTACGGCAGCGGCTCGGTGACGTGCTGCATGGTGCGCTGACTCCTCGTGGGTGGCGAGTGCTCCGGGTGCGGGTGCGGGTGCGGTGGGCGGCGCGGGGCGGCGTCAGTACCGGATGGCGGGGATGCCGGGGCGGGAGCTGTCCAGGCGGTAGCCGAGCACCGGCGGGTCGTCGCAGAGCCAGAAGTGCCCGTCCAGGTCGGTCCAGTCGCACAGGCCGGCCAGCTGCGCCGCGTAGGCGATCGACCGGGGCGGCTCCAGGAAGCAGCCGAGCATCCGGGCGGTGCCCCGGTCGGCGAGGTGGCGCAGCGCGTCCAGGCCGGGCAGCAGGCCGCCGAAGCGCATCAGCTTGACGTTGGCGCCGTCGGCGGTGCGGGCGGCCCGCTCCACCGCGGCCCGGCTGTCGATGCCCTCGTCCAGCAGGACGGTGGTGCCGGGCAGCGCGGCCCGCACCTCCGGGAGCAGCGCGTCGTCGCGCACCGGGTCCTCCAGGACGGCGGGCGCGACCTGCTGCAGCAGCGGGCGCACCTCCTCCCACTCGGCGCGCCCCCAGCCCCGGTTGACGTCCAGCACCACCGGGCCGGCCACGCCGACCAGGCCGCGCAGCACCTCCCGGTCCCGCGGGCCGCCGAGCTTGATCTTCACCGGCCGGACGGCCGCCGGGATCTCCTCGTCGATCGGGACGGTGTGCAGCAGCCGGACCGGTCCGGGCTCGGGCAGGTCGAGCAGCCGCCAGACCGGCAGCCCGGCGGTCCGGGCGGCCCGGTCCAGGAAGGCCATCTCGACCAGCATCCGGGCCGGGGCGCTGAACTCCGCGGCCGCGCCGGCCAGCAGCTCGCCGAGCCGGTCGGGCGCCTCGGTGCCGCTCGCCCGGGTCAACTCGCCCGCCAGCAGCCGGGCTTCGGCCGCGATGGCCGGGCCGTCCTGGCCGTAGCCGAGGTCCGCGGCGATCTCGCCCTCGCCGCGGACCCGGCCGCAGGAGCCGATCAGCCGGAGCCGGACCCGGTCGACGGTGGCGATGGTCATGTGCGAGATCCGGAACGGGCGGTCCAGCCGGTGCGGGACCACCGCCACGTCGGCCTGCAGGCCGACGCGGCCGGTGCCGGTGGTGGTGCCGGTCATGCCCCGGCCTCCTCAGCGGACTCCGCGCCGGACGGCTCCGCGCCGGACGGCTCCTCGGTGACGAAGCGGACCGAGTCGGCCAGCTCCCGGGCCAGCCGCTCGGCCGCGGCCGGGCTGTCCGCGCCGACCACGACCGCGCCCACCCGGTCCTGCCCGGAGCGGAACGGGTTGATCACGTCGCCGGGTCGCACGGTCAGTTCGGCGTACAGCAGGCCGGGGTGCGCCAGCACCTCGTCCCAGCCCTCGACCGCGACCAGCCGCCCGGGCCCGGGCGCGAGGAAGCGGCTGGCGGCGGCCCGGGGGGCGGCGGCCGGCAGTTCGACCGGGCGGCCGAGCGCGTCGTCCAGGATGTGGCCGAAGAACTCCAGGCCGGGGAAGACGTGCGGCAGCATGGTGTGGATCCAGCCGCCGCCGATCCGGCCGTGCACCTCGCCGAGGACCACGCCCCGGGCGGTGAGCCAGAGTTCGACGTGGAAGGCGCCGAACCGCAGGCCGAGCGCGGTCAGTGCGGCCCGCACCTGCCGGTCGATCTCGGCCCGGTCCGCCTCCGGCAGCGCGGCGGGCAGCACGTGGGCGACCTCGACGAAGAACGGCGGCGGGAGCTTCTCCTTCGCGGTCACCGCCAGCACGGTGGGCTCCCCGCCGAGGAACAGGCCCTCCACGCTGAACTCCGGGCCGTCCACGAACTCCTCGACCAGGAACGGGTTCCGGTTCGGCAGCAGCCCGATCGCGGCCGCCAGGCCGTCCGGGCCGTCCACCCGGCTGACGCCCTGGCTGCCCATCGCGTCCCGGGGCTTGACCACCCACGGGCCGGTGCTCTGCGCGAGGAAGACCCGGGCCCCGGCCTCGTCGGCGCACAGCCGCACGGCGGGCTGCGGGAAGCCGGCCGCGGCCAGCGCGGCCCGGCAGGCGTCCTTGGTGCGGATCCGGCGGACCGCCTCCGGCGGGTTGCCGGGGGCGCCGAGCTCGGCGGCGACCTCGGCCGCCGCGACCTGGGCCATCTCGCGGACCGCGAGCGCCACGTCGAAGCGCTCGCCCTCCGCGCGCCGGGCCGCCGCCCACTTCGCGCTGCCCGCCGGGTCCTCGAAGTCGACCGCGCTCGCCGCGTCGGCGGCCCCGGACACCTCCGGGGTGGCGGCCACGGTGGCCTCCTGGTTGGTGACGTGGGTGCGCAGGCCGCGGGCCCGGGCCTGGGCCAGGGCCTGCACGGCCACGTCGACGCTGAGCGGGTTGGGCGCGGCGCCGCCGACCAGGAGCAGCTGCGGCGGAGTGCCTTCGGTGGTGGTCATGCTGGAGAACTCCCGCGTGGTGGTGAGGGGTTGGCGTGGGGTCAGCGCAGTCGGAAGACCTGGTCCTTGATCCGCTGGATGTGCAGGTAGTCGCGCTCGACCTGGGCGGCGGAGTCGCCTGCCATGAAGATCCGCAGGCTGCTGGTGTAGAGGTCGACGGTCGGCCGGATCCGGCCGCCCTCCTTGATCTTCACGTTGAGGCCCCGGACGGTCTCCAGGCCCTCGATCTCGGCCAGCACGTCCTGGTCGTAGCCGTCCACCACGCCGTCGAGCTCGGTGGGCGTGGTGTAGAGCCAGGTCTCCCGCAGCTTGCGGAAGTTCCGGTCCGCGTACCGCTCCAGGAACTCCGCCGGGCGGACGGCGGCCAGCGCGGTCAGGTCGGCCTGGTTCGCCCCGAGGCACTCGTCGTGGTACGCGGGGTTCATCCCGCCGGCCAGCCGGGCGCCGACCTCGACCAGGGCCGGGCCGTCGGCGGTGATGATCACCTCGGCGTGGGTGGGCCCGAAGACGATGCCGAGCGCCCGCAGCGCGGTGTCCATGTAGGCGATCAGCTCGGCCACCCGCGGGTCCTGGTGGTCCAGGACCAGCTCGTAGTCGTAGATGTTGTGGGTGCCGATCAGCTTCTTGCGGTACTGCCAGACCCCGCAGGTGTAGCGCCGGCCCTCGCAGGAGACCGTGTCGACCACGTACTCCTCGCCCACCAGGTAGGACTGGACGAGGACTTCGAGGTTCGGCTCGTCGAAGACGGTGCGGGTGGCGAGCACCGCCTCGGCGGCCTTGCGGACCTCGGCCGCGTCCCGGCAGATCGCCACGCCGTCGGCGGCCGCCGAGGTCAGCGGCTTCACCACCACGGGGTACTCGCCGCGCCGCTCGGCCCACTCGGCCAGCTCCTCGGGGCGGCCGCTCCTGAACTGCTCGGCGCAGCGGACCCCGGCCCGCCGCAGCGCCTCGATCATCTCGTACTTGTCCCGGCGGGCGGCCGACTGCGCGCTGCCGTTGGTGGGCAGCCCGAGCAGCTCGGAGAGCCGGTCGGCCAGCGGCACCCCGGGCTCCTGGCCGGCCACCACGGCCACCGGCCGGTACGCGGCCAGCTGCCGGGCGGTCTCCTCGGGGGAGTCGCAGACCAGGTTCGCCAGGTAGGCGCCGAGGTCCGGGGCGAGCATCGTGGTCATCAACTCGGGGGTGCTCTGCACGTGGACGACGTCCGCGCCCTTGCGGGCGAAGGCCGGCGGCAGGTAGTTGCCGGTGGTGTAGCCGTCGACGAGCACCACGACCGGGCGGCGGCCCTGCGCGGTCGGCTCCTGGGCGGTCATGCGGACTCCCTGCTGATCGGTGGGGTGGGACGGAAGGGGAGGGCGGGGGCGCTCACTCGACCTTGGTCATGGTCAGGTGGATCCGGGTGGTGCCGCCCGCGTTGTACGCGGAGTGGTGCAGCCTGGTGTTCAGCAGGTGCACCCGGCCGTCGGTCGGCACGTGGTAGGTGTGGCCGGTGCGGAACAGCAGCCGGCTGTCCTCGTTGCTGACGATCGCCACGTGCGCCACCCGGGAGGCGTCGGTGTGCATGTGGTAGATCTCGCCCGGGTGCAGCGGCACCAGGCGCATCCGGCCGATCCGGAACGGCAGGCTCTGGTACAGGTGGTGGAAGTAGGTGTCCTTCAACTCCTCGTTGAAGAACGCGAACTCGGACTCCTCGAAGTGCTTCTCGCCGGTCTTCTGGTCGAACTGGCCGGTGCCGGCGTCGTGCCAGGGGTCGGCCGCACCGGCCCGGTGGGTCAGGCCGAGGCGGCGCAGCCGGTGCTCGGGGTGCTCCGGGTCGGTGACCGGCACCCGGTCCACGACCTGCTGGTAGGCCCGCAGGATCTCCTGGTGGTCGAACTGCAGGCCCGGGACGAGCTCCAGCATGTCCTGGCCGAGCGACTGCGGTTCGGTCACGGTCGTCATCTCCGGTCACGCCTCTCTGGTGGTCGGGGCCGCCGCCTCGGCGGCCTTGCGCAAGGAACGGGCGATGAGCGGCCGGCAGCCCGCGCCGACGGCCAGGAAGCCCAGGCCGAGGGCGAGGAAGCCGGGCGGGCCCCAGGTCAGCGCGAGCGCGCCGAGCACGGCGGGGGCCAGCGCCTCGGCGACGCCCGCGCCGAGGCCGAAGACCCCGGAGTACTCGCCCTGGGCGTGCGGGGCGGCGAGGCCGAAGGAGTACTCCATGGAGGCCGCGGCGTGCCACAGCTCGCCGAAGGTGTAGACGGCGACCGCGGCCAGCAGCAGCGCCACCGCCACCCAGGCGGAACGGCCGCTCGCGCCGGCCATCATGACCAGCCCGGCCAGCACCGCGGCCCCGGCGTACCGCATCCGGGTGCCCGCCGCCCCGGTGTCGTCCACCCCGCGGCTGACCCGCACCTGGAGGCCGATCACCAGCACCGTGTTGAGCAGCAGCGCGCCGGAGACCATCCAGCGCGGCGCCGCGGTGTGGTCGACGACCCACAGCGGCAGCAGGAAGGTCGGCACCGCGTAGTGCAGCGACATCAGCGAGTTGAGCACCGTCGCGGTCAGGTAGGGGCGGTCCCGCAGCGCCTCCCAGCGGCGCCGGCCGCCGGGCACCGGCAGCGGGGCCGGCCGGGGCAGCCGCAGCAGCGCGAGCGCGCTGCCCGCGAAGCCCACCGCCCGGCCGCCGACCAGGCACAGGTACGCCGGGGCGGAGTCGAGCTGGATGCCGATCCCGGCGATCAGCGCGCCCAGCGCGATCGCCAGGTTGGTCGAGGAGCGCAGGTAGGCCCGGAAGACCGTCGGGTTCTCCCCGCCGAAGCTGCGCACCAGCGGCGCCTGGCTGGACTTGCCGGCCGCGAAGACCACGCCGAGCAGCACCGAGACCAGCAGGTACGGCCAGAAGGTGCGCACCACCAGGTAGCAGGCCACCGTGGCGGCCCCGACCAGCATCACCGCGATCTGGGTCTCCCGGGCCCCCCACCGGTCGGCGATCCGCCCGGCGACCAGCCCGGCCGCCAGCCCGGCCATCGCCCCGCAGAACAGCCCGGTGGCGACCTGGGCCATCGGCAGGCCGACGATCCGGGTGAAGTACAGCACGCTGCTGGTCATGAACATCCCGGCGCCCAGCGAGTTCACGAAGCTCCCGGCCGCCAGCGCGCGCTGCTCCGCGGTCTCCGGCAGCAGCCGGGCCAGCGGGCCCCGCTGCCACCGTCCCCCGGCCGCGGGCCCCCCGGCGGCCGGGACGTCGTCCTCGACGGCCGAGCCCTCGCCGACGGCCGCGTCCCCGTCGACGGCCCGGGCGTTCCCGGTCAGTCCCACAGGGCGTCCCGGTAGTCCTGCTCCGGCCAGGTCTCGCGCTGCCAGGCGCGCAGCTCGCGGATCGAGCCGCCGTACGGGGCGACCACCGTGCGCTCGGCGAACCAGGCGCGCAACTCGGCCAGCCGGGCCTGCAGTTCGTCCTCCGAGTCGGCGGCGACCAGCACCTGGCCGAGCTTCTGGTTGGTGGAGCCCAGGCCGTCGGCGAACTGGCCGCCGAACGGGAACTCCACCCGGGCGAACTCCACGCCGGGCTGGGCCCGCAGCTCGGCCGGCGAGGGGCAGCTGATCAGGGTGCCCGGCCGGCCCGGCAGGTACGTCCCGCCGATGGTCTCCGGCCGCACCACCACGTTCAGTTCGGGCCGGCGGCCGAGCGCGGCGAACAGCTGCGCGGCGCCCAGGTGGACGTTGAACTTGGCCTGCAGCTCCTCGTGGATCAGCGCCCCGCCGCGCCGGGAGGCGCACTCGCCGAACGCCAGCCCGTGCTCCGGGTGGTGGAACAGCTCCATGTGGAAGGCGCCGTTGCGCAGGCCGAGCGCCTCGATCGCGCGCCGGACGAACGGGTCGCCGAGCTCGTACGCCCAGGACTCGGACTTCGGGTCGAAGCGGCGCAGCCGCAGCGGCAGCCCCTGCTCGACCACGGTCAGGCACGGGTCGCCGTAGGTGCCGAGCGCGTGGAAGACGATCTCGCCCTCGAACACCACGCCGTCCGCGACCCACTCGTCGCCCTCGACGAACTCCTCGAGCGCGAAGGTGCGCTGGGCGGTCTTCTCCTTGCGGTACTGGCGGCTGCGCTGCTCCAGGTCGGCCAGCGAGGCGACCACCGAGGTGCGGGCGGTGGCGGCGCCCGCGATCGGCTTGAGCACCGCCCGCGGGTAGGGCAGCTCGGTGACGGCCGAGACGTCGTGGACGTCGTCGATCACCGTGACCCGGGCGGTGCGCAGCCCGGCCGCGGCGATCCGGCGCTTCTGCAGCGACTTGTCGCGGAAGTGCGCGGCGGTGACCGGGTCGATGCCGCGGCAGCCGAGGTGCTCGGCGACCAGGCCGGCCGTCACCATGGCCCACTCGTCGGAGGTCAGCACCGCGTCGTACTCCCGGTCGGCCAGGCCGGCCCGGTGCAGGGCGGTCAGGACGGCCTCGGCGCTGCTCTGGTCGTCGACCCGGAGCACCGTGAACTGCTCGGGGACCGGGACGATGCCGTAGTCGTAGGCGGTGGAGCCCCAGATCACCACGGCGTCGACGCCGTGGCGCACGCAGGCCTGCATCACGTACTTGTCGGTGCCCAACAGCAGGACCGTTGGCCGTCGTTCGGTGTCCATCGGGTGGCTAACCTCTCCTCGGGGGGCTTGCGGCGGGCGGGTCGTCACGCCTCGGCCGGGGTCTCGGCCAGCTGGTAGACCGCGTCCTTCAGGGTCTGGATGGTCCGGTGGTCGGCCCGCAGCGACTCCGCGTCCGGGCCGGTCATGAAGATCCGCAGCGGGCTGGTCAGCAGGTCCGTGGTGGGGCGCAGCCGCTTGCCCGGGGCGAGCTTGACGCCGACCAGGTGGACGGTCTCCAGCGCGGCGATCTCGTCGACCGCCGCCTGGTCGACCGCGGCCACCTCGCCGTCCAGCTCGGTGCGGGTGTTGTGCACCACGGCCTCGCGGTGCTTGGTGTAGACCCGGCCGGCGTAGCGGTCCAGGAACTCCTGCGGGCGGGTGTACGCGAGCGCCGTCAGGTGGGCCTGGTTGGTGCCCAGGCAGGCGTCGTGGAAGCCCGGGTTCATATTGCCGTTCAGCCGGGCGCCGATCTCGACCAGCGCCGGGCCCTGCGGGGTCAGCATCACCTCGGCGTGCGCCGGGCCGTGCTCGATGCCCAGCGCCCGCAGCACCTCCAGCACGTAGGCGACCAGCTCCGGCACCGGCTCGGCCCGCGGGTCCAGCAGCACGTCCCGGTCGTAGATCCGCCGGCCCGAGGGCAGCTCGGTCTTCTCGTACTCCCACACCCCGCACACGTAGTGCGCGCCGCCCACCCCGACGGTGTCCACGATGTACTCGGTGCCCGCCAGGAACGACTGGACCAGCGCCTCGGTGTTGCGGCTGCCGAAGATGTCGGTCGCGGCCAGCACCCGGCGGGCCGCGGCCGCCACCTCCGCGGCGCTCCGGCAGACGTACACGTGGTCGGTGGAGGCCGAGCTGAGCGGCTTGACGACGGCCGGGAACCCGCCCTCGGCCTGCGCCCAGGCCGCCAGCGCGTCCGGGTCGGCGCCCTTCGACTGCCGGGCGCAGCGCAGCCCGGCGGCCCGCAGGGCCTCGATCATCTCGTACTTGTCGCGGCGCGCGGCCGACAGCGCCGAGCCGTTGCCGGGCAGCCCGAGCAGCTCGCCCAGCCGGTCCGCCAGCGGCACCCCGGGCTCCTGGCCGGCCAGCACCGCGACCGGCTCCAGCGCGGCGAGCGCGGCCACCGTGCCCGGCAGCCCGTCCTCGCCGGAGAGCACGTAGCGCTCCCGGTAGGCGGCCGGGTCCGGCTGCAGCATCGTCAGCATCGGCTCGGGGGTGCTCTGCACGTGCACCACCTCGACCCCGAGGGCCGCGAAGGCCGGGGGGAGGAAGGCGCCCGTGGAGTAACCATCCACGATCACGGCGGTGGCGGGCCGGTGGACCGCGGTCATGGGTCCCCTCGCTCTCGTTCGTCGGGTGGGGCGGCACGGCAACGCTCCCAGCGCCGCCCTCCCCGCACATGGGGGCCGCGCCCCCAGATTCCGTCCGGACCGGTGTTCGGAATCTGGGAGCCGCCTCCCCATGCGTCCGGCCCGGCCCCCGGGCCAGAGTGGGCGCCGCCACCCGACCGTCACGTTCGAACGTGCCTCCGCGGCACGGATGGAGACCCCGCATGCGCGCCTACCTCTCGCCGGCCACCGTCGTGCAGCCACTGGTCCACCGCTGGTACGCGGTGCCGTTCGTGGCCGCGCCGCACACCGGCGCGCTCAACCTGGTCAAGCGCCACCTGCCGGCCCTGCGCGGCTACCTGAAGAACCCCCAGCAGCACGCCCGCGCGCTGGCCGACCCGAGCATGTTCGGCGCCCCGTTCATCGACCCCGGCCCGGCCGGCCCGCAGGGCGTCGCCGACCTGCTGGAGCGCACCCTGGCCGCGGGCGAGGCCCGGATCCGGCTGGCCGAGGACATCGACACCATGCGGGCCACCCTGGCCAAGAACGGCGACGGCCGCGCCCTCGCCCCGCTCTACCAGGACCTGCCGCCCAGCCTGCGCGGCACCACCGAACTGGTCTACGACACCGCGAACAACGCCGGACTGCGGTTCTTCGAGAGCCTGCTCTACCGCACCCCGGCGACCGAACCGCACGCCCAGACCGTCTCCCTGCTGGAGCGCCACGACCAGGCGCAGCCCTTCGTCTACAGCTCGCCGGTCCTGCCCGCCCCCGGCCGCACCGACCTGCAGGTGCCGTTCGCCTCCGAGCTGCTGGACGAACTGTTCGCGGCCCGGCTGCGACCGGTGGACGTGGAGGAGCTCGCGGCGAAGTTCGGCCTGGACGAGGACGCCCGGGCGGGCTTCCGCCGCCTGTTCACCGAGCAGGAGCCCCGGCGCTACGCGCCCAACCGGACCGGCGGGGTGCGGATGCAGTACTTCGGCCACGCCTCGGTGCTGCTGGACCACGACGGCTTCACCGTGCTCACCGACCCGACCCTCGGCTACGACGGCGACGGCTTCGAAGGCCACTTCACCATCGCCGACCTGCCCGAGACCATCGACGTCGTGGTGCTCAGCCACGGCCACTCCGACCACTTCTCGCTGGAGACCCTGCTCCAGCTCCGGCGCCGGATCGGCACCATCGTGGTCCCGCGGTCCTCCGGCGGCAGCCTGGCCGACATCGGCCTGCGCTCGATGCTGGAGCACTTCGGCTTCCGCAACGTGGTCGAACTCGCCGACATGCAGAGCCTGCAGGCCGGCCCGGCCACCATCACCGCGCTGCCCTTCCTCGGCGAGCACGGCGAACTCGACATCCGCGCCAAGATGGTGCCGATGGTCCGGCTCGGCGGCCGCGGCTTCCTGTTCGCCACCGACACCTCGCCGATCGACCCCACCCTCTACGACCTGGTGGCCCGGGAGATCGGCACCGTCGACGCCCTGTTCATCGGCCTGGAGTGCGTCGGCGCCCCGCTGACCTGGCTCTACGGCCCGCTGCTGGACACCCCGATCTCCCGCGAGCACAGCCTCGAACGCGGCCTCAAGGGCTCCTTCGCCGAGCCCGCCGACCAGCTCGCCCAACGGCTCGGCGCCCAGCAGATCTTCGTCTACGCGCTGGGCATCGAACCCTGGCTCAAGCACCTCACCGGCTGCTGGTTCGACCCGGAGGCCGAACAGCTGCGCCAGGAGGTCATCCTGCGCGACCTGGCCGGACAGCGCGGCGTCCGCTCCGAACTGCTCTACCTCACCGCCGAACGCTCCTGGCCGACCGCCCCGCAGCACTGACCGGCGGCCCGCAGGAACGCCCGGCCGCCCCGCGGCACCGACCGGCGGCCCGCCACCGGGCGGCCACCCGCTTCGACGCACGGATGGATGGGGTATGCACAGCAGATCCGGTAGCCCGCGGCTCGGCGTGGTCTACGACGACGGCGCCGCCGGGCCCGGCGAGATCGCCGCGGCGGCCCGCGCCTGCGGAGCCGAACTCTTCCTGGTGGTCGACCAGTCCTCGGCCCACGTCGCCCAGCTGCTGCCCGGCCTGCGCGGCCGGTTCGAGCTCTGCGACGTCAGCGGCCTCACCGCGGCCGGGGCGGCGAAGGAGGTGGCCGCCCGGGCACCGGACGGCCTGCTCACCTTCAGCGAGCACCGCCTCGCCGAGACCGGCGAGCTCGCCGACGCACTCGGACTGACCCGCTGGCACAGCCCGCGGACCACCCGGCGGCTGACGGACAAACTGCTCCAGCGGCAGCTGTTCGCCGCGGCCGGCGTCGACACCACCCGCTGCGTGCCGGTCACCGACCCCGCCGGGGCCGCCGCGGCCGCCGCCGGGGTCGGCCCGCCCGTGGTGCTCAAACCGCGCACCGGCACCGGCAGCCGCTCCGTCCGCCGGGCCGACGGCCCGGCGGAGGCCGAACGGCTGGCGGCGGACTTCTTCCGCACCGCCCCGGCCGGGGCGGTCCTCCTGGTGGAGAGCCTGCTCACCGGCGCGCCGCAGGAGGCCGGCCCCGACTGGGGCGACTACGTCTCGGTGGAGACCGCCGTCCACGACGGGGCACGCCAACTGCTCTGCATCACCGGCAAGTTCCCGCTGGAGGAGCCGTTCCGCGAACGCGGGTCCTTCGTCCCGCACACCCTGCGCGCGCCGACCGCCGAACGGGTCCGCGCCCTCGCGGACGCCGCCGTCGAGGCCCTCGGGGTCCGGGACGGCGTCGTGCACACCGAGGTCAAACTGACCCCGGACGGCCCGCGCGTCATCGAGGTCAACGGCCGGGTCGGCGGCCTGGTCGTCGACCTGCTGCGCCGGGGCGCCGGCTACGACGTGGTCGAGGCCGCCCTGCTGCTCGCCCTCGGCCGGCCCGCGCCCGCCGTCCCCGGCTTCGACCAGGTCACCTACCAGTACGCGCTGGTGCCGCCGGCCGGCGCCCGCGGCCTGCTGGAGGTCGGCCCGCTGGACCGGCTGCGCGCCCTGCCCGGGGTCGACCTGGTCGACGTCCGGGGCCGCCCCGGCCAGCCGCTCGACTGGCGGGCCGGCGCCGCCGACCGGCTCGGCCGGCTGTACGGGCGGGTGCCCGACCACGCGGCCCTCGGCCGGCTCACCGCGGCGATACCGGAAGCCTTCCGGCCCACGTTCACGTACACGCACGAGAGGGGAAGTCGATGACCGAGCAGGTGTCCGAGGCCGGCGGGGGACTGTCGTCCGCACAGAGGCGGCTCTGGCTGGCGCACGTCCTCGAACCGGGGAGCGCCGAGTACACCGCCCCCTGGGCCGGACGGCTGCGCGGACCGCTCGACCGGGCGGCCCTCGCCCGGGCCTGGCGGGCCGTCGTGGAGCGCCACGAGGAGCTGCGGCTGCGGCTGTTCGAGGTGGACAACGAGCCCCGGCGCGCCCAGTGGCCGGCCGGGGAGTTCGGGCTCGCGGTCCGCGAGGTCGCGCCGCAGGACCTGCCCGCCGAGCTGGAACGGGTGGTGACCCGGCCCTTCGACCTGGTCGGCGGCCGGCTCGCCGAGGCGGAACTGCTGGTGCTCGGCCCCGAGGACCACGTCCTGGTGCTGAACGCCCACCACGCGGTGGTGGACGGCCGCTCCATGACGCTGATCACCCGCGACCTGTTCGCCGCCTACGCGGGCCGGGAGCCCGCCCCGGCCGGCCGGCCCTACCCGGAGCACGTCGCCCGGGAGGCCGCGGCCGGCCCGCCCCCCGAGCAGTTCGACGCCTGGGTCGAGGAGCTGCGGCTCCCGCAGAGCGCCGAACCGCTCGGCTTCGAACCCGCCGCCCGGACCGCCGACAAGGCGGGCGCGGTGGTCCGGGTGCCGCTGTCCGAGCAGACCTGGGCGGCGGTCCGCCGCTACGCCCGGCAGCACCGCACCACCCCGCAGGTGGTCGGGCTCAGCGCCTTCGCGCTCACCCTGGCCCGCTACACCGACACCGACGACCTGGTGGTCGGCTCGACCATGGACACCCGGTCCGCCGAATTCGTCGACACCGTCGGCATGTTCGTCAACCCGGCCGCCGTCCGGGTGCACGTCGACGCGGCGCAGCCCGGCCCGGCGTTCTGCGGCGCCGTGCAGCGCGGCCTGCTGCGGGCCTTCTCCCACCGCTCGGTCCCGTTCGAGGAGGTGGTCCGCAGGCTCCAGACCACCCCGGACGTCACCCGCACCCCGGTCTTCCAGGTGCTGTTCAACTTCGAGGCCCGCGAAGCCCCCCGGGACGTGCCCGGGCTGACGGTCACCCCCCTCGAACTCCCCACCCGCACCTCCAAGTACGACCTCACCCTGGTGCTGCGCGACAACGGCGACTGCGCCGACCTGCTGGCGACCTACCGCACCGCCCGCTACCGGCCCGCCCCGATCGAGCAGCTCACCCGGCACGTCGCCGCCGTGCTCGGCGCGCTCACCGCCGACGACCCGGCCCCCGTGGGCTCGCTCGACCCGCTCTCCGCCGCGGAACGCGCCGACCTGCTGGCCGCCGGCCGCGGCACCCCGCTGCCGGACGGCTTCCGGGCCGTGTCCGACACCGTCGCCCAGATCGCCCTCGCCGACCCCGACCGGCCCGCCGTGACCTGCGGCAGCAGCGAACTGACGTACGGACAGCTGCTCGGCCGGGCCGACGCCCTGGCCGCCCGGCTCACCGCACGGGGCGTGCGCCCCGGGACGCCGGTGGCCGTGCCGGCCGAACCCTCGGCCGAGACGGTGGTCGCCGTACTGGCCGTGCTCCGGGCCGGCGGCGCCTACCTGCCGCTGCACCCCGGCCACCCGACCGCCCGGCTGGCCGCCGTCCTCGCGGACGCCGGAGCCGAGTTCGTGCTCGCCGACGCCGCCTGGCGCGAACGCCTCCCGCAGGCCACCGTGCTGCCCGTCGACGCCCCCGCGGAACACCCCGACCCGGCCTGGACCGCCCACCGCAGCGGACCCGACGACCCGGCCTACCTCATCTACACCTCCGGCACCACCGGCGAACCCAAGGGCGTCGAGGTCGGACACGGCGCCCTCGCCGCCTCCACCACCGCCCGGCTGCTCACCTACGGCGGCTACCGCACCTTCCTGCTGGTCTCGCCGCTCTCCTTCGACTCCTCGGCGGCCGGACTCTGGGGCACCCTCACCTCCGGCGGCCGACTGGTGGTCGCCCGGGACGAGGAGGTCCGCGACCCGGAGAGCCTGCTGCGCTTGGTCGAGACCCACGCCGTCACCGCCCTGCTGGCCGTCCCCGCCCTCTACGCCGGCATGCTCGACCGGGCCGAACGGGCCGACCGCACCGCGCTCGGCACCCTCGACGTGGTCACCACCGCCGGCGAGGTCCTGCCGCAAGCCCTCCTGGAACGGCACTTCGCGCTGCTCCCGGCCACCCCGCTGGTCAACGAGTACGGGCCGACCGAGGCGACCGTGTGGAGCACCTTCCGCCGCTTCGAGGCACCCGGCCCGGTCGACATCGGCGGCCCCGTCCCCGGCGCCCGCCTCTACGTACTGGACCGGCAGGGACGGCTGATGCCGCCCGGCACCGCCGGCGAACTGCACGTCGGCGGCCGCGCCGTGGCCCGCGGCTACCTCGGCCGGCCCGGGGCCACCGAGGCCGCGTTCCGCCCCGACCCGTACGCCGCGGAGCCCGGCGCCCGCTCCTACCGCACCGGGGACTGGGTGCGCTGGGGCACCGACGGGGGCCTGCACTACCTGGGCCGCCGCGACCAGCTGGTCAAGGTCCGCGGCCACCGGGTCGAACTCGGCGCGGTGGAAGCCGCCCTGCGCGCCGCCGAAGGCGTCACCGACGCCGCCGTGCTGCTCGCCCCCGGCGGCGCGAGCCTCACCGCCCACCTGGTGGCCGAGGACGGGCTGGACCTCCGGGAACTGCGGGCCCGCCTCGCCGAGACCCTGCCGCCCGCCATGGTGCCCGGCGTGCTGCGGACGGTCCCGGAACTGCCGCGCACCCCGCACGGCAAGGTCGACCGCGAAGCCCTGCGGGCCGCGGAAGCGCGCACCGAGCCGGACCCCGAGCCCGCCGCGCCCGGGACCGCCCCGGCGAGCGGAGCGGCCACCGGGCCGGACCTGCGGGCCCTGGTGCTGGCCGTCTGGACCGCCGTGCTCGGCGAGGCGCCGGCCGCGGGGGACGTCAACTTCTTCGACGCGGGCGGCCACTCGCTGCTGGTGCCGCTGCTCCAGATGGAACTCGAGGACCGGGCGGACACCCGGGTGCCGATCGTCGACCTGTTCACCGCCACCACCGTCGACGCCCAGGCCGCCCTGATCGCCGCCGCCGGCGGCACCCCCGAGCCGCAACCGGAGGCACCGGCACCGGCCGCGGCCGCCGAACCCGGCGGGGCCGACGGCACCGACGGCACCGACGGCACCGACCGGCGCCGGCTCCGGCTCGCCGCGGGCCGCTCCCGGCGGACGGCCGGGACGGAGGACGGCAGGTGAGGAACCGTTCCCTGGACGTCGCCGTCACCGGCCTGCACGCCCGGCTCCCCGGCCCGGCCGACCCGGCGAAGTGGTGGGCGGCGCTCTGCGCGGGCGAGGCGCTCACCAGCACCCTCGACCCCGACGACCTCGCGGCCCGGGGCGTGCCCCGCCACCTGCTCGACGACCCGGCCTACGTCCCGGTCCGGGGCCTGCTGGAGGACGCCGAACGGTTCGACGCCGAGCTGTTCGGGATCAGCCCCCGCGAGGCCGAACTCATCGACCCGCAGCACCGGCTGATGCTGGAGGCGAGCTGGGCGGCGCTCGAGGACGCCGGCCGCAACCCGCTCGCGGACCGGCTGCGCACCGCCGTCTTCGCCTCCTCCTCCAGCAGCAAGTACCTGCCGCGGATCCTCGGCAACCCGGCCGCCACGGCCGACACCCTGGCCGCCCTGCACGTCGGCACCGGCCGGGACTTCATGGCCGGCCGGATCGCCTACCGGCTCGGCCTGCAGGGCCCGGCGGTCAACGTGCTGACGGCCTGCTCCTCCTCGCTGGTCGCCGTCCACCTGGCCGTCCAGGCACTGAACGCCGGCGACTGCGACCAGGCCGTGGTGGTGGCCGCCTCGGTGGGCTTCCCGCAGGCCGGGCACACCCACCTGCGCGGCGGCATCATGTCCGCCGACGGCCGCTGCCGCCCCTTCGACGCCCGGGCGACCGGCACGGTCGGCGGCTCGGGCGTGCTCGCCGTGGTGCTGCGCCGCTTCGAGGACCTCGGGACGCGGAGCGCCTGCCACGGCGTCATCCTCGGCTCGGCCGTCAACAACGACGGCTCGGCGAAGGCCGGGTTCAACGCCCCCGCCCCGCAGGGGCAGAGCGCCGTCATCCGGGCCGCGCTGCGCTCCGGCGACGTGGCGCCCGGCTCGCTCGGGTACGTCGAGACGCACGGCACCGGCACCTACGTCGGCGACCCGATCGAGTGGTCCGCGCTCTCCGCCGCCCTGCGCGGCGCCGGCCTGGCCGGCAGCATCCCGGTGGGCGCGCTCAAGGCGAACATCGGGCACCTCGACGCGGCCGCCGGACTGGCCGCGCTGTACAAGGCCCTGCTGGTCCTGAAGCACGGCCAGGTACCGCCGGTGGCCAACTTCGAAACCCTCAACCCGCTGCTCGCGGACCTCGACTCGCCGCTGCGGGTGCCCACCGAGACCTCCGCCTGGCAGGGCCCCGAGCCCCGCCGGGCCGGCGTCAGCTCCTTCGGGATCGGCGGGACGAACGCGCACGTCATCGTCGAGCAGGCCCCCGCAGCCCCGGCAGCGGAGGCCCCGGCGGCAGCGGCCCCGGCCGGGCGGACCTCGGTCCTCACCCTCTCCGCGGTCCGGCCGGAGAGCCTGGAGCCGACCGCGGCCCGACTCGCCGGAGCACTGGCCGAACCGGGAACGGACCCCGCCGACGCCGCCTTCACCCTGCGGGCCGGCCGGGCCCCGCTGGCCGAACGGCTCGCGGTGGTCGGCCGGACCGGCCCGGAACTCGCCGCGGCCCTGCGCACCGGCCCCCGGCGGGTCCGCGGCCGGGTGCCGCAGGGCGGCCCGCGCCCGCTGGTCTTCCTGCTCCCCGGACAGGGCGCCCAGCGCCCCGGCATGGCCCTGCCCTTCCAAGCACAACTCCCCGGATTCCAGGACGAGTTGGACCGCTGCCTGGACGCCATGGAGCCCTTCTCGGCCGGACTGGCCGAGAAGGCCGGACGGGCCCTGCGCGACCCGGACTTCCCCGCCGAACTGCTGCGCGCCACCGAACTGGCCCAGCCCGCGCTGTTCGCCCTGGAGTACGCCGCGGTCCGCGCCCTGGACGGGATCGGACTGCGCCCGGTCGCCCTGGCCGGGCACAGCCTCGGCGAGGTGACGGCCGCCTGCCTGGCCGGGGTCCTGGACCTCGCGGCGGCGATCGAACTGGTCGCCGTCCGGGCGGCCGGCATGCAGGCCTGCCCGCCCGGCGCGATGCTGGCGCTCTCCTGCTCCGAGGCCGACGCCCGCGCCCTGCTGGCCGAACCGCCGACCGCGACCAGCGGCCTGGAGGTCGCGGCGGTGAACGGCCCGGGCTCCTGCGTGCTGAGCGGCCCCGCCGCCTCCGTCCGGGCCCTGGAGGAGCGGCTCGCCGGACGGATCCCGGCCCGGCGCCTGCGCACCTCGCACGCCTTCCACTCCGCCGCGATGGAACCCGCCGCCGAGGCCCTGCGCGCCCACCTGGCCGGCCGCACCGGCGGCCGGAGCACCCTGCCTCACGTCTCCACCCTGGACGGCACGGTGGTGCCGGCCGGCACCGAAGTCCCGCTGACCGCCCTCGCCGAGGGCGTCCGCCGGACGGTGCGCTTCGGCGCGGGCATCGCCGCCCTGCGCGAGCTGTACCCCGGCGCGCTGGCCGTGGAGGTCGGACCCGGCCAGGCCCTCGCCGGGATGGCGGCCGCCGCCGGGCTGGAGAGCCTCCCCCTGGTACCGGGGAAGGACCCCCGGCCCGAGGACGAACTCGCCCTCGCGCTGGCCGGGTTGTGGGCCGAGGGCCAGCCCGTCGAACTGTCCGCGCTGATCCCGGCCGGCCGCCGGCTGCACCTGCCCGGCACCACCTTCGGCGGCGGGCGCCACGTCGCCCCGGAGACGGACTGGCCGACCGCCCCCGCCCCGGCTCCGCAGACCCCCGCCCCGGCTTCGGAGCCCCCGGCCCCGGAACCTCCGGCGGCCGCCGTCGCCCCGCCCTCCCCGGCCGCGGCGGTGGCCGACGCCTGGCGCGAACTCCTCGGCCACCCCGACCTCACCGAGGACGCGGAGTTCGTCGCCAGCGGCGGCGACTCGCTGCTCGCCATCCGGCTGGCCCGCCGGCTGGAACAGCTCTTCACGGTGCAGGTCCCGCTCCGGGACCTGCTGCTGGCCCGCACCATGGGCGACCACGCCCGGCTCGTCGAACGGCTCATGACGCCGTCGCAGAAGGAGGCAACGGATGAGTAGCGCGACCCCGCCCGGCCACCCCCGCCGGGAGCACTACGAGTGCGTCGACGAGGTGTTCCGCCGGCGGGCGGCCGAGCACCCCGACAAGGTGGCGGCCTGGGACGGCACCGGCAGCTCCACCTACGCCGAACTGCGGGACCGGGCACTCCGGCTGGCCGGCGCCCTGCACGCCAAGGGCGTCGGCACCGGCGACGCGGTCGGCGTCCTCGGCACCGGCGACCGCGACACCCTGACCGCCATGCTCGGCATCCTGCTGGCGGGCGGCCACTTCGTGCCGATCGACCCCGACTGCCCGCCGGAACGCGCCGCCCGGATGACCGCCATCGCCGGCGCCGCCCTGGTGCTGACCACCGCGGAGCACCGGGTCCCGGAGGGCATCGGCGCGGACGGCTGGCACGTCGACGAACTGATCGACCAGGCCGGCCCGGCCGACCCGCTCGACCCGCTGCCCGCCGGGGACCCGGACCGGCCCGCCTACGTGATCTTCACCTCCGGCTCCACCGGCACCCCCAAGGCCGTCGCCGTGCCGCACGGCGCCCTCACCGCGCTCTGCCTGCGCCCCGGCGTGCTGCGCCGCGACCCGGACGAGACCCTCCTGGTGCACACGGTGCTGACCTTCGACACCGCGATGTACGAGATCTGGTCGGCCCTGCTGGTCGGCGCCTCGGTGCTCTGCGCCCCGCGCCGGGCCCTGTCCCTGCACGAGACGGCCGCACTGCTCGAGGACGAGCGGGTCACCACCGCCGTGCTCACCCCCGCGGTGTTCGCCCTGCTGGCCGACCACCACCCCGACGCGCTGGGCCGGCTCCGCCGCCTGATGGTCGGCGGCGACGTGATGCCGCGCGAACAGGCGGTGCGGATCCTGGACCGCTTCCCGGAGCTGGAGTTCCTGAACTGCTACGGGCCCACCGAGAACACCGTGATCTCCACCGCCTTCCCGCTCAACGGCTGGGACCGGCAAGGAAGTTCGGTCCCGATCGGCCCGGGCGTGGCCGGCACCACCTGCCACGTCCTGGACGACCGGCTGCGCCCGCTGCCGCCCGGCGAGGTCGGCGACCTCCACCTCGGCGGCGACCGGCTGGCCCTCGGCTACGCGGGCGACCCGACCACCACCGAGCAGCGCTTCCTGCCGGACCCGTTCTCCGACCTGCCGGGCGCCCGGATGTACCGCACCGGCGACCGGGCCGTCCTGCGCGCCGACGGGACGGTGGAGTTCCGCGGCCGCGAGGACGACGAGATCAAGGTCCGGGGCCACCGGATCCACCTCGCCGAGGTGGAGGCCCTGCTGGCCGCCGACCCGGAGGTGCGGGAGGTGGTCGCCACCGCGGTCGGCACCGGCCACCAGCGGCACGTCCGCGCCTTCGTCCGCACCGCCGCCGCCGGGACGGACCCCCGGGCGGTCCGGGCCCGGCTGGCGCAGCGGGCACCGCAGCACCTGGTGCCCGACGAACTGGTGGTGGTCGCCGAGTTCCCGCTCAGGCCCTCCGGGAAGGTCGACCGGGAGGCCCTGAAGGCCCTGCCGTCCACCCCCGCACCGCAGACCGCACCCGCCGCCGGGACGGACGCCCGGTCGGAGCTGGCCCGGCTGTGGCTGGAGCGGACCGGCACGCCCGCCGAGAGCGGCGAGGACTTCTTCCACTCCGGCGGGACCTCGCTGGACCTGATCCTGCTGATCGAGTCGGTCGCGGCCGCCTTCGGGGTCCGGCTGGACTTCGCCGACGTCTACGGGCTGCGCTCCTTCGACGAACTGCACGACCTGGTGCAGGCCCACCGCCAGGAGGTCGACGCGTGAGCACCGTCCGGATCCTGGAACCCCGCCCCGACGCCCCGCAGCGGCTGATCTGCCTGCCGCACGCCGGCGGGTCCGCCAACTACTACCGCGGCTGGGCCCTGCGCGGCCGCACCGACACCGAGGTCCTCGGCGTCCAGTACCCCGGCCGGGCCGACCGGCTGCTGGAGCCCTGCCACCACGACCTGCACGCCATGGCCGAGGAGGTCTGCGCCGCCGTCCTGCCCGAACTGGACCGGCCCGTCACGCTGTTCGGGCACAGCATGGGCGCGATCGTCGCCTACGAGGTGGCCCGGCTGCTGGAGGAACAGGGCCGCGGGGTGCGGCGCCTGGTGGCCTCGGCGGCCCGCGCCCCGCACGACCCGGCCCACGTCTCGGTGCAGGGCGCCGTCTGGAACGACGACTCGGCGGTGCGCAGCATCGTCGCCATGGGCCAGGCCGACGCCGAACTGATGGCCGACCCCCGGGTCCGCGAACTCGTCCTGCCCTACCTGCGGGCCGACTTCGAACTGTTCCAGCGCTACGCGCACCGCCCCGGCCCGCCGCTGGCCTGCGAACTGCTGGTGGTGCGCGGGGCGGACGACCCGCACGTGACGCACCACCAGGGCGAGCTGTGGCAGGAGCTCACCCGGGGGCCGTTCCGGCACCGGGCGCTGCCCGGCGGGCACTTCTACCTCGCACCCGAGCCGCCGCTCGACCTGTACCTGGACCCGTTCGGCCCGTACCGGGAGACCGGGCCGGCGGCCTCAGCCGTCGGCGGAGGCGAGCTCCGCCGACAGCCGGCTCAGAGCGGCGCGGCCGGCTAGACCGGTCTTCTGCAGCAGGCTGGCGATGTGCTTCTCGACCGTCCGCGGCGAGATGCACAGCCGCCGGCCGATGTCCTGGTTGCCCGGCCGGTCGGCGAGCAGGGCCAGCACCTCGTACTCGCGCGGGGTGAGGCCCTGCGCGCGCAGCTCCGCCGGTATCAGCTCCCGGCCGCTGCGGCGCTGCGGCACCGTCACCCCGGCCTGCCGCAGCATCGCCCGGCAGGCGCCCACCACGGCGGGCACCTCCGACTGGTGGAAGTACTCCTCGGCGGCCTGCAGCCAGGACGCCGGGTCGCCCCAGCCGTCGGCCAGGGCGGCCTCGGCGACCAGGCGCAGGCCCAGGTGGTGGCCGGTCGGGAAGATCACGGCGTGCCGGCGGAAGTCCTCGACCAGCCCGGCCGCCCGCTCGCCCAGGCCCTCCCGGCCGAGCAGCACGGCGTCCGCGAGCATCAGGAACTGGCGGTTCCAGGCCAGCCCGGCCGCCGGGTTGGCCGCGACGGCCGCGAAGTCCGCGCGCTCCGCCCGGCCCGCCAGCACCTCCAGCAGCGGACTCAGCCCGTACCGGCCGGCCAGGTAGTAGACGTTCGGGTGCAGGGCCTCCCAGGCCGCCGCGGCGGCCAGCTCGGCCCGGGCGGCCGTCCGGTCCTCCTCCAGCAGCGCGCAGACGGCCCGGCACAGGCCCAGCATCACCGGCGTCAACTGCGACTCCGCGCCCCCCGCCTGACGGAACGCCAGCAGGCCGCGCTCCATCTCCCGGCGGCGCCCCCGGTGCGCGCCGAGGGTCGCCGACACCAGCAGCAGGTACCGGCGGGTGCCCAGGTTGCCCATCCGGGCGCTGGCACCCAGGCAGCGGGCCAGGATCTCCTCGGCCCGCCGCGGGTCGCCCCGCAGCACCGCGTTCATCGCCAGCACGCTCTCGGCGGTCTGGGCCAGCTGGATCGCACCCAGCTCGTTCGCGGCCTCCCACGCCTGCTCCAGCCGGCGGATGTCACCGGTCCGCATGTAGGTGTTCGCCCCCAGCCTGGTCAGCGCCTCGACCCGCCACAGCGGCAGGGTGTGCGTCTCGGCGACCGCGAGCATCCGCTCCAGGCAGGCGTCCGCCACGTCGAAGCCGCGCTCCCGGACCAGCAGGGCCAGCAACTGCCAGGCCTGGCAGGCCACCACCGGCAGCTTGGTCTGCTCGGCGACCTCCGCCGCCGCCCGGGCCTTGCGCTCGGCCTCCGTCGTGCACCCGCCCTGCCCCGGCAGCAGGGCCAGCCCGCACTCGACCACGGCGAGCGCGGCCCCCTGCTGGGGAGTGCCGCCGTCCTGCAGCAGGGCCCGGGCCGCCGCCAACTGGCCGACCGCGTCGGCCCGCCGCTCGGCCGCCACCGCCACCCAGGCCAGCCGGGTGTGCAGGGCGATCCGGGCGTCCGGGCCCAGCGCCGCCGCCCCGGCCGGCGCCAGCGAGTCGACCAGGGCCAGCGCCCGGTCCAACTGCCCGGCGTCCGCCAGCGCGTGCAGCAGCGACTCGGCGATCCCCGTCCGGGCCGACGGGTCGGCCAGCTCGTGGGCCCGCCCGAGCAGCGCCACGGCCGTCCCCGACAGGCCGTCGGCCTGCGCCCGGCGCCCCGCCTCGGCGTACAGCAGGGCCGCGTCCGCCAGGTCGCCGGCCGCGATCCGCAGGTCCGCGACCAGCTGGCAGCGGTCGTCGGTCAGCTCCGGGTCCGCCCGCTGGAGGCCCACCGCGGCCTGCCGGGCGATCGCGGCCCGCTCGGCCGGCGGGAGACTGGCGAGCACCGCCTCGGCGGTCAGCGCGTGCCGGAAGGCGTACCGGTCCGGCGCCCCCGGATCGGGCACGATCAGGCCCGCCTCGACCGCCGAACGCAACTGGGCGAACAGCAGGCGGTCCGCCGTCCCGGTCACCAACTGCAGCGTGGCCACCGAGAACCGGGCCCCCAGCGACGCCGCCAGCAGCACCGCCTCCTGGGCCCCGGGCTCCAGCAGCTCGATCCGCCGCCGGTAGCCCCGCACCACGGTGGCCGGAACGGTGGTCGACAGGTCACCCGCCACCTGCCACCCCCCGCCGCCGCCCCAGCGCAGCAGACCGGAGCCGACCATCTCGGCCAGTAACTCCTCGACCAGGTACGGGTTCCCGTCCCCGCTGGCCACCAGCCGCTCCACCAGCTCGGCCGGCACCCCGGCGCCCGGCACCCCGAGGCAGCCGGCCGCGATCGCCCGCACCGCCCCCGGCTTGAGCGGCCGCAGGGTGGCCACCGAGGCGGCCCGCCGCCGGTCCGCCGCGTCGACCAGGTCCAGCGCCGGACCCGGCTGCGGCCGCAGCGTGCCGACCAGCAGCACCGGCAGCCCGGCGAGGTTGTCGACCAGGTACTCCAGCACGGCGACGGTCTCGGAGTCCACGTCGTGCAGGTCCTCCAGCACCAGCACGCAGCCCTGCTCCCGGCCGATCACGGCCAGCAGCCGCAGCAGCGCCTCCGCGAGGTCCAGCACGCCCTCCGGATGGCCGACGGCCGTCGCGGGCCGCCACTCCGGGATCAGCCTCGCCAGGGCCGGACGGTAGGGCGCGAGCGCCGGATCGGTCGGCGGACCGCCGATCCGGAACCGGGAGGAGAGCGCCTCCGCCAGCGGCCGGAACGGCGTGCCCGACCCGCTCGGACTGCCGCGCCCGCGCAGCACCGGCAGACCCAGCGCGGCAGCCCTGGACTCGCACTCGCCGGCCAGCCGGGACTTGCCGATCCCGGCCTCCCCCAACAGGAAGAGCGCACGGCCGCAGTGCCGCCGGGCGTCCGACAGCAGACCGTCCGCCAGGGCGAGCTCGGCATCCCGACCGACGACGGGTGAGGAAGTCATGCGCATGCTGTGGAGGCTACTTGATGGATCGGCATGCGGACAGGGATGCTCGCTCACCGCACCAACCGCACGACGGCCGGCGCACCCGCACCTCCACGGGCACACCGGCCGAAGCGTGCTGACGCGCCGTCAGCACTATGCGCACGCAACGGGCCCGGACCCCCTCCTTCGGATCCTGCCGGGCCCTGCCGACCCTAGGCGGCCGCTTCCGTCGCGAACGGAACCGTCACGGTCAGGGTCCCGATGATCGTCTGCTCGTCGAAGCCCGCGAGCAGGCGGCTGCGGCGGACACCGCCACCGGGGCGCAGCGCGATCTGCCCGCTCGGGTGGTCGGCGGCCTGGCCGCCGAGCGCCTTCGGCTGCTTCCAGCTGCGGACCGACTCTTCGACGTTCATGAATGGACATTCCTCTCGGTGATGGTCGCGCCGTCGGTTCCCGACGGCCGCACTGATGGCGACGGCTGCAACAGCAGCGTCGAAACTGTCCGCCCGGCCGAGCCGAGCCGCAGGAGGCCCAGCCCGATGCCGGACAGTCCGGTCAACAACCCGGGAACGGCCAGGCCGCCGGGGGCACTACAGACCGGGCCCACCCGGTCGAGCGCCGCGGCCAGAGCACCCGCCCGGCGGTCCAGCAACTCCCGGCCGCCGGGGTCCGCGAGTCGGCCGAGCAACTCCAGGACGCCCGACTCGCCGTGGCACGGGGCGTGGCCGGACAGCGGCCCGGCCGCCGCCGACGCGCGGACCGCACGCCCGACGAGCCCGGCCAGCTCCGGATCCGCCAGCGCCGCAGGGCTGTCGGCCACCGCCAGCGCGACCCCCGACAGGCCCCGGCACCAGGCGAGGTCGACACCGGCAGCGCCTCGGACGCCCTGAACGTCCTGGACGTTTTGAACGCCCCGGACACTCTGGACGCCCTGGACGTTTTGAACGCCCCGGGCCGCGCGGCGCAGCGCCGCCAGGCCCGCGCGCCCGTACCGCTCCCCGCCGCACGCCGCCGCGAACCGCAGCAGCGCCCAGCCCACCCCGGCCGCCCCCTCGGCGAACCCGGGCGCGGCCGGCAGCGGACGGTCCGCCAGCCGCTCGGCGCACAGTACGGCGCCGCGCCGGGCCGCCGCACTCCCGGTGGTCGCGTGCACCGCGAGCAGCGCCGCCAGCCCACCGGCCGTCCCCTCGGCCACCCCCTCGGTCACCCCGGCCCACCCGTCGGCCCGGGCCTCGGCGTCGGCGTCGGCGTCGGTGTGGTCGAACTCGACCGCAGCAGCGGTGAGTTCGGCGGCCCGGTCGGCCCAGTCGGCCGACTCGGGATCGTCCAGCAGGACGGCGGCCCGGGCCAGCACGTAGGCGATGCCGCCCAGCCCGGCGAAGGCCCCCGGGCCCACGGCCGCCAGGTCCTCCGGCTCCGCCGCGAGACGCTCCAGCAGCGCGGGCAGCGGGCTCAGGGCCTGGCGCGCGGTGTCCGCGTACCGCTGCTCCCCGGTGTGCGCGGCGAGTTCGGCCAGGAACAGCGCCGGGCCCGGGTAGCCGTGCCCGAGGTCGGCCCCGGCCGGGCCGAACCGCCAGGCCCGGTCCCCGAGGAGTTCGAGGCCGAGCCAGTTGGCCCGGCCCCGGCCCCGGTGGGCGCCCTCCACCAGCCGGTCACCGATCCGCCGCGCCGCCCCGAGCAGCCGCTCCGCCGTCGGCCGTTCCGCCGTCGTCCGCTCTCTCGCCGGCCGTCCCGTCCGGTCCGCTCCCGTCCGGTCCGCTCCCGTCGGCTCCGCTCCGGTCAGGTCGCTCCGACCGGCGGCCGGTGCGTCGTCCGGCCGGTGGGCCGGGGCCGTGGACCTGGCGGCCAGTGCCGCCCGGACGATCCACTCCTGGGCGTCGAGGTCGGCCGGCCCCATGGCGCGGATCTTCTCCACCACCCGGGCCAGCCCCGGCCGTTCCAGCGCGTCCGGGATCCGCAGGCCGGGGCCGGACCACAGGTCCGCCAGGCCCGGCCGGGCGGTGAACAACGGCACGTCGCCGTCCCAGAGTTGGGCGACCTCGTGCTCCAGCAGCCGGGCCGGGCCGGGGGCGCCGAGGGCGTCCGTGCCGAGCAGCCGCAGCAGCTCGTCGCGGTCGGCCGGGTCGCGCAGCACGTCCGGGTGGGTCGACTCGTCGAGCAGCGTGGCGTACGCCTGGGTGGCCCGGGGCACCACGCGGACCTCGTCCTCGGCGAAGCGGTGCACCAGGCCCTGCGGGCCGGTCAGCGCCTCCCGTCCGGCGGCGATCGCCCGGTAGCCCGCGCGGAACCCGGCCACCAGCGCCTCGGTGAACTCGGCCGGGTCGGCCTGCGCCCCGTCGAGCCGGGGGCGGTTGTCGGCCCCGGCGATCGTCCCGGCCCGGCGGACCAGCCGCATCCGGTCGGTGCCGCTCTCCGCCCAGGCCGCCACCGGCAGCGGCGTCGCGGCCCCGGTGTCGCCGCCCAGGCCGGAGGCGTCCAGGACGGTCCCGTCCTCGCCGAAGAGCAGCAGCGGCAGCAGGCCGACCCGGTGGACCGAGGCCGCCAGCGCGAGTGCCGCCGGGTCGCCGCCGGGGGCGGAACCGGACACCGGGGGGTGGAAGAGGGTCTCGACGTCCACCGGCACCGGGTGGTCCGCCCGGGCGATCAGGTTCTCGTAGTGCAGGTCGGTCGCGTCCAGCGCGTGCAGCAGCGCGAGCCAGGCGCCCTGCCGCCGGTAGAACAGCTCCAACTGGCCGCGGTCCCGGCAGGGGAGGGCCGCCACGTGCGCCAGCCAGCCGTAGCCGGGCCGCTCCAGCAGGGCGACGGTGCGCAGCTCCGGGACGTCCGGCTGCCCGTTGAACCAGCCGACCAGCTCGTTGAAGTGCCGGTGCGCGGTCAGCGGGCGCGGCTTGTGGACCACCCGGGAGCCGTCGGCGAAGGTGAGCACCGCGGTGCTGCGGCCGTGCCGGTGCCCGTCACCGGCGGCGGCGCGGAGCGAGACCAGCGGCCCGGGGTCGGTGCCGGGCAGCAGGGCGCGGAGCAGCTCCGCCCGGTCGGCGGTGTAGTGGTCGAGCAGTTCGGTCAGGGCGTCGGCGGCGTCGACGCAGGTCTGCGCGAGCAGCCGGCCGAGCACCGGGTACTCCGACAGCAGTGCGGACAGGCCGTCCTGACGTGCCGTCAGCGAGAGGAAGGTGCGGAACCGGGCCGCGGGGGTGTCGCCCGCCAGGCGGCCCTCCGCCCGGGCGACGTTCAGTTCCAGCACCAGGGCGCGGGCGGCCTGCCCGGCCAGCTTCCGGGCCAACCGGTCGGTGAACTCGGCCCGCAGGAGCGGCAGTTCGGCGTCGGGGACGGCGACCGGCAGCCGGGTGGCGGCCAGCTCGGTGAAGGGCGCCAGGACGAACCGGAAACCGGAGGTGCCCGGCAGCTCCCCGGCCGGAACCACCGGCGCGAGCGGGGCGGCGGCGACCGCCGCCGCGAGGAACGCGGCCCACCCCGGCTGCGGGTCCCCGGGGAGTTCTGCGGCGGACGGTCCGCCTCGCCGGCGACCGGATGCGGCCGAACCGGCAGGAGCAATCATGGTATTGATCACAGGCCAGAGAATTACAGGGCTTTACCTGTCCCGACAAGGGTTCGACCCGTCCGGGGCGCCCGGGCCGGTTCCCCTGCGGGGGAGACCCCCACGGGGTGGGGGAGACGGGCGGAAAGATGGGGGCTCCACCCCCATGCGGAACCGCCGAGGACGGGCCCGGAGGTCCGCGGCGAGGGGCGCCGGGGGGTGCCTGGGGCTCCGGAACCGGTGGGGCCCTTCACATTCGTGACGCCCTGCACACGATCCGTCCGCACGGCCGGGCCGCCCGCGCCCGAGGGCCCGCGCCCGCCGGCCCACGCCCGCCCGCCCGCACCCGTCCGTCCGCTCGCTCGCGTACAAGGAACCGGACGTCGGTGGAGCGCCACTGGAGCGGTGCTCGTGCCGCCGCGTCAACTCCCGCCTGTAACTTCCAGGTTGCGCATTGACACCCGCGCGGCGGCGCGGCCACCATGGACGCCGCCCACCGCCTGCCGACCCCGTCCCGAGCCGCTCCGGGATGGGAGCGCTCCCATGGAGTTCGCGCAGGTCACGGGCCGTCCGATCGGCTTCCCCCACACCCCCACCCCCACAGCCGCCCCGGAAGGACACCATGCCGCACCCCGCCGCACCCCCACCCGGCCCGCCCGCACCGCCCCGCTCCACATCCGCCCGCCCGACGGCCGCCCGCCCCCCGCAGGGCTCCGCCCGGCGCGCCCTCGGCGGGCTGCTCGCCGCCACGGCCCTCGCCGCCGGCGCACTGCTGCCGCTGCACGCCTCCTCGGCCGCGGCCGCCGCCGACCCGGCCGCCACCGCGCCCGCGTTCAACTACGGCGAGGCGCTGCAGAAGTCGCTGCTCTTCTACGAGGCCCAGCAGTCCGGCAAGCTGCCCGCCACCAACCGGGTGAGCTGGCGCGGCGACTCCGCGCTCGACGACGGCAAGGACGTCGGACTCGACCTGACCGGCGGCTGGTACGACGCGGGCGACCACGTCAAGTTCGGCCTGCCGATGGCCGCTTCGACCACCATGCTGGCCTGGGGCGGCATCGCCGAGAAGCAGGGCTACACCGCCTCCGGGCAGATGCCGTACCTGAAGAACAACCTGCGCTTCGTCGACGACTACCTGATCAAGGCCCACCCCGCCCCCAACGTGCTCTACGGCCAGGTCGGCAGCGGTTCGGCCGACCACGCCTGGTGGGGCCCGGCCGAGGTGCTGCCGATGGCCCGGCCCGCGTACAAGATCGACGCCTCCTGCCCGGGCTCGGACCTGGCGGGGGAGACGGCCGCCGCGCTCGCCTCCTCGTCCATGGTCTTCGCGGACAGCGACCCCACCTACTCCGCGACCCTGCTCACCCACGCCAAGCAGCTGTACTCCTTCGCCGACACCTACCGCGGCAAGTACAGCGACTGCATCAAGGACGCCCAGGGCTACTACAACTCCTGGAGCGGCTACAACGACGAACTGGTCTGGGGCGCCATCTGGCTCTACAAGGCCACCGGCGACAGCAGCTACCTCGCCAAGGCCGAGAGCTACTACGCCAACCTCTCCACCGAACCGCAGTCCACGACCAAGTCCTACAAGTGGACGATCGCCTGGGACGACAAGTCCTACGGCGACTACGTGCTGCTGGCCCAGCTCACCGGCAAGCAGCAGTACGTCGACGACGCCAACCGCTGGCTCGACTGGTGGACCGTCGGCGTCAACGGCAGCCAGGTCAAGTACTCCCCGGGCGGCGAGGCCGTGCTCGACTCCTGGGGGTCGCTGCGCTACGCCGCCAACACCTCCTTCGTCGCCCTGGTCTACTCCGACACGCTCACCGGGGACCCGACCCGCAAGGCCCGCTACCACGACTTCGCGGTCCGCCAGATCGACTACGCGCTCGGCGACAACCCCCGCAAGTCCAGCTACCTGATCGGCTTCGGCGCCAACTCCCCGAAGAACCCGCACCACCGCACCGCCCACGGCTCCTGGACCGACCAGCTCACCAACCCCGTCGACAGCCGGCACACCCTGATCGGCGCCCTGGTCGGCGGCCCCAGCTCGGCCGACGACTCCTACACCGACGACCGCTCCAACTACGTCAACAACGAGGTCGCCACCGACTACAACGCCGCCTTCACCGGCGCGCTGGCCCGGCTCTACGGCGAGTACGGCGGCAACCCGCTGACCGCCTTCCCGCCCAAGGAGACCCCGGACGGCCCGGAGATGTCCGTCCAGGCGTCGGTGAACGCCGCCGGCACCAACTTCACCGAGATCAAGGCGTACCTGATCAACAAGTCGGCCTGGCCGGCCCGCGCGCTCAAGAACGCCTCGCTGCGCTACTACTTCACCCTGGAACCCGGGGTCAGCCCGAGCCAGATCACCCTCACCACCAACTACAACCAGTGCGGCGCGGTCACCGGGCCCACGCTCTACTCCGGCTCCACCTACTACGTCACGGTCGACTGCTCCAACACCGTGATCGCCCCGGCCGGACAGTCCGCCTACCGCAAGGAGGTCCAGTTCCGGATCGCCTCCGCGGGCGCCTGGGACCCCACCAACGACTGGTCGTACCAGGGCATCTCGCTGGTCCCCGGCTCGACGCCGGTGGACGCGGCCAACATCCGGCTGCTGGACGGGGGAGCGCCGCAGTGGGGCGCCGAACCGGGCACCGGCCCCGGCCCGTCCGTCTCCCCGTCGCCCTCGCCGTCCGCCTCGGTGTCGGCCTCCCCGTCCCCGTCGCCGTCGCCGTCCGCCCCGGTGTCGCCCTCCCCCTCCGGCTCTCCCTCGGCCTCGCCCTCTCCCTCCGCCTCGCCGCAGCCGGTCTCCGGGTGCGCGGTCACCTACACGGTGGGCAGCAGTTGGGGCACCGGGTTCACCGCCGACGTGACGGTGCGCAACACCGGGAGCAGCACCGTCTCCGGCTGGAAGCTGGCCTGGACGTACCGGGGCAACGAGGCGGTCAGCAACGCCTGGAACGCCCAGGTGGTGCAGAGCGGCGCGGCCGTCACCGCCACCGACGCCGGGTGGAACGGCACGCTGGCCCAGGGCGGCACCGCGTCCTTCGGCTTCCAGGCCACCGGAACCCCCGCCGCGCTGCCCGCCTTCACCCTCAACGGCACCGTCTGCACCACCGCCTGACGCCCCCTCGCCCCGCCTTCCGCCCCCGTCCCCGCCGTCGTGCGGGGGCGGGGGCGTTCGCGTGCGCGGTGGCCGGAAACGGCGGAGCGCGGCGGGGCGGGAGAGGGGCGGTGGCGCAGCGGGGCGGTGGTTCGGGGACAACTCGGGGCGGCTGGCTCAAATGCCGCTGGTGGCCGGGATAAACATCCGGATCCGCAAGATCACCGTATCGAGGTAAATACCCCCGTCCTCACGGGCGAGGGGCGCCTACGGAGCGTTAGCGTTCCTCAAGATCCGACCGAGTCGGCCACGAATCCTGACGATTCGTCATCTTTCCATACCCCGAGGAGCGTTCGCCCATGACCGTTGTGACCGGCCCGGCCGCGGACGCCCCCGGAACGGGCTGACCACGGGATCCCCGCTCGTGGCGGACGGCCACCGGCCGCCCGCCACACGTCCGCGCCCGGACGCCCTCCCGCACCACGCACCACCCGTCCGCAGCGACGCTCCCCCGTCGCGGCCGGCGAGCCCCGCCACCCGTCCGACCAGACCGCCCCTCCCAGTGAAGGAGTCACGGATGCCCGACCCAGGGCTTTCCTCTCCGCTCCCGGCCCCGGCCGCGCTCTCCCCGCTGTCCGGCCCGTCCCACCCGTCCTTCCACGCCGCCCTCACCGCAGCCGTCGCCGCCGTCCTCGACGCGTCCGCCCCCGCCCCCGCGGCCGTCCCGGAGACCGACCTCGAGATCCTCCCCGAGGCCGCCCCCGAGACGTCCGGCGGCGGGATCGGGCGGATCCTGCGCGGCCCCAGCGGCCTCGGGACGGACGGCCTGCTGCTGCCCCGCCTCCCGGCCCCCGCCGGACCGACCGCGCCGGCCGAAGTCGTGGCCGCAGCCGGAGCCGCCGCAGCCGTCGCCGAGCCGGCCGAGCCGGTGGCGGGCATCCCGGTGCCCGGCCTGTACTACCACCCGATCCCGGACCCCGACCCGGCCCGGGTGGCGGAGGTCAGCCGCCGGATCAAGGACTGGGCGGTCGACGAGGTCGACCTCTTCCCGGACGAGTGGGAGGGCGAGTTCGACGGCTTCTCGGTCGGGCGCTACATGGTCGCCTGCCACCCGGACGCCCCGACCGTCGACCACCTGATGCTGGCCACCCGCCTGATGGTCGCCGAGAACGCGGTCGACGACTGCTACTGCGAGGACCACGGCGGCTCCCCGGTCGGCCTCGGCAGCCGCCTGCTGCTCGCCCACACCGCGCTCGACCCGCTGCACACCACGGCGGAGTACGCGCCGGGCTGGGCCGAGTCGCTCGGCTCGGACGCCCCGCGCCGCGCCTACCACTCGGCGATGCGGTACTTCACCGAGACGGCCAGCGCGTCCCAGGCCGACCGGTTCCGGCACGACATGGCCCGGCTGCACATGGGCTACCTGGCCGAGGCGGCCTGGGCCGAGGCCGACCACGTGCCCGAGGTGTGGGAGTACCTGGCGATGCGCCAGTTCAACAACTTCCGCCCCTGCCCGACCATCACCGACAGCGTCGGCGGCTACGAACTGCCCGCCGACCTGCACGCGCTGCCCGGCACCCAGCGGGTCATCGCGCTGGCCGGCAACGCCACCACGATCGTCAACGACCTGTACTCGTACACCAAGGAGCTGGCCGCCCCCGGCCGGCACCTCAACCTGCCCGTGGTGATCGCCGAGCGCGAGGGCCGCTCCGACAAGGACGGCTACCTCAAGGCCGTCGAGGTCCACAACGAGCTGATGCACGCCTTCGAGGCCGAGTCCGCCGCCCTCGCCGCCGCCTGCCCGGCCCCGCAGATGCTGCGCTTCCTGCGCGGCGTGGCCGCCTGGGTCGACGGCAACCACTACTGGCACCAGACCAACACCTACCGCTACAGCCTGCCCAACTTCTGGTAAGAACCGGCAAGAAACGGACACTCGGACATGACCAGCACCGAATTCGACACCACCGCCGCCGCCTTCGTTCCGGCTCCGGCCACCGCCTACCAGGGCGACATCGCCCGCTACTGGAACAGCGAAGCCCGGCCGGTCAACCTGCGCCTCGGCGACGTCGACGGCCTCTACCACCACCACTACGGTATCGGCGAGATCGACACCGCCGCCCTCGGCGACCCCGAGGACAGCGAGCACGAGAAGAAGCTGATCACCGAACTGCACCGGCTGGAGTCCGCCCAGGCCGAGGTCCTGCTCGACCACCTCGGCCCGATCGCCCCCGGCGACACCCTGATGGACGCCGGCTGCGGCCGCGGCGGCTCCATGGTGATGGCCCACCAGCGCTTCGGCTGCAAGGTCGAGGGCGTCACCCTCTCCAGCACCCAGGCCGAGTTCGGCAACCGCCGCGTCCAGGAGCTCGGCATCGCCGACCACGTCCGCTCCCGGGTCTGCAACATGCTCGACACCCCGTTCGCCAACGGCCAGATGTCCGGCTCCTGGAACAACGAGTCCAGCATGTACGTCGACCTGCACGACCTGTTCGCCGAGCACTCCCGGGTGCTCAAGGTCGGCGGCCGCTACGTCACCATCACCGGCTGCTGGAACCCCCGCTACGGTCAGCCCTCCAAGTGGGTCTCCCAGATCAACGCCCACTTCGAGTGCAACATCCACTCCCGCCGCGAGTACCTGCGCGCCATGGCCGACAACCGCCTCGTCCCGCAGGCCGTCATCGACCTCACCCCCGACACCCTCCCCTACTGGGAGCTGCGCGCCACCTCCTCGCTGGTCACCGGCATCGAGGAAGCCTTCATCGAGTCCTACAAGGACGGCTCCTTCCAGTACGTCCTGATCGCGGCCGACCGGGTCTGACCTCCCCCTCCGCCCCCACCCGATCCCCGGCGCCACCCGGCCCGGGGATCAGCCGCGCCCGGCCCGGGGACCGGCCGGACCGGGGACCCCCGGGCCGGTCCGGGCTACACCGCCGCGTCGTAGACAGCCGTGACCGGGGCGTGGTCGGACCAGCGCTCCGCGTGGGTGGCGGCGCGCTCGACGTAGGCGTCGGTGCAGCGGGCGGCCAGGCCCGGGGTGGCCAGGTGGTAGTCGATGCGCCACCCGGCGTCGTTGTCGAAGGCGCGGCCGCGGTAGGACCACCAGGAGTAGGGGCCGTCCTGGTCGGGGTGGCGGCGGCGCAGGACGTCGACGTAGCCGTGGTCGTCGAGGACGCGGGAGAACCAGGCACGCTCCTCGGGGAGGAAGCCGGCCTTCTTCTGGTTGGCCTTCCAGTTGCGCAGGTCGGCCTCGCGGTGGGCGATGTTCCAGTCCCCGCAGACCAGCACCTCGCGGCCCTCCGCGGCGGGCCGGGCGCGCAGTTCGCCGAGGTGGACGAGGAACTCGGCCATGAAGCGCTCCTTCTCGTCCTGCCGCTCGGTGCCGACCTCGCCGGAGGGCAGGTACAACGAGGCGACCGTCAGGCCGGGCAGGTCCAGCTCGGCGTAGCGGCCGGAGCCGTCGAACTCGGCGGAGCCGAAGCCGATCCGGGTGGCGTCGGGGGCGCGGCGGGAGAGCACCGCCACCCCGGCCCGGCCCTTGGCGGCGGCGGGGGCCCAGACCGCGTGCCACCCGTCGAGGCGGCCCAGCACGTCGGCGAACTGCTCGGCCTCGGCGCGCACCTCCTGGAGGCAGACCACCTCGGACTTGGTGTCGTCGATCCACTCCAGGAAGCCCTTCTTGGCGGCCGCCCGGATCCCGTTCACGTTGACAGTCGTGATGCTTTGCACGGAGCGAGGGTACCGGTCGGCTCCGACAATCCGGCATTCCGGGCGAAGCCGGGCGCCATACCGGGTCGGCGGGCGATCCGCAAGGAACCCGTCCCATTGGTCTTGACCATCTCCCCGGGCACCCCCTACTGTCACTTACTGCAAAGACCTTTAATAAAGAAGGACGGATAAAGCCCGCCTCCCCCACCTGCCGAAACGGGGAGCCGCGGTGGGCCTGTCGTCCCTCAGGGTGGAGGACACGGTGGGGCAAGGAACGCTCGCGGCGGTGGCGGAGCCGAAGTACTGGCACCTGCGCACGGTGCTGCTGCGCACCATGGACACCGAGTTCTCGACCGGCCAGGTGCTGCCCAACGAGCGCGAGCTCTCGGCGCGCTTCGGCGTGGCCCGGGCCACCCTCCGCCAGGCCCTGGACCAGCTGGAACTCGAGGGCCGCCTGGTCCGCCGGCGCGGCATCGGCACGCTGGTCGCCGCCCCGCGGGTGGGCATCCCGGTCGGCGGACGCCAGTCCGGCCGGGCCGCGGCCGCCCACGCCGCCCAGGAGTGGAAGGTGGTGGACTGCACCACCGGCCCCGCCACCGCCGCGCTGGCCCGCACCCTGGGCCTGGCCGAGGGCGACCAGGTGCACACCGTCCGCCGCCTGCGCACCGTCCAGGGCGTGGCGGTCGCCGCCGAGTCGCTGCACGTCCCCTCCGCCGCGCTGCCGCACCTGGCCGTGGTGGTGGACGGCGGCGACCGGGCCCGCGGCGTGCTGCGCCAGCTCGAAAGGCTCGGCGTCGACGGCGAGTCCCGCTCGGTGGAGCTGGGCGTCGCCGAGGCCGCCGAGGCCGCGCTGCTGGAGCGCCCCCCGGGCACCCCCGTCCTGGTGGTCACCACCCAGTACGCGGCGGCCGGCCGGCTGGCCGCGGTCGCGGTCTCCACCTACCGGGCCGACACCTGCAAGCTGACCTTCGGCGAGTCCGGCGCGGCCGTCCAGGTCGCCTCCACCGTCCCGGTCTCCGCCGCCGCCGTCTCCTGACCCGCCCCGCCCCGCCCTTCCATCACCGGCTCCCACCTGACGGACCGTCAACCTCCCTGTCAGCGGCCCGCGTTACGCTCCTGCCCACTGACCACCGGTGAGCAGGGGAGCGGCACGAGGATGGGCCAGAACGGCACGAGGACGGACCGGACCGACCCGGCGGATCCGGGCGACCCGACGGTCCCGGGTGGCCCGGGCGATCCGGGTGACCACGGCAGGGCGCTCATCGAGCGGGTGATCGCGGAGGTGGCCGCCGACCCGTCCCGTCAGGTGCTGGAGCACGACCGGTTCGCCGGCCGGTGGGTCGAGGGCCCGCTGCGGCCCCGCCCCGAGCTGGCGGCGTTCCCCGGCGGCCACCCGCTGCCGCCCAGCCTGCGGGCCTGGCTGGCGTACGACAGCGGCATGCTGGAGCGGCACGGCTGGTTCGACGCGGACGGCGGGTTCGCGCCGCGCACCCTGGGCGAGATCGCGGTCGAGGAGTTCGGCGAGCCGTGGGGCTCCTGCTTCGAGCCGTTCTCCGGGCTGTTCGGCGCGTGCTTCCTGCTGCCCGGCGGCTCCGACTCCCGCCGGGTGCTGTCGGTGGGCCCGCACGGCGAGCGCGACGGGCTGGGCGAGTACCCGGTGTTCGCGCTCGACGTCGACGACCTGCCGTACGCGGTGCTGATGCACCCGGGCTTCGACGTCTACCTCGCCGAGACCGCGGGCGTCCTGCCGTCCGACGGCCGCCCCGGATACGACTCGCTCAAGCACGACCCCCGGTACGCGGCCCGGATGCGGGCGCACGCCCGGGGGCGGCTCAAGGGCGGGTACGAACTGCTCTGCCTCCAGTAGGAGGCGGCCCCGGTCAGCGCGCGGCGGCCCAGGTCGGCGAGGCGGCCCCGGTCAGCGCGCGGTGGGCGGGTCGACGGCGAACAGCTGCTCCTCGACGTGGTCGAGGGCGACCCGCAGCGCACCCATGGCGACCACCTCGGAGCCGAGCGCGGCGAGCGCGACCTCGGGGGCGCGCAGCGTGTAGCGGGCGAGCTGTTCGCGCAGCGGCTCCAGGACGCCGTCCAGGCCGGCCGCCCAGCCGCCGACCACGACGAGTTCGGGGTCGAGGGCGAGGACCAGCGCGGTGACGTCGTGCACCAGGCGGCCCAGGAAGCGGTCCATGGCGATCTGCGAGACCTGGTCGCCCTCCCGGGCCAGCCGCAGCACCCGGGCCACCGCGGCCTCGTCCAGCGGGTCCAACGGCTTGCCGGTGGTGGACAGCAGCCTTTCGGGGGTGGCCTGTTGGCCGAGCAGGTGGAGCGCGCCGATCTCGCCGGCGGCGCCGCCGTGGCCGCGGTGCAGGCGGCCGCCGATCAGCGAGCCGGCGCCGGGGCTGAGCCCGGCCATCACGAACACCACGTCGCCCTTGCCGACGGCCGCGCCCATCCAGTGCTCGGCGATGGCGGCCAGGTTGGCGTCGTTCTCGATCACCACGGGGCAGCGGAAGGAGCGGCGCAGCCGGGCGCCGAGGTCGAGGCCGGTCCAGCCGGGCATCGCGGTGCCGAGCCGGACGGTGCCGTCCCGGTCGACGATGCCGGGGGTGCCGACGGCGACCTCCCACAGGCTGTCCCGGGAGACCCCGGCCTTGCGCAGCACCTCGCCGACCGTGGTGCGGACCAGGGTGAGCCGCTCCTCGGCCTCCACCGACTCGTCCACCGGCCGGGAGTGACTGGCCAGCACCTCGCCGGCCAGGTCGGCGAGGACGACCCGCAGGTCGTGGACGCCGATCTCGATGCCCAGCACGTGCCCGGCCTCGGCCCGGAACCGGAACCAGCGGGCCGGGCGGCCGCGCTGACGCCCCGACTCCTGGACGTGCTCGACCTCGGCGACCAGCCCGGACTCCAACAGCCCCTCGATCACGCCCTCGACGGTGGGCCGGGACAGCCCGGTGTCGCCGACGAGCTGGGTCAGCGTGACGGCCTGTCCGTCGCGCAACGACCGCAGGGTGACCGCCGCGTTGATCCGCCGCAGCAGTGAGGAGTCCCCTCCGGTGAGCCGGTCCGTCAAGTCGCTGCCCTTCCGCTTCGCGCGACTGCCCTGGCGCGCGGTGACGTGGAGCGCGGGATCGCCCGTCCGGCCGTGGTGAGGCCGTCGCGGGCCCGCGCGGAGCCGCCGCCCGCGGACTGGCACTGTGGGGTGCCTCGAACGGGGCGTCTGCCCGGATCGTACTCGGGCGGCCCATCGGGGGGCGAGCGTTTCCGCAGCTCATAACGGCTTCGGTATCGAAACGGTACGTCGTCCGCCATCGCGTGGTGACCGGCCGTCGGCGCGGCGGAAGACGGCGGGGAGAGGTCCACGCGCGTCAACCGGGCGGCCACCGGGCGTCCACCGCGGCGGACCCGGACCGACCCGGGCCGAACTGCCGGTCGGGACGCCTGCCGGGACGCCGGTCGGGATGCCGAGCGGGACGCCTGCCGGGCCGTCGGTCGGGATGCCGAGCGGGACGCCTGCCGGGCCGTCGGTCGGGCCGTCGGCCGCGACGCCGGTCGGGACGCCGGCCGGCACGCCCTAAGCTTCCGCCCATGGGGAACGACACTGCCGCAGCGCATCCGCCCAAGCACCGGACGGTCGCCGAAGCTGCTGCCGACGCCGAGGACGCCGCGTTCGTCCGGGCCCACACCCGGCCGGGGCCGGTGCCGTTCGTGCCCGAGGTGCGGCTGCGGATGGCGGGCGACGCGATCGAGCTGTGGGAGACCACCGAGCGGGCCCGCGGCCGGGAGGGCCTGCCGCCGCCGTTCTGGGCGTTCCCGTGGGCGGGCGGGGTGGCGGTCGCCCGGTACGTCCTGGACCATCCCGAACTGGTGCGCGGCCGCCGGGTGTTGGACCTGGCGGCGGGCTCCGGCCTGGTCGGCGTCGCGGCGGCGCTGCGCGGCGCGGCCGGGGTGCGGGCGGCCGAGATCGACGCGTACGCGGTGGCCTCGATCGTGGTCAACGCGGAGCTCAACGGCGTCGCGGTGGCCGCCGAACTGGCCGACGTGCTGGACGGCGACGGCGCGCCCGACGACGTGGTGCTGGCCGGCGACGTGTTCTACGAACGGACGATGGCCGCCCGCTTCCTGCCGTTCCTGGAGCGGGCCGCCGCCCGGGGCGCGACCGTGGTGGTCGGCGACCCCGGGCGGGCCTACCTGCCGCGCGGGCGCTTCACCGCGCTCGCCGAGTACACCGTCCCGGTCGCCGCCGACCTGGAGGACGCGGCCGAGAAGACCACCACGGTGTGGGCGCTGCGCGGCTGACACGGGCTCAGGTCTCGGTGGGCCGGGGCTGGGCCGGGCTGCTGGACGGCACCGCCACCGGCGGCGGCAGGCAGGTCGGACCGGAGGTCGGGCTGCTCGAACCGGGGCTCGGCGTCGTCGTCGTGGCGGCCGGCGGCGGGACGGCGGTGTCGGCGGCGGTGGTGGTGCGGGTCGGGGTCGGCGGGCTGGGCAGCGGCGAGCTGGGCGGGGCGCCGGTCATGTCCGGGCAGGCCGGCAGGCTGGTGTTGCCGTCGTACAGCGAGACCCGGCGGACCTGGTAGGGGCCCTGCCCGTACCAGCCGTGGAAGTACACGGTCAGCGCCCGGGTGTTCCCGGCGGTGCGGACCACGGCGTGCAGCCTGGTCTGCTCCGGCCCGTCGGCCCACTGGTACACCGCCTCGGTGTCGCCGCCGTATACGCCGACGAAGGCGTACGCGCCGGAGACGTCCGCCGTCAGGTCGTAGGTGGTGTACGGCTGGACCGTGACCCGCTGGGTGCACCCGGCGTAGTCGTAGCCGCCCGGACGGCCCTCGACGCCCCGGTCGAGCTGCCGGACGTCGCCGGTGCAGGTCCAGTTGTCCGCGAGCGGCTGCGCGAACAGGCCGTCCCGGACGGCCTCCTGGGCGGCCCCGGCGGTGCCCGAGCCGAGCAGGGCGAAACCCGCGGTGGCGGTCAGCAGCGCGGCCGCGGCGGCGGCCCCGAGCGGGAGGCGGCCGGGACGCTGCGGGTGCCGGCGGCGGGGGCGGGAAGGCGGATGCATGGCGGCTCCGGTGTGGGGGAGGAGCGGGCGGACGGTGCGCCCGCGGCGCGGACCGCGCGGGCGGGACGTGGCCTGCCGTCAGCTCCCGGACGGGGCGGCGGATCCGCGGTGCGGGCCGTGGCGGCCGCGGCTACCGCGGAGGGAGGGTGCACGCATGCCGGCTCCGGCGGGGGAGGGGGACGGGGCAGCGGTGCGAGGGAGTGGTCCACACCATGGTGGATCCCGCAGCCGTCCGTCAAGGGCGGGCAAAGGCCGGTTCCGGCCCGCCACCGGGCGTTTCGGCACAGCGAGTTGACGCTCCGTCAGGCCGCGCCGCCCCCGCCCCGCCCGGCCGGACCGGGTGGCGACCTCCGTTCTCGCCCGCCCCTGCGGCGGTGGGGGCCGATCCCGAGGTCAGCTCTCCTGCCCGGCGGCGGCCGCGGCGTCGATCTCGGCGATCAGGTCCTCGACCAGGGCCTTGACGGCGTCGCGGATCGGGCGGACGGCCTCGACGCCCTGGCCGGCCGGGTCGTCCAGCTTCCAGTCCAGGTACTTCTTGCCGGGGAAGAACGGGCAGGCGTCGCCGCAGCCCATGGTGATGACGTAGTCGGAGGACCGGACGGCCTCGGTGGTGAGGATCTTCGGCTGCTGGTCGGAGATGTCGATGCCGGCCTCGGCCATCGCGGCGACGGCGGCCGGGTTGACCCGGTGGCCGGGGGCGGAGCCGGCGGAGCGGACCTCGATGCGGTCGCCCGCGAGGCGGGTGAGGAAGCCGGCGGCCATCTGGGAGCGGCCGGCGTTGTGGACGCAGACGAACAGCACGGAGGCGAGCGGCGCGGCGGCGGTCATCGGTGGGTCCTTCGTTCGGGTCGGGCAGGTCGGGCAGGTCGGGCAGGTCGGGCATCCGGGCCGGGGCGGCGCTGTCCGCGGCGGGCAGGCGGCAACGACCGCAGGACGCGTCAACTGTCGCTGGTGTCAGTCCCGGCTGATGTGAAAGTATCAGTCCATGGTGATGTCAGTCGATACTGAGTTGATGCGCGTGCTGTCCGACCCCCTCCGGTTGCGGATCGTGACCCTGCTGGCCCGCGAGACCCTGTGCACCACGCACCTGGTGGAGGAGACCGGCGCCCGCCAGACCAACCTCTCCAACCACCTCAAGGTGCTGCGGGACGCCGGGGTGGTGGACACCGAGCCGTGCGGCCGCTTCACCTACTACCGGCTGCGCCCCGAGGTGCTGGAGTCGCTGTCCGCGCAGTTCGCCGACCTCGCCGCCACCGCCCGCACCAACGCCGACACCAAGAGGTCCTGCTGATGTCCCGCACCGCGCCCGCTCCCGAGGCCGGACCCGAAGCGGCGTCGGTCGCCGGGAAGCTGTCCTTCGTCGACCGCTACCTCGCGGTGTGGATCCTCGTCGCGATGGCCCTCGGCCTCGGGCTGGGCCGCCTGATCCCCGGGCTGAACGACGCGCTGGCGAAGGTCGAGGTCGGCGGGATCTCGCTGCCGATCGCGCTCGGGCTGCTGGTCATGATGTACCCGGTGCTGGCCAAGGTCCGCTACGACCGGCTCGACACCGTCACCGGCGACCGCAAGCTCATGGCCTCCTCGCTGGTGATCAACTGGCTCGTCGGGCCCGCGGTGATGTTCGCCCTCGCCTGGATCTTCCTGGCCGACCTGCCCGCGTACCGCACCGGCCTGATCATCGTCGGCCTGGCCCGCTGCATCGCCATGGTCGTCATCTGGAACGACCTGGCCTGCGGCGACCGCGAGGCCGCCGCCGTCCTGGTCGCCCTGAACTCGGTGTTCCAGGTCGTCATGTTCGGCGTCCTCGGCTGGTTCTACCTCGACCTCCTGCCCGGCTGGCTGGGCCTGGGCGAGGGCGAGCACCTCGACGTCTCCATGGGGAGGATCGCCCTCAACGTCGTCGTCTTCCTCGGCATCCCGCTGATCGCCGGGTTCCTCACCCGCCGCCTCGGCGAGAAGAAGCTCGGCCGCGAACGCTACGAGAGCAACCTGCTCCCGAAGATCGGCCCCTGGGCGCTGTACGGACTGCTGTTCACCATCGTCATCCTCTTCGCCCTGCAGGGGAAGACGATCACCTCGCAGCCGCTGGACGTCGCCCGCATCGCCCTGCCGCTGCTCGCCTACTTCGCGTTCATGTGGTTCGGCACCTTTGCCCTCGGCAGGGGCCTCGGCCTGACCTACGACCGCACCGCCACCCTCGCCTTCACCGCCGCCGGCAACAACTTCGAACTCGCCATCGCCGTCGCCATCGGCACCTTCGGCGTCACCTCCGGCCAGGCCCTCGCAGGCGTGGTCGGCCCGCTGATCGAGGTCCCGGTGCTGATCGCCCTGGTGTACGTCTCCCTCGCCTGGCGCAGGAAGTTCACCCCGACGAGCTGATCGGCCGCCGCAGCCCCACCGGGCCCGGGGCGGCCGCCACCGCTCAGTCGATCAGCGGGCTGCGGCGTTCGATCAGGACGGTGTCGCGCCAGACGCCGCGGTGGCGGGCGACGCGTTCGCGGGTGCCGATGGTCCGGAAGCCGGCGCGGGCGTGCAGGGCGAGGCTGGCGGTGTTCTCGGGGAAGACCGAGGACTGGACCGTCCAGATCCCGGCCTTCTCGGTGGAGTCGATCAGCGCCTCCAGCAGCGTGCCCGCGATGCCCCGGCCGCGGTGGTCGGGGTGGACGTAGACGGAGTGCTCGACCACCCCGGCGTAGGCGGGGCGGGAGGAGACCGGGCTGACCGCGGCCCAGCCGAGCACCCGCCCGCCCGGGCCGAGCGCGACGTGCCGGTGCGCGGGCAGCCGGGCCGCGTCGAAGGCGGCCCAACTCGGCGCCCCGGTCTCGAAGGTGGCGTTGCCCTCCTCGATGCCCGCCCGGTAGATCGCGAGCACCTGCTCGGCGTGCTCGGGCAGCATCGGGGCGGGCGGGGGAAGGTGAACGGGCACGGGAAGTTCTCCGGAGGGCTCGGGTCAGCGGTTCAGGTCGAGCAGTTGGGCCAGGCCCGCGAGGACGGACGGCTCAACGCGGTAGTACACCCAGGTGCCGCGCCGCTCGGAGGTCAGCAGTCCGGCCTCGCGGAGCTTCTTCAGGTGGTGGGAGACGGTCGGCTGGGAGACGCCGACGTCCTGGATGTCGCACACGCACGCCTCGCCGCCCTGGTGGGAGGCGACCTTGGAGAACAGCCGCAGCCGCACCGGGTCGCCGAGCGCCTTGAACATCGCCGCCATCCTGACCGCGTCCGCCTCGGAGAGTTCCGCCGAGGTCAGCGGCGGGCAGCACGGCACCACCTCCGGCTCGAGCACCGGCAACTCCACCCTCGAATTCGACATACGTCTATGTTGACATCCGTCAATCCAGCGGGCAAGGTCGGAGGCGAGAACACATCGACGTTTGTCGAATCAGGCGGATCGCGGCAAGACCGCACCGCCCAGCGCGAATGGAGAGCCAACCGCCATGACCTCCGACACCACCGACCTGCCCGTCCTCGTGATCGGCGCCGGACCGATCGGCCTGGCCGCCGCCGCCCACCTGCTGGAACGCGGCCTCGAACCCCTGGTCCTGGAGGCCGGGCCGCAGGCCGCCGCCTCGGTGCGGTCCTGGTCGCACGTGCGGCTGTTCTCGCCGTGGGCGGAGGTCGTCGACCCCGCCGCGGAGAAGCTGCTGGCCCCCACCGGCTGGACCCGCCCCGACGGCGCCGCGTACCCGACCGGCGGCGACTGGGCCGAGCAGTACCTGCAGCCGCTCGCCGACGTCCTCGGTGACCGCGTCCGGTACGGCACCCGGGTCACCGGCGTGGCCCGCGCCGGACGCGACCGGATCGTCGACGCCGACCGCGAGCAGCAGCCCTTCACCGTCCACGTCGAACACGCCGACGGCCGCGAGGAACGCCTCCTCGCCCGCGCCGTGGTCGACGCCTCCGGCACCTGGTCCACCCCGAACCCGCTCGGCGCCGACGGCCTGCCCGCGCTCGGCGAGCGCGCCGCCGCCGACCGCATCTCCTACCGCATCCCCGACCTGCGCGACCCCGCCGTCCGGGCCCGCTACGCCGGCAAGCGCACCGCCGTCGTCGGCACCGGCGCCTCCGCGTTCACCGCCCTCGCAGCCCTCGCCGGCCTCGCGAAGGACGCGCCCGGCACCCATGCCGTCTGGGTGCTGCGCCGCGGCCTCACCGGCTCCACCTACGGCGGCGGCACCGCCGACCAGCTCCCCGCCCGCGGGGCGCTGGGCCTCGCCGCCAAGGCCGCCGTCGAGAGCGGCCACGCCGACGCGCTGACCGGCTTCCGCACCGCCGCCGTCGAACCGTCCGCCGACGGCCGCCTCACCCTCGTCGCCGAAGACGGCACCCGCGCCGAGGAGTTGGACGAGATCATCGCCCTGACCGGACTGCGCCCAGACCTGTCCTTCCTCACCGAACTGCGCCTCGCCCTCGACGACCGCCTCCAGGCCCCGACCGGGCTCGCCCCGCTGATCGACCCCAACCGGCACTCCTGCGGCACCGTCTACCCGCACGGCGCGAACGAGCTCTCCCACCCCGAGCAGGACGTCCACCTCGTCGGCATGAAGTCCTACGGCCGCGCCCCCACCTTCCTCGCCCTGACCGGCTACGAGCAGGTCCGCTCCGTGGCCGCCCACCTCGCCGGCGACCTGGAGGCCGCCGCCCGCGTCGAACTCACCCTCCCCGAAACCGGCGTCTGCGGCGGCGCCGGCCTCTACGACGAACCCACCCAGGACCAGGGCGACAGCGCAGGCTGCTGCAGCGTGCCCGCCGCACCGCAGCTCATCACCCTCGGAACCCCCGCCGGAGGCAACTCCTGCTCGCCCGGCGGCAGCTGCTGACTCCACCTCTGCGGCACCCGGCAGCGCCCGCGACCGGCCCCCGGTCCCGGGCGCAGGGCCCGGTCCCGGGCGCCGGGCAAACCCGTTGGCGGGCGGGCGGGTGGGGCTGGTAGGAACGGGGGGTATGAGCGAGTACGAACTGCGGGCGGCCCGGCCCGAGGACATCGATGCGGTGCTGGCGTTCTGGGCCGAGTCCGCCGAGGGGACCAGCATCAGTGACGACCGGGCGGGTGTGGCCCGGCTGTTGGAGCGGGATCCGCAGGCGCTGATCCTGGCGGAGCGGGCGGGGGCGCTGCTCGGGACGGTGATCGCGGGGTGGGACGGCTGGCGCTGCCACCTGTACCGGCTGGCCGTCCACCCGGGGGCCCGGCGGCAGGGCATCGGCACCGCGCTGCTCGACGCCGCGCACGCCCGGTTCGAGCAGGCCGGTGGCCGGCGGGCCGACGCGATGGTGCTGGAGCACAACGCGCTGGGCCGGGCCGCCTGGGAGGCGGCCGGATACGGGCGCGAGGAGCAGTGGCGTCGATGGACGAAGCCCCTTGAGGTGGAAGGGGATTGAGCCATCGTCAGTCGGTGGGCTCGGGGCGGATCGGGCGGATCATCGCGGTCAGTTCCGGTGAAAGCGGCGACACGGCCTGGGAGTTGTAGCCCCGGTAGCCCCAACCCTCGTACAGGCGGAGCACCTTGCCCTCGCCCGCCAGCGGGTTGACCATCAGGGCGACGCGCTGTTCCGGACGGTCGGCGAGCAGCGCGTCGTGGATCCGGCGGGCCGCTCCCGTTCCCCGCCACGGGGGCCGGACGCCGATCTCCCGCAGGGCCAGCACGGGGGCCGCGGTGAAGCCCGCGGGGAGCGGTTCGGCCAGGCGCTGCCAGTAGCCGTCCCCGGGGCCGACGGTGTTGCCGTAGGCGTAGCCGACCGCCGTGCCGATGCCGCCCGTGCTGCCCGTGCTGCCGGCGCCCTGTCCGGGGACGTCCGGTCCGGGGGCTAGGGCGAAGGCGAGGACGAGGGTGAAGCCCGGGGTGGCCGCGTGCTGTTCGAGGCGTTCGGCGAAGGCTTCGAGCCGGTAGTTCGGCCGGTCGAGCAGCGGGGCCCGGACGTCCGCGTACGCCGCCAGCAGGGCCTGTCGGACGTCTGCCGTCAGGGTGGTGAATCGGTGCGGTTCGACGGTCACGGGGGCCTCCGGGGTCGTGGGCGTATCCGCACCCCCGTGCCCGTGCCCGTGCCCGGGGAAGGCGCGGGCACGGCACGGGGGTGCGGGTGCTACCGGGAGTCTTCCCCAGGGACGGGGTCAGGCGGCCTTGAGGGTGCCGCCGTCGATGACGTGGTCCGCGCCGTGGATGTTGGCGGCCCGGTCGGAGAGCAGGAAGACCACCAGGTCGGCGACCTCCTCCGGGCCGGTCAGGCGGCCGGAGGCGGTGCCGGCCTGGGCGGGGAGGTCCGCCAGCAGGGCCTCGTGCGGGACGCCCAGGGAGTCGGCGAGGCGGCCGCCGTAGCCGGCCGGGTCGGTCCACAGGGCGGTGGCGGTCGGGCCGGGGGAGACGGTGTTGACCCGGACGCCGCGCGGAGCGAGCTCCTCGCTGAGGCGCTTGCCGAACTGGTTGAGCGCGGCCTTGGCCTCCGCGTAGCCGACCGGGGAGCCGCTGGGGATGCGGCCGTTGATCGAGGAGACGTTGACGATCGCCCCGCCCCGCTCCAGCAGGCTCGGCAGCGCGGCCCGGGTGGTGCGGACGGCGCTGAACAGGTTGAGGTCCAGCATCGCCTGCCACTGCTCGTCGGGGACGTCCAGCACGCTGCCCAGCACCAGCTGGTCGGCGTCGCCCGCGCCGACGTTGTTGACCAGCAGGTCGATCCCGCCGACCGCGTCGACCGCCTGCCGGACGGCCCCGGCCGCGCCCTGCGCGGTGCCCAGGTCGGCGAGGACGACGGCCGCCGCGACCTCGGCCAGTTCCGGGGTGGCGGTGCGGGTGGCGCCCACCACCCGCACGCCCTCGGCGGCGAGGGCGCGGGCGACGGCCAGGCCGATGCCCCGTCCGGCGCCGGTGACCAGGGCGGTGCGGCCGTCGAGTCCGAGCTTCATGGCGATCCTCATTTCGGGACGTGGAACGTGGATGGAGGGGGTTCTTGAACGTGAGGTCAAATATCGGGGCGTGCGGTACCCGCGCAGCGGCTGCCGCGCGGGCGGGTCGGGGTAGGTGGGTCGGGCGGGTAGGTGGGGCTGGTCGAGCAGGGGGGAGGGCCGTCAGAGTGCGGCGACGGCGGTGTCGATGGCGGCGTGCAGGGTCTCCCGGTCGAAGGTCCGGGCGGCGACCCGCAGGCCGGCGATGGTCACCATCAGGAAGCGGGCCTGCTCGGCGGCGTCCACCGAGGCGGGGACGTCGCCGGCCAGTTTGCCGCGTTCGATCCGGGCGGCCAGCAGGTCGGCGCTGCGCTCGGTCGAGCGGCGCACCGCGAGCGTGGCCTCGGCGTCCCGGCCGCCGAGCTCCAGGGCGGTGTTGACGGCCAGGCAGCCGCGCCGGACCGGGGTGTCGAAGTCCGCGTCCACCAGCATCCGCAGGTAGGCGCGGACGCGTTCCTTCGCGGTGCCGGGGCCGGACAGGAACTCCTCGGTGAGCTCGGCGCCGGCCCGGTCGTAGTGGTTCAGGGCCCGCCCGAACAGCTCCCGCTTGGAGCCGAACGCGTGGTACAGGCTGCCCTTGCCGATCCCCGCCGCCTCCGCCAGCTCGGCCGGGGACGACCCGGCGTAGCCCTTGGTCCAGAACACCTCCATCGCCTGCGCGACGGCGGCCTCCTCGTCGAACTGCTTCGGCCTTCCCATGCGTCTGACGGTACGCCATATTTGACCCAAGGGTCAACAACCTTCCGGTCGCCACCCCTGGGCCCCCCCGCTACTGACCTTCAGCGCCTGATCTCGCGGGGCGCTGACGGGCGGTGATCGTCGCGGCGGGCCCAGACCCGTGCTGTCGAACCCGACCCCGCGCGGGACCGCGGCCCGGAAACCGGGCCCTGTGGTCTGCGCCGTCCTGTGGATCCGGTGCCGCCCACCGGGCGAGGGCTCGACGTGCGGCACGTCCCGTGCGTGGGGAAAACCGGTGCAGGGCGAGAAGTGAAGCCGGAAGTGGCTGGTGAACGGGGAAAGCCGCCGCAACGACGGCTCGCTATGGGCGACTTCGGCCACTGCCGGCCGTGCCCCGCCGTCCGGGTGGCCGTACCTCTCACCGATCCGGCGGAGCTTCGCCAGGAGCAGTTCCCGGCTCGGCGCGGTGGCCTCGGCCGGCTCCGCGCTCATGCGCCTCCGCCGGCTCCGCGACCTCCACGAACGGCACTGCGGCCTGGATTTCCCGAGCCGTCATGTCGCTGCGCCACGCGGCCCAGGCCTTGGCCGACTCGGGCACGTCGTCCGTGGCGCCCCGGGCCCGTTTCGTGCCGTCGATCCGCACACCCAAGAATGAAGCGCACCGGTCCGAGGACGCAGCGCACGGTGGCGGTCGCCTCGGTCGGTCCCGTGATGGTGGCCTGATCGATCTGCAGTTCCACCTCGACCACGTGGCTGCCGGGGTCGAGGGGCTCGGTCATGCCGCCACCTCGGCGCACTCGACCAGGATGCCGCTCTCGAAGCGGGCGCCGGAGCGGACCAGGGCGACGGCCGGGCTGCCGGGAGCACCTCGGCCAGGGCCCGCCACACTCCCATCGCGCCGCCGCCGCCGACGAGTTCGGGATCGTGCAGGCCGCGTCACGGTCGCAGGCTACAGCCCGGCGGCCGAGCCGAGGAACTGCTCCAGGCCGGTGGTCTCGTCGACGCGGCGGTCGTTCGCGCGCGGCGGTCGTTCACGTGCGGCGCACAGGTGGCTCCGAGGGCATCGGTGGTCCTGCTCATGGGGGCCGGCCGCTGCCCGCGACCGCCGGCAAGGCTGCCCGGCCGCGGTTGCCGGTCGGAGCGGTCGAGGCCGGCTCGCCCACTGCTCTGCTCTGCCCTGTGGCTGGGGTCCGGCGAGACGGCGCGGGGCAGGGCCGGGTCCTGACTACGGTTCGGCCGTGCCGGTGGAGTTCCCGGAGGGAGCGGTGGCGGCCCAGGCGGCCTCGATCATCTGGAAGATCTCGTCGACCGCGGCCTGCGGATCGGCCGCCTCACGGGCCAGCGAATAGGCGTCGATCACGAACCTCGCGATCGCCCGGCAGGCCGTCGGGGTCCCTGACAGGTCGGGGTCGGCGGCGATGGCCGTTGCCAGCGACTCCGCGTGGCGCAGCCGCATCGACTCTTCGTACTCCCGCAGGGCGGGTGATGCGGCGATCATGTGCCAGATCGGGGCGGCGCCGTCCGCCGTGCAGTGTCGCACCAAGGCTTGGATCTCGCGGCGGAGCGCGGGGACGAGCGGCTCGTGCGGCGCCCGGTCGGTGACCGCCCGCGTGAGGCGCTGCTCGAAGTCCTCGTCCTGTTCGAAGACCAGGGCCTCTTTCGAGGCGAAGTGGGAGAAGAGCGTGGTGACGGCCACGTCGGCCTCGGCGGCCACGTCACGGATGCCCACCGCGTCGTACCCGTGCTCCAGGAAGAGCCGCAGGGCGGTGTCGGCGATCTTCTGGCGGGTCGCGGCCTTCTTGCGCTCGCGGCGCCCGGTCGGCACGGTCATGCCCTCACGCTATCAGGTGCAAATCCATAACAGGTTCAAAACCCTAACGGTTAGTGTTATGTTCGGCGCATGAAGAAGGTGAGCTTCGCCGAGTTCGGCGGCCCGGACGTTCTGCAACTCATAGATGCCGAGGATCCGCACGCGGGCCCCGGCCGGATACGCATCGCCGTACGGGCGGCGGGCGTGAACCCCGTCGACTGGCGGCTCCGTGAGGGCCAGGTCCTGGGGGCCCACCCGATCGAGCTGCCGGCCGGAGTCGGGCTGGACGCCGCCGGGGTGGTGGACGAGGTCGGTGAAGGCGTCGAGGGGGTCGAGGTCGGTGACCGCGTGTTCGGCGAAGGCGCGAGCACGTATGCCGAGTTCGCCGTGCTGTCGGCCTGGGCCCGTATGCCCGAGGGCCTGACGTTCGAAGAGGCGGCCGGCTACCCCTCCGTGGTGGAGACCGCGCTGCGCATCATTCGCGAGGTCGGTGTGCGGCCCGGGCAGACGCTGCTGGTCAGCGGCGCGTCCGGGGGAGTCGGATCGGCGGTGCTGCAGATCGCCCGCGACCGCGGCATCGCGACGATCGGCACCGCCGGGGCGGCGAACCAGGACTATCTGCGCAGCCTGGGCGCCCTCGCCACGACATACGGCGAGGGCTGGGTCGAGCGGGTGCGGCAGCTCGGTCAGGTCGACACGGCCCTCGACCTGACCGGCTCGGGCGTGATCCGCGAGCTCGTCGAACTGACCGGGGACCCGCAGAAGGTGGTCTCCATCGCCGATCTCGGTGCGCCGGAGCTCGGTGTCCGATTCTCCGGCGTCGCCGGGAGCGTGCCGGACGCGCTCGCCGAAGCCGTCGACCTCATCTCGCGGGGAAAGCTCCACATCCCGATCGAGAAGTCGTACACGCTTGCCGAGGCCGCGGCGGCGCACATCGACAGCCAGGCCGGTCACACCCGCGGACGGCGGGTCCTGGTCGTCTGAGAACCGGCTGCGCGTCGTCCTCGAACGGAAATCGAGCGGAAATCGAGGACGACGCCGGCCAGGGTCCCGCCACCCGACCGGAAGGCCGCGGGCCCAGAGCCGTCCCGGCCACATCACCGCCTTGACGATGTGCCACTGCGAGCCGGTCGACACCGGCCGCGGATGTCCGACGACATCCGCCGCCGCGCAGGTACCCCGTGACCCGGGTGCGCCGCGACGACCACGACCGGCCGGCCCCCACGCCAACACGCATCGAGCGTCAGCGGAAGGTCTGCTCGAAGGAAGGCCTACTCGAAGGCCGCCGCCGCCTCCCGCAGTGCTCGCACCACCGTCTCCGGGTCGTACGGCGCGGCCGGGCCCGGCAGGTAGGTGACCGAGCGCAGTGCGCCGGTGTAGCGGAACGAGCGGTGGCGCTCCCACAGCGGCCAGGACACCGGCGACTTGCGGTCGACGCCGACGCTGATGCCCTGGAACGGCGCCATCCCGATCAGCTGGTGCACCGGGCCGAGCGCGCCCGTCACCACCCCGTCCACCCGCACCTCGAACGTCCACTTCAGGTCGGCCACCGCCGTCGCCTCCAACGCCACCAGGTGCGCCCCGGCGGGGAGTTCACCCGCGTCGGCCTCGAACAGCTCGCCGTACTGGTTGTAGGCCAGCCGCAGCCGCCAGCAGCCGCGGCACCCGCTCCAGATGTGCAACCCGGTGACGGCCCCACGACGAACCCTCGTCCGCCCTTGTCGCTGCCCCCCGCCCCCAGCAAAACTTCCCGAGCGGAAACAACCCCGCCACCCCCTGCCCCTGCTCGCCGGAAGTCCGTCGGAAGCCTGCCGGAAGTCCGCCGGGAACCCGGGCAGAGGTGCGAGGCCGGCCAGGAGTTCGACACGGGCCGGTTCTGCGCGGCGGGGGCGGCGGCGGGGTCCTGCTGCTACTGGCCGAGCAGGTGGGCGAAGTCGTTGCCGAGGCCGCCGAGCATCGGGAGGGCGCCGAGGTCGGTGATCGCGCCGACCGGGATGCTGTAGCCCTGGTTGGGGACGGGGGCGGGGGCGTCGTCGGCGAGGGCCGGGGCGGCGGGGGTGAGGAGGGCGGCGGCGAGGGCGAGGGCGGAGAGTGCGGTGCGCATGGGCGGGATCCTCGGGCGTGCGGGGGCGGGGGACGGCTTGACGGCCGTTCAACGCCCGGGCGGCCCGGCCGGTGACGGGAGGGCGCCCGTTCGGAGCATCCCGCGCACGACGGACGCCCCGCCCGCCGCCGGGCGGCGGTGAGCGGGGCGGAGGGCGGCGGACGGGCAGGAGCGCAGGACCGTCACGGCCGCCAGGGCCCCGAGGGGTCCGCGCTGCCGGGCGTTCGCCCGCGTCACCCGGCCGGGCGGTAGGTGGTGACGGTGCCGCCGTGGCTGAAGGTCAGGGTCTCCACCGGGGCGAACGGGCGCGGGCGCAGCGGGCCGGCGAACGCGGGGATCCCGCCGCCCGCCACCACCGGGTACCGCTTGAACACCAACTCGTCGATCTCCGGCAGCAGTTCGGCGGCCAGCCGGCCGCCGCCGCACAGCCAGAGGTCGCCGCTGCCCGGCCGCTGCTTCAACTCCCGCACCAGGCCCAGCGGATCGGCGCGCACCAGGTGCACCGCCGGGTCGTCCACGCCGGGCAGCGTGCTGGAGACCACGTACTGCTCCAGGTGCGGGTACGGGCTGGGGATGCCCGCGTCCAGGCCGGGGCGGTAGGCGCCCAGGCCCATCAGCACCGTGTCGAAGTGCTTGTTGGGGGTGTCCGTCAGGCCGAGCTGCGGGCGGCCCTGCACCGGAATGGTCTCCGGGTACTCGTCCAGCTGGTGCTGCGCCATGTCCGGCGCACCGGGGTAGAAGTCGAACTCGCCGGACGGGCCGGCGATGAAGCCGTCCACGGAGACGGCGACGTAGTACACGAGCTTTCGCATCCAGGAACCTCTCGACAGGGAAGGCCGATGAGTACTCGTTCCGTAGTACTCTGGCCGGAGTGGTAAGAACGTAGCACTATGACTGGAGTGGTTACAAGCGATGGCCCGCAGCAACCCCGAGCGCCGAGCCGCCCTGCTCGACGCCGCCCTCGAAGTCCTGGCCGAGGAAGGCGCCCGCGGCCTCACCTTCCGCGCCGTCGACCAGCGCGCCGCCGTCCCCGCCGGCACCGCCTCCAACTACTTCGCCAACCGGGATGCCCTGCTCGCCCAGTGCGCCGACCGCGTCTACGAACGCCTCGAACCCGACGCCGACACCCTCGCCCAGGGCCTCGAAGGCCCCCGCGACGCGGCCCGGGTCACCGCCCTCATGCACCAGGTCGTCGACCGCGTCGCCGCCTTCCCCACCGGCTTCCTCGCCCTGCTCGAACTGCGCCTCGCCGCGCTGCGCCGCCCCGAACTGCGCGAGGTCCTCACCCGCCGGATCGGCGAGGACGTCCGCTTCAACACCGACTACCACCTCGCCGCCGGCCTCCCCGGCGACGCCACCACCGTCCAGCTGCTCATCCTCGCCCTGAACTGGCTGATCCTCGAACGGCTCACCCTCCCCGACCTGTTCACCCCCGAACACCGCACCGCCCTGGTGGACGCACTGGTGGCCCGCCTGCTCGCGGGCGAGAACACCACCCCCGCGAACTGACGGGCCACCGGAAGGAGCGGAGCGGAGCGGAGGCGGGCCGCCCCGGACCGGGTCCTCAGAGCATGCCGTCCCAGAGCTGCTCGACGACGACCGCCCACCAGTTCTCCGGATCGTCGAAGACCGTGCCGTCGAGGGCGGCCAGCTCGCGCTGGAAGGCGTCGACGACACCGGCCGCCGCGTACGGGTCGAGGCCGCGCAGGGCGGGGCGGCGCTCGGCCAGCAGGGCCAGGCAGCGGAGGTAGGAGTTGAGGTCGGAGTTGAGGTAGCGGCCGGTGCCGTTGTCCGGGTCGACGGCCCAGACCCGGCCGGCGCCCTCGGCGGTGCACTGGACGGCCACCAGCGCGTGGCCGTCGGTGCCCAGCAGCACGTACTCGGCCAGCACGGCCCGGGCCCGGTCCGGGACCCGGGCGCCGCGGCCGACCGCCGCCAGGTAACCGGCCACGTCCGGCAGCCCGGGCACCGGCGCGAAGAAGCCCTCGACCCGCACCGGCAGCCCCGCCCACACCAGCGTCTGCCGGGCCGCCTCGGGCAGCGGCGAGGCCGCCGCGTCGTCCGCGTCCGCCCGCTGCACGCCCTCCGCGCCGAACAGCCCGGCCAGCCGGCGCCCCAGGGCGGCGTCGCGCTCGGCGCCCGCGGCGGGCACCGCACGCGGGAACGGCACCCGGTTGGGCCGCGGCGGCACCGGCCGCCCGGCCGCCCGGAAGGACTCCTCGGTGGCGTCGGTGAGGGCCCGGACGGCCGCGGCCCGGCGGTCGTAGCGCGGACCGTAGTCGTGGCCGTAGGAGAACGAGGCGACCGGCAGCTCGGCGAGCAGCACCGCCGCGCAGTAGCCGCCGGGCAGCTCGCACGGACGCAGGTCGGTGTAGACCGACAGCACGTCCTCCGGGCGCACCCCCCGCTCCTGGAGCGTCCGCCAGGCCCGCACCTCCGGGTGGCCGGTCCCGGGAGTGGAGAGCAGGAACAGGCTCTGCTCCTCGCCCTGCGCGTCCCGGTACCCCAGCACGGCGGAGGCGCCCGGGCCGACCAGCGGCGGACGGGAGGGGTCGTACGAGCCCGCACCCAGCTTGTCCCGGTAGAGCTGCACCACCTCGTCGACCGGCACCGAGGGCCAGTGCGTCAGTTCACCGCTCTCCCGGTCGACCACCGCGCAGGCGGTGCCGATCTCGGCGGGCGCCCGGCGCTCCCCGGTCGCCGGGTCCGGCCCGGCGGCCGGCAGCACCGGCCACAGCACCCAGCCCAGCTCGAACTCGTGCACGCCGATCCGGTGCCACTGCTCCTCGGGCTTGGCACCGTTGATCCACTGGTGGGCCGTCTCGATCGCCTGCTCGCGGGTCGTCACGCGGTCGTTCTCCTTCAGGGCGGGTCGGACAGGGTTCACAGTAGTGCAGCCGCCCGTCTCAACCGGCGGGCACAGCGGCCGGGGCCGCGGGCCCGGAGGCGTCCGGGGCGACGGACGCGGGGGCGTCGAGGACTGAGTCGGCCGGGGCGGTCGGGGCGGTCGGGGAAACGGACGCCGGGGCGGGCGGGGGAACGGACGCCGGGGCGGTCGGGGGAACGGACGCCAGGGCGGTCGGGCGCAGGGCGGCGACACCGCGGGCGTCGGCCAGCAGCAGCAGGCCGTCCGGGGTCAGGTCGGCACCGCCCAGCGGCTCGGCGGAGAGGAACAGCGCGACCTGTGCGCCCGCCCGGCCGTCCGCCTCCCGGGTCCACAGCCGCAGGTAGTCGCCGCCGGTGCTGAGCCCCAGCGGGGTCGCGGAGCGCTCCTCGTCGGTGGGACGGACGAGCAGCGCCGGATCGGTGCCGTCCGGCTCGCCGGTCAGCGCGTCGTAGGCCGCCAACTCCGGCTCCGCGCCCGGCCGGTAGGCCACCAGCACGGCCCCGCCCGCGGGCCGGGCGGCCGCCGTGACCGCCCGGACCCCGTCCAGCGGCCGGGCCCACAGCGTGCGCCACGGCAGTTGGAGGCCGAACTCCGGCGCGGGCAGGCCGTCCTGGCGGGCGGCGTGCTCCAGCAGGGCGGCGCGCAGCTCCGGACCCGGCTCCTGGCGGGTGAACAGCGGCGCCAGCCGCAGCCAGGTCCGGGCCGTCGGCGGCAGCTCGGCACCGGTGGCGACCAGGTGCTCCACCGCGGCCCGCAGCCGCACCTGCTCGGCGTGCAGCAGGAACCCCGGGTCCGCCAGCAGCCCCGGCAGCAGACCGCCCTCCAGCGCGTGGCCGGCCAACTGCTCCCGGACGTACGGCGCGGCCGCCGCCCACCGGCCCGGGCCGTCGCCGTCGCTGTCGCCGATGCCGATGCCGATGCCGCTGCTGCCGTCGCCGCTGTCGCTGCCGCTGCCGCTGCCGCCGTCGCCCAGGGTGGCGAGCAATGCGGTGGCCAGGCGGCGCTGCACCTCGTGGACGGTGCTGCCGAGGCGGGCGCGCAGCTCCGCGCCGAGCGCCGGGTGGACGATCCGGACGGCGGGCGGCCGACCCTCCGCCGTGACCAGGTCGAAGAACGGCAGCAGCAGGTGCTGCCCGCCCGCCAGCGCCGGACCGAGGTCCTTGCCCGCGACCGCCGAGGCGAGCGGCGCCCAGAGTTCGAGCGGCAGCGGCTCGCCCGGCCCGGCCAGCGCCAACGGGGCGAGCAGCCGGCGCAGGGTCAGCTCGGTGACACCGTGGAGCTCGGCCTGCAGGTCGAGCGCGTCCCCGACGGTACGGGGCAGCGGGACCGGCCCGTCCGGCGCGCTGCGGGCCGACCAGGCGGCCAGCCGGACCACCAGCGGACTGTCCGCCGTGCGGGCCAGCTGCGCCGCACCGTCCGGCTGTCGGAGGGAGAACTCGGCCTGCAGCCGCAACCCCTCCTCGTCCCGCCACGGCTCCCGGTCGAGGTCGATCACCAGCAGCTCCCCGGCGGGCAGCACCTCGGCCAGCCGGTCCGCGTCGGCCCGGTCCACCTCGGCCAGCAGCCGGACGCCGGCCGCCAGGGCGAGCGGCCGCAGCACCTCCTCCGCGACCCGGGCGGGCTCGCCCGACCGCGGCAGCACGCCCGCCCGGTCGGCGTCCGCGACCACCACCGTCACCGGCTCCCCGGCCGACCCGATCCCGGCCAGCCGCCCGTCCAACTCCTCGGCGCGGACCGCACCCGGCGAGAAGTGGTCGGCCACCAGCCAGCGCAACTGAACGGCCGACAGCCCGGTGGCGTCGAACACCGGCGGCGCGGGCAGCTCACCCGGCGGCACGGTGGCCGGATCCAGCACGGACAGGTCGAACTCCTCCCGCCGGGACGGCTCGCAGAGCATCAGGAACCCCGTCAGCAACCGGGACCGCCCACTGCCCGGTCGCCCCGTCACGAGCACCGTCCGGGGCGCCCCCGCACCCCCCGAACGCCAGGCCGCCAGCGCACGCAGCGCCACCGCCCGCCCGCCCAGATACGGATGGGGCTGGTAGGACTGCTGCGGGACGGCGGCGTCACTGGAGTCGGTCACGTCGGGGGCTCTCCGGTACGAGGACGGTACGAGGACAGGGCAAGGGCAGGGCAAGGACGGGGCAGGGACAGTCAGGAACGGGGACGGGCGGGGCCGGTCAGTCCCCCCAGTTGTCGGATTCGAGGGCGTACTGCCAGACGTCGGACCCGGCGGCGGCCCGGTCCACGCCCGCGACCCGGGCCCGGAGCTCCTCCAGCACGTCGTAGGTGTCCGGGCCCTCGGTGCGGTACACCTCCAGGTACTGCTTCTCCAGCGCCACCATCGTGACGAAGGACTCCAGCGAACTGCCCACCAGCGGCTCCCGCGGAGCCGCGTGGTCGGGCGACTTCGGGTTCAGCATCCGCAGCACCCGGCCGTCGGAGCCGTCCAGGACCAGCGGGGCGCCCATCCAGTCGCCGATCAGGTGGAACGGTCCGCTGCCGGGCGGTTGTTCCGCGTCGGCGGTGGACTCCCAGGCCCGCACCGGCAGCCCCTCGTGCGGCGTCAGCCACAGGCCGACCAGCCCCGCCACCTCCGGCACGCCCACCTCGGTGAGCAGCCGGCGGGTCGGCTCGTGGGTGATCCCGGCGGGCAGCTCGTCCGCCGTCAGGCGGTGGACCCGCTCGGGGCCGAACGCCCGCTCCAACAGGCCTCGGACGTCCGCCGCTTCGGCCGGGTCGAACGGCTTCGGCAGCAGGAACCCGTCCCCGCCGAGCAGTGAACGCAGCCGCTTCTCCGGCCCCGCGCGGAGCAGGTCGACGTCCAACCGGACGGCGTAGGCGCCCTGCGCCCCGGCCAGCACCAGCAGGTCGCCGACGGCGCCGCCCCAGTCGGCGTCCGGGTGGTGGAACACTCCGAGCGCGGGGGCCTTGCGGTCGGCGCCGGGGGCCAGGACGGCCGTGACGTTGTCGTTCGCGCGGACGTTCAGGGCCGCGCTGCCTGCGGGCAGCATGACCAGCCGGGACTTCTCGGACTCCGCGGACTCGTCGGTGAGCGCGGCCAGCAGCCGGCCCGTGGCGGCGTCCCGGACCAGCCGGAGCGACCCGCTGCCCTCGGTCACCACCACCGGCGCGCCGTCGAACTCGGCGGGGTCCACCAGCTCCACCGTGCTCTGGTGACCGGGCTCGGTGGGCGGCGTGAAGTCCCCGGCGGGCCGCCAGCGGGACCAGACGGTGCGGAACGGCAGCGGCTCGGGCGAGGCCGCGGCCAGGGCCTCGGCCCGCTCCACCTCGCCCCGGGTGAACGCGTCGTGGGCCAGCCAGGCGACCCACTCGCCGTGCGGGGCCCCGGCCAGGCCGTAACCGCTGAGGAAGTGCAGGGCCGCCGCGTGCGTGTCCCGTTCGATGCCGTCCGGGTAGCAGGCCCGGAACGCCTCGAGCAGTGCGTCCTGCGGGATCCCGGCCAGGAGCGTGGCGTCGGCGAGCAGTTCGTCGAACCGCCCGGCGGCCGCGGCGTGGCCCGGCAGCGACCGCAGGGCCCAAGGCTCGGCCGGCCCGTCGGCGAGGAGGAGATCCGTCATCCGGTGGTGGAATGCGACGGCCGCCTCGCCCTCGTAGCGCAACTGCTCCACGAGTGCGGGCCGGACGAACCCGATGCCCTCCTCGTCCTCGACCAGCCAGGGGAGTTCGGCCAACTCCCCTTCACGGCAGGGGACTTCGGCCGCCGCGCAGAGCCGCGCCCAGGCCGCCGCCGGCGCCCGCCACAACTGGCCGTTGGCCAGCGCGCGCAAGGCCCCCAGCACCTCGGGGGAGACCGCTTCGCCGAGCGCCCGGAACTCCTCCGGACCCGCACCGCCCGGCAGCTCCACGACGGTGACCCCGCGGTTCGACGGCCGCTCGTCGCGGGGGCCGCAGGCGCTCCGCTCGACCACCAACTGCAGCCCGCCCTCCTCGGCGGCGATCCGGAGGGTGCCCAGCACCCGCCGCATCACCTGCGGCTCGCCACCGGAGCGCAGCGAGCCCGCGAGTTCGGCGTTGGCGACCAGGATCGTCAGGGGCCGCTTGTCCCGGCGCAGGCCCAGCATCAGGCCGGTCAAGTCGCCGTACGTGTCGCGGACCGTGAAGCGTCGCCGCTGCGGCGGGCGGATCCGGTCGATCAGCTCCGCCGCCACCGAGTCGGCACTGCGCCCGGCCGCGTCCACCAGGACCGCGTCCGGGAAGCGCTCGGCCACGGCCCCGAGCACCGCGCTCCGACCGCTGCCCGCCGCTCCGCGCACCACGACCAGCCCGGGGCCGCCGTCCCGCAACCGCCCGGCCAGCGTCTCGACGGCCGCCTCGACCGCCGCTCCGTCCCGCCCCGTCATCCCGTCGCTCCCTCTCGCTCGTACTCGCCCGGCTCGCCCGGATCGCCCGAAACCGCCGCTGCCGCGGGCACCGCGGGCACCGCGGCCACCGCCGTCCTACTGGAGGCGCTGCTGCTCGGTCACCAGCCAGATCCCGGCCACCTCGCCGACGTGGTCGCCGAAGTCCCGGTTCATGTGCTGGCGCGGTGTCAGCTTGCCCTTCGACTTGCCCTTCGGCTCGTCCTGCGACGTGTCCGGCGCGGCGTCCCCGACCTCGGGCGACTCCACCTTCTGCCCCTTACGGTAACCAGTGGCGTAGTGCACGGGGACGCCCTTGTGGCTCTCCGACAGGTAGCCCGAGCAGTTGGCGTGGCCGGCTCCCCGACCGCAGGGCTCGCGCTCGGTGTAGAGGCTCAGGACCTCGTAGCGGTCCTTCTCGTCGCGGCCGCGGTTGAGGTTCTCCATCCAGTGGCCCGCGTGCGTCTCCGAGTGCAACGGCGTGATGCCGGCCCGGTCGCCGCCGGACGGCACCGAGCTCTCCAGGACGTAGCTAACCTCCTTCGTGGTGGGGTCGTAGACCTCCAGCACCGCGTAGTTCTTCCCGGTGAAGTCGGGACGGTGGACCGCCTGGTCGAAGGAGTCCTCGAACTTGCCGACCCCGAAGACCTTCTTGATCTCCTTCTTGATCGCCTCGGAATCCTGCGCGAGCTTCAGCCCGCCGTCGGACTTGGTCTTCCCGTGGTCGACCGCACCCCGGCTCTCGGTCTCGGCCTGCCCCGGACCGGAGCCCGGCTGGTCGGGGTCCGCCGAGTACGGGTAGGGCTTCTCCTCGGGACTCTTCCCCCGGCCGTGCTGCTCGTGGAACGAGTCGCTCATGCGTCCCATCGACGCCACCACTGCACCCTGCTCACCCGGGTGCATGTCCCCGAAGCCCGGCAGCGCCTGCTCCAGGTCGGACCGGCGCAGCGTCATCGGGTTGTCGCCCGTGGCACGGTCGAGAGCGGCCCCGAGGTGGCCGCTGTCCGCCCACGCGTACAACTGGTCGTAGACGTACTCCATCTCGACCCGGCGGACCTCGTTGGCGACGCGAAGAGTCTGCTGGACCTGGTCGCCCAGGATCCCGTACACGTGGTCGCCGGACTTCTCCCGCGGGGCGAGCCGCTCGTGCTCGGTGCGGGCGGACTCGTGGGCCGGGTGGTCCGGATCGTCCTTGTGCTTCTCGGCGAGCGACTGGTGCGGCTTGCCGTCGTCGGTCTTCTGCTTCCCGTCCCCGCTCTCGCTGGGGTCGGGGTCGGGGTCGGGTGCGGTCTTGTCCTTGCCCTTGCCGGCCGGGTCGGCGGGGCGGCGGTCGGTGCCGCCGTCCCCGCGGTCCGGGCCGTCGTTCCCGGCGGGGCGGTCGTTCCCGGCGGAGCGGTCCGCGGGGAGCGGGCGGCGGTCCGGGTCGAGCGGGACGGCGAAGACGCCGTGGCCGCCGTCGTGCAGGGGTTTGTCGCCGCGTTGGCCGGTCTGGTTGTCGAGGTAGGTGATCCGGCCGCCGTGGTTGACCGCGTTCCAGGCGTGGGCGCGCCCGTTGGCGTCCTGGGTGACGATGACGGCCTGCGAGCCGTGGCCGGCCGCCCGGAGCTGGTCCTCGATCCGCCGGAACGCCTGCTCACCGTTGCCCAAGTCCCGGAACGGCGCGCCGAGTTGGCGCTCCGCCCGGTCGCGGCCGCCCTGCTCGCCGTCCGGGCTCGAGTCGTTGCGCGGTGCGGCGGCGGTCGGGTTGCCGCTGTAGGTGTCCGCGGTGGACAGCGCCACGTCGAGGCAGTTGTTGTCCCGGCCGGGCGCGCGGTGGCCGTCGCCGTTGACCGCCCCGGGCCAGTCGCCGTTCGGATCCGGGTGCCGCTGCGGAGTCCCGTCGGAGTTCCGCGGGATGCGGCTCTCCAGGTCCTGCTGATGCTGCGGGTCCACCCGGTCGAGCCCGCCCGGGGCGTCGTACGGGCGACTGTCGGACAGCGGACGCTCGTCGGCCGGACGGCTGTCGGAGCCGTCCCGCTCGGAGCCGTCCCGCTCGGAGCTGTCGCGTTCGGGGCTGTCGCGTTCGGGGCGGGGGGTGTGCGAGGCGGCCGGTTCCTGGTGGGACGGGGCGTCGGGGCGGGACGTGCCGGGGCCGCGGTCGGCGGCGGGGCGCGGGCCGAGGGACGAGTTCCGGCTCGGCTGCTCGGGGCGCGGGGCGGGGGCGTTCTGGGCGGCGGTGTTCTGGGCGGGGGTGTTCTGGTGGGGGACGGAGGGCGCGGGGGTGGCGGCGGGGCGGTTGCCGGTGGGGGTGGCCGCGGGGGCGCTCCCACCCGGGGTGGCACCGGTCGGGACGGCACCGGGCACGACCGGGGCGCCGGTCGGCGTACCGGCCGGGACGCTCTGCTCAGGGGTCGGCGCCTGGGTCTGGCCCAGGCGCGGGTCCGGTCCTCCGGAGTGGGCCGGGGGAGCGGTGGCGGTGGCGCCCAGGCCGGCGGTGTTGAGGCTGACGGGACGGGTGCCCGCGGTGCCGTCGCCGGAGGCGGTCCCGGCGTGGTCTGCGCTACCGGTGTGGTCTGCGGTGCCCGCGAAGGCCGCGCGGGGATCGACCCGGGCGGGACCGGCCTCGGACGAGGCGTGCGCGGGGGCGGGTGCCGCGGCGTGCTCGGCGGTCCGCGGATCGGGGGTCGCGGCGTCCGGGCGGGTCCCCGCCGGAGCGCTCTCGTCGCGCGGTGTCGGGACGTCACCGGAGTGCGGACGCTCGGACGCGTGCGCGGGCCCGGCCGCCGGGGCGGCCTCGGAGGTGCGCGGCGGCGGGTTGCCCTCGCCGGGCGTCGGGCGGGCGCCGGGGTCGTGGTCGGGCGTGCGGTCCGGGGTGCTGTCGGTGGGGGCGGGACCGGGTCGGCCGGAGTCCCCGTCCGGAGCGTGCGCCGGGGCGGAGTCGGGCCGGGTCGTACCGCTGTCCGGCGTGCGGGAGGAGGCGCTGTCGGTGGAGTCGGGGCGCGTCGGATCGCCGTCGGGCGTGTGGTTCCGGGCGTTGTCGGACGCAGCCGGGTGGGTGCCCGGGTCGTGGTCCGGCGTGCGGGACGGGACGCCGCCCCCCGCAGGAGTGGAAGCGGGCCGCGTCGTGTCCGCGTCCGGGCTGGTGCTGGTGCTGGTGCTGGTGCCGGTGCCGGTGTCGCTGTTCGGCGTGGGGGAGGGCTGTGACGACTCCGGTGCCGAACGTCCGTCCGTGGAAGCCGAGTCGGCGTCGACCGGGGCGCTGCGCGGGGTCGGGCCGTCGGCGGCGGGGGTGCTGTCGGCGTCGGGGGTCAGCCGGGTGCCGAACGGATCGAGCGGCGTGTTGGTGCGGGGCTCGGCCGCCGGTGTCGTCGCCGTCGGCTGCTGCGAACGCGGAGACTCACCGTCCGGACCGGAGGTGCTCTGCCCCGACGGCCCGTCACCGGACGGACCACTGCTGGACGCAGCCGTCCCGGACGGTCCGCTCCCGGCCGGCGTACTCCCGGCCGGCGTACTCGTGGCCGGGCCGCCGCCGGTGGACGTCCCCGAAGCCGGGCTGCTCCCGGTGGGAGCACCGCCGGACGGCGCGCCCGAAGCGGAGCTGCCCGACGACGGACTGCCGTCCCCCGAAGCCGTCCCGCCACTGCCGGAGGCCATCCCGCCACTGCCGGAGGCTGTCCCACCGCTCCCGGAGGCAGAACCGGCGTTGCCGGAAGTGGAGCCGGTGCCGCCGGAGGCAGAGGTGGAAGTGCCCGTGCCGCTGCCGCTGCCGTCGCTGCTGCCGCCACTGCCGTCGCTGCCGCCTGACGAGCCGGAGTCGCTGCCGCGTCCCGCCGCGTGGTCCAGTCCGCTGCGGGCGTGTCCGCCGGCTCGGGCGCCTGCGCCGTCCCGGAGGGCCTCGGTGAAGGTCTGGCCCGAGTTCTTGACCGCGTCCTTGAACTCCTCGGCGCCCGCCTTGCCGGTGCGTCCGAGGTCGTACCCGCTCTGGGCGCCGAAGCCCTGGTTGACGGTCTGGGCGATCAGGTCGCTGATCATGGCCTGGACGGCGGAGACGACCGGTTCCTTCAGCGTCTCCATGATGGCCTCGACCAGGGCCTGCCGGAGTTCCTTCAGCAGGCGCCGCACGATGGCCTTGGTGGCCAGGGTCGCTCCGGCGGCTCCCAGTTCGGACAGGCCGAGGGTGAACGGTGCGGCGGCCTGGGCGGCGATCAACTCCACGGCCAGTGCGACGAGTTGCGCGATCACGGCGACCTTGCAGGTGATCACGATCACCGCGGCCGCGTCGAACGCCGCCGCGATCAGCCGGGCGGCCATCGCGGCGTCCGCCAGGTAGCCGCTGCCGCCGCCGGAGAACTTCTCCCAGGTCTTGCCGAACGCGTCGATGGAGTCGCCCGCGTTGCTCGCCAGCACGTTGTTGGCGGCGCCGGCGGCCCGGTAGTGCAACTCCTCGACCTGGTCGGCGAAGTCGCGCCACACCTGCGCGGACTCCATCAGTTTGTCCTCGTCCGCGGTCGGCCAGTCGAAGCCGAGCATCTCCAGGACCCACTCGACGCTGTCCGGCAACATCAGCGACACTTCGCCAAACCCCCCGTAACGACACGCACTTCACAACAGGACAGACGGCACAGTCAGAACAGACGGCACAGCCACAACAGACCGGCCGGGCCGACCGGGACGGCGCGGGTCAGTGCGCCCGCGGCCGGTACAGCGCGTGGATGCCGCTCCCGACCTGGCCCTGCGCGGACTCCAGGGTCCGGAACGAGCCGTCCGTCGTGGCCTCGTTCGCCTCGTGGTTGGCCGCCATGCCCTGCAGCTTCCGGCCGATCTCGCCGATCCGCTCGCCCAGGGACTGCATCGACTCCTTCATCCCGTCGCGCAGGCCCTCGTACACGACCCCGAACTTCTCGCCCAGGTCGTCGTCGCCCCACGGCGGGGTGTCGCCCTTCTCCAGGGCCTGCAACCGTCCTGACAGGCCGTTCACCGCGGCCAGGAAGTCCTCACCGACCGCCGCCATGCTGCTGCCCTCGGACCGGAGACTGTCCGGATCCACCACGATCTGCTGCGACACCACTGCCCCCGTTGTCACGCGTCCAGGTCGATCCGGCCCACCCCGACCGACCTCGCTCACCAGATCATAATGTTAGCCGTTCGATGGTCATCTCTTTATCTCCCTTTTGCCTCACGAAAACCCGTCAGCCCGGCACGGAGGCGGCACCACCACCACCCGCGCCGGGCCGACGGACCGACAGAACGACGCCCTGCCGGCAGGAGCCGGACTCAGACCGCGACGGGTAGGAGCGCGGCGACCAGCGCCGCGAACTGCTCCGGGTCTAGGATCCGGATGCCCAGCTCCTCCGCCTTCGCGCGCTTCGAACCGGCCTTCTCCCCGGCGACCAGCAGCGTGGTCCGCTTGGAGACCGAGGACGACGCCTTGCCGCCGGCCCGCTCGATCAGCTCGTTCATCTCGTTGCGGGAGAGCGCGGCCAACGCCCCCGTCATGCTGCCCGTCACCACCACCGCCTCACCGCTCAACGGACCGCCGACGGCGGCCTGCGCACCGGTGTCCTGCGCACCGGTGTTCTGCGCACCGGCATCCTCCGCGACGGACCCCTCCGCGACGGCCGCCGGATCGGCCGACGCGACCACCGCGACCACTGCGGCCGCCACGGCCGCCACGGCCGGCGCGGTGACCTGGGTGCCCACGCCCAGTTCCGCCAGCCGGTCCAACAGGGGTGACAGCTCGGCGAGTTCGGACACCACCAGCCGGGCCTTCTCCGGGCCGATGCCGTCCACCAGCGCCAGCGCCTCCGCGTCCGCCGTCCGGATCGACGCCATCGAACCGAAGTGCGCCGCGATCCGCCGCGACATGCTGCGCCCCGTCCCGCGCACGCCCAGCGCGCACAGCACCCGGTTCAGCGGGCGCGTCCGGGCGGTTCCGATCGCCGCGAGCAGGTTGTCCGTGCTGGTGGTGCCCATCCGCTCCAGCGACAGCAGCTGCTCGCGGGTCAGCGTGAACACGTCCGCCAGGTCGCGCACCAGCCCGGCCTCGACCAGCTGCACCGCCCGGGTCGACCCCAGGCCCTCGATGTCCAACTGGTCGCGGCCCGCCGCGTAGACGATCGACGCCACCGCCTGGCAGTTGCGCCCCCGCACGCAGCGCCAGCGCTGCTCACCGGTGTCGATCGCCTCCCCGCAGCGCGGGCAGACGGACGGGAAGACGATCGGCTGCTCCTCGCCGGTGCGCTCCTCGACCAGCGGCGCCTCCACCCGCGGGATCACGTCCCCCGCGCGGTAGACGAAGACCCGGTCGCCCAGCATCAGCCCGCGCCGCTCGATGTCGGCCGGGTTGTGCAGCGTGGCGAACGACACCGTCACCCCGTCGATCACCACCGGCTCCAGCACGGCGCGCGGCGCGATGATGCCCGTCCGGCCCACCGCCCACTCCACCCCCAGCAGCCTGGTCACCTTGTGCTCCGCCGCGAGCTTGCGGGCCACCGCCCAGCGCGGTGCCCGCGAACCGGAGCCCGCGTCCCGCTGGTCGGCCGCGTCGTCGGCCTTCACCACCACGCCGTCGATGCCGAACGGCAGCGCGGCCCGCATCCCCGCGATCTCCTCGACCCGCCGCTGCACCTCCTCGACGCCCTCGCAGCGCAGCGGCGCGGCCGCCGTCGACGCCGCCGTGTTCGCCCCGAGCGCCGCCAGCCGCTCCAGCAGCGCACTGTGCGCCAATTCCCCGTCCAGGCCCACCGCGTCGTAGGCGAAGAACGTCAACTCGATCCGGTACGGCCGGTCCTTGGCCCGCAGCGTCCCCGCCGCGCCGTTGCGCGGGTTGGCGAACGGCACCGCGCCGTGCGCCGTCCGGAGCTCGTTCGCCACCTCGAACTGCGCGTGCGTCAACAGGACTTCGCCGCGCAGCTCGACATCCACCGGCTCGGCGAGGACGGCCGGCAGGCCCAGGACGTCCCCCGCCGTGTGCGTGATGTCCTCACCCGCCAGCCCGTTCCCGCGGGTCAGCACCCGCCGCAGCACCCCCGCCTCGTACCGGGCCGCCACCGCCAGCCCGTCCAGCTTCGGCTCCACGCACCACTTGGCCGGCGCCCGCCCCAGCCGGCGCTCCAACGAGGCCGCCCAGTCCGCGAGTTCCTCCCCCGAGAACACGTTGTCGAGCGAGAGCATCGGCACCGAGTGCGGGACGTCCCCCTCCGCGGCGCCGCCCGCGACCTTGCCGGTCGGCGACTGCTCCGACACCTCCTCCGGGTGGGCCTGCTCGTACGCGGCGATCGCCCGCACCAGCGCGTCGTACTCGTCGTCCCCGAGCGTCGTCGTCCCGTCCGCGTAGTAGGCGGCGGCGGCCCGCGCGGCAGCGGCAACGGCGTCGGCGTAGTCGCCGGAAGAGAGCAGATCGGCCTTGTTCATGACCGTTATTCTTCCGGCGAGCACTGACAATCGACCGTTCCGGGCAAGCCTCCGATCACCTGACGGGCCGTCAGGAAAAGCCGTGGCGAGAGTGCTACGGTCGCCCCAGGCGGACACGCCCGCCACTGACGTCGGACTCGGGTTCCCTCCCGCACGAAACCCGGGGTTGAGGACGCAGAGTGCCACTGGGCACGCGTGAGCCGTACGACCCGTCGTTCCTCCGCCGGGGCACAGTGAGCGGGAGCACAGCAACGTGCCCGGAAGGAACCCGACCGTGCCGCTCAAGGACGACCTCGCCACGCGCGCCCGCGAGATCCAGCGGGAATCCGCGAACACCGTCCCCTACCGCACGGCGCGGAGCATGGCCGCGCGCGAGAAGGGAGCCCTGGCGGTCGAGACACTGCCGGTTCCCGAACGGACCGCGCTGCGCTGCGCGTACACCGGGGAGCGGGAGAGCACCGTGCAGATCCGGCCCGACACCCAGCGCCTCGGCCTGGACGACTGCTCGGACGGACAGCGCACCTTCCGGGCACTGCTGGCGCTCGCCCTGTTCAACGACAACGATTACACCGGTCCGACAGCGCGGTGGAACTACGCGATCGCCGCGGCGTACTCCCCGGTGATGTCGCCCCGCCGGGACGAACTGCTGATGGTGAACAGCACTCCGGAGAACCTCGCAGGTCGGCTGCTGCCCACCTGCGGGGCCAGCGGATGGGGCGTTCCAGGGCTCCGGTACGAGGCGGGCTGCCGGTGCGGGGGACGGGCATCCCTGCGGCTGCGCCACCTGCCCACCGGTGCGCTGCTGACCGTCACGGCGCAGCCGGACAGGGGTCCGTGTGCGGCCGGGAGGCGTTGCCTGTCCGCGTCCGACATGCTCACGGTCGGGCACTGCCTCACCGCGGAGGAGCACCGCACGCTGGAGGCGGTTCCGCCGATCTCACCGGACGCCAGGACGCTACTGGCAGCCCTGACCGTCCGTTACACCATGGTGGACCGGCTCCGGCAGTGGGCCACCAGCCTGGCCTGGGACCCGCTGGACCGGCCGGAGGTCAGGGACCGCAAGTACCCGGAGATGACGCGCGGCCCGGTTCGCCACCTCTGGGGAACCGGGGACGCGTGGACGCTGCGCTGGAGGGGCTACCCGCAGGCCCGCGACGTGGTACGGGCATTGACCCACCGGGAAGCCGGTGTCAGGGGGGCTGTCCCCGTCGGTCGGGGCGATGCGCACCGGGTGGTGCTGGGTACGGCCGCGCTCGACCTGCGCGACGGCGAGGGGAACTGACCCGTGCCCTACCTGACCGGTCAACCGGTGTCCGTTCCGGTGCTGGCCGTCGTCCTCGTCCTCGGCGTCCTGCGTTGCGTCGTCCCGGCGGACTCCCGGCACCGCCTCGAACTGTGGAAGGCGCTCCTCGAGCACCGCCGCCTCCGCCGGGCGGAGACCGGGCCCCGGGCTGGGCGGCGTCGGGGAGGTCGTCCATCAGTCCGGGCGGTGGGCGGCGGTGAAGGCGGCGACGTCCCAGCTGCCGCCCAGGGACGGGGCGAGGGAGGCGGTGGCGAGAGGGTGGAAGGTGGCGGGGGTGTGAGCGGCCGCACCGGACGGGAGGGCGCCGAGCAGGGGGGCGCCGGCGGCGGTCGGGAGGTCGGCGAGGTTGCAGCGGGTGGCGAGGTCGGGGGTGGTGGGCCAGGAGCCGATGACGACGCCGCGCAGGGGGAGGTCGCGGTGGCGGAGGGCCTCGGCGGTGAGCGCGGTGGCGTTCAGGGTGCCCAGGCCGGCCGCCGCGACGAGCAGGAACTCGACGTCCAGGCCGAGGCGCCGGCAGACCAGGGCCTGGTCGGCGAGGGTGCGCCCCCGCTCGTCGTAGCGGACCAGCAGCCCGCCCGCGCCCTCGACCAGGACGGTGCGGTACTCGGCGGCGAGCCCGGCCACCGCCTTGGCGACGTCCTCCGGGTCGAGGGCCGGCAGCCCGGCCCGGCGGGCGGCCGTCTCGGGGGCGAGCGGCTCCGGGTAGCGGGCCAGCTCGACCCCGTGCACCAGCGGCCCGGCCAGCCGGACGACCTCGGCCACGTCGCCCGGTTCGTCCGGCCCGAGCCCGGTCTGGCCGGGCTTGAGGACCGCCACCGGCCCCGGGCTGAGCGCGGCGACGGCAGCGGTGGTCAGGGTCTTGCCGACCTCGGTGCCGGTGCCGGTGACGAACAGGACGGTGGACATGGTGCGGGTGCTCCTGGCTGAGGGTGGGGAAGGGGGGCTAGCTACCGGCGGCGGTGGACGCGGCGGCCGCCGCGGCGACCGCCCGGCCGATCGCGGCGACGTCCGCGTCCGCGGTGACGAACGGCGGCATGGTGTAGATCAGGTCGCGGAACGGCCGCAGCCACACGCCCTGTTCGGCCGCGGCCGCCGTCGCCGCCGCCATGTCGACCGGCGCGTCCAGCTGCACCACGCCGATCGCGCCGAGCACCCGGACGTCCGCGACCCCCGGCTGCCCCGCGCACGGGGCGAGCGCGGTGTGCAGCGCCGACTCGATCCGCTTCACCTCGCCGCGCCAGTCCTGCCGCAGCAGCAGGTCGATCGAGGCGTTGGCGACGGCCGCCGCCAACGGGTTGCCCATGAAGGTCGGGCCGTGCGCGAGCACCGGGACCTCGCCGCGCGAGATGCCCTCGGCGACCCGGCTCGTGCACAGCGTCGCGGCCAGCGTCAGGTACCCGCCGGTCAGCGCCTTGCCCAGGCACATCACGTCCGGTGCGACGCCCGCGTGGTCAGCGGCGAACAGCTCGCCGGTGCGGCCGAAGCCGGTGGCGATCTCGTCGAACACCAGCAGCACGTCGTGCGCGTCGCACAACTCCCGCAGCGCGCACAGGTACGCGGGGGAGTGGAAGCGCATCCCGCCCGCTCCCTGCACCACCGGTTCGACGATCACGGCGGCCAGTTCGCCCGCGTGCTGCCCGATCAGCTCGGCCAGGTGCGCGAGGTACGCCGGGTCGGCGGGGGCGTCGTACCCGGCGGGCGGCTCGGCGGCGAACAGCTGTCGGGGCAGCACCCCGCCCCACAGGTGGTGCATCCCGCCCTCGGGGTCGCACACAGACATCGGGTGGAAGGTGTCGCCGTGGTAGCCGCCGCGCCAGGTCAGCACCCGGTGCTTCTCCGGCCGGCCGAGCGAGCGCCAGTACTGCAGGCACATCTTCAGCGCGACCTCGACCGACACCGAACCGGAGTCGGCGAGGAACACGTGCTGCAGCGGCTCGGGCGTCAACTCGACCAGATTGACCGCCAGTTCGACGGCCGGACGGTGGGTGAGGCCGCCGAACATGACGTGGCTCATCGAGTCGAGCTGCCCGCGCACCGCCGCGTCCAGCACGGGGTGCCGGTAGCCGTGGATCGCCGCCCACCAGGACGACATCCCGTCCACCAACTCCCGCTGCCCGCCCACCGGTTCGGCCAGCCGCAGGCGCACGCCCGCGGCCGACTCCACCACGAGGGGCTGCGCCGTCCCCGGCATCGGGCCGTACGGGTGCCAGACGTGCGCCCGGTCCAGTTCGAGCAACCGGGCGGCGTCCAACGCGTTCTGACGGTCCATCAGGCGTTCGGGGCCAGTTCGGTGCCGGCGCCGCGGCGGCGCACCCGGACCAGGTCGGTGCGCGCCTCGTCCGACTCCGACTCCGACTCCGACTTCGGCTCTGCCGCGACGGCCTCCGGAGCCTCCCCGTGGCCGCCGCACGGGCCGCAGCCGCCGCCCGTCCCGCAGGCGCTCTCCTCCTGGTGGCCGCCGCAGCCCGCACCGGCGGCGGCGTGGGCGCGGTGGCGGGGGAGGGTGGTCTGCTCGGCGCCCTCCACCTCGAAGCCGGCGTCCTTGATCATGTCGAGGTCGGCCTGCCCGGCCTGGCCCTCGCTGGTCAGGTAGTCGCCCAGGAAGATCGAGTTGGCGATGTGCAGGCCCAGCGGCTGCATCGAGCGCAGGTGCACCTCGCGGCCGCCCGCGATCCGCACCTCGATGTCGGGGCAGACGAACCGGACCATCGCCAGGATGCGCAGGCAGCGCTGCGGGGTGAGGTTCCACTCCTCGGCGAGCGGGGTGCCCTCGAACGGGATCAGGAAGTTCACCGGCACCGAGTCCGGGTCCAGCTCGCGCAGCGCGAACACCACGTCGACCAGGTCCTCGTCGCTCTCGCCCATGCCCGCGATCAGGCCCGAGCAGGCCGACAGGCCCGCGCCGTGCGCCTTGGTCACGGTGTCCACCCGGTCCGCGTAGGTGTGGGTGGTGGTGATCTCGCCGTAGGTGGCCTCGGAGGTGTTCAGGTTGTGGTTGTACGCGTCCGCGCCGGCCGCCTTCAGCCGCTCGGCCTGGTTGTCGGAGAGCAGGCCCAGGCAGGCGCACACCTCGACGTTCTCGTCCGCGTCCTTGATCGCCGCGATGGTGTCCGCGACCCGGTCGATGTCCCGGTCCGTCGGGCCGCGCCCGCTCGCCACCAGGCACACCCGCTTCGCCCCGCCCGCGACACCCGCGGCGGCGGCTTCGGCGGCCTGGTCCGGCTTCAGCCAGGTGTACTTGAGGATCTCCGCCTTCGAACCGAGGCGCTGCGAGCAGTACGAGCAGTCCTCCGGGCACAGCCCGCTCTTCAGGTTCACCAGGTAGTTCAGCTTCACCCGGCGGCCGAACCACTGGCGGCGCACCCGGCCCGCGGCCGCGACCACGTCCAGCAACTGGTCGTCGGTGGTGGCCAGCACGGCCAGCGCCTCCTCCCGGGAGGGAAGTTCCCGGCGGAGGCCCTTGTCGGTCAGGATGTCGAGGAGGTCCATGGCCCGATCCTGCCCGGGGCCGCTAGACGTTCGCCAGAGGGAACCCGCCAGAAGATCTCCCACAGGCTGTGCGAGTTGTCACAGTTTTTCGGCACCCGGTGATCACGGGCACCCCGGAACCCGGCATCCGGCCCCTGTGCAGGGCCGCTGTCCGGGCTGCCCGCCCGAGGCGCCCTCGCGCCGGTGCGGCGGGGGACGGACGGGAGCGGGGGACGGGGATCGGGCCGGCGGCTCCCGTCCGGGACCGCCCCGCCGGAACGTTCGACTGATCCGCCACCGGATCGCCACCGGTTCCCCCGCGTTCCTCCAGCCACCCGATTCCGGATCTCCAGGCGGACCGGGCGGAGCGGGCGGAGCAGGGCGGACCGGGCGGAGCAGGGCGGGCGGGGTGGTTCGGAGCGGTCCGGAGATCCGGAGCGGTCCGGGGTGGTTCGGAGCGGTTCGGTCCGAAGCGGGCGGGTGTCCGACCCGAAGGAAGGACTGTCCGATCAACTGTTTACAATCTGCGCCATGACCATCCAGCGGGGCGCGCACGCGCGTGGGGACGACGAGCAGCCGCCGCACGGGCACCGGGCGGTCGGCGAGCGGCGTCGGCTGGTCGCGCTGTGGGGCGTCGTCGCGGTGCTCGCCGCCGGCGGGGTCTGGGTGGTGGCCACCTCGCACCAGCGGAGCACGGCGTCGGGGGTGCCCGGCGCGGACAAGTCCGCCTCCCCCGCGGCCGCGGCGGGCCAGCCCGCGCAGCCGCTGACGGAGTCCCAGTCCTTCCTGGCCGAACGGTACTTCCCGGCCCAGCGCGCCTACGAGTACGACAACTACCGGGCCCGCCGCTCGGCCGCCCGGGAGGGCGCGGAGTGCCGGGCCGTGCAGAACGACAAGACCCGCGACGTGCTGGCCGAACTCGACTGCCAGGGCTGGATGGGCATCGCCCTCACCCGCAGCGACCAGCCGGTGGTCTCCAGCGTCACGGTGCTGCGCTTCTCCGACGCGGCGGTCGCGGCCCGCGCCCTGCCGACCGTCCGGGAGAAGGCCGCGGACTTCGAATTCACCTATCCGGACGGCCTGTTGGCCCCCGCCGGGACCGCCCGGCCGATGACCGCCACCAAGGTCGAACTGGTCGGCCACCACATCACCCTCACCGTCTCGCGCTACCTCGACCAGCGGACCGGCGGGGCCCCGACGAACTCCTCACCACCAGCAACCGGGCCGCCGCGGCCGTCGCGGGCCAACCGTTCATGTGGATGTAGGGCGGCCCGGCCGACACCGCCCTCGTCCGCGTCGCAGCCACCCTCACGCTCTCGTCCGCGTCGCAGCCACCCTCACGCCCTCGTCCGCGCCGTCGTCGCCCGCAGCAGCGCCCCGGCCGCCAGCGCCAGCACCGCCGCCAGCGCGAACACCGCCGCCGCGCCGAACGGCAGCGCCACCCCGCCCAGCACGCTGCCCGCGCCGATGCCCAGGTAGATGCCGGACGCGTTCAGCGACACCAGCAGAGGGCCCTGCTCCGGCGCCGCCGCCAGCAGGCGCAACTGCTGCGGCGGCGTCTGGCACCAACTGCTCGCGCCCCACAGGAACACCAGCGCCCCGACCGCCGCCACCCCGGCCCGCACCTCCCCGGCCGCCAGGCCGGCCAGTGCCGCGAACGCCGCCGCCATCGCGGCGTACCCGGCCGCCAGCACCCGCACCGGCCCGCGCCGGTCGGCGAACCGCCCGGCCAGCAGGTTCCCCGCGACCGCGCCCGCCCCGTACAGCACCAGCGCCGCCACCACCGCCGTCCGCCCCGAGACCCCGACGGCGGCCAGCACCGGCACGCTGTACGAGTACGGGACGTAGCAGGCGGCCATCCCGAGCACCGTCAGCGGCAGCACCCCCAGCACCCCCGGGCGGCGCAGCGCCGCCAGCCGGACGTGCAGCGGGACGGGCTCGGTGCCCGGCAGCGCGGGCAGGGTCAGGCGCACCGCGAGCGCGCACAGCGCGGTCAGCGCCGCGACCGCCCCCAGCGCGGCCCGCCAGCCCAGTCCGACGGCGGCCACCCGTCCCAGCGGCACCCCGAGCGCGGTGGCCGCCGTCAGCCCGCCGATCACCACCGCCAGCGCCCGCCCGCGCCGCTCGGGGCGCACCAGTGCGGCCGCGCTCGCCCCCGCCGTCGGCGTGAACGCCGCCGCGCCGAGCGCCGCGAGCAGCCGGCCGGCCAGCAGCACGGGGTAGTCCGGGGCGAGCGCGGTGAGCGCGTTGGCGGCGGCGAGCAGCACCAGCGCGCCGACCAGCAGGGTCCGCCGGGGCAGCCGGGCGGTGGCCACCGCGAGCAGCGGCGAGGCCAGCGCGTAGCAGGCGGCGAACAGGCTCACCGACTGCCCGGCCGCCGAGGTCGACACCCGCAGCGAGGACGCCATCGCGGGCAGGAACCCGGCGGTGACGAAGGCGTCGGTGCCGACCGCGAAGGTGCCCAGCGCGAGCACGGCGGCGAGACCGAGACCGGCCCCGGTGGGGGGCGGGGCCGGGGCAACGGGGGATGGTGCCTTGAGCGCGTCGGTCACGGGGGAGCTCTCCTCGGTGGCGGGCGTCGACCGCTATTCGGGACATCTGGTGTCCCGAATAATTCGAGACACACTGTATCCAGAATCGGCGGATGCGGAAGGGGTTTCCGGTGGGCGGCCGCTCAGCCCGCGATCCCGGCCAGCCGGGCGTAGTTGGCGCGGACCCGGGCCACCGAGGCGGCCGGGGTGGCCGCCGCCAGGTCGGCCACGCTCTGACCGGAGAGCTCGCGCCGCCAGGCCAGTTCGGCCCGGCGCATCGCGGTGGAGACCCCGCACGGGCGGGCGAACTCGGACGCGGCCGAGCCCGTCGCGGAGACGCCCCGCTGCCGGATCTCCGCGCAGGCGAACAGCGGATCCGGGCCCTCGACGGCGGCCACCACGTCCATCATGCTGATCCGCTCCGGCTCCCGGGCCAGCCGCACGCCCCCGCGCGGCCCGGAGACGGACGTCAGCACCCCGGCCCGGGTGAGCCGTTGCAGCACCTTGTTCAGGTACGTCGGCGACAGCTCGAACATCGCCGCCAGCCGGGCCGAGGGCACCGGCTCCGCCCCGCCCACCCAGACCAGGGTGAGACAGCAGTGCAGGCCCCACTCCACGCCTTCGCTCGTCCGCATATTCCGGATGGTAACTATCCGGAACCCGGCCGCGCCAGCAGCGGCCCCGGCCGGACCTCGGCCCCGGCCGGACCTTGGCCCCGGCCGACCGGCGGTGCCCGGGGCGGTCAGTCCTCCAGGTGCTCCTGGACGCGACGCGAGGGCGAGAAGGTGTACAGGTCGAGGATGGCGGGCAGCGGAGCCAGCCCCGGGCCGCCCGCCTCGACCCAGGCGGTGACGTCGGCAGCGGCGGCACGGTCGTTGACCAGCCCGAGCCAGACCGGCCGCCCACCCGCCCGCCGGCCCTCCGCCGAAGGCTGGACGACCACCACGTTGGCGTGGTCGCAGGCATCCAGGCAGGTCACCGGACGGACGGTGGCCACCTCGGCCAACGAGGCGTGCAGGTCCGCGAGTTGGGCGGCGTGATCGAGACCGGGGATCTTCGGCGTACCGCAGCAGCAGCCCCGGCAGACCGAGACCGTGCACCGCGCCGTCGCCCCCCGGACCGGAACGGCGGCCTCCCCGCCGATCCGGCGGCTCACCGGCTGCCCTCCACGACGCCCCGCCCCACCGGCACCTGTCCCGCTGGCACCTGCCCCACCGACACCCGCCGCCCGGCGGCCTCCAGTTCTCGCACGGCGGCGACTCTATCCTGCGACAACACCCCGCCGACCGCGTGCCTCCCCTCCCTTCCCCTCCCTTCCCCCCTCCGGCTCGAGAGCCGGACCGGCCGGGCACCAGGCCGACCCGAGCACCCGACACCCGCCCCCGCACCCGGCGGCGGTAGGCTGCCGGGCTTCGGATGATCATCGGAACGGGGACGTGGGGTGGAAGTACTGACGGGCACTCACCGGGCGCACTTCGTGGCGATGTGGGTGCTGTTCGCGGCCGAGGTCCTGTGCCTGGCGGCGACCGCCCCGCCCCTGCGCCTGGTGGCCCCCGTGTGGCTATGGGCCGGACTGGTCGGACTGGTCGCGCTGCTCTTCCTCTCCGCCCTGGTGCGCTGCTTCAATGCCCAGTTCCCGCGCCGGGGCGGCTGGTTCGACCCCGTGCTGTACGTCTGGAACCTCCCGCGCGGGCTGAAGACCTGGTACGGCATCGCCCTCTGCCTGGTCGGCCTCGGCCTGGCCACGGCCGCCGGCGCGCAAGACGCCCGCCAGGACGACACCGGCTACTACCTGCAACGCCACGACACCCGCACCGAACTCACCCGGGCCGAGTACGAGAAGGTCCGCGGAGCCTTCGTCCGCATCGCCACCGGCATCCCGGCCGGCCTCTGCGTGGCCGGCAGCTTCCTGGTCCTGCTCTCCGCCGACATCGCCCACGGCGCCGCCGAAGCCGCCGCCCGCCCCCGCCCGGGCGGCGGCCGCCACCGCCCCTGAAGGCCGTCGCGGGTCGTCGCGGGCCGTCGCAGGTCGTCGCAGAAGGTGCGGTCCGGACGGGCCGAAGCCCGTCCGGACCCGCCGTCCCCCTCGCCGACGGCTGCCCGTAACGGCAGCGCCGCCACGGCGGGGACCCGCTGCGCTCACATCTCGGCGCCCCGCGCCGGAAGCAGGTCCGGTCGGCTTCCGGCGCCGAGTGCCGGCAGCCCGAGGAAGGACAGCGGGACGTGCCCCTGTAGCACCAGGAAGCCGAAGAACAACTGAGCCGCGACCAGCAGGAGCAGCGGCCAGCCGCCGAAGAGCACCAGGAGCATCGGCAGGGCGCTGGGCAGCAGGCCCACGAGCGCGCCCACCTTTGCGCCACGTTGCGCGCGGGGGGCCTGGACGAGCAGTAGTACGAAGGTCGGAACGTTCACCCAGATCACCACCATGCCGAGCAGCGCGAGGTCGGATCCGATTCCCGGGTCGCCCTCCCCGTCCGGCACGATCAGTGCCGCGACCACGGTCAGCACCAGAAAGGGCGTCAGGCAGCAGGCGACGTACTGCAGCACGGCCTGTCCGAGCCACCGCATCTCCGCCCGCCGTCTCGCCCTCGACCGGCGGACCACCAGCCGGCTCGCGAGGAACAGTCCGGCCACCGCGCCCGACGCCTCCAGCACGGCGAGGCTCCCGGAGTCGACCTCCCACGACAGGAGACGCCACACCACCAGCCCTGCCGGCTGCACTGCCACCAGCGCCGCAGCCGGCGCTCGCTTCCCCATCCATGCGCCCGTCAACCGGCCCACCCCAATATTGAACGAGTTCAAATTTGCGGCAAGGCTACCCTCGCCAGCTCGAACGCAACAGCCCCGCCCGAATTCGCAGGGGTGGGGCAGGGCGGCCCGTCGGCGCGGCGGAGGCCGGGGGATCGCTCGCCGGGTGGATCGTCAACCAGCCGTCCTGGTCGGCAGGTACCCACTGCGCGGACCGTCCGGCTCGGCGTAGACGCACCACGAGAGTTGACCGTCCTCCTTCGCCGACGCCAGGTCTATCGGGTAGGGCTCCGACCCGCCGGCCGGGACGTCGAACCTCAACTCCACGCCGGTGCGCCGAGCGTTCCCGGTCCCGGTGAACCTCCGGCTCCCCTCCCGGTCGGTGCTGCCCCGCTCCGGCGCTCCGGACGCCGGGGCGGCATGGGTCGAGAACCGCCCGCCCGCTCGCGGGGCGACAGCGATCCCGCCGGGCGCGGCGGTTGCGAGCAGCGGGAGCGCAAGACCTGGATCTCATCGGCTCTTGACGGTCCGATCGAGTGGGAAGGGGGATGTCCGTCGCGCCGTGAAGGCCGCCCGAATCGCATCGCATGCGCATCAACTGGCGGTACGGGTCCCCGTCGGTTCGGGGCTTGCGGGGCCGGCCTCCGCCCCGGCCTGCTCCAACCCGCCTGCGGCGTCACCCGCCTGCGGCATCGCCCGCCTGCGCGAGCCCCGCACCCCGCCCTGGAGCGGTCGGTTGGTGCGGGCGAGGTCGAGAAGGGGGCGCGGGAGTGAAGTCCTCGCGTGCCGGACAGCCGATTCGGAAATCCCTCTTGCCAAATGGTCAAGAAGTGTTGACCATTGGGGCATGCCTACCGATGACCTTCCCGAGACGTTCCACGTCACCACCGACGAGCAGCTGCGCGCCGTTTCCAACCTCACGCGTCACCGGATCATGGCCGTCCTCCGCTTCGAGCCCGCGACGATCACGCAGATCGCCGAGCGGGTGGGCCTCGCCAAGGGGAGTTCCAGCTACCACGTACGGCTGCTCGAACGGGCCGGCCTGGTGAAGGTGGTGCGGACGCGGAAGGTCCGGGGGGTCACCGAGCGGTACTACGCCATGGCCGCGCGGTCGATCGAGCTGCCGGACCCGGGCGAGGGCGGGCCGGACATGCTGATGCGGCACGCGGTGGCGGACCTGGAGGCGTCGCCGGCAAGCGGCGAGCGGCACGTGCGGATGGCGCACCTGCGGCTCACCGAGGAGCAGTTCGCGGAGCTGGGGGCGCGACTGGAGGCACTGGCGGACGAGTACCGGGAGCTGTCCGATCCGTCGCTGCCGGACGCGTCACTCGTCTTCGCGCTCTTCCACCCGGCACGGGGCACGCGGGCCGTAGGTGATGCCAGGTGACTTCGGACGTTCGAAAGCTGCCGACCGGGTTCGGACGGCTGTGGACCGCGCAGACGGTGTCCTCGCTCGGTGACGGGGTGTCGCACGCCGCGCTGCCGCTGCTCGCCCTGACGTCGACGCGGAATCCGATGGCCCTCGCCGTCGTCACGGCCGCCGGAACGCTGCCGTGGCTGCTCTTCGGGGTGCTCGGCGGTGCGCTCGTGGACCGCTGGGACCGCCGGCGCACGATGTGGGTCACGGACGCGGCGCGTGCGGTGCTGCTCGCGATACCGGCGGCAGCGGCAGCGCTCGACGTACTGGGCATTCCGCTGCTCGCGGCCGTCGCCTTCCTGCTCGGCCTCGGCGGACTCTTCTTCGACACGGCCGCCACGGCCTATCTGCCGGACCTGCTCGGCCGCGACACCGCGCTCCTGGAGCGCGCCAACTCCCGCCTGCGCGGTACCCAGACCGCCGCGTCCGGCTTCGCGGGGCCGCCTGCGGGCAGTGCGCTGCTCGCGCTCGGGCGGGCGCTTCCGCTGCTCGCCGACGCCGTGTCGTTCGCGCTCTCCGCGGCGCTCGTACGGTCGCTGCCCGCCGCACCCCGGCCCGTACCCCAGGCCCGTGAGTCGCTGCTGCGGCAGGCGCGGGCCGGCGCCTCGTACGTCTTCCGGGACCGGCTGCTGCTGGGGCTCGCGCTGCGTCCGGCAGTCGGGAACATCGCCTTCCTCGCCGTGGAGACCGTACTCGCCCTCTTCGCGCACGACCGCCTCGGCATCGGCACCTTCGGCTTCGGCCTGCTCCTCACGGCGGAGGCCACCGGCGGTCTGCTCGGCGCGGGCACCGCCTCCTTCCTCGGCCGACGGCTCGGTACCGGCACCGCACTGACCTGCACGGCCGCGGTCGAGGGACTCGCCATCCTGGGCCTCGCCGCCGCCCCGAACCCGTACGTCGCCGGCCTCGCGCTCGCCGTCTGCGGCGCGGGCATGGGCGCCACGATGGTGCTCGGCCCCTCCCTCCGGCAGGCGATCGTCCCCGCCCACCTGATGGGCCGGGTCGCCTCCACCTCCCGCATGCTCGCCATGTGCGCCGCCCCGTTCGGCGCCTTCCTCGGCGGCTGGCTGGCCACCACCTACGACGTGCGCACCCCGCTCTACACGGCCGCCGGCCTGCTCCTCACCATGACCGCCGTCACGTCGACCATGACGAGCAACCGCCGGGTCGAGGCGGCCCTGCGCGCCGCCGCCCGGACCGATGATCCGGATCACCAGGATCACCCGGAGTCCCGGGTCCCCGTCCGGGAGGGTGCTGTGTAGGCCACCGGCGCTTCCCCGGCCACCCGCCCTTGCCCGTGCCGGTCACCGCGGCCCGCGGCCCGCGGCCCGCAGTATCCAGCGCATCTCCGGCACGTCCGCGGACAGGTCCGCCGCCCGCCCCGTCCTCCTGTTCGGCCGGAACCCGGGCGGCGTGAGCGCCCCGGGTCCGACCGCGACTTCCCGGCCGAGCGGCCCTGGGCGGCCCCGGGCGGCAGCGTGATCGTCAGACGGAGTCCCAGGGGACCTCGGCCCAGGCCGCGGCGAGGACCTCGGTCAGTCCGGTGTCGCCGCCGGGGAAGAGAACCCGGTCGATGGCAGCCAGGGGCTGGTTGGGGCAGTGGGAGTTGGTCGCTGCGGCGGCCCGCAGGGCGGGAAGGTCGCCGGTCGTCAGCCGGCGGGTCGACCACGGCACGCCGACGCGGGTCAAGGCGGCCTGCAGCAGTTGCATGGTGATGCCGGGCAGCACCGGAGCGTCGGGCCACAGGACCTGCTCCCCGTCCCAGAACGCCGCGTTCCACACCGAGCCCTCGCGCACGAATCCGTCCCGGCCGACGAACAGGACGTCATCGAAGCCCGACTTCCGGGCCTGGAGCGTCTGGTAGGTGAGCCCCAGGGTCGCAGCGTGCTTGAGGTGCGGCAGCTCGCGCTCGTACGTCACCGTGCGGACCCGCAGGGCCGGCCACGGAGCGGGACGGGATGCGCGACCCGAATGAGCGTCCGGTCCCGGGGGTGCCATGGTTGCCGAATGGTGCGTGTAGGCGAGTTCTTCCTTGCCGGGGACGACGAGTCCGCCCGTCGGGTGGGCCCCCGCCACAGTCACGACTTCCCGGCCGTGCCGTGCGACGGCATCTACCCGGACGACGCGGTTCTGGCATGGGGAGCCCAACTGACGAGCGCCGAGAGCGCACTTCGAGACGTGGTGCCCATGGCCAACGACGGATTCGCTGTCTTCGCCCTCCCGGAGCCGGTGTGCGCGGCTCTGGCTGCTGCGGGAAGGGACCGACTCCGCTCCACGGCTCTTGCCTGGGCCGAGGCCGCCTTCGAACCGGGCGATGAGATCTCGCTGGACGACGCAGTGAACCTCCTCGAACGGGTGTCGGCCCTGGCCGGCCGCCGCGTGGAGAAACACCTCAACCTGTACTGCTGGTACTTCGCGCCTTGACCCCGCCGCGGGCATCATGGTCGCCGACGACGAGACAGGGCGAGAGGGCGGGTGCTGCGGGTGTCCGGGATCGAGCCGGCCGAGCTGACGGAACTGTGGCAGCGTCGGTGGGCCGACTGTCCTCCCGTGGCCCACCGGCTCCGGGGCCCGTACCGGGACGTGTGGGTGCGTTTCCACAGCCTTCCCGGGTCCAAGCGGTACGCGGAGGGGGAGGAGGAGTACGCCGTCGTCCTGGACCGCTACAACACCGTCCTCGACGAACTGTTCGCCGGTGCGGACGTGTACGTGGTCACTCCCGAGTGGACGTCCGCCCCCGACGTCCCCTCGCACCGGCGGGTCGCCGACCACTGGCGGAGCCTGCTGGTGGCGGACGACCCCGACCCGGATTTCCGCACGTACTGCCACCTCTTCGCCGTCCGACGGCCGTGGCGGCGCGGCTGCATCGACGACCTGCTCCGGGACGTCGCCGACGACCGGACGGCAGGGGTCCTGATCACCGACACCCGGATGCTGCGCATCCACCACCCGTACGACGGGGGCGCCGACGTCTTCCTCGGTTCGCCCGAGGAGCGGGACGGGATGCGCGATCGGCACGCCGGCTGGCTCTCCGGCCACCCGGCCGGTCTCTGAGCGGCCCGGGGCCGGGTGGCCGGTGGGGGTGGAGGGGCCGGGTGGTCAGCCGAGGCGGGTCCAGGAGAGCAGGTGGTCGAGGAGGGCGGGGTCGCCGGTGGTGAGGAGGCCGGTGGGCGGGCGGCGGCGGTGCAGGGTGAGGAGCAGGTCGCTGGCGGGGCCGGTCAGTTCGAGGGTGGTGGGGGCTGTGCGGGGGTGGTGGGTTCGGCCGGGGCGAGGTCGTACGACCGGGCGGGGCCCTCGGTGGTGTGCAGCCGGACGGTGACGGGGGCGTGCGGCCACGGGGCGGACAGGGGCCAGTAGAGGTCGGGGAACTCGTCGAGGCCGTCCAGCGCGGCGCGCTCCGGGAGGGGGAGCGGTGCGCCGGCGGCGAGTTGGGCGTCGTGGGCGTGGACGGCGGCCTCCTGCACCTGGTGGCGGGCGATCGTCCCGCTGGTGCTGGGGGTGTCGCCGTCCCGCCACCACGTCCAGCAGGGGCGGTCGGGCCCGGCCTCCCGGAGGGCCGCCAGCAGGGCGGCGGTCGCGGCCTCGGAGTTCGCGAGCGCCCGGTCGAGGGGGAGCCCGGTCTCCGGCTCGGGGCGGGCGGGGACGAAGTCGGGGCCCGCGGCGACGGCCGACGCCCAGAAGAGGTGTACGGCGGTGAGGTGGTCGACCAGGTCCGACAGCGTCCAGTCGGGGCAGCTGGGGACGCGGACCGCCAGGTCCGGCGCGTCGGCAACGGTCTTGCGCAGTGCGGCGGAGCGCTCGTCGACGAGGTCCAGCAGTTCCGGGAATCCGAGTGAAGTGGTCATCCTGACTGCCTATCACGAGCCGCTGACAGCAGCCGTGTTGGCACAACGGCTCGATCCCGCCCGGTCGCGGTGACCGGACGGGATCGAGGGTGCGGCACTGCCCGGGGCCGGAGGAGGCTCCCCGCCCGTCAGAACCCCGGGCGGTACCGGTTCGGGGGCGGGCCCTCGTCGGGGGACGGGGGCCCGCCGGTCGGCGGACGTTCGTCAGTGGACGGATGTCCGCACACAGGTGTTCGTCAAAGCATGGACGTCAATCAGTTGATGATCATCGCCCGATGTCCATCAGTACCTTGATGATCCGTCAGGCCCCGAAGACCTGGAGCTCGGAGAGCTGCGCGGCGGGCCAGCCGGTGTTGCCGGTGACGTTGAGGCGCAGGTACCGGGTCGGGGTGGCGGGGAGGTTGATGGTGGCGGTGTTGCCGGTGGCCGGGTCGAAGGTGTAGCCGGCCGAACCGACCAGGGTGGTGAAGGTGGTGCCGTCGGTGGAGCCCTGGACGGTGAGGGTCTGGGTCCGGGTGGCCCAGGCGGTGGCCGGGGGCAGCTTCAGGACGGCCTTGGAGAGGCTGCGGGAGCAGCCCAGGTCGACCTGGATCCACTGCGGGAAGGCGTTGTTGGTGCTCTCCCAGTAGCTGTTGGCGTCACCGTCGACCGCGTTGCCGGGGCCGTAGGTCTGGCTGGTGCCGGAGGCCGTGGCCGGGCGGCCCTGGGCCAGGTTGCCGGTGCCGGCCGGGCAGGTCGGGCCCGAGGAGGACGAGGGCGACGAGGACGGGGACGGCGAGGAGGACGGGGACGGGGAGGAGCTGCCGTTGCCGCCGCCGAAGACCTGGAACTCGGAGAGCTGCGCGGCGGGCCAGCCGGTGTTGCCGGTGACGTTGAGGCGCAGGTAGCGGGTCGGGGTGGCGGGGAGGTTGATGGTGGCGGTGTTGCCGGTGGCCGGGTCGAAGGTGTAGCCGGCCGAACCGACCAGGGTGGTGAAGGTGGTGCCGTCGGTGGAGCCCTGGACGGTGAGGGTCTGGGTCCGGGTGGCCCAGGCGGTGGCCGGGGGCAGCTTCAGGACGGCCTTGGTCAGGCTCAGTGAGCAGCCCAGGTCGACCTGGATCCACTGCGGGAAGGCGTTGTTGGTGCTCTCCCAGTAGCTGTTGGCGTCACCGTCGACCGCGTTGCCGGGGCCGTAGGTCTGGCTGGTGCCGGAGGCCGTGGCCGGGCGGCCCTGGGCCAGGTTGCCGGTGCCGCTCGGGCAGGTCGGGCCGGTGGAGGTGGACGGCGACGGGGACGGCGAGGACGGGTTCGAGGTGGACGGGGACGGGGACGGCGAGGAGGTGCCGCCGTTGCCGCCGCCGACCGGCACGCCGTTGTACGTCCAGACCGGCGCGGGCCACTGGCCGGTGCAGGTGGAGCCGTTCAGGCCGGAGTTGCCGCCGCCGTCGGTGATCTGGAAGCCGGTGCCCACGCAGTTGTGGATCGGGGTGGCGGCCTGCGCGATGTTCTTGGCGGTGACGTTGGTGAACTTTATCTGGGCGTTGGCCTGTGCCTGGATCGCGTAGGTGCCCGCGCCGTCGATGTTCACGTTGGTCAGGTTGACGCCGGTGACGCCGCCCTCGATGGTCTGGATCGCCTCGTAGGAGCTGTCCAGGATGTCGGTGTCGGTGACGTTGATGGTCGCGCCGGTGATCGGCTCGTTCAGGCCGTCGAACCAGATCGCGCCGACCCCGAACTGCCAGTTGTAGTCGCTGTTGCCGGTGCGGATCAGGGTGTTGCGGGCCGCCGTGATGGTGCCGGAGACGGCGGTGCCGTTGCCGGAGGTGACGCCCGGGTAGCGGTTGGCGATGTGCAGGCCGCCGCCGTTGGTGATGGTGTCGGCCATCACGTTGTCCGAGATGGTGAAGTCCTTGCCGCCGTACGTGACGATGTTGTTGGCGAGGATCGGCAGGATCACCGTGTTGTGGGTGAAGCTGTCGTTGGTGTTCGCCAGCCGCTCCGGCCAGGAGGCCAGGCCGTCGTCACCGGTGTTGCGCAGGAAGGTGTTGGTGACCGTCGAATTGGTCACGCCGGTGTGGAAGTTGACGCCGTCCGCGGTCTGGTCGAGGATCCGGCTGTTCTTGATGGTGAAGTGGTCCATCGGACCGTCCATCCAGGCGCCGACCTTGGTGTGCTGGATCCACAGGTTGTCCACGGTGGAGTTGGACATCGCGCCGCCCAGGCCGTTGACCTGGTCGTCGTCGACCCGCTCGCGCACGTCGCCGATGATGGCGAAGTCCTTCAGCGTGACGTTCTGGCTCGGGCCGCCCGCCTCCTGCGGCCGGACGCCGCCGCCGTAGCCGCCGCCCGCCACGTACTTGCCGTAGATGCCGGCCGCCCGGTTGCGGTTGATCGGGTCGCGCCCGCCCAGCACGCTGTACCAGGGGCCCGCGCCGGCCAGCGTCACCTTGTCGACCACCACGTGGTCGTACAGCGTGAAGTTGCCCTGCGGGATGTAGACCGTCCGGCCCTGCGCCGCGCCCGCGTTGACCGCGGCCTGGAACTTGGCGGTGGAGTCGGTGGCGCCGGTGGGGTCGGCGCCGAAGTCCGCGACCACGTCGATCGCGTTCGCGGGCTTGGGGATCGGCGCGGCGACGTTCTCGAAGTCGGCCAGGTCGATGGTGAAGGTCGGCGACTGGGCGGTGGAGGACACCTGCAGCCGGATCTTCGTGCCCGCCGGATAGGTGGTGCCCAGCAGGGTGCGGGTCTCGTCGAAGAAGTGGTGCGGGTTGCTGTCGCCCGGGTTGTTGTTGAACGGGTAACCGCCGTAGTACCAGCTGTACTTGGAGGTCACGTCGACGCTCTTCAGCTTCTGCCCGTTGACCAGCAGGTCCATCGAGGCGTCGCGGCCCTTGCCGTCCGCGGAGTCCGGCAGGCTGTAGCGGAAGTCGATCGAGTTGGCGGGCGCGGTGAGGGTGAACTCGACGTACTGCCCGGTCGCGTTCAGCGTCACCGCCTGCCGCCCGGAGGCCTCCGAGACCAGGTGGCCGTACAGCCGGTCCGGCCCGACCACGGTGCCGTTGGTGGCCGCGTACTCGGCCTCCTGCTCGATGAACGGGACGCTCGCGCCGCGGCCCGGGACGGCCAGCGGGGAGAGCGCGGGAACGGCGGCGGCGTGCGCCGGGCCGGCGTTGACGAACGCCGCCGCCAGCAGCCCGGAGGCGCCCAGGGCGAGCGTGGCCAGGGACGCGACGGTCCGTCTGGCGCGCGTGGGGGGATTCAGCATGGATGACCGTGCTTCCTGCGGGGGAGGGCCCGGGTGGTGGCCGGGCGTGCCGAGCGTAGGGCGCACGACGGCAGGAAGTCCACGGGTGAACGCAAAAAAGATACAGATTGACGCAAGATCAGCTGTGGAGGATTGATGAAACCCGACTGTAAGGATTGATGAGACCCGACTGCGATGCCGGTGACGGGCTCAGGACCGGCCCGGGTCCCCCTCCTCCGGGTGCTGCTGAAGGGCGGTCAGCCGGGCCCGGCACTCGGCGGCGAAGGCCGGATCGCGCTCCCGGTAGTACGGCAGCCCGGCCGCCGCCACCGCCACCGCCCAGGCCCGGGCGCGCAGCCAGGTCTCCCGGGGAAGCGCGGCCGCCCGCCAGTACGCCCGGCGCGCGGTTGCCGGCAGGTCCCAGACCGGGGCGTGCTCGGCGTCCGGGAAGCCGACCGCCAGGCCGCCGAAGTCGATCACCGCGTGCAGCGCGCCGTCCCGGACCAGCAGGTTGCTGGGCTTCAGGTCGCCGTGCAGCCACACCGGCGGCCCGGACGGCGCGGGCAGCTCCACCCCCGCCCGCCACAGCCCGGCCAGCAGCGGCAGGTCGAGACCGTCCCCGCCGCTCGCCCGGAGCTCGGCCAGGCGCTGCCCCACCCACCCGTCGCAGAGCCCCAACTCCCGCCCCCGGTAACCGTCCAGGCCCGCCCGCTCACCCGCCGCCGGCAGCGGCGCGGCGTGCAGCGCCCGGACCGCCCCGGCCAGCGCGGTGCCGAGCGCGGCCCAGTCGGACACCGTCCCCGGCCCCGGCGGCGCGCCCTCGATCCACCGGTACACCGACCAGTCCAGCGGGAACGCCGCCCCCGGTACCCCCGCGTGCACCGGCTCCGGCACCCGCAGCGGCGCCAGCCGCGCGGCCATCCCGGGCAGCCAGTGCCGTTCCTTGCGCAGCGCCCCCGCGTGCTCCGCGGTGCGCGGCAGCCGCACCAGCAGCCCGTCGCCCAGCCGGAACATCCGGTTGTCGGTGCCCGCGCCCGCCGCCACCACCGGCAGCCCGGCCCACTCCGGCCGCTGCTCGCGCAGCAGCGCGCGCACCGTCGCCGCGTCGGCCGGGATCTCGCCCTCGTGCAGGATCAGCTCCGTCATGCGACGAGCATTCAGCCCCGCCCCGCCCCGGGCCAACGGATTTCCCGCAGCGGGCCGGACGGGGCAGACGGGCCGAACGGGCCGGACGGGGCAGGCGGGCCGAACGGGCCGGGCGGGGCAGGCGGGCCGGGCGGGGCAGGCGCCGCGGACGCGGAGCTCAGCGCTGCGGGCCGGCCACCTGCTCGCTCAGCCGGACGACGTTCACCTCGAGCTGGCCGTACCCGTCCTCCCAGCCCATCACCCCCGCGCAGCCGTCCCCGTCCAGGCGGTGCCCGGTGCTCCCGCAGTCGACCGGCATCAGGCCGCTCTCGCCCTCGGTGCAGAAGAAGCCCAGGTGGTGCCGGAGCTCCGGGTGCGCCACCCCGGCCAGCCCCTCCCGCCAGGACTCCTCGACCTCCTCCTCCGGCTCGAACTCGAACTCCAGCAGCTCCGCCGGGCCCCGCCCGGTCTGCAGCGCCGCGACCAGCGCCCCGAACAGGGTGCCGTCCGACACCAGCCGGGCGAAGTACACCGACCAGGCGCCCCGGCAGGCCGGGTCGGCCAGGTCGACCCCGTGCTCCTCGACCAGCGGGGCGAGGTCCGCGCCGCGGATCAGCGACGGGCGGAAGCAGGCCGCCCCGACCGCGGCCAGGAACGCCGGCGGCAGCGCGTCCCGCCCCGGCGCGCCCGCCGGGAAGTCGAACAGGGACCGGGCGGCGTCGAACCGCGGCAGCTCGCGCCCCGCGTCGTACACCCACAGCCCCGGCACGGACTCCTCCCCGCGCAGCGCGGCCGGACGCACCCAGGCCGGCTCCTGCCTGAAGCCGGTCTCGGCCAGCAGGTTGCCGTCGACCTCGGCCGCGTACACCGCCCCGGCGTCGAACGCATCGAGCGGCCGCCCGAGCAACACGGCGAAACCGTCGGCCAGTTGGCGGTCCCAGTCGGAGTCCGCCGCAGTGATGTCAGTCATGGCCGCACTGTAGCGACGCCCGCCCACACCCCGGGCGGCGGGCGCCGGGCCCGGGCACCGGTCAGGGGGCCGAGCCGATCAGGGCGTCGCCCATCGGGGTGCGGCGGTAGAGGACCGAACGGCCCGCGCGGGCGCGGGAGAGGAGGCCGGCGGCGCGCAGGACGGCGAGGTGGTCGGCGACCGCGCCGGGGGTCTGGTGCAGGCTGCGGGCGAGCTGGGTGGTGCTGGCGGGGGTGTCCAGGGCGGCCAGGACGCGGGCCCGGGAGCGGCCGAGCAGGGCGGCCAGCGCGTCGGGCGGGACGGCGGCGCCCGGCTCCCAGAGGGCGGAGATGCCGCGGGCCGGGTAGATCAGGGTGCACGGCCACGGCTCGTCGTGGTGCGCGGCGACGTTCGGCCAGACGAACACCGAGGGCACCAGCAGCAGCCCCGCGCCGCGCAGCGAGTAGGTGGTGGCGGCGTCGAACGGCAGGACCTCGATGCCGCCGTCCCGCCAGCGGACGTTCTCGTGCAGCCCGGCCAGCGCCGCCGCCCAGCCGCGCTGGCCCAACTCGCCCGCCCGGTGCACCACGTCGCGTTCGCACAGGGCGCGCAGCTGCGGCCAGTCCCGGGCCAGCAGCGCGTGCCAGGTCCGGTCGAGCGCCTCGGCGACCTGCCGGACCGCGTCCGGCGCGGCCAGCACGGCCCGGGCCGGGCCGTCGGTGTCGGGCCGGGCCGCCAGGCAGCGGGCGATCTCCGCCCGGGCCGGCTCCGGCGGGGCGGCCAGGACCGCCGCCAGGTCGTCCGCCCAGGTCTGGTCCATGCCGCGCGGCGGGATGGCGATGAAGTCCGCCCCGAACTTCTCGTTGTGCAGCGCCAGCGCGGCCCGCACCGCCGGATCCGCCCGCAGCCGCAGGAACGCCGGGCGCAGCCGCTCCCGCCACCCCGGCGGCAGCGACCGCTCCCCGCCCCGGTCCAACAGCCGCAGCAGGTTGGCCAGTTCGAACGCGGGCGAGAGCGCGAACCGGCTGCGCACCAGGTCCTCCGTGGCCACCTCGTACCTCAGCACCCGGCACTCCCTCCACGCTCCCGCCGACACACCGACACACCGACACACCGACACACCGACACACCGACGGCCGTCCGCCGCCCCACGACCTTACGTCCAGGGACGAATCTCTCGCCCGCGCCGCCCCCGGACGCCAGGCTCGCCGCCATGACGACCTACCGCGAGGTGCTGGGCGACCCGCGTTTCCGACTGCTGTTCACCACCCGCACCCTCGGCATCGTCGGGGACTCGCTGCGGATCACCACCCTGGCCGTGCTGATCTACGCGGGCACCGGCTCCGCCCTGCTGAGCGCCGTCGCCTTCGGCATCGGGTTCCTGCCGCAACTGCTCGGCTCGATGCTGCTCGGCTCGCTCACCGACAGCCTGCGCCCCCGGCTGCTGATCACCGCCGGGTACCTGCTGGACGCGACCGCCGCCGCCCTGCTCGCCCTGGTGCGGATGCCGGTCGCGGCCAGCCTGCTGCTGGTCGGCGCGGTCGCGGTGCTCACCCCCGTCTTCAACGGGGCGTCCGGCCGGCTGGTCGCCGAGACCCTGCAGGGCGACGCGTACGTGCTCGGCCGCTCGCTGACCAACGTCGCCTCCTCCGGCGCGCAACTGCTCGGCCTGGCCGGCGGCGGCGTGACGGTCGCCCTGCTCGGCCCGCCCGGCGCGCTGCTGGTCGCCGCCGGGCTGCACCTCGCCAACGCGCTGGCGATCCGGCTGCGGCTGCCCGACCTGCCGCCGCTGCGGCGCGCCACCGGCTCGGTGCTCCGGCAGAGCCTGCGCGGCAACGGCGACCTGCTGCGCCGCACCCCGGTCCGCCGCCTGCTGCTCGCCCAGTGGCTGCCGTCCGCGGCGGTGACCGGCGCCGAGTCGCTGGTCATCGCGTACGCCGGGTCACGGGGCTTCCCGACCGGCGGCTACGGCTTCCTGCTGGCCTGCCTGCCGGTCGGGATGCTGGTCGGGGACCTGCTGGTCGGCCGGTTCGCCGCCCCCGCCACCCGGGAGCGCCTGGTGGCACCGCTGGCCGCGCTGATGGGCCTGCCGCTGCTGGTCTTCGCGCTGCCCGTCCCGCTCCCGCTGTGCGCCGCCGCCCTGCTGGCCGCCGGTTTCGGCTTCGCCTACGCGCTCGGCCTCCAGCGCCCGTTCCTGGACGCGCTCCCCGCGGACGCCCAGGGCCAGGCGTTCACCCTGCTCGGCTCCGGCAACATGACCCTCCAGGGCATCGGCCCCGCCCTCTTCGGCACCGCCGCCACCCTCACCGGCACCGGCCCCGCCATGGCCGCCGCGGGCACCTCCGCCGCCCTGACCGCCCTGTGGATCGCCACCTGGCACCGCCCGACCCCGACCCCGGCCCCCGCGCTCGCGGAACCGGCGGAGACGGCGGGGACAACGGAGACGGCAGGGACAACGGAGGCGGCGGAGACGGCCTGAGCGGCTACTCCTCGGACGTGAGGGTGAGCGGGTCAGGGTCCTCCAGGACGGGGATGCAGGGCGACAGCAGCGGCTCCGGGTGCTCGGTCACCTGACCGCGCACCATCCGCAGCACCCGGACCCCGTTCCACCACTCGGGGTCCTCGTCGTCCCGCACGTGCAGCAGGCCGTACGACCCCGGGGCCCGCTCGCCGACCTCCGCGAAGAAACGGAGGATCTCCGGGTCGCGGTGGTTGGGGGCGCCCGCGAGGTGGACGAACGCCTCGCCGTTCATCCACCTCACATCGAGCAGGTAGGGGTTGTGGATCTCCTGGATGCGCCGCCCGATGTCCTCGACGGCCGCCATGGTGCGGGCCGGTTCGGAGTCGTCGTCCTCGGCGGCGGCGGTGATCAGGACCTTGATCCAGCCGTGGTACTCGAACACGGTCGTAGCCTAACAGCGCCCCTGACGGGCCCTCAGGGCTTGAGGATCAGCCGGATCGGGTTGCCCTGCTTGGTCTGCAGCCGCTCGACGGCCTCGGCGGCCCGCTCCAGCGGGAGGACCTCGCTGACGGAGCGGGAGAAGTCGAGCCGGCCGCCCGCGGCGAGGGAGATCAGCTGGGGGACGGCGCCCTCCTCGGAGCCGTAGTGGCCGAGGATCTGCTGCTGGAGGTAGGAGAAGCGGATGCTGTCGGTGACCGTCAGCGGCTGGTCGGTGAGGCCGACCAGCACCAGCCGGCCGTGCGCGCCGAGCACCTTCATGGCCTGCTCGCGGACGGCGGGGACGCCCGCGAAGTCGAACGCGGCGGCCAGGCCCGCGCCGCCGGTGGCCGCACCGATCCTGGCGGCGAGCTCGGGGTCGGCCGGGTCCAGGGCGAGGTCCGCGCCGAAGGCGAGGGCGCGCTCGCGGGCGGCGGGCGCCGGGTCGACGGCGACGATCGGGTTGGCGCCGATCGCCCGCAGCAGCTGGACGCCGTGCGCGCCCAGGCCGCCGACGCCCCAGACGCCGACCGGCTCGGCCGGCCGGACACCGCCGGTGGTGGTCACCGCGCCCCACGGGGTGGAGACCGCGTCCGGGATGATCGAGCCCTGCTCGAACGGGATCGAGTCGGGCAGGGCGAACAGCGTGTCGACCCGGGCCAGCGCGTACTCGGCCCAGCCGCCGTCGTAGTCCACGCCGCGGGTCCAGGTGATCCCGTCGCGCTTCTCGCCGGCCTGCAGCACCACCCGGTCGCCGACCTGCCAGCGGCCCGGCTCCGCGCCCAACTCGGCCACGGTGCCCGCGACTTCGTGCCCCAGCGTGACACTCTCGCCGGGCAGGTACAGCGGGGTGAGCGAACCCTCGATCAGGTGCACGTCGGACAGGCAGACGCCGGCCGCCTCGACCTTCACCAGCACCTGGCCGGGGCCGGGCACCGGACGCTCCACCTCCTCCACGCTCAGCGTGCGGGTGGGCAGGTGCAGGCGGACGGCGCGCATCGTAGCCATGGTCTCGTTCCTCTCCGGCCGGCGGCGAGCCGTCGGCGGCCTCGTTGCCGCTCGCGACACCCCGGCGTACCGCGGGCTATCGCAAGGTGACTTGCGTTGTCGAGGCTACGTCGCCGCCCGATGCAACGCAAGGAGTCTTGCGTTAGGCTCCCGGTGTGCCCCAGGACGAGACTCCCCAGCTCAAGGCCACCGCCCCGCTGCGCCGCCGCGGCGCCGCGATGCGCCGGGCCGTACTGGACGCCACCGTGCGGCTGCTCGCCGAGGGCGGCCTGGAGGCCGCCACCGTCGCCGCGGTCGCCGCCGCCGCCGGAGTGCACGAGACCTCGGTCTACCGGAACTGGGGGACGCGCGAGGAACTGCTGCGCGAAGCCCTCGCCGACTACACCGACCAGGCCATGCCGTTGCCCGACACCGGCAGCCTGCGCGAGGACCTGCGCCGACTCCTCACCGCCCTCGGCGCCTTCCTCGACACCCCCGAGGGCCCCGCCCTGCTGCACCTGAGCATCGCCCCCGCCACCGCCGAGACCCGCAGCGGCCGCGACGCCTACTGGGCCGACCGCCTCACCCGCGCCGAACAGCTCCTGCACCGCGCCGCCGCCCGCGGCGAGATCCGCCCCGACGCCGACCCCCGGGCCGCCGTCGAAGCCCTGATGAGCCCGCTGTTCGCCCGCCACCTGCTGCTCGGCGAACCCGTCACCCCCGCCTTCGTCACCGCCCTGGTCGACCTGGTGCTGGACGGCCTCACCCCGCGCTGAGCCCGGACGCCGCTACGGTGGGGCCATGGCGACGACCCGGGTGATCGTGCTCAACGGCGGTTCCAGCAGCGGGAAGAGCAGCCTCGCCCGCGCCCTCCAGGAGCAACTGCCGCGCCCCTGGCTGGCCTTCAGCATCGACGACCTGGTCGACGCCCTGCCCCCGGCCCTGCGCGAGGCCACCCCCGAGCCTGTCCCCGGCGCCGGCACCGGCATCGACACCGGCACCGGCATCGGGTTCGCGCCGGACGGCACCGTCTCCGTCGGCGCGGGCTTCCGCGCCCTGGAGGCCGCCTGGATAGCGGGCATCGCGGCCACCGCCCGGGCCGGCGCGCCGGTGATCGTCGACGACGTGTTCCTCTCCGGCCCCGCCTCCCAGCAGCGCTGGCGCGAGGCCCTGCGCGGCCTGGACGTGCTCTGGGTCGCCGTCCACTGCGACCCCGCCGAGGCCGCCGCCCGCGAACGCGCCCGCGGCGACCGCACCACCGGCATGGCCGCCGACCAGGCCGCCCGGGTCCACCGCGGCGTCCACTACGACCTGGCCGTCGACACCACCCACACCCCGCCCGCCACCTGCGCCCGCACCATCGCCGCCCACCTGGCCGCCACGGCCGGGACCTGAGGGCCGCTCAGGCCGGCAGGGGGTTGGCGGTCAGGGCGCTCAGGGCCCGGCACCAGGCCAGCAGGCGGTCGGGGGAGAGACCGGGGACGAGGGCGGCCAGGGCGGCGATCCGCCGCTCCAGCCCGGCCAGGTCCGCGGCACCCTCCAGCACCCAGTCGACCGCGTCGAAGTCCGGGTCGCCCCAGCACGGCCGCGGGTCGATCGCCACCGGGCGGCCGTCCGGGCCGGCGAGCACGTTGGACGGGTGGAGGTCGCCGTGGACGAGTCCGACCGGTCCGCCGGAGGCGAGTTCCAGGGCGGCCGCCCGCTGCGCGGCCGGGACGGGCCTGCCGCGGCGTTCGGCGAGGTCGAGGAGGAAGGCGACCCGGTCGGCGAGCGGCCGCAGCACCGAGTCCGCCCCCGGCCGCAGCACCGGGTCCGCCCCCGGCCCGGCGGGGGTGCGCAAGTCCCTCAGCAGGGCGGCGACTTCCGGCAGGTTCCAGCCGAGTCGCCGCAGCGTCGTACCGGGCCGGACGTCCGCCAGCAGCAGGGCCCCGGCCGGGAGGTCCGCGGCGAGCAGCGCCACCACCGAGGGCACCGCCGCCCAGCGCCGCAGCGCCTCGGCCTCCTCGCGGGCGATCGGCGGCTCCGGGGTGAGCTTCAGCCACACCACCTCACCGCCGCGCACGCAGCGGAACACCCGCGAGGTGCCGCCGCCGCCCGCCGCAACCACCTCCAACCCCCACTGCCCCGCCAACTCCCGCACCAGGGAGGGCAGTTCGTCGCACCACCCCGCGACCCCGGCCCCGAACCGGACGGCGAACCGCTCCCGGACCTCAGACGGCACCCGCACCAGCTCTTCCATCGCGCCATCCTAGGGGCCCGCCCGCACTGTCGGCGGGTGCCGCTACCCTCCGGGGACACCGACCGACCTCCCACCGAACCGCCGAGGCCCCCGTGACCGTCCGTTTCGAAGCCGAGTGGTGCCACCACGAACTCGGCCCGTACCGGGACTGCGCCGCCACCTACGAGCGCTACCCGTTCGACACGCTGCCCCCGCTCGACCCGGCCGGGTTCACCGGCGCCTTCGACTGGCTCGGCGGGCTGAGCGGGGAGCCGGTGCCGGACACCGAGGCTGCCGAACTCGCCGAGCTGGAACGGGCGGTGGCCGGCCTCGGGCTGGCGCTCCCGGCGGACTTCCTGGCCTACCACCGGGACGGGCGGCTGCTCCGGTCGCTCGACGAGGTGGCCCCGGCCGGCAACTGGACGGACTTCTCGGCCCCGCTGCCCAGCCCGGTCGAACCCGGGGCGTACCTGGTCCGGTTCTTCCGCGACCAGCAGGACTGCGTGCTCTGGTACCTCTACCTGCGGCCCGGCGGGGAGAGCTTCGTGGTGCACTCCTGGCTCGACTACGAGGGCCAGTTCGAACTGGTCGCCGAGGGGGAGGAACCGGACGAGGACCTGGCGGACCCGGCGGCGATCCGCTGGTGCGCCGCCTCGTTCGAGGAGTTCGCCCACCGCTACTGGGTGGAGAGCCGGATCTTCCTGGACTTCGCGAACGGCGACGGCCCCACCGACCCCCGGCTGCTGGCGTACCTCGCGCACTACGCGGCGCAGCAGCCGGGGTCCTGAAGGGGAAGGTCAGTGCGCGCCGACCGAGGTGATCTTGACGACGGCGCGCCCCTCCTCGTCCGAGCCGTACAGGTCGACCTCGGCGGAGATGCCCCAGTCGTGGTCGCCGTTCGGGTCGTCGAAGATCTGCCGGACCCGCCACAGGCCCTCGTCCTCGACCTCCTCGATCAGCAGCATCTTCGGGCCGCGCGCGTTCGGGCCGGTGAACAGGTCGTCGTACTCCTCCCAGTACCCGTCCATCGCGTCGGCCCAGCGGTCGGCGTCCCAGCCGTCCTCGCCGTCGAGTTCGGCCAGCGCGTCGTAGTGCTCCAGCGCGCACAGCTCGACCCGGCGGAACAGCTCGTTGCGGACCAGGACGCGGAAGGCCCGGGCGTTGGCCGTGACGGGGGCGGGCTTGTCGTCCAGGCGGACCTCGGCGGCCTCCGGCTCGGTCGGGTTGGCGAGCGCCTCCCACTCGTCCAGCAGCGAGGAGTCGACCTGCCGGACCAGCTCGCCGAGCCAGGCGATGACGTCCTTGAGGTCGTCGGTCTTGATGTCGTCCGGGACGGTCTGCTCCAGCGCCTTGTACGCGCCCGCCAGGTAGCGCAGCACGATGCCCTCGGTGCGGGCCAGCTCGTAGAAGCCCACGTAGTCGGTGAAGGTCATCGCGCGCTCGTACAGGTCGCGCACCACGGACTTCGGCCGCAGCGGGTGGTCGCCGATCCACGGGTGCGCCCGGCGGTACACCTCGTAGGCGTGGCCGAGCTCCTCCTCCAGCGGCTTCGGGTAGCTGATCTCCTGGAGCCGGTTCATCCGCTCCTCGTACTCGACGCCGTCCCGCTTCATCTCGGCGACGGCCTCGCCGCGCGCCTTGTTCTCCTGCGAGGCGAGGATCTGCCGCGGGTCGTCGAGGGTCGCCTCGACGACCGAGACCACGTCCAGGGAGTACGAGGGCGACTCGGGGTCGAGCAGGTCGAAGGCGGCCAGCGCGAAGGTGGACAGCGGCTGGTTGAGCGCGAAGTTCTCCTGCAGGTCGAGGGTCAGGCGCGCGATGCGGCCCTCGGCGTCCGGCTCGTCGAACTGCTCGACCACGCCGCCCTCCCGCAGCGAGCGGTAGATGGCGATCGCGGTGCGGATGTGGCGGCGCTGGGCGGAGCGGTCCTCGTGGTTGTCGGTGAGCAGCTTGCGCATCGCGTCGAAGGCGTTGCCCGGGCGGCCGATCACCGACAGCAGCATCGCGTGGCTGACCTTGAACCGGGACACCAGCGGCTCCGGGTCGGCCCCGATCAGGCGCTCGAAGGTCTCCTCGGTCCAGGACACGAAGCCGTCCGGGGCCTTCTTGCGGACCACCTTCTTGCGCTTCTTCGGGTCGTCGCCGGCCTTGGCCAGCGCCCGGTCGTTCTCCACCACGTGCTCGGGGGCCTGCGCCACCACCTGGCCGACGGTGTCGAACCCGGCCCGCCCCGCCCGTCCGGCGATCTGGTGGAACTCGCGGGCCCGCAGGATCCGCACCCGCTGCCCGTCGTACTTGGACAGCGCGGTGAACAGCACCGTGCGGATCGGCACGTTGACGCCCACGCCGAGCGTGTCGGTGCCGCAGATCACCTTCAGCAGGCCCGCCTGCGCCAGGCGCTCCACCAGGCGGCGGTACTTGGGCAGCATGCCCGCGTGGTGCACGCCGATGCCGTGCCGCACGTACCGGGACAGGTTGCGGCCGAACTTGGTGGTGAAGCGGAAGTTGCCGATCAGCGAGGCGATCGCGTCCTTCTCCTGCTTCGAGCACATGTTGATGCTCATCAGGGACTGCGCCCGCTCCACCGCCTCCTTCTGCGTGAAGTGCACGACGTACACCGGCGCCTGGCCGGTGGTCAGCAGTTCCTCCAGCGTGTCGTGCAGGTTGGTGCGCCGGTACTCGTAGAACAGCGGCACCGGGCGGGTCGCCGAGCGGACGACGGTGGTCGGGCGGCCGGTGCGGCGGGTCAGGTCCTCCTCGAAGCGGCGGACGTCGCCGAGGGTCGCCGACATCAGCAGGAACTGCACCTGCGGCAGCTCCAGGATCGGGATCTGCCAGGCCCAGCCGCGGTCCGGCTCGGCGTAGAAGTGGAACTCGTCCATCACGACCTGGCCGATGTCGGCGCGCGGGCCGTCGTGCAGGGCGATCTGCGCCAGCACCTCGGCGGTGCAGCAGATGATCGGCGCGGTCGGGTTCACCGAGGCGTCGCCGGTCATCATGCCGACCTGCTCGGTGCCGAAGACCTTGCACAGGTCGAAGAACTTCTCCGACACCAGCGCCTTGATCGGCGCGGTGTAGAAGGTCCGCTTGCCCTCGGCCAGCGCGGCGAAGTGCGCGCCCGCCGCGACCAGGGACTTGCCCGACCCGGTCGGGGTCGCCAGGATCACGTTGTTCCCGGAGACCAGCTCGATCAGCGCCTCCTCCTGGGCGGGGTAGAGGGTGATGCCGCGCTCCGACGCCCACTCGGCGAAGGTCTCAAACAGCGAGTCGGGCGTGGCGGGTTTCGGCATCAGGTCCAGGAGGGTCACCCCGCTATCTTGCCCGCACTCGATCACCGCGGGCAAAGCTCGCCCCCGCACCACCGCCCGCTCCGCGCTCCGGCCGAACGAGTGGTTGCGGGCAGCGCTGGTGATATCACGCTGCGTGACGGAGATGATGCCGGTCGGCCGTCCACGAACCGACGTGGGCGGCGCGAGCAACGGAAGGACCTCCATGACGCTGACGCGCAAGCGCATCCTCGGCCCCGGCCTCGCCCTGGCCGCCGCCCTGGCCTCCCTGGCGGCGGTGACCGCCGGACCGGCAGCCGCCGCGGCCGACCCGAACGTCGAGACGGTCACCGCGGTCGGCTCCTCCGGCGGCGTGGTGGCCCGCTGCCCCCAGGGCTGGACGCCCGGCGACCCGCACATCGCCAACGGCGACGGCACCCCGCTCGCCCCGAACCAGCGCTGGCACTACGGCCCGATCGAGGGCGGCGACGGCTTCGCGGGCTGGATCGCCCCCTACCTGAACTCCCCGCCGCCGCCGGACACGATCGCGCTCACCATCACCTGCACGCGCTGCTGAGACCCTCCCGGCAGCCCTGGGCCGGTCTCGCGGGCGGGTGACGCCTGGCGGGGCCCAGGACGGGTCTCGCGGGCAGAGTGACCGCCTGGCCGGCCCGGGACGGGCCTCACGGGCAGGTCACCACCTGGCCGGCCCAGGACAGGCCGCCGCCGAACGCGAACAGCAGCACCCGGGCGCCGGAGCGCAGCTCGCCGCGCTCCACCAGCTTCGCCAGCGCCAGCGGCACGGAGGCCGCCGAGGTGTTGCCGGAGTCCACCACGTCCCGGGCGATCACCGCGTCCTCGGACAGGCCCAGCTTCTGCACCAGCGACTCGATGATCCGCAGGTTCGCCTGGTGGGTCACCACCCCGTCCAGCTCCGCCGGGCTCAACCCGGCCGCCCGGCACGCCTGTTCGGCCAGCGCGGGCAGCTCGGTGGTGGCCCACCGGAACACCGCCTGGCCGTCCTGCTCGAACTGCGGGTGCCACTCGCCCAGCAGCCGCACCGCGCTCGCCCGCGACGGGTCCGAACCCCAGACCGCCGGGCCGATCGCGCTGGTGTCCCCGTCGGTGGCCGACAGCACCGCCGCGCCCGCGCCGTCGCCCAGCAGGATGCAGCTGCGCCGGTCCGTCCAGTCGACCAGGTCCGACATCTTCTCCGCGCCGATCACCAGCGCGTGCTTGGCGCCGCCCGCCAGCAGCGAGTGGTTCGCCACCGACAGCGCGGTGCAGAACCCGGCGCAGCCGTTGTTCAGGTCGAACGCCACCGCGGACGGGATGCCCAGCCGGCCCGCGACCTGCGCCGCGATCGACGGGCAGCGGTCCACCGCACTGCAGGTGGCCACCGTGACCTGCCCGATGTCCGCCGGGTCCAGCCCCGACGCCGCCAGCGCCTTCGCCGCGGCCCCCGCCGCCAGGTCGGTCACCGACTCGTCCGGTCCGGCGATCCGCCGGGTCACGATCCCGGTGCGCCGCCGGATCCACTCGTCATTGGTGTCCACCATCGTCGCCAGCTCGTCGTTGCCGAGCACCCGGCCGGGCTGGTGGTGGCCGAGAGCGGCGATCCGGACTCCGGGCATGGCGTTCCCCTTCCGCAGCGGCACCCGACCGGTGCCGGGGCAACGGCCAGGAATATAGCAACCGACCGATCGGAAGCTAAACGGCGGCCCGAAGGATGGACGCCGCAGGGGCCGGAGCGGGCCGACCCGGCTCTGCGGGGTTCGACCGGCTTTACGGGGAGTCCGACCGTCCGGGATTCGGTTCATCGAACCCGGGCCTCGCAGGTGCGGTGCGGTGCAGTGCGGCGCGGACAGGGCCGGGCCGGGTGCTCCCCGCAGGTGCGGCCGGGGCGGCGGACCGGCGGTTTGGCGGATTCGGGAGCGGCGGGCGTCCTCCTTTGCGATGATCTTGAAGCTTTGAGTCGCGGACCGGGGGGCGCGGCGGGCGGACCGGGAGGGGCGGCTTCGGCCGGACCCCTCCCCGGGGTCCGCCGGGGCGCGTGCGATGCGCCGTTCACTCCCGGGCACCGCACCGCACCGCGCAGACCGTCCCCGCCCAGCCGTGGCCAACGTCCAGGAGTCCCACGTGAGTCAGACCAGCACGCTGCCCCCCGACGGCCGCCAGGAGGACACCGCCCCGGACCGTCGGTCCTGGCCGGTGCGCCGGGGGCTGCTCCTGGAGTCGGGCCCCCAGCGCCGGCTGGCCCTCGGGGGCTTCGTCAACCAGCTCGGCACCGCGGCCTTCCTGGCGACGGCGCCGCTGTACGCGCTGCGGGTGATCGGCCTGCCGCTCGGGCAGGTCGGGCTCGGGCTGGGGGTCGCGGGAGTGGTCGGCCTGCTGGCCGGCCCGCCCGTCGGGCACCTCGCCGACCGCCGCGGCCCGCGCGGCGTCTTCCTGGTCACCCTGCTGATCCAGGCCGCCTCCATGCTGTCGCTGCTGTTCGCCCACTCGTTCACGGCGTTCATGGTGTCCATGGCGGTGACCGACCTGGCCGGCGCCTCGGGGGGTGCGGCGCGCGGCCCGATGATCCGCCGGTTCGGCGGTGACGAGGTGCCGAAGTTCCGTTCCTACCTGCGCTCGACCGCCTTCCTGGCCAGCACCTTCGGCGCGCTGGCCGCCGGTGTGGTGATCCAGCTCGACTCCGGCTCCGCCTACCGCGCGCTCATCGTCGCCAACGCCCTGACCTTCGTCGGCTGCGCCGTCGTCGTGCTCCGGCTGCCCGAGCTGGAACCGCTGCCCGCAGCGACCGGGTCGAACCGGTGGCTCGCACTCAAGGACAAGCCGTACATGGCGTTCGTCGTCCTGGACGGCATCCTGTGGATCCAGGGCGAGGTGGTGACCTACGCCCTGCCGCTGTGGGTGGTCCTGCACACCCAGGCGCCGCGCTGGTTCACCGGCGTCGCGCTCGCCGTCAACACCGTGATGGTGGTCGTCCTGCAGATCCGCACCAGCCGCGGGATCAAGGGCGGACAGGTCGCCGGCCGGGCCACCCGGCGCGCCGGGCTGGCGTTCCTGCTCGGCATGGCGGTCATCGCAACGGCCCCGGGCCTGCCGGGCTGGGCCGCCGCAGCCGTCATGACGGCCGGCGTCGCCGTCCACACCGTGGGCTCGCTGTGGCACGCGGCCGGGTCGTTGGAACTGCGCTTCCGGCTGGCCCCCGCGCACGCGCAGGGACAGTACTCCGGAGTGTTCGGCATCGGCATGGGCCTCTGCTACACCGTCGCCCCGGGCCTGCTCGGCCTGCTCTGCCTGGGCTGGGGCGCCCCCGGCTGGCTGGCCATGGGCGGCGTCTTCGTCGCGGCCGGCCTGGCCGTGCCGCTCGTGGTCCGCTGGGCCGGACGGTCCCGGGAGCTCAGCGCCTGAACGGGCGGCCCGCGACTCCCGTCGAGCAGCCGTCGAGGCTCCCGGTCGGCGGGCAGCCGTCGGGACCGGGACGGCGGCCTCTCACGGCGCAGGCGGGTAACCCGGCGGAAGCTCGACTCCCGTGCCGGCGTGCAGCCGGGCCATGTCCTGCCGGTCCTTGTCCGTGGCCGCGTAGCCGAGGTGGCACCGCACCTGCGTCGCCGCGTCGACGCACGGGACCCGGCGTCCGCCGATGGTCCCGTTCGCCGGCGCCGGGTAGTGGAACCGTTCGCCGCCCGGGAGGAGCTGCCGGCCGTCCTCCCGGGCGGAGCCGACGACGGGGTGCAGGTCGATCTCCCGGCCTGCGCCGTCCGCGACGGCCAGGGCGGTGGGGAGCCGGTCCCGCAGGACTTCCGTGAACCCGGCTCCGGCCAGCGCGCCCCGCACCAGGTCGAGCTGGTCCGCCAGGACGACCAGGTCGAGATCCGCATGCGCCCGGGTCGTCTCCCCGATCAGGGCGTCCACACCCCAGCCGCCGTCCACCCAGGCCACCGCCCCGGCGCTCTCGAGCAGGTCCAGCACTTCGAGCACATCGGATTCGTTCAGCACCAGGGCACTCTGGCAGCGCGGACGATCCGCCGCCACCGAGATACCCGACGGCCCGGCGCGGCCGGCCACCGACTGATGCCCGGTCACCGGGCCGGGAGCGTCGGCCCCTTGCCCGTAGGGGGTCCGGGATGCCAGGCTCCGGGGTGTGAAGAGAATCGAGTCCGGCACCCCCCGGTGACCGCCCCCGGTGCGCGGGTGCCGCTGTACGAGTACGCGCTGCGGCTGCACCGCCTGGACCCCGACGGCCCGTTGCGGGGGATCGTGCTCCCGCCGGAGCCGGACCGCGGGCAGCGGTACCGCCGGGACCTCGCGGAGACGGGGTCGGGGGGCGCCCGCACCGCGGCCGTCCTCGACCAGCGGCTCGGCCGCCCGCTGAGCCCGGTCTCGTTGCGGCTGCTCGACAGCGCGCTGGCGCAGGTGCCGGTGCCGCGGCACCGGGACCCGGCGGTCCGCGACCTGAGCAGGCGTCACCCGCCCGCGCTGCTGCGCACGGTGGGCCGCTGGCTGGTGCGCCGCGGCACCGGGCGGGAGGCGGTGGCGGCCGGGCTCGCGCTGCTGGCCGAGACGGCCGTCGAGAGCGACGTCCCGCTGATCCTGACCGTCGGGCTGCTCGGCTCCCCGTTCGGCCGGCTCCCCGCCGACGCGCTGGAACGCCTGCCGAACGCGGCCGCCACCCCGGCCCTGGGCCGGCTGGCCGGGCGGACCACCGGCACCGTCCGCACCCACTGCGTGCACGCGCTGAACCGGATCGCCGACCCCCGCGCCCACTACCCGTGGTGGCAGGGCCCGCACCCGCTGGCCGACCCCGACCGGCCCGCCGACCCGCAGGCCGTCCACTGGCTGCGCCGCCGGGCCGCCGACCACGGCGACTTCAACGGGTACTTCGCCGCCGAGACGCTCGTCGCCGCGGACGTCGAACGGGCGATCGCCGACCCGCACGCCGACGGCGAGGTCGTCGACCAGACCGGACGGCTGCTGCGCGCCACCACCGACTGCGCGGGCACGGGCGCCACCCTCGCCCGGCTCGACAACGCCCGGGAACTGCTCACCCACTACGCGGACCACGTCGGACGCCTCGCCCCGACCGCGGACCGCTGCCACTCCGTCCTCGCCCTGGCCGGCTACCTCGCCGACCCGCGGGGAGAGGCCGCCGTCCTCGACCGGCCACCGGGCGGGCGGGCCGCGCTCCTCGCGCAACTCACCACCCTGCTGCGCGAGCCCGGCTGGCCGGCCCGCCTGGCGGAACTGACCGCCTGGCCGACCGGCAACCTCGCGGGATGGTCGCTGCTGACGGCCCGGCGCACCGGCCTGCTGCCGGACGGGCCCGGGCCGCAGGCGCGCCGGCGCCGTTGACCGGGCGGGCATGGAACGCTGGGGGGTGTCGAACAGCGGGGGAGAGGTGGGCGCGGTGGGTGGCGGTTCCGGGCTGGACGGGGTGCTGACCAGGCTCGTTCCGACGGGCGAGGACGACCTGGAGCTCCTGGCCGGGTGGTTCGCCGACCCCGGGTTCGTGGAGCACTGGGGCGGGGCGCCGCTGTCGCGGCAGGAGGTCGCCGAGAAGTACCTGGGGCGGCGGCGCCCGCAGGTGGAGTCGTTCCTGGTGCTCGCCGCGGACGCACCGGTGGGCTACGCCCAGTACTGGCGGGCCGGGCCGGACGGCGGCGGCCTCGACCTGGTCCTGGTGCCGCACGCCCGGGGCCGGGGCCTGGGGCCGGACGCCGCGCGGGCGCTGCTCGCCCACCTGGTCGGGGAGTCGGGGTGGCGGCGGGTGACCGTCGACCCGGCGGCGGCGAACGTCCGGGCCGTGCGCGCCTGGGAGAAGGCCGGGTTCCGGCGGGTGCCGCCCGGCGGAGGTGGGGAACTCCCGGACGGGGGCCTCCTGTTGGAGTACCGCCCGGGGTGGTGACGGGCCCGGGCGGGGTCAGCGCTCCGGTCGGTTCGGCGCTTCGGGCGGGGTCAGCGCTCCGGCCGGTTCGGCGTTCCGGTCGGGGTCGGTGCTTCGGTCGGGGTCGGCGTTCCGGTCGGTTCGGCGTTCCGGCCGGGGTCGGTGCTTCGGTCGGGGTCGGCGTTCCGGTCGGTTCGGCGTTCCGGCCGGGGTCGGTGCTTCGGTCGGGGTCGGCGTTCCGGTCGGTTCGGCGTTCCGGCCGGGGTCGGTGCTTCGGTCGGGGTCGGCGTTCCGGTCGGTTCAGCGCTTCGAGGCGCAGGTGGCGGGGAAGGCGGTCGGACCGGCCGTGGTGCGTCGGCGCAGCGCGGGCGGGCAGGCGGAGTTGCGGACGGCCGCGGCCCGGACGCCCCCGTCGTGGTCGGCGGCGAGTTCGGCCAGCAGGTCGGCGGGGGCGTGCGGGTTGGCGGCCGCGGCCGCGCGGACGGTCGGGACGTCCTCCGCGGCCCGCCACAGCGCCGCGGTGTCGCGGGTCCGGCGGGTGGCGGCGCGCCGGACCTCCTCGGACGGGTCGTCGAGCAACTGGTCCACCAGGTCGGACGGCATCCGGGGGTGGGTGAGCAACGCGACGAGGACGCCGGGGGCGGAGTCGGTCAACAGGGCGTGCCGGAGGCGTCCGGGCAGGTCGTCCGGGGAGTCCTCCCGGGGGTCGTTCCACGGGTCGTCCCAGGGGTCGTTCCGCGGGTCGGGGGTGGGGGCGGAGGTGCTGGGCTGCTGTTCTTCCACGGTGTCCTCCTGGTGCGGTCGACCCGGCAGGCGTTAGCGTCACTTAGACGATAACACTTCTCGTCGGTTGGACGACAAGTGGGGCGGGGAAGGCGCGCCGAACCCCGCCCGGCCGCGCGGGCCGCCGCACCCCGGGGCCGCACGACGTAGGATTCCGGGCCGGGGCGCGGATCGGGCGCACCCGGACGAGGCGGACCGCGGAGGAGGATCGGATGAGCCCGCGCAGCACGGTGGTCGAGACCCGCCGGACCAGGGCCCGGATCATCGACCGCAGCGTCGCCCTCGCCTCGGTCGACGGGCTGGAAGGGCTGACCATCGGACGGCTGGCCGCCGACCTCGGCCTCTCCAAGGCCGGCGTGCTCGGCCACTTCGGCACCAAGGAAGCCCTCCAACTCGCCACCCTGGAACGGGCCTCCGCACTCTTCACCGCTCTGGTCTGGGACCCGGCGGCGACCGTCGAACCCGGCCTGCGCCGCCTGCGGGCCGTCTGCCAGAGCTGGATCGACTACCTCGAACACGCCCGCGAGGTCTTCCCCGGCGGCTGCCTGTTCACCACCGCCGCCGTCGAGTTCGACGCCCACGACGGCCCCGTCCGCCGCAACGTCGCCCGCCTGCTGATGGTCTGGCGCCGCCGCTTGGCCGGCGAGGTCCGCCTCGCCGTCGAAGCCGGAGAACTCCCCTCCGACACCGACCCCGAACAGGTCGTCCACGAGCTGACCGGCATCTACCTGGCCCTCAACCAGGCCCTCCAACTCCTCCGCGACCCCCTCGCCGCCACCCGCACCCGCCGCGCCCTGGACCGCCTCCTCCCCGCCTGACCGCCACCGGGGAGTCCGCGGCCCGCCGCGCCCGCCGTCCGGGAGCGCTCCGGCGGCACTGCCTAGAGGCGGGGGAGGGGCTCGCCGTCGCGCGGCTCGCGGCGCTGTTCGAGCCAGAAGAGGTAGCCGCGCAGGTACGACTCCAGCCCGTCGTCGATGTAGGCGATGAAGTCCCGGTGCCCCCGGGCCGCATCGTGGTAGTGGCCGAGGTAGCGGGGATCGGCGTTGAAGTCCCAGTGGGGGTGGGTGTCCGCACCCCAGTCGGCGGCGATGGCGACCGCCCAATCCCTGACCCGGGCCCGGTCCCGCCACCAGTCGCGGACGGTCCCCGCCGTCCAGTGGTCGTCGCCGTCCCAGTTGTAGCCCCGGTACAGCTCCAGCCGGCAGCCGTGGACCACGGCTGCCGTCTCGTGCTCGTTCACCGGTTGGCGGTAGACGAACTCGGACCCGAAACCGCCGCCCAGGTCATCGTCGTAGGCGATGTGGTCCGGAGCGTCCAGGCGCCCGACGGCCATGCTGTCCGTGTCGCCGGCGTAGAAAGGGCCGGGCACGTTGCGCCAGTTGCGTTGTTCCCATGCGCCCGTGAAGAGTTGCTCCGCTTGCTCCCCCAGGCTCTCGACCACCCGCCGGGCCGCGGGGAGCGGATTCCAGTAGCCGATCACGGTCCCATCCTGCCCGGTTCCGCCCGCCCCCGAAAGGTCCCCCCGCCCGGCGCCTGCCGTGATCGGGGCGTTCGGGAACGCGCCGCTGCTCCGTCCGTCCGAGCGGGCCCCTACTGGCGCTTGCGGAAGTCGCGGGCCCCTTCGGCGGCGGCCAGGACCTCGGGGAACGGGGCGCCGGTGGCGGCGGTGACGGCGGCGGCCACGGCGCCCTCGACGAAGGGGGCGTCGGCGAGGGCGGCGGCGGGGAGGGCGAGGTCGGCGAGGACGAGGGCGGCGGTCAGGACGGAGCTGCCGAGGTCGGCCAGGAGCAGGACGCCGGTGCCGCGGTCGGCGGCGCGGACCGCGCGGGCCGTCAGGTCGTAGCTGGTGCCGAGGGAACCGTCCTCGGTGCCCGCGGCGAGCAGCACCGGGACGTCGTCGGCCAGTTCGGCGAGCAGTTCCTGCACGCCGCGGGCCAGGTGCGGGCTGTGGGAGACCAGGACCAGACCGACCGGAGCGCGCATGCGGCGCAGCCTACCGGCGGCCGGCGCCGGGGCCGGGCGCGCCGCGCGGGGCGTGGCGGGGTTCGACGGCGGGGCACGGGGGTTGGGGTAGCGTCGGCCGGAATCCGGTGAAACGAACGAAACGAATGAATCAGATGAATCGGATGAAGCCGATGAAGCTGATGAATCGGATCAATCGTTGCAACCGGATGGAATCCAACGAATCGGCCGGGTGCGGACGAAGGGGCACGACCGCCGTGAAGAAGCTGATCAACAGCCCGGAGAGCGTCGTCGACGACGCGCTGGCCGGGCTCGCCGCCGCCCACCCCGCGCTCGCGGTGGACCTCGACCGGCGGGTGGTCACCCGGGCGGTGCGTCCGGCCGGGCCGAAGGTGGCGCTGGTGTCGGGCGGCGGTTCCGGCCACGAGCCGTTGCACGTCGGGTTCGTGGGCCCGGGCATGCTGGACGCGGCCTGCCCCGGCGACCTGTTCACCTCACCTCCGCCGGACCGGATCCTGGCCGCCGCCCAGGCCGCCGACAACGGCGCGGGCGTGCTGTTCGTGGTGAAGAACTACACCGGCGACGTGCTCAACTTCCGGCTGGCCGCCGAACTCGCCGTCGAGCAGGGCCACCGGGTGGCCACCGTCCTGGTCGACGACGACGTCGCCGTCCGGGACTCCGCGGCCGGCCGCCGAGGCACCGGCGCGACCCTGCTGGTGCACAAGATCTGCGGCGCGCTCGCCGAACGCGGCGTCGGCCTGGACGAGGTCCGGGAGTTGGGGGAGCGGGTCGTCGCCGCGTCCCGCTCGTTCGCCATCGCGCTCACCGCCGCCACCAACCCGGCGGTCGGCCGCCCCGGCTTCGACCTCGCCGAGGACGAGATCGAGATCGAGGTCGGCGTCGGCATCCACGGCGAGCCCGGCCGCCGCCGCGACCGGCTGCGCCCCGCCCGCGAGTTGGCCGCCACGGCCGTCGACGCAATCCTGGACGACTACCGGCCCGGCCCGGACGAGCAGCCGATCCTGCTGGTCAACGGCCTCGGCGGCACCCCGCTGATCGAGCTGTACGTCCTGTGCGCCGCCGTCACCGACCGCCTCGCCGAGCACGGCCTCCCCGCCGCCCGCACCCTGGTCGGCTCCTACGTCACCAGCCTCGACATGGCCGGCTTCTCGATCACCCTGACCGGCGCCGACCCCCGGATGCTGGAACTGTGGGACGCCCCGGCCGACACCCCCGCCCTGGTCCGGACACGACGGACGTGATGGACGTGACGGACGACAGTACTGGGCGGTTCCCGGTAGGAAGTGACACAGCACCATGACGCACGAGACCCTCGACACCGCCCTCGCCGAGGCGTGGATCCGGGCCGCCGCCGCGGCCGTCGGACGCGCCGAGGAGCAACTCACCGCGCTCGACGCGGCGATCGGCGACGGCGACCACGGCAGCAACCTCCGCCGGGGCTTCACCGCCGTCCTCGCCGCACTGGACGACGCGGGGCCGGACGGCTCCGCCGGCTTCGACAGTGCGGGCGCGCTGCTGCGCACGGTCGGCAGCACGCTGCTGGCCAAGGTCGGCGGCGCCTCCGGGCCGCTGTACGGGCAGGCGTTCCGGGTGGCCGGGGCCGAACTCCCACCGGACGCCGGCCCCGCGGCCTGCGCGGACGCACTGGCCGCGGGCCTCGCCGCCGTCCGGGCGCTGGGCGGTGCCGAGCCGGGCGACAAGACGATGGTCGACGCGCTGACCCCGGCCGTGGACGCCCTGCGCACCGCCGCCGCGGCGGGGGCCGCCCTCGCCGGGGCGACCGCCGCGGCCGCCGACGCCGCCGAGCAGGGCGCCCGCGCCACCACCCCGCTCCAGGCCCGCCGGGGCCGCGCCTCCTACCTCGGCTCGCGCAGCGTCGGCCACCAGGACCCGGGTGCGACCTCCGCCGCCCTGATCGTCCGGGCCCTCGCGGACGCCGCTGCGCGCTGATCCGGAAATCCCGTACCGGGAGGACCGAATGACCGAATGACCGAATGACCGGAGGACTGAATGACTGCAGGACTGAATAATCGAGTGGCAGAATGATCTAGTGATCTAGTGATCTAGTGATCTAGTGATCTAGTGATCGGCGGATCGAATGGCCGGATGATCGGTGGAAAATCGGAGGAATGTGCGGGAAGGCGAATTTCCGGCTCTCCCCGCGTGGCACCCACCCATTCGCCGCAAAGCTCCTAGTCTCGACGCTCTACAGCGCTGAAGCGCCACCGCGCCACTGCGCTGCCGCGTTACCGCGCCATTTCCCGCCGCGCCTTCGCGCCGTCGAGCCGAGGAGTTGTGCCCATGAGCCGTGTCGTCAGGGCTGCCCTGTTCCAGACCGCGTGGACGGGGGACAAGGAGACCATGCTGGCCGCCGCCGAGCGGGCCGCGCGGGACGCGGCCGGGCAGGGGGCGGGGATCATCGGGTTCCAGGAGGTGTTCAACGCCCCGTACTTCTGCCAGGTGCAGGAACCCGAGCACTACGCCTGGGCCGAGCCCGTCCCGGACGGGCCGACGGTGCGGCGGATGCAGGCGCTGGCCCGGGAGTTGGGGATCGTGGTCGTCGCGCCGGTGTACGAGATCGAGAAGGCCGGTTTCTACTACAACACCGCCGCCGTGATCGACGCCGACGGCAGCTACCTCGGCAAGTACCGCAAGCACCACATCCCGCAGGTGCGCGGATTCTGGGAGAAGTACTACTTCAAGCCCGGGAACCTCGGCTGGCCGGTGTTCGACACCGCGGTCGGGAAGGTCGGCGTGTACATCTGCTACGACCGGCACTTCCCGGAAGGCTGGCGGGCACTGGGCCTCGCAGGCGCGGAGATCGTGTACAACCCGTCGGCGACCAGCCGCGGCCTGTCCGCCTACCTGTGGCAGCTGGAGCAGCCCGCCGCCGCCGTCGCCAACGAGTACTTCGTCGCCGCGATCAACCGGGTCGGCGTCGAGGAGTACGGCGACGACGACTTCTACGGCACCAGCTACTTCGTCGACCCGCGCGGGCAGTTCGTCGGCGAGGTCGCCTCCGACAAGCGCGAGGAACTCGTCGTCCGCGACCTCGACCTCGGGTTGATCGACGAGGTCCGCCAGCAGTGGGCGTTCTACCGGGACCGGCGCCCGGACGCCTACGGCCCGCTGACCGAGGGCTGAGCGCGATGGCCCGCACCCTGATCACCGGCGGCCTGGTCATCACCGCCGCCGAGGAGGTGCCCGCCGACGTGCTGGTCGAGGACGGCCGGATCGCCGCCCTCGCCCTGCCCGGCAGCCGGCACTGGAACGCCGACCGGGTGTTCGACGCGAGCGGGAAGTACGTCGTCCCCGGCGGCGTCGACGCGCACACCCACATGGAGATGCCGTTCGGCGGCACCCGCGCCTCCGACACCTTCACCACCGGCACCCGGGCCGCGGCCTGGGGCGGCACCACCACCATCGTCGACTTCGCCGTCCAGAGCAGGGGCTCCTCGCTGCGCGCCGGGCTCGACGACTGGCACGCCAAGGCCGACGGCAACTGCGCGATCGACTACGCCTTCCACATGATCGTCTCGGACGTCAACGAGGCCGTGCTGCGCGAGATGCCCGGACTGGTCGGCGAGGGCGTCACCTCGTTCAAGCTGTTCATGGCCTACCCCGGCGTCTTCTACTCCGACGACGGGCAGATCCTGCGCGCCATGCAGCAGGCCGCCGGGACCGGCGCGCTCACCATGGTGCACGCCGAGAACGGCCCCGCCATCGACGTCCTGGTCGAACAGGCCCTGGCCCGCGGCGAGACCGACCCGCGGTACCACGGCGAAGTCCGCCGGGCGCTGCTGGAGGCCGAGGCCACCCACCGGGCGATCCAACTCGCCCGGGTCGCCGGGGCGCCGCTGTACGTGGTGCACGTCTCCGCCCGCGAGGCGCTCGCCGAACTCGCCGCCGCCCGCGACCTCGGACTGCCGGTGTTCGGCGAGACCTGCCCGCAGTACCTGTTCCTGTCCACCGACAACCTCGCCGAACCCGGCTTCGAGGGTGCCAAGTACGTCTGCTCCACCCCGCTGCGCCCCAGGGACCACCAGGACGCGCTCTGGCGCGGCCTGCGCACCGACGACCTCCAGGTGGTCTCCACCGACCACTGCCCGTTCTGCTTCGAGGGGCAGAAGGAACTCGGCCGCGGCGACTTCTCGAAGATCCCCAACGGGCTGCCGGGCGTCGAGCACCGGATGGACCTGCTGCACCAGGCCGTCGTCGAGGGCCGGATCAGCCGCCGCCGCTGGATCGAACTCGCCTGCGCCGCCCCCGCCCGGATGTTCGGCCTCCACCCGCGCAAGGGCACCATCGCCCCCGGCGCCGACGCCGACCTGGTGATCTACGACCCGCACGCCGTGCAGACCCTCTCCGCCGCCACCCACCACATGAACGTCGACTACTCGGCGTACGAGGGCCGCACCGTCACCGGCCGGGTCGAGACCGTGCTCTCCCGCGGCGAGGTCGTGCTCGACCGCGGCGACTACCTCGGCCGCCCCGGACACGGCACCTTCCTGCCCCGCTCCACCTGCCAGTACCTCTGACCCCTTCAAGGAGCCCCCGCGTGGACTTCGGACTCGTCCTGCAGACCGACCCGCCGGCCGCCGAGGTCGTCGGCCTGATGCGCCGCGCCGAACGGGCCGGGTTCAGCCACGGCTGGACCTTCGACTCCGCGGTGCTCTGGCAGGAACCCTTCGTCATCCACAGCCGCATCCTGGAACACACCGAACGCCTGCACGTCGGCCCGATGGTCACCAACCCCGGCACCCGCGCCTGGGAGGTCACCGCCTCCACCTTCGCCACCCTCAACGACATGTACGGCAACCGGACGGTCTGCGGCATCGGCCGCGGCGACTCCGCGATGCGGGTGGCCGGCCGCCGCCCCAACACCCTCGCCCGGCTCGGCGCCGCCATCGACGCGATCCGCGACCTCGCCGAGGGCCGCGAGGCCGAGGTCGACGGCACCCCGATCCGCATCCCGTGGATCCGGGACGGTCGGCTGCCGGTCTGGATGGCTGCCTACGGGCCCAAGGCCCTCGCCCTGGCCGGCCGGAAGGCCGACGGGTTCATCCTCCAACTCGCCGACCCCTACCTCACCGAACGGATGGTCAAGGCCGTCCGCCGGGCCGCCGAGGAGGCCGGCCGCGACCCCGCCGCCGTCACCGTCTGCGTCGCCGCCCCCGCCTACGTCGGCGACGACCTCGCCCACGCCCGCGAACAGTGCCGCTGGTTCGGCGGCATGGTCGGCAACCACGTCGCCGACCTGGTCGCCAAGTACGGCGAGCACTCCGACCTCGTCCCCGACGAACTCACCGCCTACATCAAGGACCGCCACGGCTACGACTACAGCCACCACGGCCGCGCCGGGAACCCCTCCACCGACTTCGTCCCCGACGCCGTCGTCGACCGCTTCTGCCTCCTCGGCCCCGCCGCCGCCCACATCGAGAAACTCCGCGTCCTGCGCGACGCCGGCGTCGACCAGTTCGCGCTGTACGCGATGCACGACGCCCGCGAAGCCGTCATCGACGCCTACGGCGCGGAAGTCATCCCGGCCCTGTCCTGAGCCGCCTCAGCGGGGGACACCGCCGTCCCGAACAGTGTGCCGAGGGGGGCGCCCCCGCGGTCGGCCGTCAGCGTACGATCCGCTGTTGGGGAGGCGAGTTGAGTGGGCGTCAGGCAGTGGTGAAGGCGGCTGCGTGTTCGGTGGCCCACTGGTGGAAGGTGCGTTCCGGGGTGTCGAGCAGGGTGCGGGTGGTGTCGGCGAGGGGGGTCGGGGTGGTGGTGGCGGTGGCCCAGAAGGAGAGCAGGGAGTTGGCCATCGGGGCGGGCATGAAGCGGGAGAGCTGGCGTTCGGCCTCGGCGCGGGTGATGGTCTCCACCGGGACGGGGCGGCCGAGCACCTCGGACAGGACGCCGACCTGCTCGCGCAGGGTGAGGCGCCGGCCGCCGGTGAGGGTGACGGCGCGGCCGCGCAGGGCGGGGCCGGTCAGGGCGGCGACCGCGACGTCGGCGACGTCCGCGGGGTGGATCGGGGCCAGGACGGCGTCCGGGTAGGGGAGTTGGACCGGGAGGCCGGCGCCGATCGGGTGGGCCCAGCCGAGGGCGTTGCTGGCGAAGGCGTCCGGGCGCAGCAGGGTGGCGGGCAGGGCGGAGGCCGTCAGGGCGCGCTCGACCAGCAGGTGGTGCGAGCCCAGCGGGTCGCTCTCCGCGTCCGGCGACAGGACCGCGGCGGAGGAGAGCAGCACCACGTGCTCCACGCCCGCGGCCTCGGCGGCCGCGACGAACGCGTCGATGCCCGCGGGCTCCGGGTACAGGAACACCTGGCGCACGCCCGCCAGCGCCGCCGCGAAGGTGTCGGGCCGGTTCAGCACCAGCTCGACCCGCTCCACTCCGGCCGGGACGTCGAGCCCGGACGGGCGGGCGCTGGCGGCGCGGACGGGCCGGCCGGCGGCGTGCAGCCGATCGAGGACGGCGCGGCCGATCTGGCCGCGCGCACCGGTGATGAGGACAGTCATGGGAACCCCCGTGGGTGGAGATGGGTGGAGATGGGCGGAGAGGGACGGGAGGCGGGCGGATGGCCGCCGGCCGGCCCGGGTCGGGCTGTTAATGCATGCTGTCATGCATGTAATTGCCGAGCAGCACATTATTGGAAACCTGCATGCTTCTGCGGGTCGGCATGTTCCTGCGCGCCGTCACGCACCTACCATGGGCGCATGACGAAGAACGACGCCCACTGGCCGCACCCCACGGCCGACGAGCTGCTGGACGCCGTCGGCCCGGCCTTCGGCAAGCTGCGCCGCACCTCGCTGCTGGACGTCGAGCACCCGATCTCCGCCAAGGACCTCAGCCGCACCCTGGTACTCAACCTCGTCCTGGAGCACACCCGCGACTCGGAGGCCGAGGTCACCGTCGGCGCGATCGCCGAACTCCTCGCCGTCGACCCCTCGGTCGCCAGTCGGATGGTCACCGACAACATCAAGGCCGGCTACCTGCTGCGCACCGCCTCCCAGCACGACGGCCGCCGCACCGTCCTGCACCTCAGCCCCCGGGGCGCCCAGCTGATGGCCCGCTTCCGCCGCCACCAGCGCTCCGCGTTCGAGTACATCACCGCGGACTGGGCCGAGACCGAGCGCCTGGAGTTCGCCCGCCTGATGCTCAAGTACGTCGACTCCCTCGACCACCTGAAGGAGCGTCGGCGCGACGCCGACTGACAGTGCCGACTGACAGTGATGAGGTTCGACCGCACCGGTCGGCGCAGCGCCCCGGACCGCTCCCCCCGGGCCGTCCCCCCGGCCGTCCCCCGGCGGTCCCGGCGGCGGTCCCGGCGGCGGGGAAACCGGGTGCGGGGCGGCGGGTGGGTCTGCGAGCATGCGGGGCATGTCGTACGTGCTCACGCCGCTGATCGTCCGCCACGCCCGCCGTCTGCCCGTGCCGGAGGGCGGGGCCGGGGGAGAAGGGCAAGGGGCGGTGGTGGCGCGGCAGTTCGATGCCGCGTTGATGTCGGTGGGGTTCAAGCTGTCCGGGGAGCTGCTGGAGCGGCTGTCCGGGCTGCCGGGGGCGGAGGCCGGGCGGCTCGCCGAGAGCGGGCTGGCCGCCGTCCGGGAGCTGGTCGGCGACCACGTGCAGCACAACGCGTACTTCGTGGACTTCCCGCGCAACGTGCCGGACACCGAGGAGTTCTGGCGGGAGTTGCTGGCCCGCACCGCGGGTGCCGAGGAGGGGGAGGCCGGGCTCGTCGGGGTCGACCTGCTGACGCTGGACGGCTACGGCGTGTACCGGCACGGGTACGCCGAACTGCTGGCCGCGCACCGGGAGTTGATCGCCGGTGCGGGCGACCGGGTGACGGTGCTGCACCTCGGCGGCACGCCCGAGGAGGAGGCCGCCGCGCTCTACCTGGCACTGGCGGGCAGCACCACCCCGCTCGGCGAGCAGGCGCTGCGCGACCTGGCGGAGCTGGCCCGGCACTGCGCGGACGGCCTGCAGCCCGCCGCGATACCCGTCCGGGAGAACCGGGCCACCGTCAACGCGGCCCGGCTGCAAGCCGGTTCGCCGCTGCTCGTGGACACCGTCACCGACGTGCTGCGCACCGCCTGCGCACTGTCCGGCGGGGACGTGACGCTCGCCGCGCCGACCAGGTTCGGCCCGCTGCCGCGCCCGGTACGCCGGGCCCTGCTGGCCGCGCTGGACGGGCTGGTCGCCGCCGCCCCCGGCAAGCTCGCCGACGTGCTGCCGCACCGCGAGCCGTTCAAGCGGCTCGGCGAGCGCCTGCACCCGCACGAGTACCCGAAGTGGCCGCACGCCGCCGAGGTGTTCGCCGTCGCCCGCGGCACGGCACAGGTCCGCGGTACGGCGGGCCGGGTCGAGGACCTGCTCGCCGCCGGGGAGGTCGCCGCCGCCGCCGACCTGCTGGCCGCCGCCGCCCCCGGCAAGCTGCTGCGCGCCCTGGACCGGCTGCTGCGCACCGCCCGCACCGAGCGGGACCGGGCCGCGGTGGCCGCCGCCGCCGAACGCGCCCTGCCCGCCGCGTCCGGCCGGCTGCTGCTCTCGCTGCGCGAACACCTGGGCAACCGGACCGGGGCGGGCCCCGAACGGCGGGTCTTCGTCAACCGGTACGCCCGCAGCCACGTCACCGCGGACCACCGCCCGCCGCTGCCCGCCGCCGAACGCGAACGCCTGATCGCCGCCCTCGACGCCGAGACCGTCCGCCGCCTGCCCACCGACCGGCCGCCCCGGCTGCTGGTCGACCCGGAGGTCCTGGACGTCGCCCTGCCGCTGAGCGGCAACGCGAGCGCCACCGGGATCGGCGTGCTGCCGCGCGGCTCGGTGCAGCCCGTCCGGGGCGAGCTGCTGCGGTTCTTCGTGTACTGGAAGCAGCGCGAGCGGCGCACCGACTTCGACCTGTCCGCGCTGATCCTCGACCGGGACTACGGCGACCCGACCTGGCTCTCGTTCACCCGGCTCGGCTCCCTGGTGGGCGAGCACTCCGGGGACGTGGTCGAAGCGCCCGACGGCGCCTCGGAGTTCATCAACCTGCGGCTGCCGTCGGTCTCCGGCGCGTTCGTCGTGCCGGAGGTGAACGTGTACGAGGGCGAGGGCTTCCAGGAGGTCGAGGAGTCCTTCTTCGGCTGGATGCTGCGCGAGGACGAGCAGCAGGGCCGCCCGTTCGAACCGCGCACCGTCCGGATGAAGTCCGACCTGCGCGGCGCCGGACGGGTCGCCCTGCCGCTGGTGTTCGAACGCCGGGAGGACGGCCGGTGGTACGCCCGCTGGCTGCACGTCCACCTGCGGGGCGAGCCGTCCGCCAACCAGGTCGAGGGCAACCGGGGCACGGTCGCCGACCTGCTGCGGGCCGGCGTCGCGCGCAGCTACCTGACGGTCCGCCACCTGATCGGCCTGATGGCCGCGAACGGGGCGGAGGTCGAGACCTGGGACGGGCGGCTCCCGGACGGCCCGGTCACCTACCTGGGCCTGGAACGGCCGGACGGCCTGCCGGAGGGCTCGGTGGCGATCACGCCGGAGAACCTGCGCGACCTGATCCCGGCCTGAGCCCGGCCTCATCCCGGCCCCCGACCCGTTCCGTTCCGTTCCAAGGCCGGGGGAGGGGTCAGGCCGGGCGGACGCGGTCGCCGATCCCGGGCTGCGCCGCGAACCCGGCCGCCCGGTAGGTGGCGACGCCGCCGACGTTGGAACTCGGCGTGCACACCCGCACGCTCGACGAGCCCAGCTCCCGCAGGGCGGCCGCCCCGGCGAGGGTGATCGCCCGGCCCAGGCCGCGGCCGCGGTGGTCCGCGTGCACGCCCATCGGCTCGACCAGCCCCGGCCGGCCCGGGCCCGCCGACCACACCGTGACCACCGCCGCCGCGCCGCCCCGCCGGTCGAAGACGCCCAGGCAGCGGGCGTCCCGGTGGTAGGACGGCCCGGCCGACATCGCGTGCCAGTACGCGGCCGAGGGCCGCGGGGTGGCGAACGCCGACCGCAGGACCTCGGCGAAGCCCTGCGCCCGCTCCGGGCCGATCACCTCGACCGGCACGCCCGGGTCCTCCACCGGGGCGGCGAGGTCGCGGAACAGCGGCGTCCAAGGCTCGTCCAGGCCCCAGCCCCGTTCGGTCAGCAGGTCGTGGAGCAGCAGGCCGAGCGGCGCCTCGACGGACACCCGGCCGGCCGGCAGCACGCCGCGTCCGGGCCGGGAGAGGTCGTCGGCGAGCTGCCGGGCCAGCTCCTCGTCCCGGAAGGTGCCGGGGGCGGCGGTCATCCGGAACACCGTCGGCGAGTCCTGCATCCCGACGGCCAGGATCCGCCCGTCCCGGATCCACGTCCGGACCACCGCGGCCGTCCCGGCGGCGCCGAAGCGGTGGTTCCAGCCGAGGTCCCCCGGGTGCAGCTGCATCGGCGCCCCGTCGTCCTGCCACTCCCGCAGCGCGTCCATCGCCCCGCGCGTCCCCTCGGGGCTCGGCGTCCCCGGCACAATCGTCATGGGCGGGAGCACACACCCCGACCCGGCGGTCCGCAACCCGATTGACGGCCCGTCGGCAAGGAGGGGTCAGGGCCGGGGTGGGTCCGGTGGCGGAGCAGGGGCGGGCTCAGGGGCGGGGAAAAGCGGGTGACCCGGGGGTGGGGCGGGTGCTACCGTGGCGGCTCGGTGAGGCCATGGACGGGCTTCCTTCTCCTTTCGTATGCATAACGACTCCAGTCCGTCCGCTTTCCTCGCCGTCGACTCCGAGCCGGGGCGCCCATGACGGGTGCCCCGGCTCGCATCGTCGACGGGGCGTCAGGAGGGGGCGGGGTCAGGGCTGTTCGGCGAGGTCCGCCTCCAGGGCGCGGGCCGCCGCCTCCAGCACCGCCACCAGCGACTGCAGCCGGTGCGGGTCGTAGCGGACGCCCGGCATCGACACCGACAGGCCCGCCACCGCCGTGCCCGCCGCGTCCCGGACGGTCACCCCGACGGCGACCAGGCCGCGTTCGGAGCGCTCCCGGTTGACCGCGAAACCGGCCCGCCGCAGCCGCTTCAGCTCGGTCCGCAGCTGCGGCAGGTCGGGCCGGTCGCCGGGCCGGTCCCGGTAGCGCTCGGGGGCGTAGGCCTCCTCCAGCTGCTCGTCGGTCAGCTCGGCGAGCAGCAGCAGCCCGGCGGTGGTGCGGTGCGCGGGGAAGACCATGCCCTCGCGCGAGCCGACCCGCAGGGTCTGCGCGGACTCCACGCTGGCGATGAACCGGGCGGTGTCCCCGGCCCGGACGATCAGGTTCACCGTCTCGTCCAGCACGTCCACCGCCCGGCGCAGGTGCGGCAGCGCGGCCGGGCGCAGCCGGGAGACCAGCGAGCGGGAGTGCGCGGCCAGCTCCAGCACCGGGCCGGCCCGGTACGTCCGGTCGTCGTCCTGCACCGCGAAGTCCCGGTAGACCAGCATGCCCAGGATCCGGTGGGCGGTGGAGCGGGCCACGCCCAGGCGTTCGGCGACCTGGGAGACCGTGGCCCCGCCCTCCAGCTGCAGCATGGTCGCGGCCCGCAGCGCGTGGTCCACGCTGGCGATCGGGTACGGCGGCGGGGTCTTCAGCGGCTTGTCCACGGCGGGGCCTTTCGGTGACTGTTCTGCTCTGAAGAATCTACCCGTTCTCCTGGGCGGGACGAGGCACGCTGAGCCCGTGATCGAGTCCACTCCCGCCCCAGACCCCGCAACGGGCTCCCCGGTCCGGCTCCAGGCCGTCGCCGCGGCCGGGCAGCCCGAGGTCACCCCGGCGCTCCACGAGCTCTACCGGGGCTTCGAACAGGAGCTGCTCGTCCCGCTGTGGACCGAGATCGGCGACCTGATGCCCGCCCACCCCCGCTCGCACGCCGCCCCGCACCTGTGGCGCTGGCAGAAGCTGCGCGAACTCGCCGCCCGCGCGGGCGAGTTGGTCCCGGTCGGACGCGGCGGCGAACGCCGGGCCATCGCGCTGGCCAACCCCGCGCTCGGCGGCCGCCCGTTCGCCACCCCCACCCTGTGGGCCGCCGTCCAGTACCTGATGCCCGGCGAGGACGCCCCCGAGCACCGCCACACCCAGCACGCCTTCCGCTTCGTCGTCGAGGGCGAGGGCGTGTGGACCGTGGTCGGCCGCGACCCCGTCGCCATGCGCCGCGGCGACTTCCTCCCGCAGGCCGGCTGGAACTGGCACGCCCACCACAACGCCACCAGCGAGCCGATGGCCTGGATCGACGGCCTCGACATCCCGTTCCAGTACGCGGGCGAGACCCAGTTCTTCGAGTTCGGCCGGGACGGGATCTCCGAAGCCGAACGCGCCACCCCCGACCGTTCCCGGGCCGAACGCCTCTGGGGCCACCCCGGCCTGCGCCCGGTCGGCGCCCCCCGCCCCGGCCCCGGCAGCCCGCTGCTCGCCTACCGCTGGGAGCACACCGACCGGGCCCTTGCCGACCAGCTCGCCCTGGAAGCCGAGGGGTTCGGCGGCACCGTCGAACCCGGCCACGCCGCCGTCCGGTTCACCGACCCGGCCACCGCCGGCGACGTGCTCCCCACCCTGCGGGCCGAGATGCACCGGATCGCCCGCGGCGCCGAGACCGCCCCCGTCCGGGAGACCGGCTCCTCCGTCTACCAGGTCTTCGACGGCTCCGGCACCGTCACGGTCGGCGAGCGCACCTGGACGGTCGCCCGCGGCGACCTGTTCACCGTCCCCTCCTGGCAGCCGCTCTCGGTCCGCTCCGAGGCCGGCGGCACCGACTCCGACTCCGGCGCGCTCGACCTGTTCCGGTTCAGCGACGCCCCGATCTTCGAAGCCCTGCACCTGCAGCGCACCCACGTGGAAGGAACCACCCGATGAAGCTCGCCACCCTCCGCACCGGCGGCACCACCCGCGCCGTCCGGCTCGACGGCGACACCCTGACCGACCTCGGGTACCCCGACCTCGGCGCGCTGCTCGCGGAGGACGACTGGGCGGGGACCGCCGCCGCCGCGACCGGGGCGACGTACCCGATGGCGGGCGCCGAGTTCGCACCCGTGGTGCCGCGGCCCTCCAAGGTGGTGTGCGTCGGCCTCAACTACCGCAACCACATCCAGGAGATGGGCCGCGACCTGCCCGAACACCCCACCCTGTTCGCCAAGTTCGCCGACTCGCTGATCGGCGCGGGCGACGACATCCTGCGCCCCGCGGAGACCGCGGAGTTCGACTGGGAGGTCGAACTCGCCGTCGTCATCGGCAAGTCCGCGCGCCGGGCCCGCGGCGAGCAGGCCGAGGCCGCGATCGCCGGGTTCACCGTCCTCAACGACATCACCTGCCGCGACTGGCAGTTCAGGACCCGCGAGTGGCTCCAGGGCAAGACCTGGGACTCCACCACCCCCGTCGGCCCGTACCTCGTCACCCCCGACGAACTGCCCGGCGGCGTCCGCCCCGCGCTCGACGTCACGCTCACCGTCGACGGCGAGACCATGCAGTCCGACAACACCGGCGACCTGCTCTTCGACCCCGTCGCCCTGGTCGAGTACGTCTCCACCGTCATCCGGCTCAACCCCGGCGACCTGATCGCCACCGGCACCCCCGGCGGCGTCGGCCACGCCCGCAAGCCCGCCCGCTACCTGAGCGGCGGCGAGACCGTCGTCACCGAGATCCAGGGCCTCGGCCGGCTGGAGAACCGCGTCGTCCCGGACGGCGGCGCCGCGTGAACGCCCAGACGCCCGCCGGGGCCGGGAATGGGCGGCGCTCGGCACCCGGCTCTTCCTCGCCGCCGCCGAGGACTTCGGCCCCGCCGAGTACGCCGCCCCCACCCCGCTGCCCGGCTGGAGCCGCGCCCACCTCGCCGCCCACCTCGCCGCCAACGCCGACGCACTCGGCAACCTGGTGCACTGGGCCGCGACCGGCGAACCCACCCCGATGTACGCCTCCGCGGAGGAACGGCTGGCCGGCATCGAACGCGGCCGCGCCCTGCCCGCCGCCGAACTCACCGCCTGGGTAAGGGAATCCGCCGAGCGGCTGACCGCCGGCCTGGACGCCCTCACCCCCGAGCAGTGGCAGGCCCCCGTCACCACCGCCCAGGGCCGCACCGTCCCCGCCGCCGAACTCCCCTGGCTGCGCGCCCGCGAAGCCTGCGTCCACGCCGTCGACCTGGCCGCCGGCACCGCCTTCGCCGACCTCCCGGCCGGCTTCCTGGCCGCGCTCTGCGAGGACGTCCTGGCCAAGCGGGCGGCCGCGCCGGGCCCGGCACTCACCCTGCGCACCCCGGACGACAGCGCCCGGTGGTACCTCCCGGGCGAGGGCGAGAGCACTTACGTGACGGCCGAACTGCCGCTCATCACCGCCTATCTGACTGGGCGTCAGCACATTGAGGGCGCCCCGCCTCTCGGCCCCTGGCTCTGACACCCCGGCCCCGTCCTCCCACGCCCCTCCCGGGCGTGCACGTGCCTCCCCGTGCCTTCCCGTGCCTCCCCGTGATGTCGAAAGAAGCAGCCCATGAACCCTCCCACCACCCCTGACGTGCTCGTCGTCGGCGGCGGCATCGGCGGTCTCGCGGCCGCGTTCGCGCTGGCCCGCAAGGGCCTGGGCGTGCGCGTGCTGGAGCGGGCGAAGGAGTTCGGCGAGGTCGGGGCGGGGCTGCAGATCGCGCCCAACTGCACCCGGATCCTCGCCGACTACGGCCTGCTGGACGAGGCCCGCGAGCTGGGCGTGCTGCCCGACGGGATGGTGATGCGCGACGCGCTGGACGCCCGCGAGCTGACCCGGCTCGACCTGCGCGACCTCGAACGGCGCTACGGCTACCCGTACTTGGTGATCCACCGCAGCGACCTGCACGGCATCTTCCTGCGGGCCTGCCGGCGGGTCGGGGTCGAACTGCTCACCGACCGCACCGTGGTCGACTACCGGCAGGACGGCGACGGCGCCCGGGCGGTGCTGGCGGACGGCAGCACGGAGCGGGCCCCGCTGGTGATCGCCGCCGACGGGCTGCACTCGGTGGCGCGCCGCGAGCTGGTCGGCGACGACGTGGTCAGCTCCGACTACGTCGCCTACCGGGCCGCCGTCCCGATCGAGCAGGTCCGGGGCAACGGCGTCGCCGAGCACGACGTCACCGTGTACGTCGGCCCGCGCTGCCACTTCGTGCAGTACGCGCTGCGCGGCGGCGAGATGTTCAACCAGGTCGCGGTCTTCGAGTCGCCGAAGGCCAAGGCGGGCGACCCCGACTGGGGTACCCCCGACGAACTCGACGCCGCGTTCGGGGCGACCTGCGACACCGTCCGCACCGGCATCCCGCTGATGTGGCGCGACCGCTGGTGGCAGATGATGGACCGCGACCCGGTGGAGACCTGGGTGCACGGCCGGATCGCCCTGCTCGGCGACGCCGCGCACCCGCCGCTGCAGTACATGGCCCAGGGCGCGATCATGGCGATCGAGGACGGCTGGGTGCTCGCCGAACACGCCGCCCGGCTGACGGGCGAGGGCGGACTCCCGCAGTGGGACGCCGCGTTGGCCGCCTACCAGGACGTCCGGGTGGAGCACTGCCGCCGCGTCCAGACCACCGCCCGGAGCTGGGGCGACCTGTGGCACCTGGACGGCGAGGCTCGGCTCCGGCGCAACGCGGTCCTGCGCGAACGGGCCGCCGACGACTACGCGTTCACCGACTGGATCTACGGCCCGACCGCCCTCACCCCCGACCGGGAACCGCCGATGTTCACCCCCGTCCCGCTGGCGGGCGCGCGCCCGGAGGAACGGCCGGCCCGCTGACCGCCCGACGGCGTGTCAGCGGGAGGTGCCAGGATGCCCGGATGGGAGAGACCATCACCTACGTGCGGGGCGACGCCACCGCGCCGCAGGGCAAGGGCGTGCGGATCATCGCGCACGTGTGCAACGACCTCGGGGGCTGGGGCAAGGGGTTCGTGCTGGCGCTCTCCCGGCGCTGGCCCGAACCGGAGGCCGCGTTCCGCCGCTGGCACCGGGAGCGGGCCGGCAACGACTTCGGGCTGGGTGCCCTCCAGTTGGTGCAGGTCAGCCCCTACCTGTGGGTGGCCAACCTGGTCGGCCAGCGCGGCACCCGCACCGCCCGCTCCACGGGCGTCCCGGTCCGCTACGAGGCGATCGACGCCGCCTTGGCCAAGCTGGCCGCCGAGGCCGAACGGCTCGGCGCCTCCGTCCACATGCCGCGGATCGGCTGCGGCCTGGCGGGCGGCAGGTGGGAACGGGTCGAACCGCTGATCACCGCCCGGCTCACCGCCCGGGGCGTACCGGTGACGGTCTACGACCACGGGTGAGCGGGGTCCGCCCCCGGTAGCAGCGGCCCTCCGGTAGCGGCGGCCCTCCGCCCGCGGCGGCCCTCTTCCGCCGCGGGCGGATCGGCGGGACGCTGGGGGCGCGCCGGGTGTTCGATTCGACGGGCCCGGGGCGGGGGAGGGGGAATCGTGGACCTGCGTCAGCGGGTGGTGCGGCGGAGTCCGTTCGTGGTCTGGACGCTCAACGGACTGGCCGCGGTGTCGGCGCTGCTGTTCGTGCACACCATGGTGCGGCAGAACCTGTCGGCGGACGGGCAGCGGGACTGGCCGTGGTCCTGGCAGCTGCTCGACGCGCAGAGCGCCACCGCCGCACTGATGGCCGGGATCGGGGCGATCATCGCCCGGGCCCAGTTCGCCCGCACCGTGCAGCCGCTGCTGGGCAGCCGGGCCTGGCCGGGTACCGGGCACGCGCCCGACGGGGCGCTCGCCTGGACGTGCCACCTGGTCAACAGCGGCCAGAGCGCGGTGGTGGTGGTCTCCGTCGAGTACTGGATCGACTTCGGCGTCCCCGCGCCCTCCGCGGAGGAGCCGACCGGACCGGCGCCGAGCACCGGCTGGACCGACCGGGCCGGGGCGATCGCGGCCGTCGCCCCGTACGGGCTGCGCCCCGGCACGGACTACCGGCTGGCCTCCATCAGCCCGAACAGCGTGTTCGGCGGCGAGAGCAACTGCCTGCTCGGCTGGCTCACCGAGCCCGCGCTCGTGGTGGTCCGGGACCTGTACGTGCGGGTCACCGTCCGCGACCGGCTCGGCGACCTGCACCAGCGGGCCATCTCCTGCCTCACCGACGCCGACCGCCCGCTCACCCACGCGGTCCCCGACCAGCTGTAGCGGCCGGCCACCGGCCACTTGCGCGTGCGGCATGCCCGGGGGCCCGTCCCTTGCGCGTTCCGGGAGGGTGTGTGCCCCGTGCGCATGGCAGCCGTACGGTGGCCCCATGAGCCACCCGCACACCCCCGCCCCCGGCCACGGTCACCAGCACGGCCACGGTCACGACCACGACCACGGCCACCAGCAGCACCGGCACCCCGCCGAGGACGACGCCGCGCAGGCCGAGGTCCTCGACCTGGACGCCGAGGTGCTGGCCGAGCACCTCGCCGCGATCACCGCCTGGCTGCCGCTGGACGCCGAACCGCGGCACGTCGTCGACCTCGGGGCCGGCACCGGCGCCGGCACCTTCGCCCTGTTGCGCCGCTTCCCCGAAGCCCGGATCACCGCCGTCGACGCCTCGCCCGGCCACCTGCTGCGCCTGCGCGAGAAGGCGCACGCCCTGGGCCTGGCGGGCCGGATCGCCACCGTGCAGGCCGACCTGGACGGCGCCCACTGGCCGGACCTCGGCACCCCCGACCTGGTCTGGGCGTCCGCCTCGATGCACCACCTGGCCGACCCCGTCCGGGCACTGCGCCAGGTCCGCGACCTCCTCGGCCCGGACGGCGTGCTCGCCTTGGTCGAACTGGCCGGCTTCCCGCGCTTCCTGCCGCCCGACGCGCCCGCCGAGCGCCCCGGCCTGGAGGAGCGCTGCCACGCCGCGACCGACCGCCTGCACGCCGAGCACGTCCCGCACCGGGGCGCCGACTGGGGGCCGATCCTGACCGCCGCCGGGCTCACCGTCACCGGCGAACGCGCCGTCACCGTCGACATCGCCGCCACCGAGCACCCCTCCGTCGGCCGCTACGCCCTGGCCACCCTGCGCCGGATCCGCTCCGCCGCCGCCGAGACGCTCGACCCCGCGGACCTGGCCGCCCTCGACCGGCTGGTCGACGCCGACGGCCCGGACAGCATCGCGCTGCGCCCGGACCTCGCGGTGCGCACCGAACGCCAGGTCTGGGCCGCCCGCCGCTGACGCGCACCGCCACCGCGTGGTCCGCCGGGGTCCGCCGGGCTCTGCGGGTCCGTTGCTCGGGGCTCAGCCCCGGGCCCGGGGCCGCTCGTACAGGGCGCGGCCGATCCGGCGGCCCAGCAGCAGGTGGGCCAGCAGGGCGCCGAGTGTGTTCAGCAGGACGTCGTCCACGTCGAAGGCCCGGCCCTCCACCAGCAGGCCCTGCGCCGCCTCGACCGTGACCATCACCAGCGCGGTCAGCGCGGTCGCCGCCAGCACGCTGCGCAGCCGGGGGAACAGCACCGGCAGCAGCACCCCGAACGGCGCGCCCAGCAGGACGTTCCCGCCGACCTGCTGGACGGCGGCCCGGACGGCGGGCTGGTCCAGGTAGCCCCGCAGCGAGGCGCCGAGGTGGAAGTTGGGGTGCACCAGGTCCCGGGCACCGGGCTCCGGTACCAGCGTCACCCGGGCCAGCGCGACCGCGAACACCACGGTCAGCGCCAGCCCCGCCAGCAGGATCAGCCACCGGATCAGGAAGGAGAACGGCCCGCGCCGCTGCATGAACGCCGGCCTGGTCCGCTCGGCCCGCGCGGCACCCGTGGACGCGGGTGCCGCCGGGACGTCGCCCGACGCCGCCGGGGCGCTCCCGGGCCTCCACGTCCGCCAGCGCTTCCAGTCCCGTGCCGACGGCCGGCCGCCCGCCGGCTCCACGTCCACGGCCGCTGCCTCCTGCTGTCCGGCTCCCGCCGAAGTGGTCCGCGCCCTGCCCACTGTCGAGGCCCTCCCGTTCCCGCGTTCCGCTCCCTGCCCCCGTGCCCCCGCCGGATACCCGGTGGCCGCGCTCCCATGCCGTGCCGACCGGCGCGGGCGGGTGGCTTCCGGCCGGTCGGTGCGGCAGACTCGCCGCATGGTTTCCCTGGTGCAGAACGTGGCGATCGACTGTGCGGACGCCCATGGACTGGCCCGGTTCTGGAGCGCGGTGACGGGCCGTCCGGTCGACCCGGACAGCGGGCCGGGCGACCGCGAGACGCAGGTGACCCTGGCCGACGGGCTGGTGCTCTACTTCAACCAGGTGCCCGAGGCCAAGACGGTCAAGAACCGGGTCCACCTGTGCCTGCGCCCCGACACCGCCCGCGACCCCGAGGTCGACCGGCTGCTCGCCTTCGGCGCCACCCTGGTCGCCGACCGCCGCAACGCCGACGGCACCGGCTGGGCGGTGCTGGCCGACCCGGAGGGCAACGAGTTCTGCGTCCTGCGCGGCGCCGCCGAGCGGGCCGCCACCACCGGCTGACGGCAGGCGGCAAGGCGGCAAGGCGGCAGACGGCAAGGCGGCCGGGGCCGCCCCTCCCGCACGGAGGGGCGGCCCCGGCCGCCGGCCGGTTGCGGCCGGGCTGGGGTCGGGCTTACGGGTAGGCGACCAGGTTGGCCACGTTGGTGGTGGAGTTGGACGGGCCGCCGGTCGCGTTGATGACGTGGGCGATGGTGCCGGTGCCGCCGAGCGAGACGGTCACCATGTCGTGGAAGCGGACGGTGGAGCGGTTCGGGACCTCGAAGGAGTGCTCCTCGACCACGGCCGGGTTGACGTTGAAGTAGGCGTAGGAGCCCAGCCCCCAGGCCTCGTGGGCGGTCACCGAGTCGGCGACCTTGTAGGCCGGGTAGCCGCGGGTCGAGCCGTTCGTCCAGGCCGCCTGGTTCGGCGGGTCGTACGGCAGCTCGTTCTGGAAGAAGTAGGTGCGGCCGTTGTTGCCGTTCCAGATCACCTGGGTCTGCTGGTAGTGCTCGACGAACAGGCCGTACATGGTGACGTCGTTGCCGTTGACGACCAGCCCGTTCGCGGCGGTGTTGCTGGTCCAGCCCACCCCGCTGCCGTGGTCCGCGCGCCACAGCCACATGTGGTCGCCGATCACGTTGTTGGAGTTGACCACCAGTGACTGGGTGGCCTTGCCGACGCCCGCGCCGCCGATCCGGAAGAACACGTCGTGCAGCGAGGTCGGGTCGGCGCTGTGGTCGGCGGACGAGCCCGCCGCGCCGATCTGCATCAGCACCGGGGAGTTGACCGTCCCGGCGTCGATCAGCAGCCCGGCCAGCTTGACGCCGTCCACGTCGGCGACGTTCACGGCGGTGACGCCGTTGTCCGGGACGAGGGTGGCCAGGCCCAGGCCGAGCACCACGGTGTCGGCGCGGTTGACGTTCAGGGTCTGGTTCAGGTGGTAGACACCCGGCGTGAACAGCAGGTTCTTGCCCTGCGCCAGCGCCGCGTTGATGTCGGCCGCGGTCGCGCCCGGCTTCACGATGAAGAACTGGTCGATCGGCAGCGAGCTGCCCTGCTGCGCGCCGCCCGCCCAGCTGGTGCCGGAGGTGTTGGTGCGCAGCGCCGGGACGAACACCTTGTAGGCGCCCGCGGAGTCCACGTACAGGAAGGGCTTCTCGCGCACCACCGGGGTCTGGTTCACGGTGGTGTAGGGCGGGTTGGGGAAGGAGTTGGCGGGCGCGTTGACGTCGCCGACGAACACCATGTTCCAGTTGGAGCCCGTCCAGCTGCCCCACTGCGCGTTGCGCGACAGCCACTGCTGCTGGGAGCCGGAGCGGACCTGGCCGTCGATCTTCGAGTCGGCGATGAAGCCGCCCGAGGACCAGCCGCCGTCGTCCAGCTGCAGGTTGCCGCGCACGTGCATCCGGCGGTAGGGCGCGGCCTGGGAGACCGCCCAGCGGTCGGTGCCGCCGGTCGGGTTGACCGACAGGTTCTCGGCGGAGCGCCAGAAGTTCTGCGTCGCGTTGCCCTGGAACCAGTCGGCCTCGGCGTGCACCGCGCCGTTGATGGTGACGTCGTCGGGGGACAGGCCGAGGCCCGCGACCTGGGTGTAGAAGCCGACGTTGGCGTCCACGTTGTAGCTGCCCGGCTTGAACAGCAGGGCCTGGCGCTGGGTGCCGAACTGGTTGGTCTCCTGCTGCGAGAAGACCGCGTTCAGCTTGGCCTGGACGGTCGCGGCGGGCGTCGACGGGTCGAAGACGGCCACGTTCGGCCCGAAGTCGGGCGTGCCGGGCGGGTTCGTGACGGTGCTCCCGAAGGTGAAGGACTGCGCGGCGGTGCCGTTGCAGGCGTACTGCTGCAACTGCACCGCGTCGGCGGTGGAGGCGCTCGGCACGTCCAGGCACTTGCCGCTGTTGCGGTTGACGAAGTGGTAGGCGCCGCCCGCCTCGGCGACCGCCTGCCACTGCTGGTTCAGGCCGCCGCCGTACGTCCACAGCTGGACCTTGGCGGCGTCGGCGGTGGAGACGTCGACCACGTCCAGCACCTTCGACGTGTCGTTCTGGTTGTTGATCCGGACGTACCCGTTGCCGAGGTCCTGGACCTGCCACTGCTGGGCGGTGGTGCCGTTGCAGGCGTACTGCTGGACGGCGGTGCCGTTGGCGGTGGCGGCCGCGGCGGCGTCCACGCACTTGCCGGAGTTCTGCGCCACCAGGGTGGTCGCCCCGGTCGGGACGGCCGCCAGAGCGGCGGGGGCGGGGGAGAGCAGCACCGCCGAGGAGGCCAGCAGGCCGGCGGTCGCCGTCAGCGGGAGGAGTGACTTTCGACGCATGGGGGTTGCTCCTTTCTCAGGAAGCGGGGTCGGCGGGTCGTCAGGCGGGCAGGTTCCACTGCTGGTTGGCGCCGCCGAAGCAGTCCCAGACCTGCAGCCGGGTGCCGTTCGCCGAGGACGGGCCGGTGGCGTCCAGGCAGCGGCCGGAGGCCGGGTTCACCAGGGTCTTGTTCGACTGCGCCTGCCACTGCTGGGCGCCGGTCCCGTTGCAGTCGTACAGCTGGGCCTGGGTGCCGTTGGCGGTGCCGCCCGAGGTCAGGTCCAGGCACTTGCCCAGGGCCCGGACCGTGCCGTCGGTGCCCACCGTCCACTGCTGGGCGGCGGTGCCGTTGCAGTCGTAGAGCTGCACGGCGGTGCCGTTGGCGGAACTGGCGGCCGCCACGTCCACGCACTTGCCGCCGTAGCCGGTGATCTGCCCGGTCCGGCCGCTCGGCGGCGGGGTGCTGCCGCCGCCGGTGATCGCGTTGAAGGTCTTCGAGAACTGGTACGCCGACTGCGGGGTGCCGCTGCAACTGTCGGACAGCGTCCCGGTGCTGGCGCACGCCTTGTCCCGGCCGACCGCCCAGAAGGCGAGCAGCTGGATGCCCTTGGACGCGGCGAAGGACTCCAGGGTCTGCGCGTTGGCGGTGGAGAACACCTCGGAGGTGGTGTCGTTGACCCCGATCATCGGGGTGTTGCCCTCCATCGCCCACAGCTGGTCGGAGGTCTTGGAGGTCCAGATCTGGCCCAGCTGGGTGTGCAGGCCGTTGGCGGCGCTGATCGCGGCCTGGCCCATGTCCATCGGCGAGCCGTAGTCCATCGTCATGATGTTGACGGCGTTCACGGTCAGGCCGCGGCTCTTGGCGTTGTTCAGCAGGCTGATCGAGTTGGATTCGAGTCCCGAAGGGCTGACCGGCAGCGTGTAGTTGACGTCCAGGCGCTTGCCCGCGGCCGCCTGGGCCTGCTGGAGCTGGGCCAGCGCCTGGTTGCGGCGGTCGTTGGCGGCGGTGTCGTTCAGCGCGCCGCCTTCCACGTCCAGGTCGATCCTGGTCAGGTTGAGTGCGTCCACCACCCGCTTGTACTGGGCCTGGAGGGTGGAGACGCTGGTGCACGCCTGGCCCAGCTCGGTGCCGGAGGCGCCGCCGAAGCTGGCGATCACGTCGCCGCCGGCCGCCCGGTGCGCGTTGATCGCGTTGGTCCAACCGGCGTCCGTGATCGAGGTGTTGCCGTTGAACGTGGCGTTGCAGCTGCCGTCGCTGATCACGAAGGCCAGGGTGACGTACTTCAGCCCGCCGCTGTTGCGGGCGTCCGCCAGGGTGTTCGGCGAGTTCCAGGTCTCCAGGTACGGCGCCGCGTAGTGCGCCGGGAAGCCGGGCCCCGCGTTGGCGGCGGCCGAGGCCGGACCGGCGCCGGCCACCAGCAGGCCGGCCACCGTGGCGGGCAGCGCGACGGCGGCCGCGGCAGCGCGCAGGGCCCTACGGGAACGGGCGTGGGAACGGGCGCGGGAACGGGTGCGGATCAAGGCGGCTCCTCGTGGGGGAGAACGTTCACTCGTTCAGGTAGTGAACGCGAAGCGATGCCTGAGGGAGCGTCCGGAGCGGTCCGGGCAGGGCGGAACGTCCCCCTGACGGGGGATCGACGTGGTGGTGGCCAACAGCCCTGCCGGCTTTGGTCTGGACCTTTTTCAAGACGTGAAGTTAGGGGTGTCTGCGCGACCACGTCAACCCCTGTGCGTACAGGAGTCGAAGGACGTGTGCGGAACGGGACGGCGGTTGACCGCCGCGCCGGGGCGTCCTGTTCGTCCGCACCATGGCCGCCTGCGAACAGGGCGCCGCGGACGGCTCCTGACGGGCCGTCGGGCCGGGGTGCGGGAGCGGGGCTGCGGGGTCAGCGGAGCGGGCCCCGGTTGAGCAGCAGGTTCCGGCGTTCGGACAGCGTCATCGGCCGGGGGTGCAGGACCGTCAGGGCGGCGTCGGCCTCCCCGGCGGCGGTGAGGTTCGCGGCGGCCGCCGCGACGGACAGCGGGGACAGCCGCCCGGCCTCCCGGAGCAGGACCTCCAGCCGCCCGTGCTGGCCCGCCCGGCGGAACCCGGCGACCAGGTCGGGGAACTCCGCGGACGCCCGGACCGCCGGGGCCAGGCAGACCAGCCGCTCCGCGACCGCGAACTGCCCGGCGGCGTGGAACGCCGCGACCACCGCACCGAGTTCGGCGGCCGGCCAGGCCCGGGCGACCGTCGTCACCAGGTCGTCCGGCGAGATCCCCGGGTGCCGGACCTGGTGCAGCGTCGGCAGCCACTCCGCCCGGAACCGCTCCGGGCCCGACGGCCGGGACCGGATCCACTCCAGGAACGCCGCCTCGTCCGCGACCCCAGCGGCGGTGAGCGCACCCACCGCCGTGACGACCGCCGCGAACGGCGGCACCCCCGGTCGGGCCGCAACCGCCCGCATCCCGCGGGCCAGCCGGACGAGCAGCGCGGCCCGCTCCGCCTCGACGGCCCGCGTGCGGTGGGCGAACCGGGCGAGCAGTGCGGCCCGCTCCGTCTCGACGGGTGCGACGTGCGCGACGGGCGCGGCAGGCGCGGCGGGCGCGGCCGAGGGCGGTGCCGGTGCCGGTGCCGGTGCGGCTGCCGGTGCCGGTGCCGGGTACGGGAGTTGCGGGTCGAGGGCTTCGAGGGCGGCGGTCAGCATGGTGAGGCGCAGGTGCTGCCCGGCCGCGCGGAGCCCGGCGAGGAGGGCGGGGAGTTCGGCGGTGGTGCGGCGGGCGGGAATGCTGCGGACGATCTCGTTGGCGAGCCGGGGCAGCCGGGCGTCCTCGTAGGTGGCGAGCAGCGCACCGATCCCGGCCGCCGGCCAGGCCCGGGCCACGGCGTCCACCCAGGCGGGGGACTGGTAGCCCCGGCCGTGCCGGGCCAACAGCTGCTCGGGCAGAGGGAGTTGACCGGCGGCGTCCAGTGTCCGGATCCAGTCGACGTACGTCGACTCCCCGGCGTGCGATCCGGGCTCCGGGGCGTGAAGCGGGGTCGTGACGGCCGTCGGCGGGAGCGGTCGGGTGTCGGTCGGCGGTGCAGGGGCGGGCAGCGGTGTCGGGGTGGGTAGCGGGAAAGTCGCGGCGGTCGGCGGGGTGGCCGGTGCGGGTGTCGGGACGGTGGCGGCGGTCGGGAACCGGGGCGCGTCGGTCGGGAACCGGGGCGCGGCGGTCGGGAACCGGGGCGCGTCGGCCGGGACGGTCGTCGGCCAGGGAGTCCGCGGTCCGCGACTTCCGTCCCCGCTCTCGATCCCGTTGCCGGTGGCGAGGCCGCGGAGGCGGTCGGTGACCTCGGCGGCGGAGCGGGGGCGGGCGGCCGGGTCCTTGGCGAGCAGGTCGAGGACCAGCCGGTCGAGGGCGGGCGGAACGGGGTGGAGGGACTCGGGGCCGGGCGGGCGCGGGGGCTCGGCGAGGTGGCGCATCATCAGCGGGACCGGGTCCCCGGCGCCGAACGGCGGGCGGCCGGTGAGGAACTCGAACAGGACGCAGCCGAGGGCGTACAGGTCTCCGCGGTGGTCGCCGGAGCGGCCGTGGAAGCGCTCCGGCGGCATGTACGCCATGGTGCCCATCACCCGGCTGTGGGTGTCGGACCGTCCCTCGTGGTGCTTGGCGATGCCGAAGTCGAGGATCTTCAGCCGGCCGTTCCGGGCCAGGAACAGGTTGGCGGGCTTGAGGTCCCGGTGGACGACCTGCGCGGCGTGCGCGAAGGCGAGCGCGTCGCAGAGCTGGAGCGTCCAGTCGACGGCCTCGGCGACCGGGGGCGGTCCGTCCGCGCGGAGCCGGACGGCCAGGTCGGTGCCGGTGAGCAGCTCCATCACCAGGTAGACCGTGCCGTCGGGCTCCCGGCCCAGGTCGTGGACGGTGACGATGCCGGGGTGGCCGAGCCCGGCGGCGAGCCGGGCCTCGTTGAGGAACAGGTCGGTGCCGCGCGGGTCGTGCAGTTCGGTGTGCAGCAGCTTGACGGCGACCCGGCGCTGCAGCGCCACGTCCCACCCGTGCCAGACCTGGCCCATCCCGCCGCGCCCGATCAGCTCGTCCAGACGGTAGCGCGCGGCGAGCATGCGTACGGCGGCCAAGACTTCCTCCCCGGTCATCCCGACCGGGCCGCGCCGGGGCGCAGGACGGGCCGCGCGGGCCGGTCTGCCCCGGAATCTACCAGCCGGACCCGGCCCCGGACCCGGCCCGTCCCGGGACCCCCGGCGGGCCGGACGCCCGCTTCGGCCTCGGTCGCGGCCCGGTGCGCCACCGGCCCCCGAACGGTGAACACGCCCGGGGCAGGACCGGCTCCCGCCCCGCCCCGGCCGGGACCGCGGCTCCTTCGCCGCCTGCGCCCCGCAGCTGCGAGCCGAGCCACCTCGTCGGCCACTCGCGGAACCCGGCCGGCGCCGGCGACGACCTCCCGCACCCCACCGGGCCGGCCACCGCCGCGCCCGCCGACCGACCGCCCGGGGCTCAGCCCCCGTCCGCCGGCAGCAGGCCGCCGCCGAGCACGTCGAGCAGGTGCGGCCAGGCCGCCGCACCCAGCCGGGCGGCCGCCGCCGGGGTCCCGCCGTGGTCGAAGACCGTGGACGGGGGCGGCGGCACCTCGCCGGGGAACACCACCCGGTGGCCCGCCGCCGGGTCGCCGACCAGCACGGTGCGGGCGCCGTCGGCCGCGCGGCGGCGCTCGCGCAGCCGCTCGGCGTACGGGAGCGACGGCCACATCGCATCGGCCCCGCCCGCGACCAGCAGCAGCTCCGCCCGGGCCCGCTCCACCGGGATCCGGGCCGCGGGCAGGTCCGCCGCGAACGTCCGCTCGCTCTGCTCGTACCAGCCGCGGATGGCCACCGGGACGCCCGCCGGCTCCGCGGGCGTCCAGCTCTCGTCCGTCGGGACGAACGGCAGCGGGTGCCCCCGCCAGGTCCAGGAGGAACGGGCCGGGCGGTCCGCACCGTCCAGCCCCGCCCCGACGTTGCGCCACACCAGAGAGGTCGGCGCCAGCGCGACCACCGCGTCCACCCGCGGGTCGCGCACCGCCGTCAGCATCGCCGCCTCCGCGCCCTTCGACGTCCCGAGCAGGCCGACCCGCCGCAGCCCGTCCGCCCGCAGCAGGTCGACCGCCGCCGTGAAGGTCTCCAACGGCACCTCGCACACCCCCGGCGGCTGCCCCGGCCCGCCGAACCAACGGATCGTCAACGCGTCGAACCCCACCCGCGCCAACACCCGCGCCCGCGCCGCCTCCACCCGCCCGCTCGACCCCGACAGCACCACCACCCCGACCGCACTGCCCCCGACCGGCGTGCACCGCAACCCCTCCCACGGCTCCGTCCACACCCGCTCGACGATCTCCATCCGCCTCCCCTTTCCCTCCGCTCCCGCCCCACCCTCACCGACCGCACCCCCACCGGGCAAGGACCCGCCCGGCTGCCGGGGCGGGCTCCGACCGGCCGTCGGGGAACATGGGAGAGAGCACTGCGGGGTTCAGGACCGGGCTGCTGATGTACGCGGACGGCGAGGCGGGGGACTGCCTGCGGGGGTCGGGGGCGGGCCGTGGTCCGGAGCGGGCGTTTCTGGACTTGCTGGTCCATTTTCGGCTGCCTACCGTGCTGAACGTGCCCGGCCGACGGCGGGCGGGCCCAAGCAGGAAGGCGGTGCGCCATGCAGGCGATCCGGATCGAGGAGCACGGCGGTCCCGAGGTGATGCGCTGGACCGAACTGCCCGACCCCGTGCCCGGACCGGGGGAGGTGCTGGTGCGGTCGGCCGCGGTCGGGGTCAACTACATGGACGTCGGCGCGCGGGCCCAGGGCGGTCCGGGCTGGGCGGCGCCGGCGGTGCTGGGGGCCGAGGGGGCGGGGTACGTGACCGCTCTCGGCGCGGGCGTCGAGGAGCTCGCGGTCGGCGACCGGGTGGCCTGGTTCTACCACCCGGGCAGCTACGCCGAGTTGCTGGCCGTCCCGGTCGCCGCGCTGGTCAAGGTGCCTGACGGGGTGTCGGACGAGGTCGCGGGCGGCCTGCTGATGCAGGGCCTGACCGCCAACCACCTGACCACCGAGACGTACCCCGTCGCCCCGGGCAGCACCGCCGTGGTGCACGCGGCGGCCGGCGGGGTGGGCCAGTTGCTGACCCAGCTGGTGAAGGCCCGCGGCGGCAGCGTGATCGGGCTGGTCTCCCGGGCGGAGAAGGCCGCGGTGGCGGAGCGGGCCGGGGCCGACCACGTCCTGGTCCACTCCGGCGGCGGTTTCGAGCAGCAGGTCCGCGAACTCACCGGCGGACGCGGGGCCGACGTGGTCTACGACGGCGGCGGCGCCGACACCTTCGCCTCCTCCCAGCTGTCGCTGCGCCCGCACGGCGTGCACGCCTACTACGGGCCCTTCATGGGCGTCCCGACCCTGCGGCCCACCGACCTGCCCAACAGCATCCTGCTCAGCTACCCGGTCGTGCACCACCACGTCGCCACCCGCGCGGACCTGGTGCGGCGCACCGGCGAACTGTTCGACCTGGTCCTGGACGGGCGGCTCACCCAGCGGATCACCGGCCGCTACCCCCTCGCCGACGCCGCCCGGGCGCACGCCGACCTCGAATCCCGCCGCACCACCGGCAAACTGATCCTGCTGCCCTGACCGCCGCCCCCCCGGAGGAGTCTCAATGACCGAGTCAAGCTGCCTGCGCGTCCAGAACGGGGGTGAAGATCCGATTGTCGCGCAGGAGCGCCCACAGGACGCTGACCCGGCGGCGGGCGAGGGCGATGATCGCCTGGACATGCTTGCAGCCCTCGGCGCGCTTCTTGAGGTAGAAGTCCCGGTTCGGCCCGTCCCGCATGATGCTGGTCTGCGCGGACATGTAGAACACCCGTCGCAGGCGGCGACTGTAGCGTTTCGGCCGGTGCATGTTGCCGGTGCGGCGACCGGAATCGCGGGGGACGGGCACCAGCCCGGCCGCCGAGGCGAGGTGGCCGGCGTCCGCGTAGGCGGCCAGGTCCCCGGCGGCGACGACGAGCTCGGCGCCGAGTATCGGCCCGATGCCGGGCAGGGACTCGATGATCTCGGCCTGCGGGTGGGCACGGAAGGTGTCGCGGATCTGCTTGTCGATCCGCTTCAACCGGTCGTCCAGGGCCAGGATCTGTGCGGCGAGGTCGGCGACGATCGCGGCGGCGACGTCCTCGCCGGGCAGCACGGTGCGCTGGGCCTCGGCGGCCTCCAGCGCGGTCGCGGCGACCGCGTCGGCGCCGCGCACGCTCCGGTTGGCGAGCCAGGCCGTCAGCCGGGCCCGGCCCCGGCGGCGCAGGGCGGCCGGGGTCTGGTAGCCGGTCAGCAGGACCAGGGCGCCCTTGTGCGCGGAGTAGTCGAAGGCCCGTTCCAGGGCGGGGAAGATGCCGGTGAGCACGTCGCGGAGCCGGTTGATCATCCGCACGCGGTCGGCGACCAGGTCCGATCGGTGCGCAGTCAGCAGTGCGAGGTCCGCCGCGAGCTGGGCGGGCACCTCGATCGCGGCGAAGTCCCATCGCTGACGGGAGGTTTCGGCGATGACGTAGGCGTCGCGGGCGTCGGTCTTCGCCTCGCCCCGGTAGGCGCCGGCCATGCGGTTGACGGTGCGTCCGGGCACGTAGACGGCCTGCTGGCCGTGGGCGGCGAGCAGGGCCAGCAGCAGTGCCGAGGCGGTGCCGGAGATGTCCACCGCCCAGTGGACCTGCTCGGCCAGCTCCAGGATTTCGCCGAGCGCGGTCAGGATCGCCGTCTCGTCGTTGACGATCTTCTTCGACCACAGCGTTGTGCCGGCCTCGTCGACCACGGCCGCCCAGTGATGGCCCTTGCCGGCGTCAACACCCGCCCAAGCACGGGCACTTCGCTCTCCCACTCGCCCCTCCTCGATCCCGCCTGCATTCCATCGGCCCGAGGAACACCCCGCCGTCGTCTCCGTAAACAGCGACCGCACACAGCGCGCACATCTCAATCAGCAGCCAGGGCACCCCGAAGAGCCGGACGGCCACTCCTCGCAAGCCACTGAAGGCAGAGAACCGTTAGCCACATCCGGCCCTCCCGGGCCGACCAACACCTTACGGAGAACCGTGCCGCTGACCCGCAAGGGCGCCGCCACCCGGCAGCGCATCGTCGAGGGCACCGCCGAACAGATCCGCGAAGACGGCGTGTTCGCGGTCCGCCTCGAGGACGTGATGGCCCGCACCGCGACCAGCAAGAGCCAGCTCTTCCACTACTTCCCCGGCGGGAAGGACGACCTGCTGCTCGCCGTCGCCCGGCACGAGGCGCACCGGGTGCTGGCGGACCAGCAGCCCGAACTCGGCGCCCTCACCGACTGGGACGCCTGGCAGCAGTGGCGCGACAAGGTCCTCGCCCGCTACCGCGCCCAGGGCGCCAACTGCCCCCTGCACACCGCCCTCGCCCAACTCGGCGGCGCCACCGACGCCACCCGGGCGGTGGCCTGCGAACTGCTCGACCAGTGGCAGCGCCAACTCGCCGCCGGCATCCGCCACCTGCAGGCCGACGGCGCGACCGCCCCGCACCTGGACGCCGACCGAGAGGCCGCCGCGCTGCTCGCCGGGATCCAGGGCGGCGTGCTGATCCTGATGACCAGCGGCTCCGCCACCCACCTGGAAGCCGCCCTGGACACCGGCCTCGCCCGCCTGCGCGGAACGGTCGGCACCGGTGCGTGAGCACTCGGCCCGCGCACGGCGGGCCGGCGGGATCTTGACGGTCACAGGCGCTCACGCCACTCGTGGGGCGGGTGTGCGGACCGCGAGACTGGAGCCGTCGCCGACCGGGGCCGCCGGAACGGCCCACCGGAACCCCCGGCTCCCAGCCCGGAAGGCCCCCGACCCGGAAGGCTCCCAGCCCGGAAGGCCCCCGGCCCGGAACTCCCGCACCGCCAGAAACGAGGCACCTCCATGTCCGCCACCGCCACCGCCACCGCCGGGACGAGCACCGAGACCGCCACCAGCGCCGTCCTGAGCGTCCCCGCCGCCGCCCCGGCCGAGGCCGCCGCCCACTACGCCGCCCGGCTCGCCTTCGAGGCGGACGTCTCGGACGTCCACGCCGACCTGGCCTCCGGCGCGCCCGGCATCGTGGTGGTCGACACCCGCAGCAAGGCCGCCTGGGACCAGGGGCACATCCCCGGTGCCGTCCACCTCCCGACCGGGCAGATCGCCGACCTGGCCCCGGAGGCGATCGACCCGACCCTGACCGTGGTCACCTACTGCTGGGGCCCCGGCTGCAACGGCGCCACCCGCGCGGCCCTGGCCTTCGCCCGGCTCGGCTACCGGGTCAAGGAGATGCTCGGCGGCTTCGAGTACTGGGCCCGCGAGGGCTTCGCGTACGACACCGCCGCGGGCTCCGAGCAGCGCCCCGTCGACGACCTGACCGCCCCGCGCTCCGGCATCTCCTGCGCCTGCTGATCCCCTCCCGGGCCTCCGGGCCTCCCGGGCCTCCGGGCCTCCCGGGCCTCCGGGCCTCCCGAGCCTCCCGAACCCCCGGCGCTCAGGCGCGGTAGGCGGCCGTCGCCGTCTCGACGAAGGAGCGGACCAGCGGGTCGGCCGCGCCCTCGTTCCAGGCCACCACCACCCGGCTCGGCGCCAGGTCCGGCACCGGCACCACCACCAGCCCGGCGGGCAGGTCGTGTCCGAGCGGGGCCAGCCCGACCGTGCCGTTCCACAGCACCGCCTGCAGGCACTCCTGCACGCCGCGCACCACCGGGCCCTCCCGCTCGGTGCCGCCGTGCCAGAACGCCTGCCAGCGCGGGTCGGTGCCGGGCGGGAAGCGGAACCAGCGGCGGCCGTCCAGCTCGGCCGACCGCAGCCGCTCGCGGCGGGCCAGCGGGTCGTCGGCGCGCAGCACCGCGCCGACCGGATCGGACCGCAGCGTGCGCACCGCCAGGCCGTCCTCGTCGAACGGGGCCCGGGTGAGGGCAACGTCCACCAGCCCGGCGCGCAGCCCGCAGGTCGGGTCGGTCAGGTCGGTCTCCCGGACCAGGACGTCCACGCCCGGGTGGTCGCGGCGGTGGGCGGCCGCCGACCGGAACACGCCCGGGTCGGTGCCGTCGCCCAGGATGCCGACGGTCAGGCCCGCCCGTCCGGCCGCCGCGCCGACCCGCACCCGCAGCCGGTCGGCGCGGGCGAGCAGGGTCCGCGCCTCCGCCAGCAGCACCGTGCCCGCCGGGGTGAGCGCGACCCCGGCCGGCGAGCGGACGAACAGCAGGGCGCCGAGGTCGGCCTCCAACTGCTTGACCGCCCGGCTCAGCGGCGGCTGGCTCAGGTGCAGGCGGCGGGCGGCCCGGCCGAAGTGCAGTTCCTCGGCGACCGCCACGAAGTACCGCAGGGTCCGTAGCTCCACGCTGCGACGATACCCAGCCGGCATCGGCGGACCGGAACGGGTCCTGGACGGCGCCCCGCCCCCGGCGGTGGGGTGGACGGGACGCGGCCGCTCCCGGCCGCCCCCGCCGCCCGGCCCCGCCCGGCGGCGGCCCGCGCACCGGCCCCGCACCGCGGCGGCCCGCCCCGAACGGGAACCGATGGAACTCGCCCACTGGATCGTCGCCGGGCTGCTCGCCCTCTTCTCCCTCTACTCGGGCACGCTGAAGGCGGTCCGCAGCCCCGACCGGCTCCGCCCGATGATGGCCTGGGTCGACCGGGTCCCGCTGCCCGCCCTGCGCGCCCTCGGCGCGCTCGAACTCCTCGGCGCCGCCGGGCTGCTGCTGCCCCCGCTGACCGGCACCGCCACCTGGCTCGCCCCGGCCGCGGCGACCGGCCTGCTGCTGCTCCAGGCCGGCGCGATCCCGGTCCACCTCACCGGCGGCGACCGCCGGATCGGCCTCAACCTGGCCCTGCTGGCCGCCGCGGCCGCCGTCCTGCTGCTGCCCGCCGGGTAGCCGGAACGGGACGTCCGATAAATCGGTTGGCCGGGCGGCGGGAGGTTGCTACTGTTCGGATCGCCGTGAACAGGAAGCGAGGAGGTGAGTTCCCCATGAGAGCTGGATCGAGGCGGGTGCTCCCCCTTTCCCCACGGTGCAACGACTGACACAGGTGTCGTCGGGAGCGCTCGCGTGACAACGCAGGCACTCCCGAAAGGCGAAAGCCATGAACACCGTGAACAGCACGAACACCGTGCACCCCGTGCAGATCACCCGGGTCGACGAGACCCAGTGGCAGGCCCTGTCCGGGGACGTGGTCGTCGGCCACGCCGACGTCTCCACCCGCCGCCACGACCTCCGCTACGTCAGCATCGACGTCTGGGACGACGCGGCCTTCGCGCCGCTCGCCGACGCGGTGCGCGCCGCCCTGCCCGCCCCGCTCCGCACCCTGCTCGCCGCGGACGACCCGGCCCCGGCCGCCCGCTGGGAGCGGGCCGGGTTCGTCCCCGAGCGGCGGGAGTGGGAGTACGTCCTGTCCACCGCCGCCGCGGTCCCCTCCCTCGCCCCGGGCGTCACGATCCTGCCCGCCGGGACGGCCGACGAGGCCCGACTGCGCGAGCTGGACCGGGAGATCCGGGCCGAGGTCGAGGCCGGCCCCGGCTGGCACACCATGCCCGCCGAGGTTCGGCCCTGCCCTCCGGGGGACACTCTGATCGACCCGTCGCTGTACGCGGTCGCCGTCCACCGGGGCCGGTACGCCGGCCTGGTCCGGGTGGTCCGCGGCCGCGGCCCCGCCCGGATCGGCCTGCTCGCGGTCCGCGCCGCCCACCAGCGGCACGGCCTCGGCCGCTCCCTGCTCGCGCACGCCCTGCACACCCTGCACGAGGCGGGCACCACCACCGCCTGGGCCGAGGTCGACCAGTCCCGCACCGCCGCCGCCACCCTCTTCGAGAGCTTCGGCGCCGAACGGACCGGCCAGGTCCTGCACCTGATCCACCACTGACCGGCACCACCCGCACCGCCCCGCACCAACTCCGCACCACCCCCACTCCCACCAGAGAATCGAGACCCCTTGCCACGCGTCGCCAAGGGCCTGGAGCTCGAGGGCACCGTCCTCGAGTGCCTGCGGAACGCCACCTTCAAGGTGGAACTGCAGAACGGCCACCACGTGCTCGCCCACATCAGCGGAAAGATCCGCAAGAACTACATCAAGATCCTCCCCTTCGACCGCGTCCTGGTCGAACTCAGCCCGTACGACCTGACCAGGGGCCGCATCCTGTTCCGCTACCGCAACTGACCCCCCGTCAGCCCCGGTAGCCCCACCGGTCCCGGTCGCCCCCTCGCGCCGGTGCCTCCGCCCCCCGTACGGGCCGGAGGCGCCGGCGCGAGCGGTTTCCGAGCAGGTCCCGAGCGGTTCTCCGGTCGGAGGGCCGGGGGAGTGTGGGCCGTCGCACATCGGGGCGGTACGCGTTGCCCCGGCCGCGCGCCGGATGGAAGAGTGCCGGGCATGGTGGCAGACGGGCAGGTCAGCGGAGCGGAAGCGGCGCCGGAGCGGGTGTTCGACTGGCTGGACGGGGCGGCGAGGGCCCGGGACGCCGCCGGGCTGACCAGGCGGCTGCGCAGCCGGCCCGCCGACGACCCGGTGCTCGACCTGGCCTCCAACGACTACCTCGGGCTGACCAGGCACCCGGCCGTCACGGCCGCCGCCGCCGAGGCCGCCGTGCGCTGGGGCGGCGGCGCGACCGGCTCCCGGCTGGTCACCGGCACCACCGAGGCGCACACCGCGCTGGAACGCGAACTCGCCGAGTTCTGCGGCTACCAGGCCGCCCTGGTGTTCTCCTCCGGCTACACCGCCAACCTCGCCGTGCTCACCGCGCTGGCCGGCCCGGACACCCTGATCGTCTCCGACGCCCACAACCACGCCTCGCTGATCGACGGCTGCCGGCTCGCCAGGGGCCGGGTCGCCCGGGCCGCGCACTGCGACCCCGCCTCGGTGCGCGAAGCCCTCGCGACCCGCACCGAACCCCGCGCCCTGGTCGTCACCGACTCGGTGTTCTCGGTCGACGGCAACGCCGCCCCGCTCGCCGACCACCTCGCCGCCGCCCGCGCGCACGGCGCCGCGCTGGTCATCGACGACGCGCACGGCCTGGGCGTGCTCGGCCCGGGCGGCGCGGGCGCCGGGGCCGCCGCGGGCATCGCCGGACAGCCCGACGTGGTCGCCACCGCGACGCTCTCCAAGTCGCTCGGCGCGCAGGGCGGCGTCGTCCTCGGCCCCGAGCGGGTGATCCGCCACCTGGTCTCCGCCGCCCGCACCTTCATCTTCGACACCGGCCTCGCCCCCGCCGCGGTCGGCGCCGCCCTCGGCGCGCTGCGCCTGCTGCGGGCCGAGCCCGGCCGGGCCGCCGACGCCCTGCGGGTGGCCCGCGAACTCGCCGACCGGCTCGCCGAGTCCGGCCTGGACGCCTCCGCCCCGGACGGCGCGGTGGTCGCCGTCCGGGCCGACGACCCCGAGCACGCGGTGCGCTGGGCCGCCGCCTGCCGGGACGAGGGCCTGGCCGTCGGCTGCTTCCGGCCCCCGTCCGTCCCCGACGGCGTCCCGCGCCTGCGGCTGACCGCCCGCGCCGACCTGACGGCCGATCAGGTCGCCTTCGCGGTGCAGGTGGTGCTCAAGACCCGCTGAGCGGTCCCGGGACGGGCCGGACCCGCCCGCCCCGGGACGGCGCCGTCAGCTGAAGACGACCTGGTCGACCGTCCAGAACGCCGAGTTGGTGCCGGTGTAGCGGAACTGGAAGCGGGCCGTCGAGGCCCCCGCCGGGACGGTCACGTCCAGGTGCTCGACCGTGTTCAGGTCGGCCCGGTAGGACTTCACCAGCTGCGCGGCGCCGCCGTCGAAGGACACGTACACGTCGCCGGTCTGCGGGCCGTCGACCTTGTAGTCGGTGGCGAAGGACAGCGTGCCGTGCGTGCGGCCGGCCACCGGGTACGCCGGGCTGACCAGCGTCGAGTCGAACTGGCCGGTGCCGTGCGACTTGTCGTCCCACTCGTCGGAGTCCGCGACCGCGAACACGTTGCGGGCCCGGACGTTGGTCTCCCGGCCCTGGCCGAGCTGCGCCGCCGTCCAGAACTCGTCGGTGGCGAACGCCCAGCCGCGCCACTCGGTGACGCCGCCGGACGGCATCCGCGAGTTGTCGATCGACCAGCCGGCCGGCGGGGTGCGGGTGAAGCCCTTGACCGTCGAGCCGATGCCGGTCTCGTCGACCCGGGTCTGCAGGCTCGGCCGCAGCGCGTCGAACTCGTCCGGCACGATCTCGTCCACCGGCTTGCCGTCCAGGCCCCAGGCCGGGTCGATCGGCGCGCCCTCGTGCTTGAGCACGGTCGGCGCGATGTCCACCGGCTTGACGTCGTAGCGGTGCGCCCCGGCGGCGTAGCCCCGGCCGTTCAGGACCATCCAGGTCTGCCGCTCGTTGGCGCTGTTGCCGCCGTGGCCGCCCGCGTCGGTGTGGCCGTGGTCGGTGGTGACCACGACCAGCCAGTCCTCCGAGGCGTAGGTGGCGCGGGACCTGAGCGCGGCCAGCACCTGCCCGACCAGGCCGTCCGCGCCGTGGATCGCCGCCAGGTACTGGCTGGACGCGCCGCCGTAGGAGTGCCCGGCCTCGTCCACCTCGTCGAAGTGCAGGAACACCGAGTCCGGGTTGCCGTGCGCCAGGTAGTCGGCGGCGTCCGAGGCGGTCTTGGCGTCGTTCTCGCTCTCCGGGATCCGCAGGTCGGCCGTGCCGTTGAAGACGTTCGCGGTGATCGGGTTCCAGGAGCCGATCACCAGCGTCGATGCGGCCGGGTCGGCGCTCTCCAGCCGGCTCGCGTAGTCCGGGTACAGGTCGAAGCGCGAACCGGTGAAGTTGTTGTCCAGCACCTTGTGCTTGTCCGGCCACACGCCGGTGGCGATGGTCGACCAGCCCGGCCCGGAGAGGGTCGGCGCCAGCGGGTTCGCGTACAGGTCGGAGGTCGCCGTGGTGCCCGAGGCCATCAGCGCCTTCAGGTTCGGCGCGTCCGCCGCCGCGATCTTGTCGTACCGGGTGCCGTCGATGCCGATGACCAGCGTCTTGGCCTGCTTGCTGCCGTTCGGCAGGCCGTTGTACGCGCCGGTGGCGGCCGCGGCGGGCGAGCCGCCCAGCGGCACCAGCGCGGTCGCGACGACGGCCGCCGCGGACAGGGAAAGGGCCATGGTGGAACGGGAGTTGCGCACGGGGTCTCCCAACGGGGAAGCGGCACGGTGCGGTTGCACCGGCAACCGAGGATGGGGCGGCCGGGCGAGCGCGAGCCCGCACCGAATCCACGGTTGTATGAACAAGCGCCAAAATTCAGTCCAGACCGGTTATCTGTTCGTTATGTTCTGTGGGCGGTCGGACCAGGGGGTGCCGGGCCGGCGGACGGCCGATCGCTACCCTGGGCCGGTGAACCACGGCACCCCCCGAGCCCCCCTCGCCCCCGCCCGGTCCGGCGTCCCCGAGCACGGCCGGGTGCCCAAGTACTACCTGGTCAAAGCCGAACTCGAGGAACTGCTCGACGAGTTGGGCCCCGGCGGACGGCTCCCCACCGAAGCCGGCCTGGCCGAGCGGTACGGCGTCGCCCGCGCCACCGTCCGCCAGGCCCTGCGCGACCTGCTGATCGAGGGCCGCCTGCGCCGCCAGGGCCGCGGCACCGTGGTCGCCGGAGCCAAGATCGAACAGCCGCTGTCCCTGGCCAGCTACACCGAGGGCGTCACCCGCCAGGGCCTGCGCCCCGGCCGCACCCTGATCGCCCTCGACCGCCAGCCCGCCGACCCCGCCACCGCCGACCGCCTCGCCGTCCCGGCCGGCGAACCGCTCTGGCACCTCGAACGCGTGCTGCGCGCCGACGAGGAACGCGTCGGCCTGGAGTCCACCTACCTGCCGGTGGCCCGAGTCCCCCTGCTGGCAACGGAGTTCGACCCGGCCGGCTCGCTCTACGGCTACCTGCGCGACCGCGGCGTCCAGCTCGCCGGAGCCGAGGAGCGGATCGAGACCGTGCTCGCCACCCCGCGCGAGGCCCTGCTGATCGGCACCCCGCCCGCCCTCCCGATGCTGCTGCTGCACCGCCGCAGCCGCGACGCCGCCGGCCGCCCGCTGGAACTCGTCCGCACCCTCTACCGCGGCGACCGGTTCAGCTTCACCCTCGACCTGACCGCCCCCACCACCGACTGACCCGGCCGCGGCTTCCGGACAGCACCTCCCGGGGCGGGTGAAATCCCTTTGCGGGGACGGCTCGTGCGGTCCGACACTGGGGGACGTGCTCGGATTCGTCAGGACCGACAACGAAGCCCTCGTCACCTACCTGGGCGACCCGCAACGCACCGTCGCCGCCCACCGGGAGCTGCTGCGGCGCGGGGAGGACGCGGTGGACGCCGTCCGCCGCGGCCTGTCCCACCCCGACGCGGCCGTCCGGGAGGGCTGCTGCCGGCTCCTGGACCACCTGGTCGACACCGCGTCCATGGGCCGCCTCGTCACCATGGCCGACGACCCCGACCCCGAGGTCCGGATCGCCGCCTTCCACGCCCTGGCCTGCGACCGCTGCAAGGGCGACACCTGCGCCCCGGGCGCGGACCAGGTCCTCGCCCCCGCCCTGCGCCACCTCGCCGACGACCCCGACCCCCGGGTGCGGGCCCGGGCCGCCGAACTCGTCGGCAAGTTCGCCCACACCCACCCCGGGGCCGCCACCGCCCTGCGGACCTGCCACGTCCAGGACCCGAGCCCCGCCGTCCGCAAGAAGGCCGGCTGGTACGCCCCCGGCGGGAGCATCCACGAACGGACCCGCCCCCGCCCGGCCCGGTGACGGACGCCCGGTCCGTGCTCAGGCCAGGATCTTGCGCATCAGGACGCACATCGTCTCGTAGCGGCGGAGCGTGCCGTCCTCGTCCTCCACGTCCCAGGAGTCGGGCGCCCGGCCGAAGGCGCGGTAGCCGAGGCGCTCGTAGAGGGCGCGGGCCCGCGGGTTGGACTCCTCGACGCCCAGCTCGGCGCGGACCAGGCCGCGGGCGGCGATCCGCCGCTCGGCGGCGCCGATCAGCAGCGTGCCGATCCCGCAGGACTGCAGGGCGGGATGGACGCCGAGCTGCCAGAGCGTGCCCGCCCCGGGCACCACCGCGTAGTCGACGCCGCACAGCGCCACCGGCAGCCCGGCCGGCGTGCACGCCGCCAGGTAGTCGATCTCGCCCGCCGCGGCCCGCCGGACCTGCCCGGCGAGCTCGCGCACGTGCTTCGGCGAACCGGCCCAACCGCAGGACGGCAGATCGGCGTCGGTGAGGCCGCGCACCGACAACCGCAGCCTGACCTCGGCCGCCGCCGTGCCCCGCCCGTCCGCTGCCGCGCCCCGCGCGTCCTCCGCCATCGTCGTCCCCTCCGTCGCGGGCGTTCCCCGGCCCATTGCAGCAGGCCGCCGCCCGCCCGTCCAAGGGTTTCCGGGGCGGTGGCGCGGGCCGGCGCGGGAGGCCGGCTCAGAGCGCCGACAACAGCAGCAGCAACCCGAACGGGGCCGCCCCCCAGGCCAGTCCGCGCAGCACGCCGCGCCGCACGGTGTCCGCGGCGGGCAGCGGGAGGGACGTCCGGGCCCGTACCCCGGAGCCGCCCCTGGCCTCTATCCCGGCCTCGGTCCCGGTCTTCGGCTGCGGGGCCAGCGGCAGCCCCATCTGCACGCCCGCCGCGGCCAGCGCGGGCGGCAGCAGGGTGAACGCCAGCCACAGCGGGTAGACGAAGCCCGGGTCCCGGTTCGAGACCGGGTCGTGGCCCGTAGCGGGGGCGATCTCCGCGACCGGCCAGGCCAGCAGCGCCAGCAGCGCGCCGAACGCCAGTGCCAGCACGGCCCCCGCCCACACCGCGCCCACCGGCCGGGAACGGTACTTCGGCGTCGCCGTCCGCAGCGCGCTGCCCGCCAGCACCGCCGCCCCGTACCCGCCAAACACGGCCAGCCCGTCCCCGCGCAGCGCGTCCCGGACCCCGTCCGCCCCGTCGACCCCGTCCGCCAGCGCCCCGACGCCCCACGCCCCGGCCACCGCCGCCGCCAGGACCAGGACCACCGAGCCGGGCGCGGCGGTCCTGCCCCTGCCGCTGCCCGCGTCGCCACTGCCCGCATCGCCGTTGCCCGCATCGCCGTTGCCCGTGCTGCCGTTCACCGCGTCGCCGTTCGCCATGCCCGGCACGCTAACAGCGGCCCGGCTGCGGTGGGCGGGTGCGTCAGGCGGTGGTCGCGGTGTGCTCGGCCAGGAAGTCGGTGATCAGGGCCCGCCACTGCTCGGGCTGCTCGGCGAACGGCAGGTGGCCGGTGGGCAGTTCGGCCGTCCGGGCGCCGGGAATGCGGTCGGCGAGCTCGCGCTGCAGGGACGGCGAGACCAGCGGGTCGGCGGTGGTGGTGATCACCAGGGTGGGCGCCTGGACCCGGGCCAGGTCCGCGCGGACGTCGATCCGCCGCACCAGGTCGACCTGTTCGGGCGTGCCGGACGGGACGGTGGCGGCCACCGCGGCGATCGCCCCGCGCAGTGCGGCCGGGTCGAGGGCCTGCAGCGCGTCGGGGCCGAACGCGGCCAGGGTCAGGTGCTCGGCGAGCAGGTCGTGCGCGCCGGACGCGTACAGCTCGCCCCACAGCCGGGCGGCCAGGTCGAGCCGGGCGTCCCGGTGGGCGAAGGTCGCGGTCAGCACCAGGGCGACGACCCGCTCCGGGTGGCGGGCGGCGGCCCGGACGGCGACCGGGCCGCCCAGCGAGAACCCGGCCAGGGCGAAGCGTTCGAGCCCCGCGGCGTCGGCGGCGGCGACCAGCTGGTCGGCCAGCTCGTCGGTGTCCAACGGGCCCGCGGCGCGCGGGGATCCGCCGCTGCCGGGCCAGTCGACGCCGACCACGGTGTGCCGGGCGGCCAGGCCGTCCAGCAGCGGCCCGTAGTTCGCGGCGGTGCCGCCGCCGGCGCCGTGGGCCAGCACCAGGCCGGGACCGGAGCCGAGCACGGTGCGGGCGAGCGGCGCGGGCGGGGTAAGCAGGACGGACGTGGTGGATGCGGTGGCGATGGACATGGGAGTTCCCCCTCCGGGCGCGGTGTGGCACCTGAATTCTGTAGCGGTCGCTACGAAATGACCGTAGCACGCTCTGTAGGGATCGCTATAGAATTACCGCCATGGCCACCAAGGGACGCCCGCGCAGCTTCGACCGGGACGCCGCGCTCGACGCGGCACTGACCGAGTTCTGGCGCCACGGCTACGAGGCGACCTCGCTGTCCGGGCTCACCAGGGCGATGGGCATCAACCCGCCCAGCCTGTACGCGGCGTTCGGCGACAAGCGGCAGCTCTTCACCGCCGCCGTCCAGCGCTACGCCGCCACCCACGGCAGCTACAGCGCCCGGGCGCTCGCCCGGCCGACCGCGCGCGAGGCCGTCGAGACGATGCTCGGACTGGCCGCCGCCGGGTACGCCGAACCCGGCCACCCCCCGGGCTGCTTCGTGGTCGACGGCGCCACCAACACCACCGACGCCGCCCAGGACGTCCGGGAGGAACTGCGCGCCCTCCGCGAGGGCGTCAAACAGGCCCTCGCCGCCCGGATCACCGCCGACGCCGCGGCCGGCCTACTGCCCCCCGTGACCCGGGACGAGGCGGACGGCCTCGCGGCCTTCTACGCCTCCGTCATCCAGGGCATGTCCACCCAGGCCCGCGACGGCGCCGACCGCGCCACCCTGGAACGCATCGCCGCCCTGGCCATGCGCGCCTGGCCGTCCGCCCCGGTGGGCATGGCGATCGCGGAGAGCCCGGTGGGCATGGCGATCGCGGAGAGCCCGGAGAGCGCGGCGGGCGCGGCGGGCGGCTGCGGTGACGACGGCGGGCGCGGGGCTCAGGGGCGGACGGCCACCGCGCCGTAGCAGGAGGCGCCGGCGTCGCTGATCCGCTCGGTGTCCTCCTCCAGCGAGGGGTTCCAGCGGGTGGTGGCGACGACGCCCGGGTCGAGGACGTCCCAGCCGGTGAAGAAGCGGCCGAACTCCTCGCTGGTGCAGGCCGCGACGGGCGTGCCGGCGGCGGTGTAGACCTGGATCAGCCGGGTGGTCTCGTCGGGGGCGAAGTCGGGGGTGAGGTGGCTGATCACCAGCGCGGAGCCGCGGGGCAGCCGGGCCTTGAGGCCCTCGGTGATCCGGTGCGCGTCGTCCGGGACGAAGTGCAGCAGGGCGTTCATGCTGAGCGCGATCGGCTGCTCGAAGTCGAGGGTGCGGGCGGCGGCCTCGAGCAGTGCGTCGGGCTCGCGGACGTCGGCCTGGACGTAGGCGGTGACGCCCTGTTCGGTGCCGTGCAGCAGGGCCTGGGCGTGCAGCAGCACGATCGGGTCGTTGTCGGCGTAGACCACCGCGGCGTCCGGGACGACCTGCTGGGCGACCTCGTGCAGGTTGGGGGAGGTGGGGATGCCGGTGCCGATGTCGAGGAACTGCCGGATGCCGGAGCGGGCGAGCAGGCGCGTCGAGCGGCGCATGAAGGCGCGGTTGGCGCGGGCGGCGGAGCGGGCGTAGGGGAAGACGGCCAGGGCACGGCCGGCGGCCTCCCGGTCGGCGGGGAAGTTGGTCGTCCCGCCGAGGTAGAAGTCGTACATCCGGGCCGAGTGCGCCAGGTGGATGTCGAGGTTGACCTCGACGCCGTCGCCCCGGCCGCCGTTGCTGCCGCTCCGGTCGCGTGCGTCCGTTGTCACGAGCTCCCCCTGATCGTCCGTCACTCCGCTCACTCCGCCCACTATGCCCATACGTACGAACCGACAATCAAGGGTGGTTGCCCGTCGCGGGCGCTCCGCCGGGCGGAACGGTCGGAATCGATCAGGGGGCGATCGGATCCGGTCGGGGCGCCGAACAGTCGGATTTTCCGTCGGAACGACTTATGTCTGATCTTGAAACCTCTTGTGCCGGATTACCATCTCGACACCTGATGCGCCTTAATGTTCCTACCGGGAAAGCGAGTTCCGGCGACCCGGGGCCGCTGGGGAGGAGTGTGGGCGTGAACGAGAGCGAGTGGGCGGTGGGCGACCGGCACCGCCTGACGTTCGACGCATTCTGCGATACCCACCACCGGACGTGGACCGGCTTCGCCGGTGCGCGCCTGGGCGACCCGGCCGTTGCGCGCGGCGCGGTGGAACTCGCCAAGAGCCGGGTGTGGCGGGAGTGGCCGCGGATCCTGCGCGAGCAGTTCCCGGCCTTCCAGGCCTGGACGATCCTCAAGGAGGAGGTCGGCGCGGCCCTGCTGCAGCGGATGATGGACGGCGCACCGCCGCCGCCCCCGGAACACGTCCCGCTCTGGGTCTGCGCGGTGCGGATCGCCGCCGAGCGCGCCCAGCACCTGCCGGAGACCGACGGCAGCCACCGGGAGCTGTACGCCGCGCTGCGCGGACTCTCCGAGCGCCGCCACGACGTGGTCCTGCTGCGCTACCTGCTCGGCCTGACGGACCGGCAGATCGCCGACTGCCTGGCCACCACCGAGGCCAACGTCCGCTCCACCGCCGCCCAGGCCCTCGCCCGGCTGGCCGCGGCCCTCGGCGCCCGGAGCGGGGAACCCCGATGACCACCGGACGCGACAGTCTCCCCTCGCCCACCCGGCCGCCCCGCCCCTGCCCGGGCGGCCCGACCGGACCGGACGACCCGGAAGGCCCGGCCGTCTCCTGGGACCGGCTGCTCACCGCCCCCCGGCCGTTCCCCTCCGAACACCTCCAGGCCGCCCACGAACTCGACCTCGCCACCTCCCTGGTCCTGGCCATGCCCACCGCCGCCGCCTCGCTGGACCTGCTGGTCAACGACGCGCACATCCACCCCGAGGGCGCCCTCGTCCTCGGCGCGCTGCTGTACGTCGCCCACCATCGCGAAGGCGCCCAGTTCTGGTGGCAGTTCGCGGCCGGCGGCGGCTCCTACACCGCCGCGTCCTGCCTGAGCCTGCTGCACCGCAGCCTCGGCGAGTTCCTCGACGCCGAGGTCTGGCGTCGCCAGGCCGAGAACCTGGCGGCCGGCCCCCGCCCGTCGCAACCCGTCCTCGGCGGCCGCGACACGCTGCTCCCGGCCGGCGTCCTCGCCGAGATCCTCGCGCTGTGCCACGAGGGCCTCGACGTCCGGCTCCCGCCCCGGCTGGCCGCCGTGATCCACCAGCTCCCGGTGGACTGCGACGACCTCGAGTACGGCGAACTCCCGCAGGTGAGCAGCACCCTGGTCCGCGACCTGGCCCGCTGAACACCGGCCCCACCAGGGCGCTCCGGTCCCACCCGGGCGGTCCGACCGGCCGTCAGGACGCCGGAGCGGACCGGTCGTCAGGGCGCTGGCGGCCGGGGCTACCCTTTCGATCATGGCTATGACACCTGACGAGTTCTACGACCACGCGCGCGCCGCCGCCGACGGCGAACTCCGGCTCCCGCTCGCCCGGATGACCGGCTGGGACATCAGCCCGTTCGAGCCGGAGGGGCTGCGGGTCTCGCCGCTGCGCCCGCCGGTGCTGCCCGAGCCGCCGCGGCACGGCGAGGACCCGGCGGACTGCGGGATGTGCCGGGCCCGCGACGAGGGCCTGTGGTTCACCGACCACTGGCGGCTGGACCGGGTCGCGGGCGTCGGCGTGCCACTGGCCCTGATGCTGTACCCGCGCGACCACTACGACCTGGCGGAACTCCCCGACGAACTGGCCGCCGAACTGGGCGTGCTCACCACCCGCATCGTCCGCCACGTCCAGGCCCTGCCGCACGTCTCCCGGGCCCACGTCTACCGCCTGGGCGACGGCGCCGCCCACCTGCACCTCTGGTTCTTCGCCCGCCCGGCGGGCCAGCTCCAACTGTTCGGCTCCTGGCTGCCCGTCTGGGACGACCTGCTGCCGGAGTACCCGGCCGACGCGGCCCGGGCGGACGCGGAGACCGTCGCCGACGCCCTGACCGCCTCCTACGGCGGCCGCCGCACGGCGACCGCCTGACCGACTGCCCGCCGCCCGCGCCGCTCAGCCCCTGAGCGCCACCACCAGCGCGCAGCCGAACACGGCCGTCACCCAGGTCCACAGCACCGACAGGGCGACGTGGGCGGCGGTCCGCAGCCGGTCGCCGCGCCACAACTCCGTTGAGAACACCGTGAACTGGAAGATCCAGCGCAGGCCCCAGAAGAGCGTCTGCGCGGCCAGCAGGACAGTGCCGAGCCGGCCCCCGGCGAGCAGATCCGGGGCGAGCAGCAGCGGCAGCAGGCCGAGCAGGACGCAGGTCAGGGCGATGAAGAAGAGGTGCGCGTAGGAGACCTGACGGGTCAGCAGGGTGGTCCCGGCGAGGTCGGACGGCCAGCCGATGAGCCGCGGCAGGACGGCGTGGAACGCGCCCATCACGATCAGGGCCGCACCCACCAGGCGCAGTTGGCCTTCCAGGGTGAGCAGGTGGGTCACGGTGCGAGGCGCTTTCCGGTCGGGGCGGGGGAGTCGGAGGCCAGGGTGGTGGCGGTGGTGGTGGCGGTGGCGGTGGCGGTGGCGGCGGGCGGGGTGGTTGCGGGTGGGGCGGCGAAGACGAAGGCGGTGACGAGACCGCCGATCCGCCGCTGCGCGACGAGGTGCAGGCCCGCCCCGGCCGCGGCCCGCAGCCAGGTCCGCCGGGGGAAGAAGTGCTGGGCGCCGGGGCCGTAGACCGCGGTGTTGGCGGCGTCCCGCAGGTGCTCGACCAGGACGAGGCGACCCCCGGGGCGCAGCACCCGGGCGCATTCGGCGAAGAGCTCGTGCCGGTCGCCGGTCCGGCGCAGCTCGTGGGCGGCGAAGACGGCGAGGACGGTGTCGGTCGTGCCGGTGGCCGCGGGCAGGTGGTCGGGGCGTCCGGGAAGGGTGCGCGGGGCGGGCGGCACGTGGCGGCGGGCCCGGCGGATCGAGCCCTCGGTCATGAGGGCGGGGTCGTAGAGGTCCACCACGGTCTGGGGGTGCTGCGGCCAGCGGGCCGCCACCGGCCGGCCGGCCTCGTCGAGGCCGGAGGAGAGGACCAGGTGCTCGCCCGGGCCGGCGGGCAGCAGTTCCTCCAGCCAGTCGAAGGTGCGCAGTTCCGAGCGGTCGTAGACCCACCAGGTGGCGGCCGTGCTGCTGGTCAGCAGGGCGGCCGCCGCGGCCGCGCCCGCCCGGGCGAGTGCGGCCGCGGGCCGGGGGAGCCGGTGCGAGAGCGCGAGGCCCGCCCCGGCGGCGAGGCAGCCCGCCGCGTACAGGGGCCAGTTGTAGCGGACGACCTCCCGCACGCCGGAGAAACGAACCGGTTCCTCCCGAACCGGTTCCTCCCGGCCCACCTCCTCCCGGACCGCCTCCTCCCGGGCCGCCTCCTCCCGGACCGCGCGGGTGCTCCGCTGCTCCGCCGTGGCCCGCCTCATCGTTCGGCCCCGTTCTCGGCGCGGCGCAGACCGGCGTCCCAGCCGTAGTCGAGGTCGGCGACGTGGAAGGCGTTGGCGAGCACGGGTGCCGTTCCGGCGAAGGGGCCGTGCTGGAAGAAGGTGGGCGGGGTCGGCAGTTCGACGGCCACCGGGGTCGGCTCCCAGTGGGTCCGGACGGCCTTGACCACGATCATCGATCCGGTCCGGGGCTCGTGCTCGAAGGTGTAGGGCAGCGGACCGGCGAAGCGCCGGGCGTCCTTGGCGCAGGCGAACGGGCTGCCGGCGGGCAGGTCCGCGGGGGCGCCCGCGAGGTCGGCCCGCACGTGCAGGTCGGCCCGGCCGTCGCGGCTGAGGACCCGGAACTCCAGGGTGTCGCCGACGACCCGGCTGCCGATCCGGGCGAGCCGGTAGTGGTAGCGGGTGAGCAGGTTGCCGCCGACGGCCATGGTGCGGCTGTCGGTGTCGCTGCGCAGGATCTTCAGCCCGCGCATGGTCCGTCCCCCGGGCGTGGGGAAGCGGGTGAAGATCCGGTACCCGGTGAGGATCAGGTCGGCGCCGAGGCCGGCGGGCAGGAAGGCGGGCCGCAGGTCCCGGGTGTCCACCAGGGCCGCGGCGACGAACCCGTGCTCGGTGCCGGCGGGGTCGGTGTAGGTGTCGAGGGCGAGCCCCGGCGGCAGCAGCGGTTCCAGGACCTGCGGCGGCAGGGCGTAGGTGAGGACCAGCGAGTGGGCGAAGCGGGTCCGCATCGGGACGGGGTGGCGCTGCAGCAGGTGCTTCATCGGGCCCTCGCTCCGTCCGTTCCGGTGCGGACGACCCGCACCACGCCCCAGATCATCGACCGGTCCTCGGCGGCCTGCCCGGCCCCGCCGGGGCCCGGTTCGCGCAGGCTGCGCACCACCGCGGTCCCGCCCGGGCGCACCGCGTGCTCGACGGCGGCGCGCAGCCGCCGGGCGAAGCGCGGGCCGGGGCCGTCGACCACGTTGGAGAGCGTCACCGCGTCGTAGCTCCCGGCGGCGCACCGCTCCAGGTGCTCGACGACCTCGCCCCGCACCAGCCGCACCCGCCCCGGGCCGACCGGGGCCGCGGCCGCGCCGGGGCGTTCGCGGCCGAGCAGCAGCCGCCAGGCCCAGTCGTTGGCGGCGTTGGGGTGCCGGGCCACGGTCCGGGCGATCCTGCGCAGCAGCACCTCGTCGAAGCCGCGCGGAAGCACGCACCGGAAGCCCGGGCGCAGGACGGTGGCGAGCGCCCCGGCGGGCCGCAGGGCGGCGGCGGCCAGCAGCCGCAGCCCGGGCCCGTCGAACTCGGCCGTCCAGCGGCGCCGTTGCTCGTCGGGGTCGTCCAGGCGCAGGAAACCGGCGACGGCCGCGGGCCGCCAGCCGGGCAGCAGGGCCGCGGCGGCGGTCCGGCCCAGGCCGGTCAGCCGCTCGGCGGTGCCGGTCGCGGCGGGCGCCCCGTCCTCCAGCCGGGTCCTGGCGTAGGCGAGCTGGACCGGGTTCAGGTCGAGGGCGGTGACCTCGTACCCGGCCGCGGCGAGCGCGGCCGCGGTGTCCCCGGCGGACGCGATGCACAGCACCCGGGCGCCGGGCGGCGGGAAGGCGGCGAGTTCCACGGCCGGGTCCTCGTACATGCGGCCGAACAGCACCCGGGGGCGGCCGGCGGGCCCGGCGAGCAGGCGGCCCGTCCGCCACGGCGTACCGGCGGCGGGGTCCGGGGTGCGCGGTGCGGCTGCGGAGCGGTGGGTGAGGAAGGAAGGGCTCATCGCGCCCGGACCCCCTGCACGGCGCCGTCCAGCCGCCCCGGGCCGGGCGCGGTGCGGCGCGCGGCGACCAGCCAGATCAGCGCGAGGAACCCGAGGTCCTGGACCACCAGCCGGCCGGGCTCGGGGATGTGCTGCGAACCGACGAGCAGGCCCCCGGTGTTGAAGCCGACCACCAGGACCGTCTGCACGACCGCGGCGGCGCACGGCCGGTACCCCAGCAGCACCCACACCCCGAGCGCGACCTCGGCGAGGCCGATGGCGACCAGCAGCGCGTTGGCCGCGCCGGCCGGCAGCAGGGGCAGTCCCTCCACGATGGCCCGCTGGTCCGCCCGCCCGGGGAAGACCTTGCACCAGAAGCCCTCGTACCACCACATCAACGCGACCGCGACGGCCGGCAAGCGCGTCCTGCCGATGTCTCCCACGGTCCCCCCTCTCCCACGACCGCTCGGGCGCAGGGCACGGCGGCGCCGGCCCCGTTCTCCCCCCGGGCTTCACAGCGCCGATCATGCCGCAAATTTTGAACGCGTTCAATGCGGGGGACGCGGGCCCGGACCGAGCAGCTGCGGTCCGTTACGGCGGGAGTCCGGGCTGCTCCGGCGGGCGGCCGGGCCGTCGGGGCGCCGGAGCGCGGCGTGCGGCGTGCGGGAAGCCAGGCCAGACCCCGGCCGAGAGCACCGGCCGGGCGCCGGAGGACCTCCGCCGCCCGGCCGGTGGACCGCGACCCGGATCCGGGTACCCGGGTGTCATCGCCGTCCGGCGGGATAGACGCGATCGGACCGACCCGGCAGAGAGGGGCACAACCCGTGACCAGTGACGGAGAACCGCAGCGGCAGTCCGACCGGCCGCCCGGCATGGATGACGCCACCGTGGAAGCGCTGGGGCTCCTGTCGCAGGCGCTGGAGACCACCGAACGGGCCCGGGGGCGCCTGTACGACTTCCACCAGCTGACCGGCAACGCGGACAAGGCCGTCGGCGAGGCGGTGCGGCGGCTCCGGGAGGCCGGCCACCACGACCAGGCCGACCTGGTCGAGCGCGAGGTCCAGGGGGCCGACGTCCTGCCGGGGATGTGGACCTTCCAGATCGTCGAGGCCTACGACGACGGCTATCACCGGCGATTCGTCGCCGCAGAGCAACAGGTCCGCGACGCCCTCGGGAAGGGCCGCACCCACATCGCCGAGGCGGAGATGAAGCGACGCCGCCGAACGACCTGACCGTCCCCGCCCCCGCCCTCGCCTCTGCCCCTGCGGCGGAGCCGGGACAGCGAAGGGGCCCCGCACCGCCGGTGCGGGGCCCCTTGCTCCGGGGGCGGGTCAGATGATGCCGCCGCTGTAGTAGCCGCCGAGCTGGTCGCGGTAGGCGGGATCGTCGGTGTGGTGGCCCTCGTCGCGGGCGGGCGAGTTCTTCACCTCGTCCTTGGACCGGTCCACGAACACCGTCTTCTCGTCGTGGTCGATCCGGGTGATGGTCCCGGCCGGGAGCAGGACCTCGCGGCCGAAGATCCACGGGCCGGTGTCGACCACGATGTAGGCGGCGTCGACGTCCTCGGTGTGCTTGTCGACCTTGCCGATGTGGCCGTCGGTCGCCTCGACCCGGTAGCCGGTCAGGTCCGAGCCCGCGGCGTACCCCTCGGCGTTCCCGTAGCCCCACAGTCCGCTGGTCACAGCTGCCTCCTCTGTCCGGGTGTGTCGATCGTCCTGCGGACACTCGACTGCCCCGACGGGGCCGGGACATGCCACCGCGGGGCGTCGGACCCGGCTCCGGCCGGACTACGGCGCGTCGGCAAGCCGGTTGTTGCGGTCGATCTCCGGCATGTGCGCCTCGGCCCAGAGCCGCAGGGCGGAGAGCGGTTCCTCGAGGGACCGGCCGAGCCCGGTGAGCCGGTAGTGGACGGCGGGCGGGACGGTGGGTTCCACCCGGCGGGCGACCAGGCCGTCGCGGACCAGGCTCTGCAGGGTGACGGAGAGCATCTTCTGCGAGATGCCGGGGACGCGGCGCCGCAGTTCGGCGAAGCGGAGTTCGTCCGGGGCCTCCTCGGCCAGCACCTTGACCGCCATCGACGTCCACTTGGTGCCGAGGCGGTCGAGCAGTTGGCGGGTCGGGCAGTCCGGATCCAGCAGGTCGCCCCGCTCGCCGGGCCGCCGGCCGGGTCCGTCGGTCCTCGATGTGGTCACTCGGGGCTCACCACCTGTGGGAGAAGTGCCGTCTTGGACGGACCAGCCTAGTTCCCTAGCGTGACCTGGTCACCCTTCCACACCACCACCCACCACCCCTGGAGCCCTGCCGTGCCCGAACTGCGCCGCGTCCCCGTCAACGGCGTCGAACTGAACGTCGCCCTCGCCGGATCCGGTCCGGCCGTCCTGCTCCTGCACGGCTTCCCGCACACCTGGGAACTGTGGACGGACGTCATGGCCGACCTGGCCGACCGCCACCGCGTCATCGCGCCGGACCTGCGCGGGTTCGGCGCGAGCAGCCGGGCCGCCACCGGGTACGACGCGGGCACCCTGGCCGCGGACGCCGAGGCGCTCCTCGCCGCACTCGGCGTCCGCTCGGCCGCGGTGGCGGGCATCGACGCGGGCGCCGCGCCGGCCTTCCTGCTCGCCCTGCACCGCCCCGACCTGGTCCGGCGGCTGGTCGTCATGGAGTCCCTGCTGGGCACGCTGCCCGGCGCCGAGGAGTTCCTCGCGGGCGGGCCGCCGTGGTGGTTCGGCTTCCACACCGCCGCGCCCGACCTCGCCGAGACCGTCCTGCAGGGCCACGAGGCCGCCTACGTCGACTGGTTCCTGCACACCGGCACGCTCGGCGACGGGGTGCGCCCCGCCCTCCGGGACGCCTTCGTCCGCGCGTACACCGGCCGCCGGGCGCTGAGCTGCGCGTTCTCGTACTACCGGGCCCTGCCCGAGAGCGCGGCCCAGATCGAGCGGGCGGTCGCCGCCGCCCGCCTGACGGTGCCGACGCTGGCCCTGGGCGCCCGGCCCGTCGGCGCCGCGCTGGAACGCCAACTCCGCCCGGTCGCCGACGACCTGACCGGGCACGTCATCGAGGACTGCGGCCACATCGTCCCGCTGCACCGCCCGCACGCCCTGCTCGCGCTGCTGCGCCCGTTCCTGGCCGGCGCGGACGCGGAAACGGCGTGACCGGGCGGCTGCCGCCCGGGCGGTCCCGACGGCGCACCGGCGGCCGCACCGGCGGCGGCGTAGGCGAACCGGCCGGTGAACTCGCGGGCGGGGTCCAGCGGTTGCCCCTGGCGGGCATCCGGGCCGACCGGCGCCACCTGGTCCGGACCACCCCTCCCGCCGCGCGCAGCGAGCCACGGCCGTGGGGTGTACCGGCGGTACACCCCACCCGGGCCCCGGGCGTCGTACCGTCGGAGGCGTGGACAACAGCCAGGAGGTCCGCGAGTTCCTCACCTCGCGGCGCGCGAAGATCAGCCCCGAGCGGGCGGGCATGCCCGCCGGCCCCCGCCGCCGGGTGCCCGGCCTGCGCCGCAGCGAGGTCGCCGCGCTCGCCGACCTGAGCGTCGAGTACTACGCCAAGCTGGAGCGCGGCAACCTGGCCGGGGCCTCACCCGCCGTCCTGGAGGCCCTCGCCCGCGCCCTGCAGCTCGACGACGCCGAACGCGCCCACCTGCTGCACCTGGCCCAGGCCGCCGACGGCTCCGACGCGCTGGCCCGCCCCCGCCGCCGCGCCACCCGGCAGTGGACGGCGCACCCGGCCCTGCAGTGGATGCTCGACGCCGTCACCGGCGGCCCCGCGTTCGTCCGCAACGGCCGGATGGACCTGCTCGCCGCCAACCAGTTCGCCCGCGCCTTCTACTCCGAGGTGCACGACCACCCCGGCAACCAGGACAACCTCGCCCGCTACCAGTTCCTCGACCCCGGCGCCCGGCGCTTCTACCCGGACTGGGAGCAGGCCGCCGACATCACCGTCGCCATCCTGCGCACCGAGGCCGGCCGCGACCCGCACGACAAGGACCTGCACGACCTGGTCGGCGAACTGTCCACCCGCAGCGACGAGTTCCGCACCCGCTGGGGCGCCCACGACGTCCGCCACCACGGCAGCGGCACCAAGCGCTTCCACCACCGGGCCGTCGGCGACCTCACCCTCGCCTACGAGGGCATGGAGCTGACCGCCGCCCCCGGCCTCCACCTGACCGTCTACACCGCCGAACCCGGCTCCCCCTCCGAACAGGGCCTGCGCCTGCTCGCCAGCTGGGCCGCCACCCGCGAGGCCGGACCGGACCCCCGACGGACCGGCCGGACGGCACCCACCCGCCGGGAGTGAGCCCACCCGCGGCCCGGGGCCCGGTACCGGCCGCGCCCGCCACCGCCTACCGGGCCGCCCGCACCGCCCCGTCCCGGCCCCCGCCCGACGGGAGCGGGAGGTCGAGCGGCACCAGGGACTCCGGGGCGCGGACCCGGGGGACGGGCGAGGGGAGCAGCCACAGCACGGCGAGGCTCCCGCCGAAGGCCGCGACGAGCAGGGCGGGGCGCAGGCCCAGCACGGTGCCCAGCAGGCCGCCGAGCAGCGCGCCGAGCGGGCGGACCCCGTAGTTGACGGTGGCGAACGCGCCGGAGACCCGGCTGCGCAGCCGGTCGGGGACGACGGCGGCCTGGACGGCGTTCAGCGGCACGTCGAACAGCATCACGCCCAGGCCGGAGAGGAACTCGGCCGCCGCCAGGACACCCGTCCGGGCCCACACCGGACCGCCCGCCACGGCCAGCAGCGCGATCGGCGCGGGGAACAGCACCGCACCCAGCACGATCGTCCGCCCGGCGCCGATCCGCCGCGACAGCGCCGGAGCCCCCAGCGCCCCCAGCAGGCCGCCGGTCGCCCCGAGACCGAACGCCAGGCCGATCCGGCCCGCCGACAGGCCCAGCTCCCGGCCCGCGAACAGCACGGTGAGGCCGAAGCCGAGGAAGGTGAAGAAGTTGACGGTGGTGCAGCAGCCCAGGCTCGCCCGCAGGTACGGGTGCCGCAGCACGAACCCCAGCCCCTCCCGGGCCCGCCGCAGCACCGCCCCGTCCGCCCCGTCCGGTCCGTCCGCCCCGTCCGTCGGCGGCCGGTCGGTCCGGACGCCGCCCACCAGCAGCGCCGAGACCAGGAACGACACCGCGTCGGCCAGCACCGCGACGGGCGCCGTCAGCGCCTGCACCAGCGCTCCGCCGAGCGCCGGCCCGGCCAGCTGCGCCGCCGAACGGGTGCCGCTCAGACGGCTGTTGGCGGCCAGGTAGGCCGAGCGCGGCACCAGGCGGGCGAAGAACGGCGCGTACGCGTTGCCGAACAGCACGCCCGCCGCGCCCGTCACCACCGCGACGGCGTACAGCTGACCCAGCGTCACCGCGCCGAACAGCGCCGCCACCGGCAGCGTGGCCAGCGCCGCCGCTCGGACCAGGTCCGCCAGCACCAGCAGCCGCCGCTGGTCGGGGCGGCCGTCCACCCAGGCGCCGAGGAAGACCGCCGCCAGGTTCGGCGCCCACAGCGCCGCCGTCAGCCCGGCGACCTGCGCGGTGCTCGCGTCCAGGGCGCCCACCGCGATCAGCGGCAGCGCCAACTCCGAGACCCGGTCGCCGAACTGGGAGACCGCCTGACCGGCCCAGAACCGCCGGAACGCCCGGTGGCCCCGCAGCGGCGACGTCACTCCGTCCCGTCCTCGGGCCCGTCCCCCTCCGGCAGGGTGTAGCGCAGCAGGCGCACCGCGCGGGCGTCCGCGGGCCGGTCGGCGCGGTCGCGGTGGACGTACGGGGCGAGCAACCCCTCGATCGCGGACGAGAGTTCGGCCAACTCGGCGGGGGAGAGGACGACCCGGGTGTCGGCCAGTCCGGCCGAGCGCAGCCACTGCGGCGGCAGGCCCGGACCGACCTCCGCCATCCAGCGGGCCGGCGCGTCCGCGGAGCGCCGGAACATCACCTGCGCCAGCGCCCCGGCCGCCTCCCGCCCCGCCCCGTCCGCCCCCGGCGCGAACCGGAACCCGCGCCCGACCGCCTCCCACCGCCGCTTGCGCCGGTCCGGCCCGGGCTCCGCGTCCCGCACCAGCCCGAACTCGGCCAGGTGCCGCAGGTGCCAACTCGCCACCGTCGGCGTGGCCCCCACGTGCGGAGCCAACTCGGTCGCGGTGGCCGGCCCGTGCAGCCGCAGCCGCTCCAGCACCGCCAACCGCACGGGATGGGCCAGGGCGCGCATCGCGCGGGGATCGGTGATCTCGACGTCACCGAGCGGGTTGCCGGAACTCATGGTCTGAGAGTGTCCTCTCACGATATTCGAGAGTCAACTCTCACACCTCCGGGAAAAACACCGGACGCCCGCCCGGTACTGCGTACCATCGGGCGCATAGACGACACCGCACCCCTCCGCAGCTTCCCGGCCGGGCTCAGCTCCCGGGCCCGATCCTTCGTCAGCGTCCACGGCGTCCGGACGGACCGACACCCCGTCAACCGCCCCTGGTGGCGCGAGCGGGGAGTCCCCGAGGACGTGATCGACCGGATGGATGCCTTCGACCGTTCCTGGGGCGGCCTGGTGCTGCCACCCGCCAACGACTACGAGGGCGGCCCCAAGCCCTTCTTCCCGGACGTGCCCGAGCAGCGCGAGGACGGCTGGTGGTTCATGGCGGGCGACCAGCGCACCTCGGTGCCGTTCGCCTTCTACCTCGGTCCCGGAGGAGAGTTCTGCCTGCTCGGCAACGGGCGCAGCGTCGCCCTGCACGCGAGCGTCGTGGGCTGGGTGGAGTCGCAGGCCCTCGCTCAGCACGCCCGGCTGTGGTCCCGACGCGTCGTCCGGCTGCACGGCGCCGACGTCGATGCGCTCGACCTGTCAGGCTTCGAACCCGTTCCTGAAGTCCGGGGCCTGGCCGACACCTGGTGGCGCGGCACCGACTCGCTGATCGAGATCCACCGGGGCGAGCACGAACTCTTCGCCGCCCCCGGCCGCCGCCTGCACCACCGCTCCCGCACCGCCCTCGTCTACGAGGGGCTGGACCGGTGGGGGCCGGCCGGCCGGCCCTGCCGAGGGGCGCCGGTCGGCGGTGTGCGAAACATCGCAACGGGCCCGTGAGCAGCGTGCGCCGGCTGCCCGCGGACCCGTTGCGGGGGGCTTCGGGGTGGCCGTAGGTTCCCTCTCAGCGCGCCGCGCACGCTCCGTCCGGCCTTCGGCGGGTAGCGCGCCGAGGTGTCCTCGGTGGTCCTCCGGCAGTCTCTTCGGGACTCGGACGCCGCGTACGGGAACTTCTTCGACGGGCTCAAGGGCAAGCGGCCCAGGACGGGACCGCCCCGGTACAAGTCCCGCAAGGCCGCCCGGCAGTCGATCCGGTTCACTGCCAACGCGTCGTGGCGGTATCACAGCGGGCGGGAAGCTGCGCCTGCCGAAGATCGGCGACGTGCCCGTGCGCCGGTCGCGCGGGCTGCCGACGCGCGCCGAGAGTTCCACCATCGGCTCTCCACGAAGCTGATCCGCGAGAACCAGGCGGTCGCCGTGGAGGACCTGGCGGTGAAGGGACTCGCCCGCACGCGCCCGGCCAAGTCCGTGCACGATGCCGGATGGTCGGCGTTCGTATCGATGTTTGAGTACGAGGCCGCGCGGTACGGGCGCACGTTCGTGAGGATCGGCCGGTTCGAGCCGACCTCCCCGGTGTGCTCCGTGCGCGGGGTCAAAGACGGCCCCGAACCCCTCGACGTCCGCGAGTGGACGTGCGAGGTGTGCGGGGCAGTCCTCGACCGGGACGTCAACGCGGCGGTCAACGTCGCCAGGGCCGCCGGACTGGCGGTGCCGGCCTGTGGAGCGCAGGTGGGACCGGTACCCGTACCGGCACAGCGCGGTGAAGCAGGAACCCGCCGAGACCCGCAGGCGCGGGTGGTAGGAATCCCGCTCCTTCAGAGCCGGGAGGAAGTCAATGCAACCGCTACCGCCTCGCCGCCCGCTCCGCCAGCACCCCCGACAGCTCCAGCGGCAACATCGGCTTCCGCATCGCCCGCTGACGCGTGCCGCCCGCCCGCCGGACACCCGCCCAGCCCGCGTCAACACCTTCCGAACACCGGTCGGTGACCCGTCAGGGGGTCTCCCTGGGGCCGGGCATGACGCACCCTTGACCGGCCCTTGCCGAGCGGCGAGGGCATGTTGCGGGAGCGGCCGGCGGTCCTAGCGTCCTGCCGCCGAGCTGAACCCGGCCGCGACGCCACACCCCATCGGTGTCGTCGGCCGTCCCCCATCAACCCCGGCTCGGTGGGAGGAAACCCGATGAACCGCAAGACCGCGCTGGCGTCGGCCGTGGCGGCTGCCCTCACCCTGGGCACCGTGATGGTGGCGAGTGCACAGTCCCCCGCACTGGCGAGCGGTACCACCGCGAGCGGTGCAGGCTTCCGGGCGACGACCGAGGCGGGCCGCAACGCGGACCTGGAGCGGGCGTCGAAGGACGCCGGGGCGCTGGCGAAGACGCTGGGCCTGGGGCCGGACGAGCGCCTGGTGGCCAAGGACGTGCTGGTCGACAACGACGGGGCCCGGCACGTGCGGTACGACCGCACCTACCGCGGGCTGCCGGTGGTCGGCGGCGACCTGGTGGTGCACTACGCGAAGAACGGCAAGGCCACCTCGACCACCTGGGCGCACGAGGGCGCCATCAAGGTCGCGGGGGTGACGCCGAAGCTGTCCGGCCAGGACGCCAGGGCGACCGCCGAACGCAGCGCCAAGCACGTCAAGCAGGCGCACACCACCGACCGGGACGGCAGCCAGCTGGTGGTGTGGGCGGTCGGCAAGGTGCCGGTGCTGGCCTACCGCAGCACCGTCACCGGCTCCGGCGACGCGGGTGCGGCCTCCCGCGAGGCGGTGCTGGTGGACGCGGGCAGCGGCGCGGTGCTCGACCAGTACGAGGTCGACCAGACCGTCAGCGGCACCGGCAACGGCGTCAACGTCGGGCAGGTCACCATCGAGACCAGCCAGGGCGGCAGCGGCTACACCCTGACCGACGCGCTGCACGGCAGCACCGTCGTCTACGACTCGTACAACAGCCCGCAGTCGAACCCGGCGCAGAACGCCCGGACCTTCTCCAAGTCGTCCAACTCCTGGGGCAACGGCTCCACTTCGAGCCGGGAGAGCGCCGCCGTCGACGCCTCCTACGGCCTGGCCAAGACCTGGGACTTCTACAAGAACACCTTCAACCGCTCCGGCATCCGCAACGACGGCCGCGGCGCCCCGGCCTACGTGCACGTGGACAACCAGCTGCTGAACGCGTTCTACGACGACTCCTGCTTCTGCATGTCCTTCGGCGACGGCTCCTCGCAGAACGGCAACATCCCGCTCACCGCCCTGGACGTCTCCGGCCACGAGATGAGCCACGGCGTCACCGCCGCCACCGCCAACCTCAACTACTCGGGCGAGAGCGGCGGCCTCAACGAGGCCACCAGCGACATCTTCGGCACCATGGTCGAGTTCTACGCCGGCAACAGCACCGACCCCGGTGACTACTACATCGGCGAGAAGCTCAACATGGGCAACGGCTACCTGCGCCGGATGGACAACCCGGCCGCCGACGGCTCCTCGCTGTCCTGCTACAGCAGCCGGGCCGGCCAGGTCGACGTGCACTACTCCTCCGGCATCGCCAACCACTTCTTCTACCTGACCGCCGAGGGCACCGGCGCCAAGACCATCGGCGGCCTCCCGCACAACGGCACCCCGTGCAACGGCGACAGCTTCGGCGGCATCGGCAAGGACAAGGCCGCGGCGATCTGGTACCGCGCCCTGTCCACCTACATGACCTCCACCACCAACTACTCCTCGGCCCGCACCGCCACCCTCCAGGCCGCCGCCGACCTGTACGGGGCGAACTCGCAGGAGCGCTACATCGTCTCCAAGGCGTGGGCCGCCGTCAGCATCGGCACCGCCCTGCCCGACCCGGGCACCGGCAACCCGTCGCCGTCCCCGTCGCCCACCTCCTCGCCCACCGGCAACCCCAACCCGGGCAACGCGCTGACCAACGGGAACTTCGAGCAGGGCGCGACCGGCTGGACCCAGAGCGCCGACGACATCACCAACTCCACCCAGCAGCAGGCCCACGGCGGCTCCTGGTACGCCTGGATGATGGGCTACGGCTCCGCCGCCAGCGAGACCCTCGCGCAGAACAACGTCGCCGTGCCGTCCAGCGGCAGCCCCAAGCTCACCTTCTGGCTCAAGGTCACCACCCAGGAGACCGGCTCGACCGCCTACGACACGCTCAAGGTCAGCGCCAACGGCCAGACCCTGGCCACCTACTCCAACGCCAACGCCTCGGCCGGCTACGTGCAGAAGACCGTCGACCTGAGTGCCTTCCGCGGCCAGACCGTGAACCTGCAGTTCACCGGCCAGGAGGACGCCTACCTGTCGACGATCTTCCTGATCGACGACGTCAGCGTCGGCTGACCGGAGGCCCGCCCCGAAGTCCCCAACGATCAAGCCTTAAAGGGGACTTAACAGCAGCCCGCGGGGGTGTCGTGTTCATGCGACACCCTCGCGCAGCCGGTTCCGAGACGGCACACTGACCGCCATGACCGGCATCCTCCCCGGCCCGGCCGGACCCGCCAGCACCCCGGCGGGCCCGACCGAGCCCCCGCTCGTCGACCGCGCGCACCTGCTCGCCGACATCCGCACCGCACTCGCCGCCACCGGCGGCGTCCTGCTGCACGGACCGGCCGGCATCGGCAAGACCGCCCTGCTCGACACCCTCGCCCAGGACGCCGGCACGGCAGGCGAGACCGTCCTGCGCAGCAGCCCCACCGCCGCCGAGGCGGACCTGCCGCACCTCGCCCTGATCGACCTCCTCGGCGAGGCCCTCCCCGGCCTCGCCGAGGACCTGCCCGACCACCTGCGCCAGGCCCTCGAGTGCGCCCTGCTCCACCGCGCCCCCCAACCCGGCGCCCCCACCGACCCGTTGGCCGTCCGGGTCGCCGTCCTCGAAGCACTCCGCCGGCTCGCCCAGCGCGGCCCCGTGCTCGTCCTGCTCGACGACACCCAGTGGCTCGACGAGGCCAGCCGCCAGGTCATCGCCTTCGCCGCCCGCCGCCTCACCGACCGGCAGCTGCGGATCGCCGTCACCGAACGCACCGAACACGCCGACGCCGCACCCGAGATGGGCGCCCTCTGCCCGCCCGCCGCCCGCGAGATCCCGGTCGGCCCGCTCGGCGAACGCGGCACCGGCGCCCTGCTGCGCGAACGCCTCGGCCTGCGCCTGAGCGGCCTCACCCTCACCCGGGTGCACGCCGTCAGCGGCGGAAACCCCTACTACGCACTGGAGTTGGGCCGCTCACTGGCCGCCGGCGGCGGCGAGAGCGCACTCGCCGCCGACCCCGCCCGCCCGCTCGACGTCCCGCACCGGCTGCGCGCCCTGGTCTCCGCCCGGCTCGGCGAACTCCCCGACCCCGCACGGCAGTCGCTCACCGTCCTGGCCGCCGCCCGGCCCGGCACCGACCTGCCCGCCACCGTCACCGAACCGCTCGCCGCCGCCCGCCGCCACGGCATCGTCCAGCAGAACCCCACCGGCGCACCCCAGTTCAGCCACCCCCTGGTCGCCGAGGTGGTCCTCGCCGACGCCGCCCCCGAAGCGCTGCGGGCCGCCCACCGCCTGCTCGCCCAGCTCGCCGCCGACCCGGTCGAACAGGTCCGCCACCAGGCCCTCGCCGCCGACGCCCCCGACCCACAGCTCGCCTCCCGGCTGCACCGCGCCGCCGACACCGCACTCACCCGCGGCGCCCCCGGCACCGCCGCCGAACTGCTCCGCCTCGCCGCCGAACACACCCCCGACCCCGACACCGCCGGACGCCGCCTGCTCGCCGCCGCCCGCAACGCCGCCGCCGCCGGCCTGCCCGACCTCGCCCGCGCCTGCGGCGAACGCCTCGCCGACGCCCCCGCCGCCGACGTCCGGGTGCACGCCCGACTGCTGCTCGCCCGGTTGCTCGGCCCCGACCACCCCGGCGCCGAACCCCTGCTCGCCGCCGCCGCCGAGGACACCGGCGGCCACCCCGCGCTCACCGCCGCCGTCCACCAGGAACGCGCCGTCCGCGCCCTGCACCACGGCGACCGGGCCGAAGGACTCGCCGAACTCGCCACCGCCGAGAAGCACGCCGACCACGCCGACGACCCCGACCTGCTGGTCGAACTCCTCGCCCAGCGCGCCCCGTTGACCCTGCTCACCGACCCCGCCCTCGGCCTCGCCCAACTCGAACGCGGCTGCCGCCTCGCCGCCGGCCGGCCCCCCACCGCCGCCGCCGTGTTCTGCCGCGAAGGACTCGCCGTCGCCGCCCTGCGCACCGGCGACCTGCCCCGCGCCGTCGCCGAGGTCGAGGCCCTGCGCGCCGAGGTCGAAGCCGCCGGCCGCACCGAGGACCTCGCCAACGTCCTCTACATCGCCGCCTCCGTCTACGAGCGGGCCGGCCGCTGCACCGAGGCGTACGCCGCCGGCCGCGCCGCCCACGACCTGCGCGAACGGATCGAACCCAGCCCCGGCCCGGCCCGCGTCCTCGGCGGCGCCGCCGAGCTCAACGGCGGCACCGCCGACCGCGCCGCCCAGCTCCTGGACTCCGCGATCCGCGCCGCCGAGAGCGACCACGACCGCGAATGGCTCTCCTACGCCCACGGCCTGCGCGGCCGGGTCGAACTCCTGCGCGGCAACCACCCGGCCGCCGTCGAGCACCTCCTGCAGTGCCAACTCATGCTCCGCATCATGGAGTTCACCGACCCCTCGCTCTTCCTGGTGGACGCCGACCTGGCCGAGGCGCTCACCCTCTCCGGCCGCCACCTGGAAGCCGCCGCCACCCTCGCCGACGCCCGCGACCGCGCCACCCGGCTCGGCCGCGACGTGCTCACCCTGGGCCTGCACCGCGCCGAGGCCCACCTCACCGCCGCCACCGACCCCCGCCGCGCCGCCGACACCCTGCGCGCCCTCATCCCCGACACCCACCCCTACCCCCTCGAACTCGCCCGCGCCCACCTCGCGCTGGGCGCCCTGGAGCGCCGCGCCCGCCGCCGGGCCGCCGCCCGCGCCGCCCTCCAGGAGGCCCACACCCGCTACGCCGCGGCCGGCTGCCTGCCCTGGCAGCAGCACGCCGCCGCCGCCCTGGCCGCCCTGGACGCGCTGGAGGCCGACCCCACCCCCATGCAGCAGCAGATCCTCGCGCTGATCCGCTCCGGCGCCACCAACCGGGAGATCGCCGCCCGGCTGCACCTCTCGGTCAAGGCCGTCGAGGCCAACCTGACCCGCCTCTACCGCCAGTACGGCGTCCGGGGGCGGGCCGAACTGGCCCGCCACCGGGACTGACCGGTGTCCTACGACAGGTTGTCGGCGCCGCCCGTCAGGGTGCCGGTGCCCTGGTTCAGCAGCGCCGCCGCGCCCCACCCGCGCAGGTCGTTGCCGGTCACCCAGGTGCCGGTGCTGCCGGGCATCACCGCGACGGCCGCGGTGGCGTCCTGGGCGCCGCCGCTCCTGCGCACCACGTTGCCCTGCACCGAGGCGTTCTTGGCGTTGGCGCCGACCCGGATGCCGTACTTGTCCGCCGCGCCGTCCGTGTTCAGTCCGGAGAACACGTTGTTCCGGACGGCCAGGTCGTCCGAACTGGCGGCCAGCCCGTGCGTCGCGCAGCCGGTGACCCGGTTGCCGCTGACCAGGCTGCCGGTGCTGGCGTTCACGAACAGGCCGTCGCCGGCGATGTCGGTGGCGGTGTTGTCGGTCAGCACGCTGCCCGGCGAGTAGTCCAGTTGGACGGCCTGGCAGTTGCTGGCCTTGTCGTTGCGCAGGGTGCGGGTGACCGTGTTGCCGCTCACCACGGCCTGCGGCGCGTAGCCGACGTACACGCCGTGCTCGCCCTGGGTGTTCGCGACCGCGTTGCCGCTGACCACCAGGCCGGTGATCGGCGCCTCGGCCCGGCCGGACACGGTGATGCCGCCGCTGAGGGAGCCGCTATTGCCGGTGCCGGTGATGGTGTTGCCCTGGACCAGCAGGCCCGCCAGCGGGTTCGACGCCAGCGAGCGGACGTCGATGCCCGCGTTGGACGCCGACTCGATGGTGTTCCCGCTGACCACCGAGCGCTGCCAGTCCACGACCCGGACGGCGGCCAGGGTGGCGCCCTCGATCCGGTTGCCGACCACCCGGACGTTGCTGTGCACCATGCCCGTCGCGCCGCCGTGATCGCCGCACAGCGCACCGAAGTTGACGTAGCCCGGGGCCGTCGGGGGTCGCAGCGTGCAGCCGGAGACCAGCACGTCCACGCACGGGGTCAGGTCGTACGGGGGCGCGGGCAGGTTCGCGGACGAGGTCGCGCCGGTGATCTGCACGGCCTCCTTGTCCGCGCCGAAGGCGCTGCTCATCCCCTCGAAGACGCAGTCCAGCACCCGCACCCCGCGCACCGCGTTCAGCTCGATCGCGTGCGCCGAGGGCACGTTGACGATCACGCAGTCCCGGAACAGCAGGTCCGCGGCGTGCGCGAAGGCGAACGCGTCGGTCTGCCGGGTCAGCGTCGCTCCCGCCATGTCCCACGTCCCGCCCAGGACGCTGATCCGGCCCGGCCCGGTGTACCCCGGCGCCTCGACGCCCCCGTTGACGTTGTGCAGCAGTGCCGAGCAGGCGTCGGCGCCCCGGACGATCCGGGCCCCGTACGCGACCACCGTGGTGCCCGCGGTCAGCCGCACCCCCATGGTCAGGGTGTACGTGCCCGGCGGGATCAGCACGGTGGCGCCCGGGTTGCCGTCGAAGGCGTTGTGGAACGCGGTGGTGTCGTCGGTGCCGGCCGGCTTGTAGTCCAGCACGTTCACCACCGGGCCGCCGCCCGTCACCGCCTGCGCGGACTGGGCCCCGACGAGTTGGGCGCCGCCGAGCACGCCGAGAGCGCCGCCGGTCGCCTTGAGCAGGCCGCGTCGGTCCATGGGTTCCCCTTGTGAAGATCGAACGAGTGGAACCCGGAGCATAGTGAAGCTCCGTGGGCGCACCGCGCCGGGGCCGGTGCTCAGACCCGGTCGAGCGGGCGGTGCGGTTCGGGCGGCAGCGTGACGGTGATGCCGTCGCCGGGGCGGATCTCGCCGCCGGAGCGGACCACGCCCATGATCCCGGCCTTGCGGACCAGCGCCCCGCTCCCGTCCCGCCCCACCACCTGCTTGAGCAGCCCGTGCTGGAAGTTGTCGATCTGCGCGCACGGGTTGCGCAGCCCGGTCACCTCGACCACGGCCTCCGCCCCGAACCGCAGCAGCGCCCCGACCGGCAGCCCGAGCAGGTCCACGCCCCGGGTGGTGACGTTCTCGCCCAACTGCCCCGGCGCGACGGTGAACCCGGCCTCCGCCAGTTCCCCGAACAGCTCCGCGTGCATCAGGTGCACCTGCCGCAGGTTCGGCTGCGAGGGGTCCTGCGCGACCCGGGAGCGGTGCTTCACCGTCACCCCGGCGTGCACGTCCCCCTCGACCCCGAGGCCCTCGACCAGCCGGATCCCCTCCCGGTTCGGCTTCGTGAACGAGTACTCCCCGTTGCTGCTGACCGCCACCACGTTCCCGGTCACCCGGACCACCTCTCGTCGCACCGATGTTCCGTGCACCCACCCTACGCGGGGCCCGTCCCGGTCCGGGGGGCGGGGAGCAGCCGGGTGCCCGGGGGCAGCGAGTCGGTGCGGTCGGCCTCGCGGAGGTAGGCGAGCAGGGTCTCGCGGAACGCGGCCGCGGCGCGGGTGAGCGGCAGGTCGCGGCCGTGCGCGAGGGCGATGGTGCGGCCGAGGCCGGGCGGGGCGAAGGGGGTGCTGGGCAGGGCGGCGCTGGCGGCGACCATGCCGGGGACGACCGCGGGGCCCAGACCGGCCCGGACGGCGGCCAGCACGGCGTCCATCTCGCCGCCCTCGACCGCGTACGAGGGCTCGAACCCGGCCGCCCGGCAGGCCGCGAGGGTGGTCTCGCGGACGTCGTAGCCCTCGCGGAACATCACCAGGGCCCGGCCGCGCAGGTCGGTGATCCGGGCCCGGCGGCGGGGGAGCGGGGCGGCCGAGACCAGCACCAGGTCCTCGTGCAGCAGCGGGGTGACGGCCAGCGGGTCGGTGGCGGCGGAGGCGGGGGTGATGACCAGCGCGAGGTCCAGCTGCCCGGCCTCCAGGTCGCGGACCAGGTCGCGCGAGCCGCCCTCGGTGAGCCGCAGGTCGACCCCGGGGTGCCGGGCCCGGTAGCTGCCCAGCACCTGCGGGACCAGGCTGGCGCACAGCGAGGGCGGCGCGCCGAAGCGGACCCGGCCCCGGCGCAGCTGGACGGTCTCGGCGACGGCCCGCCGGGCGCTGTCGGCGTCGGCCAGGATCCGGCGGGCCAGCGGCAGCAGCGCCTCCCCGGCGTCGGTCAGGGTCGTCCCGGAGCGCGAGCGGTGGAACAGCTCGGCGCCCAGCTCCCGCTCCAGGGCGCGGACCTGCTGGGAGAGCGAGGGCTGCGAGACGTGGCTGAGCTCGGCGGCCCGGGTGAAGTGCCGGGCGTCGGCGACCGCGACGAAGTAGGCGAGCTGCTGCAACTGCACACCAGCCATCATAGGCACTGCCTATCGTGACCCGCGCTTCCATGTCTTGGACACCCCTGACGGGCCCGGCTTACGGTCATGGTCATGGCTCCTGCTACCCGGGCGAACCGGGTGAACCAGACGAACCGGACCCCCGCCCCCGGCCGGCACCCGTCCTCCCTGGCGGCGCTGTGGCGCAGCTCGGTCGGCAAGAAGGCCGTGATGGCGGTCAGCGGGCTGATGATGCTGGCGTACCTGGTGGCCCACATGCTCGGCAACCTCAAGGTGTTCTTCGGCCCGGCGGACATCAACGGCTACGCGCACTGGCTGCGCACCATCGGCCAGCCCTTCCTGCACCACGGCTGGTTCCTCTGGCTGGCCCGGGCCGGACTGCTGGCGGCCGTGGTCGCGCACGGCACGGCCGCCTACCAGCTCTCCCGCCGCGACCTGCGGGCCCGCCCGGTGAAGTACGTCCACCAGCGGCAGCGGGCCACCTACGCGACCCGGACGATGCGCTGGGGCGGGGTGATCCTCGGGCTGTTCGTGGTCTGGCACATCCTCGACCTGACCACCCTGACGGTGAACCCGGCCGCCGAGGAGGGCCACCCGTACCAGAACATCGTGGCCTCGTTCTCGACCTGGTACTCGGGCGCGATCTACTGCCTGGCGATGCTGGCGCTGGGCCTGCACGTGCGGCACGGCTTCTGGAGCGCCGCGCAGACCCTGGGCGTCAACAACCCGCGCCGCGACCGGGCGCTGAAGCTCGGTGCGAACGCGCTGGCGCTGCTGCTGACCGCCGGGTTCCTGTCGGTGCCGGTGGCCGTGATGGCCGGACTGGTCCGGTGAACCCGGTGCCGCACCCGTCGAACCCCCAACACCCCACCGGGAGCCCGGGAATGAGCTACCTCGACTACACCCTCGGTACGCCCGTCGCCGACACCGCCGCCCCGGCCGGGCCGATCGAACAGCGCTGGGAGCAGCGGCGGTTCGAGGCCAAGCTGGTCAACCCGGCCAACCGCCGCAAGCACACCGTGATCGTGGTCGGCACCGGCCTGGCCGGCGGCGCGGCGGGCGCCACGCTGGCCGAACAGGGCTACCACGTCGTCCAGTTCTGCTTCCAGGACTCCCCGCGACGCGCCCACTCGATCGCCGCGCAGGGCGGCATCAACGCGGCCAAGAACTACCGCAACGACGGCGACTCGGTGCGCCGGCTGTTCTACGACACCGTCAAGGGCGGCGACTTCCGGGCCCGCGAGTCCAACGTGCACCGCCTCGCCGAGGTCTCGGTGGAGATCATCGACCAGTGCGTGGCCCAGGGCGTCCCGTTCGCCCGCGAGTACGGCGGCCTGCTCGACACCCGCTCCTTCGGCGGCGTCCAGGTCTCCCGCACCTTCTACGCCCGCGGCCAGACCGGCCAGCAGCTGCTGCTCGGGGCCTACCAGGCGCTGTCGCGGCAGATCGCCGCCGGGAACGTCGAGCTGCACCCGCGCACCGAGATGCTCGACCTGCTGGTCGTCGACGGCCGGGCCCGCGGCATCGTCGCCCGCGACCTGGTCAGCGGCGAGATCCGCTCGTACACCGCGGACGCCGTGGTGCTCGCCAGCGGCGGCTACGGCAACGTCTTCTACCTGTCCACCAACGCCAAGAACTCCAACGCGACGGCTATCTGGCGGGCCCACCGGCGCGGCGCCCTGTTCGCCAACCCGTGCTTCACCCAGATCCACCCGACCTGCATCCCGCGCTCCGGCGACCACCAGTCCAAGCTGACCCTGATGAGCGAGTCGCTGCGCAACGACGGCCGGATCTGGGTCCCCAGGGCGAAGGGCGACACCCGCCCGGCGGCGCAGATCCCCGAGGACGAGCGCGACTACTACCTGGAGCGGATCTACCCGGCGTTCGGCAACCTGGTGCCCCGCGACATCGCCTCCCGGGCCGCCAAGGTGGTCTGCGACGAGGGCCGCGGCGTCGGCCCCGGCGGGCAGGGCGTCTACCTGGACTTCGCCGACGCGATCGCCCGGCTCGGCCGGGACGCCGTCGAGGCCAAGTACGGCAACCTGTTCGAGATGTACGAGCGGATCACCGCCGAGGACCCGTACACCGTCCCGATGCGGATCTACCCGGCGATCCACTACACGATGGGCGGGCTCTGGGTCGACTACGACCTGCAGACCACCGTCCCGGGCCTGTTCGCCATCGGCGAGGCCAACTTCTCCGACCACGGCGCCAACCGGCTCGGCGCCAGCGCCCTGATGCAGGGACTGGCCGACGGCTACTTCGTGCTGCCGCCCACCCTCAACGACTACCTGGGCCGCACCAAGCTCGCCGCCGTCCCCGCCGACCACCCCGAACTCGCCGCCGTGGAAGCCGAGTCCGCCGACCGGCTGAACCTGATCCTGGCCGTCGACGGCGACCGCACCCCCGACTCCTTCCACCGCGAACTCGGCGAACTCCTGTGGGAGGAGTGCGGAATGGCCCGCGACGAGGCCGGACTGCGCCGCGCGCTGGAGCGCATCCCGCAGATCCGGGACGAGTTCTGGCGCCGGATCAAGGTGCCCGGCACCGGCGAGGAGCTCAACCAGGCGCTGGAGAAGGCCAACCGGCTGGTCGACTACTTCGAACTCGCCGAACTCATGTGCCTGGACGCGCTGCACCGCGCCGAGTCCTGCGGCGGCCACTTCCGCACCGAGTCCGCCACCCCCGAGGGCGAAGCCGCCCGCCGCGACCAGGAGTTCGGCTACGCCGCCGCCTGGGAGTTCACCGGCACCGGCGAAGCCCCCGTCCTGCACCGGGAAGAGCTCGTCTTCGAGCACGTCCACCCCACCCAGCGGAGCTACGCGTGAACCTCACCCTGCGCATCTGGCGCCAGCAAGGCCCGGACACCCCGGGCGAGATGACCGAGTACCGGGTCTCCGGCATCAGCGAGGACATGTCCTTCCTGGAGATGCTCGACACCCTCAACGAGGAACTCATCCTGCGCGGCGAGCGCCCCGTCGCCTTCGACCACGACTGCCGCGAAGGCATCTGCGGCGCCTGCGGCATGGTCATCAACGGCCGGGCCCACGGCCCCGAACGCACCACCACCTGCCAGCTGCACATGCGGCACTTCACCGACGGCGACACCATCGACGTCGAACCCTGGCGGGCCGGCGCCTTCCCGGTCGTCCGCGACCTGGTGGTGGACCGCTCCGCGCTCGACCGGATCATCGGCTCCGGCGGCTACGTCACCGCCCCCACCGGCTCCGCCCCCGAGGCGCACGCCACCCCCGTCCCCAAGGAGACCGCCGACCTGGCCTTCGAGCACGCCGAGTGCATCGGCTGCGGGGCCTGCGTCGCCGCCTGCCCCAACGGCTCCGCGATGCTGTTCACCGCCGCCAAGGTCGTCCACCTCAACGTCCTCCCGCAGGGCGCCCCCGAACGCGCCTCCCGGGTGCGGAACATGGTCGGCGCGATGGACGACGAGGGCTTCGGCGGCTGCACCAACACCGGTGAGTGCGCCACCGCCTGCCCCAAGGGCATCCCGCTGTCCGGCATCGCCCGCCTGAACCGCGAGTTCCTGCGCAGCTGAGGAAGCCCGATCCTCCCTCCCCGCCGACCCGCTGACGCACCGTCAGATGTCGCGCGGGGAGGACAGCGGCAGCGGCCCCGGGCCCTTCACGATCCGGATGGTCGGCGCGGTCTCCAGGTGCTGCACCCCCGGCAGCGCCGCCACCCGGGTGGTCAGGTAGGCGTACAGCTCCCGCACGCTGCGGGTGATTACCACCGCGTGCAGGTTGCTCGGACCGGTGGTCGCGCAGGCGTACGCCACCTCCGGGTGCCCGGCCAGCGCCGCGCCCGCGGCCGCGAGTTCGGACGGCACCACGTTCAGCCACAGCCAGGTGTGGGTGCGCAGGCCGAAGATCAGCCAGTCCACGTCCAGGTCGTAGTACAGCACCCCCGAGGCGGCCAGCTCCTCCAGCCGGCGGCGCACCGTGCTCTCCGACTTCCCGCAGGCCGCGGCCAGTTCGGCCAGCGGGGCCCGCCCGTCCACCGCCAGCACCGCCAGCAGCCGGCGGTCCGCCGCGTCCAACTCCGGCACCGGGCCGTCCGGTTCGGCCACCCGCGGACCGGCCGCCGCCAGCTCCGCGACCTGCCCGGCGCTCAGCGCACCGGACTTGACCGCCAGGCTCTGCGCGCCGCCGAAGAAGGTGTGCAGCACGCAGTGCGCACTCACCCCCAGCACGCTCGGCGTGCGCGGCAGGTGCTGGAGCAGCAGCGAGTGGTCCGAACGGTCCGGCGGGGTCCGGGTCGAGCAGGCGATCTCGGTGCCGCCCGAGTTCAGCGACACCCACACGGTGTCCTCCCGCCGGGCCAGTGCCGTGGCCACCGCCCCCGCCGAGTCCGGCGAGCAGCGCACCCGCAACTGCCAGCGCACCTCGCCCAGCCGCTCCGGGTCCGACAGCCCCAGCACCCGGATCGCCCCCGCCCCGCGCAGCCGCCCGTACCGGCGCGCCACCGTCTGGTCCGAGACCCCCAGCACCGCCGCCAGCCGGCTGAACGCCGCCCGCGGCGCCAACTGCAGCGCGTGCACCAGCCGCCGGTCCAGAGCGTCGTGACTGTCGGATTCCATCGTCCCAGCGTAGGGCCTGTCGAAAAGCGCCGCGAAACAGGCACCGGCTAGGGGAAAGCCACGCCCCCGGGCGACAGTGCGGGGGAGAACGAAACCCCCGTCCCCGGAAGGACGACCCCGCCCGTGCGCAAGTGGATACCCCTGACGGCGATCTGCGTCGGCGCGTTCATGCTGCTGGTCGACGCCAGCATCGTGAACACCGCGCTGCCCGAGATGTCCGAGGACCTGCACTCCACCTTCACCGCCCTGCAGTGGGTGGTCGACGTCTACGCCCTCACCCTCGCCGCCCTGCTGATGGCCTTCGGCTCGCTCGGCGACCGCCTCGGCCACCGCCGCCTCTACCTGGCAGGCCTCGCCGTCTTCGGCCTCGCCTCACTGGTCTGCGCCCTCGCCCCCGACGCCGGCGCCCTGATCGCCGCCCGCGCCGCCCAGGGCATCGGCGGCGCCGCCATGATGACCTCCACCACCGCCCTGCTCAACACCGCCTACCAGGGCCGCGACCGGGGCACCGCGTTCGGCGTCTGGGGCGCCGTCAACGGCGCCGCGGCCGCCGCCGGACCGGTGCTCGGCGGCCTGCTCACCCAGCAGCTCGGCTGGCGCTCGATCTTCCTGGTCAACCTCCCGATCGCCGCCCTCGCCGGCTGGCTCACCGTCCGCCGCCTCACCGCCGACCGCCCCCGCCCCGCCACCGGCCGCCCCGACCTGCCCGGCGCCGCCGCCTTCACCCTGTTCGCCGCCGCCCTCACCTACGGCCTGATCGAGAGCGGCGAACGCGGCTGGAGCGACCCCCTGGTGCTCACCACCCTGGCCACCGCCGCCCTCGCCCTCGCCGCCTTCACCACCGTCGAACTGCGCACCCCCCGCCCCCTGCTGGACCTGCGCCTGCTGCGCAACCCCGCCTTCCTCGGCCTCGCCGCCGCCGGACTGCTGCTCACCGCCGCCGCCTTCGCCCCACTCACCTACACCGGGCTCTGGCTCCAACAGGTCCTCCACCTCAGCCCGCTGGACGCCGGCCTCGCCGTCTGCCCGCTGGCCGCCGCCGCGTTCGTCACCGCCCCCGCCGCCACCCGCCTGCTGCGCGGCGCGCCCCCGCGGCTGCCGATCGCCCTCGGCCTGGCCCTGATCGGCGGCGGCACCCTGCTGCTCACCCTGGTCTCACCCGGCACCGGCTGGACGGCCCTGCTGCCCGGACTGCTGCTCACCGGCGTCGGCGTCGGCCTGGCCACCCCGCAGATGATGTCCACCGCGCTGGCCGCCGTCCCGCGCGAACGCGCCGGCATGGCCTCCGGCGCCTTCAACACCGCCCGCCAACTCGGCCTCGCGCTCGGCATCGCCGTCCTCGGCACCGTCTTCCAGAACACCCTGCGCGACCACCCCGCCGCCGACCCCCGGCACGGCTACGCCACCGCCCTCGACCACGTCTACCTGGCCGCCGGAACGGCCGGACTGCTCGCCGCCGCCCTGGTCGTCCTGCTGGTGCGCCGCCCGGCCGCCGCCGCGACCGCCACCCCCGAAACCGCCAAGGAGCGCTCCATGCAATTCTCCTGACGAACCGTCAGATCTCCGGGAGCGCGTCGAGCCAGCCGGTCAGCAGCCCGTTGACCTCGGCGGGGCGCTCCTGCTGCACCCAGTGGCCGCAGCCCTCCAGCAGGTGGGCGCCGGCCAGCGCGGGCAGCGTGCGCGGGAAGGCGTCGATCGCCTCGGCCATCCAGGTGGTCGAGGCGTCCCGCGTCCCGCCGACGAACAGCGCGGGCTGCTCCAGCGGCCGGCCCGCCAGCCCCGCCAGCTCCGCCCAGTCCCGGTCCATGTTCCGGTAGCGGTTCAGCGCCCCGGTCAGGCCGGTGCGCTCGAACTCGCCCGCGTAGACGTCCAGATCGGCCTCCGACAGCCAGGCCGGCCGCACCCCCCGCGGGAACCGCTCGCGCAGCGTCCCGCCGTCGGCCCGGGAGACGAAGTGCGGATCCGGCGCGTCTGCCCCCGGCATGGTGTCCGCCGACAGCGCCGCGAAGAACCCCGCCAGCCAGCCCCGGACGTCCGGCTCGATCTCCGCCTCCGCCCGCCCCGGCCGCTGGAAGTACGAGACGTAGAACTCCTCCGGCCCGCCCATCCCCGCGAACACCTCGCCCGGCCGCGGCCCGCCCGGCGGGGCGTACGGCACGCTCAGCAGCCCCACCGCCCGGAACACCTCCGGGTGCAGCAGCGCCGACGCCGCCGCGATGTTCGACCCCCAGTCGTGCCCGACCACCACCGCCGTCTCCTCGCCCAGCGCCCGCACCAGCGCCAGGTTGTCCGCCACCAGCTCCCGCATCCGGTACGCCGCCGGATCCGCCGGCCGGGACGAACGCCCGTACCCGCGCACGTCCAGCGCCACCGCCCGGTACCCGGCCCCGGCCAGCGCGGGCAGCTGGTGCCGCCACGAGTACCAGGACTCCGGGAACCCGTGCACGAGCAGCACCAGCGGCCCGTCCCCCTGCTCCACCGCGTGCAGCCGCCCGGCGGGCCCGGCGACGGTCCGGTGCCTGGCCGCAACCGGCGCACCGGGACGGCGAGTTGACTGCGAAGCGGACATGGCGAATCCTCCAACGAGCGGAACGGCGACGGGGACACGTCGATCATGCGCCGCCCCCGTCCGCCGGGGCGACTACCCTTGCCGAACTGGCAACACCGCAGCTGGGAGGAGTGGCCGCAATGACCGGAACCACCGGACCGAACGGACCCGCCGGACTCGACGGACCTGACGGACCCGACGGGCCCGGCGGATCGGACAAGCCGGGCGGGACGGGCCCGTCCGGCGCACCCGGCGCACCCGGCGGGCCGGACGGGCCGTCGGACGTGGACCGCCTGCTGGCCACCATGGGCCCGCGCCTGCGGGCCGCCCGCGCCCAGGACGGCCGCAGCCTCGGCGAGGTCTCCCGGGCCACCGGCCTCGCCCCCAGCACGCTCTCCCGGATGGAGAACGGCCGCCGCAAACCCACCCTGGAGGCACTGCTGCTGCTCGCCCGGGAGTACCGCGTCCCGCTCGACGAACTCGCCGGCACCGCCCCCGCCCGCCCCGCCCCGCACCGCCGCACCGACCCGGGCGCCGCGAAGACGGTGCTCCCGCTGACCCACTACGTCGGCGGCCTGCACGCCCACAAGCACGTCCTGCCCGCCGCCACCGCACCCCCGCCCAGGCCGCGCCCGGTCTCCCACCCCGGCCACGAGTGGCTCTGCGTGCTCTCCGGACGCCTCCGCCTCGCCCTCGGCGACCGCGAACTGCTGCTCACCGCAGGCGAGGCCACCGAGTTCGACACCCGCACCCCGCACGCCGTCGCCAACGCCGCCCCGGACCGCCCCGTCGAGTACCTGGTCCTGTTCGGCCCCCAGGGCGAACGCCTGCGCACCCGCCCCACCGGCCCCGGATGACCACCGGCGGCGCCCGACACCCCGCCGCGCCCGACACCCCGCCGCGCCCGACACCCCGCCGCGCCCGACACCCCGCCGTCCCCGGACCACCCCGCTTCCCCGACACCCCGACACCCCGTCAGGGCCGCACCGGGCGCGCCGCCCCACCGCCTAGGCTGGCAGCCATGAGCCCTTCGATCGCCACCAACACCCGGGTGGAGCTGGCCGCGCTGCTGGACTTCGTCCGCCCCCGCCACCGGGCGCTGCTGCTCACCCGCCGCGCCGACGGCAGCCCGCAGGCGTCCCCGCTGACCTGCGGAGTCGACGACGACGGCCGGATCGTCGTCTCCACCTACCCGGAACGGGCCAAGACCCGCAACGCCCGGCGCGACCCCGCGGTGAGCGTGGTGGTGCTCTCGGACGAGTGGAACGGCCCCTGGGTCCAGATCGACGGCGAAGCCGAGGTGCTGGACCTGCCGGAGGCGCTGGAACCGCTGGTCGAGTACTACCGGAACATCTCCGGCGAGCACCCGGACTGGGACGAGTACCGCGAGGCGATGCGCCGCCAGGGCAAGTCGCTGATCCGGATCACCCCGCGCCGCTGGGGCCCGATCGCCACCGGAGGCTTCCCGGCCCGCCTCGCCACCGACTGACCGGCCGCCGCAGCGGCCCCGCCGCTCACTGCTCCGCGGCCCGCCCCCGGCCCCGCCCCCGCGCCCGGCTCGGCTGCACCCGGTCCGGCTCGCCCGGCATCTTCGGGAAGTCCGGCGGGTAGGGCAGGTCGCCCGCCCCCTGGTGCGCGTACAGCTCCAACACCCGTTCCAGCGAGCCCCGCCGACCGTCCATCCCGGCGTGCACGTCGCCCAGCTCGGCGAACCGCGCCGGGACGGTGCGCAGCGTGAAGTCGGCGGGGGAGACCCGTTCCAGCTCCTCCCAGCGCAGCGGGGTGGAGGCGGTGGCCTGCGGGCGGGGGCGCAGCGAGTACGGGGAGGCGATGGTGCGGTCGCGGGCCATCTGGTTGTAGTCGACGAAGATCCGGGTGCCGCGCTCCTCCTTCCACCAGGCGGTGGTCACCTCGCCGCCCGAGCGGTGCTCCAGCTCGCGGCCGAGCGCGATCACGGCGTGCCGGCACTCGGTGAACGTCCAGCGCGGCTCGATCGGCACGTACACGTGCAGGCCCCGGCCGCCGGAGGTCTTCGGCCAGCCGGTCAGCCCGAACTCCTCGAGCAGCGGCCGCAGTTGCAGGGCGGCCCGGACGGCGTCGGAGAAGTCGGTGCCGGGCTGCGGGTCGAGGTCGACGCGCAGCTCGTCCGGGTGCTCGGTGTCCGCGCGGCGCACCGGCCAGGGGTGGAAGGTCAGGCAGCCGAGGTTCGCCGCCCACAGCACGGCGGCCTCCTCGGTCGGGCAGACCTCGTCGGCGCTGCGCCCGGACGGGAAGGCGATCCGGGCGGTCGGCAGCCAGCCGGGCAGGTTCTTCGGCGCGCGCTTCTGGTAGAAGGACTCGCCGTCCACCCCGTCCGGGAAGCGCTGCAACGTGGTCGGCCGCTCGCGCAGCCCGCGCAGCACCCCGGGCGCGACCGCCAGGTAGTACTCGGCGACGTCCCGCTTCGTGTACCCGGGCTCCGGGTAGTACACCTTGTCCGGGTTCGACAGCCGCACCGTCCGGCCGCCGACCTCCAGCTCCACCGCTGCTCCAGCCATGCCCCCACGCTAGGCACGCCGCCCCGCTGCCGCGCCGCCCCCGCCCGCCGACACGCCGAAGCGGACCCGACACGCCGCCCGCCGCCGTTCCGCCGGGCCACCATCGGAGGCATGCAGCTACCCGTGATGCCGCCGGTGTCCCCGATGCTGGCCAAGCCCGTCGCCGCGATCCCGCCCGGCATGCAGTACGAGGCGAAGTGGGACGGCTTCCGGGCGATCGTGTTCCGCGACGGCGACGAGGTCGAACTCGGCTCGCGCACCGCCAAGCCGCTGACCAGGTACTTCCCCGAGGTGGTCGACGCGGTCCGGGAGCAGCTGCCCGAACGCTGCGTCGTCGACACCGAGATCGTCGTCGCGCACGACGGGCGGCTGCACTTCGAGGAACTGCTGGAGCGCATCCACCCGGCCGCCTCCCGGGTCCGCACCCTGGCCGAGCGCACCCCCGCCACCCTCGTCGCCTTCGACCTGCTCGCCCTGGACGGGGACGACCTGACCGGCCGCCCGCTGGTCGAACGCCGGGCCGAACTCGCCCGGTTGCTGGCCGGTGCCGTCCCGCCGGTCCACCTCGCCCCCGCCACCACCGACCTGGACACCGCCCGGAACTGGTTCTCCCGCTTCGAGGGCGCGGGCCTGGACGGCGTGGTCGCCAAACCGCTGGACGCCCCGTACCGGCCGGGCGAGCGGACCCTCTTCAAGGTCAAGCACGCCCGCACCGCCGACTGCGTGGTGGCCGGGTACCGCGAGCACAAGTCCGGCCCGGTGGTCGGCTCGCTGCTGCTCGGCCTGTACGACACCGGCGGCCGCCTCCAGCACGTCGGCGTCAGCGCCTCCTTCCCGATGGCCCGCCGGGCCGAACTCGCCGCCGAACTCGCCCCGTTGCGCCTCGACCCGGCCGACCTCGGCGACCACCCCTGGGCGCGCTGGGAGGACGCGCAGGCCCAGGCGAGCGGCCGGCTGCCCGGCGCGGTCAGCCGCTGGACCGGCAGCAAGGACCTCTCCTGGGTGCCGCTGCGCCCCGAGCGGGTGGCCGAGGTCGGCTACGACCACCTCGAGGGCACCCGGTTCCGGCACACCACCCAGTTCAAGCGCTGGCGGCCCGACCGCACCCCGGAGAGCTGCACGTACGCGCAGCTGGAGGAGCCGGTCTCCTACGACCTGGGCGACCTGCTGTCCTGACCGGGCGGCGTCCTGCCGTCCGGTGCCACCTGCCCGATCAGCACCGCCAGCCCGTCCAGCAGGCGCTGCAGGCCGAACTCGAAGAGCTGGTCGAGGTCGAAGTCGTAGCCCTCCCGGGTGAGCCGGACGAAGGTGGGGTAGGCGGCGACCAGCTCCATGAACATGTCCTCCTGCTGGTCCATCCAGGCTTCGGCGTCCTGCCCGGTGGCGGCCTCGGCGGCGGCCTCCATCTCCAGGTTGAGCGCGGTGCCCCGGACGTAGTTGAACAGCGTCAGGTAGGCGGTGAACACGCTCGACACGTCCAGGCCCTCGGCGACCAGCGCGGACAGCACCCACTCGCCGAACGGCAGCGCGTTGGCCACCGGCTGCGGCCGGGTCACCGACAGCGCGGAGGCCAGCCAGGGGTGGGCGCGGAAGGTCCGCCAGAGCAGGTGCGCGGCCAGCTCCAGGCGGGCCCGCCAGCCGAGCGCGGCGTCCGCGGCGGAGAACGACACCCCGGCGAAGACCCGGTCCATCATCAGGTGCACCAGGCCGTCCTTGTCCGGGACGTGCCGGTACAGCGACATGGTGGCCACGTCCAGCTCGGCCGCGACCCGGCGCATCGACAGCGCCTCCAGCCCCTCGCCGTCGGCCACCGCGACCGCCGCCGCGACGATCCGCTCCGCCGTCAGGACGCCCTCCGGCGCCGGGCGCCGGGGCAGCTGCCGCCCGGGCGGGCGCTCCGCCGCCGGGGCGGGGGAGGGGGCCGGGCCCGGGCTCCCGGCGACCACCGTGCCGACGCCCGGGACGGCCCGCACCAGGCCCCGGCCGCGCAGCTCCGCCAGCACCTTGGTGGCCGTCGCCATCGCCACGTTCCACCGCCGGGTGATCTCCCGGGTGGACGGCACCCGGTCGCCCGGGCGCAGCTCGCCGCGCTCGATCCGCTCCCGCAGTTCGCCCGCGATCTGCTCGTAGCGGTCCACCCGCCCCACCTCCGCACTAGTGCACCAGTGAGCAGCCATGCTAGCTGCCGAGGCCGTCCCGGCACCAGCTCCCGCCCCCTTCCCACCGCACTAGTGCACTAGTGCGGCAATCCCCGAATTCCATACTTTCAGGCTTGCATGGTGCAGCGCGTACGCCGTACGTTCGGTGTCATGAGGAACGCGACGACCAACCCCGACATCCTCGTCTCGGGCGGCGGCATCGCCGGCCCCGCCCTGGCGTACTGGCTACGCAGGGCAGGCTTCCGCCCCGTCGTGGTGGAACGCGCCCCCGCCCCCCGGCCCGGCGGCCAGACCGTCGACCTGCGCGGCGCCGGACGCGCCGTCATCGCCCGGATGGGACTGCTCGACCGGGCCCGGGAACTCGCCGTCGACCAGCGCGGCATCGCCCTGGTCGACCGCCGCGGCCGGCACACCGCCCGGCTGCCCACCGAACTCTTCGGCGGCGAGGGCATCGTCTCCGACCTGGAGATCCTCCGCGGCGACCTCGCCGACCTGCTGTACGAGGCCGTCGCCGACGACGTCGAGTACCTCTTCGACGACACCGTCACCGCCCTGCACGAGGACCCCGACGGCGTCCACGTCACCTTCGAGAACGCCCCGCCCCGCCGCTTCGACCTGGTGGTCGGCGCCGACGGCCTGCACTCCGTCACCCGCCGCCTCGCCTTCGGCCCGGAGAGCGAGCACTTCGTCCCCCTCGGCGGCTACACCGCCTGGTTCACCACCCGCATCGACCTCGACCTCGACGGCTGGTTCCTGATGTACAACGCCCCCGGCGGCCTGGTGGCGATGGCCCGCCCCGGCCGCCTGCCCGGCGAGACCAAGGCCGGACTCAGCTTCCGCTCCGCCCCGCTCGCCCTCGACCGCCGCGACCGGGCCGCCCAACAGCGCCTGCTCACCGAGAAGTTCACCGGCGCCGGCTGGGAGACCGACCGCCTGCTCGCCGCGATGGCCGACTCCGACGACTTCTTCCTCGAACACCTCGGCCAGGTCCGCCTCGCGCACTACACCCGCGGCCGGACCGCCCTGGTCGGCGACGCCGCCTGCTGCCCCACCCCCCTCACCGGCCTCGGCACCAGCCTCGCCCTGGTCGGCGCGTACCTCCTGGCGGGCGAACTCGCCACCGCCCGCGGCGACTTCACCACCGCCTACCCCGCCTACCAGCACCACCTGCGCCCCTACGCCGCCCAGGCCCAGCAACTCCCGCCCGGCGGCATGCGCGGCTACGCCCCCACCACCGCCCCGATGATCGCTCTGCGCGCCGCCTCCATGCGCTGGATGACCCGCTGGCCGCTGCGCCACCTGATGGAAGCCCAGGCCGCCAAGGCCGCCGACATCGAACTCCCCGACTACACGTACTCCTTCGCCTGAGCCCCCCCGGCGCCGGGCGCCGGTCCCGGCTGTGGGCTGTGGGCTGTCGGCGCCGGGTGTCGGCGCCGGACGCCACAATGCCCGCCATGCGATGCGAAGTCTGCGGCCACGCCATGGCGAAGTGGGACGAGCCGCCCACCCGGTGGCGGCGCGAGACCTGGGAGTGCCCGTGGTGCCGGGCGACGGCCACCACCCACGGCCCGGAACTCCGGGTCAGCCGCAGCCCGTACGCGCCGTGGGAGACGCGCTGGGAGCGGGCGGTCTCCGACCTGCTGCCGGAACCGGGACGGCACGCCCACGCCCACCCGCGCCGCACCCTGTGCGGGATCGAGCGGTCGGACCTGTCGGGTTCCCCGTTCGGCATGTGGGGCGGAAGCGACGGGGACTGCCCGGCCTGCACCGCCGAGGCGCTCGCCGTCGACGCCCGCTGGCCCGAGCAACTGCGCGAGGGCTTCGGCGACTTCCTCGTCCCCGGACCGGAGCCCGACCCGCGCGACGCCCCCGGCCGGGTCCCGCCGCCCGACGAACTCGGCCACCCGGCCACCGAACTCCCCCCGGCCCGCTGGAGCCCGCACACCCGCGTCCTCGCCGCACCGCCGCCCGGCCCGGCCGCCCCGGACCCCGGTCACCGCACGATCGGCGCCGGCCCGACGGCCCTCCGCCTCCCCGCCCACTGGCTCGGCGCGACGGTCGACCCCTACCGGCGGGACGCGCACCGGTGGCCGATGTTCCCCGAGCAACCCCTCGACGCCCTGCCCCCGCTGGACGAGGCGTCCTTCACCGGCGACTACGCCTGGTTCGGGGAGACCGGCGAGTCACTGGAGCACCGCACCCCTGTGACCGACCGGATCGCGGCCGCCCTGGCAGCCGACGGGCTCGCCCTCCCCGCCGACTTCACGGCCCTGATCACCCGCTCCGGCCTGCACCGCTGCCTGGACCGGGCCAGCGGCTACCGGACGGATCCGCACGGCCCGCTGCCCAGCCCGCTGCACCCGGACGACCGGCTGGTGCTGCTCCTGCGCGAACCGCAGGACTGCCACCTCTTGTACCTCTACCTGCACCGCGACGGGAGCTCCGCCGTGGTCCACAGCAACCGTGACCTGACCGCCGACCGGGGCGAGCGGTACGGCCCCGACGGCGAGTCGGTCCCCCCGCCGCCGGTCGAGCTGTTCTGGTGCGCCCCGAGCACCGAGGTCTTCGCGTACCGCTTCCTGGCCCGGGCCACCCTGCTGCACGCGATCGAGGACCGCGGCCGGGCCACCGACCTCGACCCCGAGCACCTCGCCTACCTCACCTCCCTCACCTCCCTCGCGCAACGCGTCCGGCCGCGGCAGCCGCAGGGCCGGGCCCCGGCCCGTCCGTGCTCCTGACGGGGTGGAAAATCCGTGGAGCCGGGGCCGTGCGGGCCGTAGCCTGCCGGGGCCGACGGTCCGGTTCCGGGCCGGATCCGCCTCGCTCGACCGGGAGTTCGCATGGCCGCCCCGCACGTGCTGTTCGATCCGTCCGTCCGGGGGGCGCTGCTGCCGCGTTCGGCGCCGGCCGAGGTCGGGGTCTCGTCCCGGGCGGTGGCCGCCGTGCTGGACCGGCTCGAGGCGCGGGGGGTGGAGTGCCACTCGCTGATGGTGGTGCGCCGGGGGCGGGTCGTCGCCGAAGGCTGGTGGGCGCCGTACACGGCCGAACGGCCGCACCTGCTCTACTCGTTGACGAAGTCGTTCACGGCCGTCGCGGTGGGGCTGGCGGTCGCCGACGGGCTGCTCGACCCGGCGGACCGGGTGGTGGACGTGCTGCCCGAGCACGTTCCGGCCGGGCTGGTGGGGCAGGGGCGCCGGATCACCGTCCACCACCTGCTGACGATGACCGCAGGGCACCCGGTGGACAGCCTCGCCGCGGCCTGGGAGCGGGAGCCGACGGACCTGGTGAAGGGCTTCCTGGGGCTGCCGTTCACCGCGCCGGAGGGGACCCGGCACGTCTACGACAACGCGGCGGCGTTCCTGCTGGCCCGGATGGTCGAACGGGTCACCGGCCGCAGCCTGCCGGAGTTCCTCGACGAGCGCCTGTTCCGGCCGATGGGCGTCGAGCACGCCGAGTGGGACCGGGTCGCCAGCGGCGCCGCCTTCGGCTTCCACGGCCTGCACCTGACCACCGAGGCCGTCGCCGCCTTCGGCGAACTGCTGCTGCGCGGCGGCAGCCGGGCCGGGCGGCAGCTCGTGCCGCGCGAGTGGGTCGAGCGGGCCACCCGCCGGCACGTCGACTGCGCGCCGTTCATCGAGGGCGCCACGGACGCCGACTTCTCCTGCGGCTACGGCTACCAGTTCTGGATGTCCCGCCACGGCTACCACGGCCACGGCGCGTTCGGCCAGCAGTGCGTGGTGGTGCCCGGGCACGACCTGGTGGTCGCGGTGACCGCCCAGGGGGAGTCCCAGGAGGTGTTCGACGCCCTCTGGGAGTGCCTGCTGCCCGGCCTCGACCACCCGGACGGCCCCCGCGAGGACCGCGAGCTGGCCGACCGGCTGCGCACGCTGTCGCTGCCCCTGCCGCCGGGCACCGCCGACCCGGGCCGGACGGCCTGCGCGCTGCTCGACGCCTCCGTCCCCGACTCGGCACTGCCCGACGGCACCGCCGTCCGCGTCGACCCCGCCGCCGACGGCACCGGCTGGCACCTGCACCTCGGCCCGCTCCCCGGCACCGGCAGTGGCACCAGCACCGGCACCGGCACCGGCACCGGCAGTGGCACGGGCACGGGCACGGGCATCAGCCTCGCGGTGGGCCACCGCGACCGCCGGGAGAGCGCCCCGCTCGGCCGCCCCGTCGTCGCGTCCGGCGCCTGGCAGGGCGACACCTTCACCGCCGACCTCCACCTGGTCACCACCCCGCACCGGGTCCGGCTGTCCGTCGACGCCGCCGCGGGCACCGCGACGGCCGTGTGGAGCACCGTGCCGCTGACCGGCCCCCGGCTCGAACTGCACCTGCGCGCACCGCTGATGACCCGCCCCGACGTCTCGTAGCGCGAACCCCGGCACGGGGACGGCCCCGGTCCCTGTGGGGTGGGACCGGGGCCGTCGGGGAGTGGTGGCGCGTCAGCCGGTAAAGCCGGCCGTGATGGAGGTGAACTGCCAGTCGGACTGGGCGATGCCGGAGCAGGTCTCCTGCAGGCCGCCGCCCGCGCAGCCGCGGTCCCGGTTGACCGACCAGAACGCCAGGCGGGCGATGTGGTTGGTGTTGGCCCAGTCGCGGATCGCGGTCCAGTTGGCGATCGAGGTGGTCTCGTTGTTGTCGCTGAGACCGTTCATGCCGGAGATGCCCAGGTGCGAGTACGCGGTGGCGTCGTCCCAGCCGTAGACCGACTTGAGCTTGTTCTTCAGGCCGGTCGCGGCGCTGACCGTGGCGGCGTACATGTCGGTCGACGCGTTGCCGAAGTCGAACGGCATGATGGTGAAGACGTCGATGTCCGCGCCGAGCGCCTTGGACTGCTCGATCAGCCGGTTGCCGGGGGCGGTCGGGCCGCTGATCGCGGTGCCGAAGGTGACGATCGTCCTGATGCCCGGGTTTTTCTGCTTGACGATCTTCAGCGCGTTCAGGATGCGGTCCTGGACGGTGTAGTTCTCGAACTCGTCGGTGTTCTCGATGTCGATGTCGATCGCCTTCAGCTTGTAGGCGTCGATCACCTTCTGGTAGGCGCCGGCCAGCGCGGTCGCGTCGGCGCAGTTCGGGCCGAGCTTGTTGCCCGACCAGCCGCCGAAGGACGGGACGACGTCGCCGCCCGCGGCGCGCACCGCGTTGATGGTCTGCTGGTCCACGCCGTTGAGCAGCGGGCGCTGGCTGTCCCAGGTCGGGTTGCAGCCGTTCTGCGCCAGCACGAAGGCCAGCGTGAACCACTTGATGCCGGTCGCGTTCATCACGGTGCTCGCGGCCGGCGGGTTGCCCCAGCCGTTGTACAGGTACGGCGCGGCCTGCTTGAAGGTCCCGGGCGTGCCGCCGCCGTCCGAAGGCGTCGTCACCGCAAGGGAGTTGGAGACGGCCGAGGTGTTCCCCGCCGCGTCCCGGGCCTTCACGGTGAAGGTGTACGCGGTCGAGGCGGTCAGGCCGGTGACGGTCGCCGTGGTGCCGGTGACGGTGGTGGCCAGTGCGCCGTTCCGGTACACGTCGTACGCGGTGACGCCGACGTTGTCGCTGGACGCGTCCCAGGAGAGCGAGACCTGGGTGGCCGCCGTGGCGGTCGCCGTCAGGTTGCCCGGCGCGGTCGGGGCCTGCTGGTCACCGCCCGAAGGCGTGGTTACGGCAACGGAGTTGGAGGCGGCCGAGGCGTTGCCCGCCGCGTCGTGCGCCTTCACCGTGAAGGCGTACGCGGTGCCCGCGCTCAGGCCGGTGACCGTCGCGGTGGTGCCGGTGACGGTGGTCGCCAGGGTGCCGTTCCGGTACACGTCGTAGCCGGTGACGCCGACGTTGTCGGTCGAGGCGCCCCAGGAGAGCGAGACCTGGGTGGCCGCGGTCGAGGTGGCCGTCAGGTTGCCCGGCGCAGTCGGGGCCTGGGTGTCCGGCGTGCCGCCGCCCGGGCCGTCCAGGCTGATGTCGTCCGCGTAGTACGTGCCCTGGCCGAACCAGCCGTTCAGGTACACCTCGGCGCTGGTCTGCGCGGCGCCGGTGGTGAAGCTCACCGTCAGCTGCTTCCAGTCGGCCGCGGCCGGCGTCCAGGTCGAGGTGCCGCCGGTGACGCCGAGGTACACGTAGTTGCCGCGCACCCAACTCGACAGCGAGTACGTGGTGTTGGGCTGCACCGCGACGGTCTGGGTGCACTTGGCGTTGTCCGAGGCGCTGACCGCACCGGCCAGTGCCTTCGAGCCGCCGTGGACGGGGGTGGAGACCACCGAGCCGAGCCCGCCGGAGCAGGACCAGCCGCTCAGCGTGCCGGTCTCGAAGCCGGGGTTGGTCAGGATGTTGGCAGCGCTCGCGCTGCTCGGAACGGCCGCGACGGCGGCCGTGGCCAGCAGCAGCGCGGCCGCGCCGACCGCGGTGGCGCGGCGGTTGGGGGCGTGCACGGGTACCTCCAGTGGGGGATGGGGGCGGAGGTGCGTAGGGAGCGCGCACAACAAAATGGACTGGACCAATCCCGAATGTCAAGGCTAGGTCAAAACCCGGACACCCGATTGACCCTCCGTCAGCGACCCGCCGGACACCACCCGGCACCCGCCCGCCACCCGCTCACCACCCGCCCCGCACCGCCGGGCCGACACCCCCGTCGCACCCTTGCCGCGCCCCTCCCGCTGCTCCGTCCGGGTGTCTTGCGGCATGCCGCAACCGGACCCGAGCGGCAGCTCGGGCACGATCGTTCAGCCCAGCTGTGGCACCCGTTAAGAATTCCTCGATGGACCGCACCCACCGTGACCAGGCAGATTTCACCCTGCCCGGCCGGTGGCCGCCGCACACCGGGCCGCCCCACCGGGCCTGCGCACCGCCGCACGCCCGCACCCGGGCCTGCCGACCCGCAGGCCCGCCCGAACCCCGCGTCAGGAGCGCTCGCCGTGAAGGCACTCGTCAAGCTGAACGCCGAACCCGGACTCCGGATGACCGACGTCCCGGAACCGGAGATCGGCCCCGGCGACGTCCTGATCAAGGTCCTGCGCACCGGCATCTGCGGCACCGACCTGCACATCCGCAAGTGGGACGGCTGGGCCCAGCAGACCATCAAGACCCCGATGACCATCGGCCACGAGTTCGTCGGCGAGGTCGCCGCGGTCGGCGCCGCCGTCACCGACATCGCCGTCGGCGCCCTGGTCAGCGGCGAGGGCCACCTGGTCTGCGGCAAGTGCCGCAACTGCCTGGCCGGCCGCCGCCACCTGTGCCGCAACACCATCGGCCTGGGCGTCAACCGCGACGGCGCGTTCGCCGAGTACGTCGCACTGCCCGCCTCCAACGTCTGGGTGCACCGCGTCCCCGTCGACCTCGACGTCGCCGCGATCTTCGACCCGTTCGGCAACGCCGTGCACACCGCGCTGTCCTTCCCGCTGGTCGGCGAGGACGTCCTGGTCACCGGCGCCGGCCCGATCGGCATCATGGCCGCCGCCGTCGCCAAGCACGCCGGCGCCCGCAACGTCATGATCACCGACGTCTCCCCGTACCGCCTCGACCTGGCCCGCAAGCTCGGCGTCACCCTCGCCCTGGACGTCTCGCAGCACACCATCGAGGACGGCCAGCACCAGCTCGGCCTGCGCGAGGGCTTCGACGTCGGCCTGGAGATGTCCGGCCGCCCCGAGGCCATGCAGTCGATGATCGCCAACATGACCCACGGCGGGAAGATCGCCGTGCTCGGCCTGCCCGCCGAGGACTTCCCGGTCGACTGGGCGCACGTCGTCACCTCGATGCTCACCATCAAGGGCATCTACGGCCGCGAGATGTTCGAGACCTGGTACGCGATGTCCGTGCTGCTGGAGGGCGGACTCGACCTCACCCCGGTGATCACCGGCCGGCACGCCGCCCAGGACTTCGAGGCCGCCTTCGACGAGGCCGCCGGCGGCAACTGCGGCAAGGTCATCCTCGACTGGACGACGCTGTAACTCGCCACCCGCGCACGCCCACCGACCCCTCGTGAGGAGCGACACCCCCGTGTTCGAGAACGTCCGCGACGACCTCGCCGCCACCCTCGCCGAGATCCGCGAAGCCGGCCTGTTCAAGCCGGAACGCGTCATCGGCACCCCGCAGTCCGCCGAGATCGCCGTCACCTCCGGCAACGGCGGCCAGGTGCTCAACTTCTGCGCCAACAACTACCTCGGCCTCGCCGACCACCCCGCCGTGGTCGCCGCCGCCAAGGACGCCCTCGACCGCTGGGGCTACGGCATGGCGTCGGTGCGCTTCATCTGCGGCACCCAGGACGTCCACAAGGAACTGGAGCAGCGCCTCTCCCAGTTCCTCGGCCAGGAGGACACCATCCTGTACTCCTCCTGCTTCGACGCCAACGGCGGCGTCTTCGAGACCCTGCTCGACGAGCGCGACGCCGTCATCTCCGACGCCCTCAACCACGCCTCCATCATCGACGGCATCCGCCTCTCCAAGGCCCGCCGCCACCGCTACGCCAACCGCGACCTCGCCGACCTCGAGAAGCAGCTCCAGGACACCCAGGACGCCCGCCGCCGCCTCATCGTCACCGACGGCGTCTTCTCGATGGACGGCTACATCGCCCCGCTCGCCGAGATCTGCGACCTCGCCGACCGCTACGACGCCATGGTCATGGTCGACGACTCGCACGCCGTCGGCTTCGTCGGCCCCACCGGCCGCGGCACCCCCGAACTGCACGGCGTGACGGACCGCGTCGACATCATCACCGGCACCCTCGGCAAGGCCCTCGGCGGCGCGTCCGGCGGCTACGTCGCCGCCCGCCGCGAGATCGTCGCCCTGCTGCGCCAGCGCTCGCGCCCCTACCTGTTCTCCAACTCGCTCGCCCCGGTGATCGCCGCCGCCTCGCTCACCGTCCTCGACCTGCTCGAAACCAGCGACGACCTGCGCGACCGGCTGCGCGCCAACACCGAGCTGTTCCGGACCAAGATGACCGAGGCCGGGTTCGAGATCCTGCCCGGCGAGCACGCCATCGCCCCCGTCATGGTCGGCGACGCCGCCCGGGCCGGCCGCCTCGCCGAACTCCTCCTCGAACGCGGCGTCTACGTGATCGGCTTCTCCTACCCCGTCGTCCCGCACGGCGCCGCCCGCATCCGGGTCCAGCTCTCCGCCGCCCACAGCACCGCGGACGTCGAACGCGCCGTCGCCGCCTTCATCGACGCCCGCGCCGCGCTGGACGCCCCCGGCGCCTGAACCCCCCTCCCGACCAGGGCGCGGGAACCCTCAACCGCGTCCCACCCGGGTCCGTCCCCCCACCCCCCTTCCGGGGACGGACCACCGGCGCGGGGAGCCACTCCCGGCTCCCCGCGCCACCCCCTTCCCCGGCCCCGTGCCGTCGCGCGCCGAACTCCGCGCTGCCCCGCGCCGAGCCCCGCGCCACCCCCTTCCCCGGCCCCGTGCCGTCGCGCGCCGAGCCTGCTCGGGGCCCCGCGCCGTCCCGGGTCCGGCCCCCGTCCCGGACGGGTCCGCCGCGCTGGCAGAATTGACCCGTGATCGACGCACGACGGCTGCGGACCCTCCGGGCCGTGGCCGACCACCGGACCGTGACCGCCGCGGCGGCCGCGCTCTACCTCACCCCCTCCGCGGTCTCCCAGCAGCTCGCCGCGCTCGAGCAGGAGACCGGGCACACCCTGCTGGTCCGGGCCGGACGCGGGGTCCGGCTCACCGCCGCCGGGGAGATCCTGCTCACCCACGCCGACGCCGTCCTCGCCCAGCTCGAACGCGCCGAGGCCGACCTCGCGGCCTACAGTTCCGGCGCGGCCGGCGAGGTCACCGTCGCCGCCTTCGCCACCGGCATCGCCCTGGTCCTCGCCCCCGCCGTCGCCGCCCTCGCCGGCAGCGCCCCCGACCTGCGGGTCCGCGTCCTGGACGCGGAGGGCGACGCCAGCCTGCCGATGCTGCTCGACGGACGCGCCGACATCGCCGTCGCCGTCGAGTACCGCGGCGCCCCGCGCGCCGACGACCGCCGACTGACCCGGCTGCCGCTGTACGCCGAACCCTTCGACGCCGTCCTCCCGCTGCACCACCCGCTCGCCGCCGGGACCGGTCCGGTCGCGGTCGCCGACCTGGCCGCCGAGCCCTGGATCGGCCCCTACCCGGGCAACCCCTGCCACGACGTGGTCCTGCTGGCCTGCGAGCACGCGGGCTTCCAGCCCCGGCTGGTCCACTCCTCCGACGACTTCCGGGCCGTCACCGCCCTGGCCTCGGCCGGCGCCGGAGTGGCCCTGGTCCCGCGCTCGGCCCTGCGCGGCACCGAGTCGGACGCGATCGCCGTCCGCCCCGTCGACAGCGCCCTCGCCACCCGCAAGGTCTTCGCCGCGACCCGGGCCGGCGCCGAACTCCACCCCCTGATCCGCCCCGTCCTCACCGCTCTCGCCACCGCCGCCGGCCACCTCGACCACCCGGCCTGAACCGCCGTCCCCCGCCGTCCCCCGCTGTCCGCCGCCCGCCCGGTCGAATAACCGGTCGACCGCGCCCCGTCCCGCCCGCTAGCTTCCACCCCGGAGATCGAACCCGTCCGGGAGGAGGCACCGCGGTGGAGCAGCAGGAGCAGGACCGGCAGGAGCAGGACCGGCCGTCCGAGCAGCACGCCGCGCGCCGCGCCGCGCTGGTGGCGCGGATCCGGGCGGCGAACGCCGAGACGCTGGAGAGGCTGGCCGAGCTGTGAGCGCCCGCCACGAGGCCGCCGTGCACCTGGACGAGGAAGACATCGAGTACCTGCTGGGCCGCGTCGCGGTGGTGCGCGAGCGCTCGCTGCTGCGCTCCGCGCTCGGCCGCCCGCGGGCCTCGGCGTTCGGGGCGGACGCGTACCCGGACGTGTGGGCCAAGGCGGTCGCGCTCGGCGAGTCCCTCGCCCGCAACCACCCGATGACGGACCGGAACAAGCGCACCGCCTTCGAGTCGATGCTGCTGTTCCTCGACTACAACGGGCAGCCGTACACCGACCCGCACCCGGACGACGCCGTGGCCTTCGTGCTGCGGCTGGCCCAGGGCGGCTACCACGGTCATTTCGACGCGGCGGTGGCCGACTTCCGCCGGATGCTCGGCGCGGACGCCGCCCGGGACCGCGTGTGAGATCTGCAGCGAGTAGGGCTCGAACGATGCCCGGCCCGTCGTGATCAGCACGTGAGGTACGGCCGGCCCGTGGCTGGGCATCGAGCCGGTGCCGGGACGCGTGCGGCCTTTACGGCGGGGAGCGGCAGTTCATCGACGCCTTCGGGTGTGGCTCGATCGAGCAGCAGTGGGTGGACATCCGCGGTTCCTGCACGAGGACGACGAGGACCCCGGCGCGGACCCGGGAAGCGGCCCCTGGAACTGATCCGGCTCTGCCCCGGCATTCGGGCGGTCCGCTCGACCAAACGGCCGCCTGAATTGTCGGCCCAAGTCTGTTTTGCGGCGAAAGCGCAGCCGTCACCGAAGCCGACGGAGCGTCACGAGCCGGTAAAAATTGGCAAAGGATGCCCCTCCCGGCGGTCCCGCTGGGCTGCTGCTTCAACAGATTGTTGCAGATCAGCGGCCGAGTGGTGACGCTCCGTGGATTTGGCGTGACTCCCTGCTCCTGATGGAATTCGCAATCCGCAGGAGTACGGTTCCGGAGGAATCGCCGGGGCCAACTTCCAGGCAGGCCGGCCGTACCGGAAATTGGTGCGCAGTCATGGGGCAGCAATGGGGCGGGGAGAAAGCCGCCGCGGCGATCCGGCCGGTATTCGGCCGGTTCCCCGGGGAAGTCCTGCGCGGTGTCGCGCAGGTCGATTTCATGCCGTCCGCGGTGTGCGGGCTGTTCTTCACGGCGGCCCTGTTCGCGGCCGGCCCGCAGTACGGCCTCTACGGGCTGCTCGGCAGCGCCGTCGCCACCGCGGCGGCGTACGGGCTGGGGCTGGACCGGACCGCGGTGGGGGCGGGGCTGCACGGGTACAACGGGTGCCTGGTGGCGCTGGCCTGCGCCGTGTTCCTGGGCGCGGGCCACCCGGCGACCCTCGCGGTCGCGGTGCTCGGCGCGGCGGTCGCGGTGGTGCTCACCGCGGGCCTCGCCGCACTGCTCGCCAAGGCCGCGCTGCCCGTCCTGACCGCGCCGTTCTGCCTGGTCGCCACCGCCCTCACGGCCGCCGCCCCGGGCTTCCGGCAGCTGTGGCACGGCGCCCCGGCGCCCGCCGCACTGCCCGCCCCCGCGACCGGCACCACCGCGCCGGGCTGGGGCGACCTCTGGCACGGGTTCTTCGCCAACATCGGCCAGGTCTTCTTCCTCCCGCAGTGGTACGCCGGCCTGCTGTTCCTGGCCGGACTGTTCGCCGCCGGCCGCCTCGCCGGCCTGGCGGCCTGCGCGGGCAGCGCCACCGCCCTGCTCACCGCCTGGGCGTTCGGCGCGCCCGGCGACCAGGTCGGCCAGGGCCTGCTCGGCTACAGCGGCGTGCTGACGGCCCTCGCCCTGCACGGGGTGTTCCTGGCCCCGGGCGGGTGGAGCCTCGGGTACGCCCTGGCCGGCGCGGCCACCGCGACCCTGCTCACCCCGGCCCTCGGCGCGGTCACCGCCCCGTTCGGCGGCCACGCCCTCACCTGGCCGTTCGTCCTCACCACCCTGCTCTTCCTGGCCGCCGTCCCCGCCGTGCCCCGACTGCACCGGCGCTGACCGCCGGCCGTTCCCCGCCCGACCACCCCGGAACCCCCGACACTTCGGACACTTCCCACCCCGCCGCCCGGCGGTGCTCGGCGCTGCCCGAACGCCCGCCCGGCATTTCGACCGGATTCCCGGAAAGGACGCGTGGCTCCCGTGAATCTCTCCCCCCGCGAGATCGACAAGCTGTACATCTACGTCGTGGCCGACCTGGCCCGCAAACGCCGCGACCGCGGCGTCAAGCTGAACTACAGCGAAGCCTGCGCACTGATCAGCGAGGCCGTCATGGAGGGCGCCCGGGACGGCCGGACCGTCGCCGAATGCATGGAGATCGGCAAGCAGGCGGTCCGCGGCGAGGACGTCATGCCGGGCGTGCGGGAGATGCTCCCGCTGCTCCAGGTCGAGGCCGCCTTCGTCGACGGGACCAAGCTGGTCTCCTGCCACGACCCGGTCGGCGCCTGACCGATGACGCACCCTCAGCACGCCGTCGTGGTGCTGGCCGGCGGCCACGAGAGCGACGGCGGACGGGACCTCGCCCCCCTGGTCGCCGCCACCGCCGCCACCGCCGCCACCGCCGGGCCGACGGTGCACGCCGCCGCCCCGGCCGGCCGCCCGCTGGCCGAGGCGGTCCGCGCGGCCCTGGCCGCACCGGGCGGCCACCCGGTGTGCGTCGTCCCGATGACCCTCGGCCGGGACCCGCGCCTGGTCGCCGAGACCGCCCGGACCCTGCGCGGACTCACCGCCGAGCAGGGGCAGCGGCCCGGACGGCTCGCGCTGACCGCGCCGTTCGCCGCCGCCGAACACCTGGTCGGCTGGCTGCGCGCCGCCGCCCGCACCGCCCCCGCCGCCCCGGACGGCGCGCTGCTGGTCACCGCCCCGGCGGCCGGCCCGTTCGAGGACGCCGAACTGTTCCGGATCGCCCGGCTGGCCCGGCAGTTCGGCCGCCACCGCTGGGTGGAGGTCGCGTTCGACGACGGCGACCCCGACCCGGCCGAGGGCGCGGCCCGCTGCCGCCTGCTCGGCGCGCGCACCGTCACCGCCGTCCCGGCCGCGTTCGGACCGGCCCTGCGCACCCCCGTCCCCGGCGTGCTCGACGGCGGCCCGCTGCTGCGCCCGTCCGCCGTCGCCGGGGTGCTCGCGGCCCGGACGGCGGACGCCCTGCACCTGCTCGGCCACGGCGAGGACGGCACCGCCGCCGGCCTGGACGCCGAGCACGGCCACGGCTACGCGCACAGCCACGGCCACGGCCACGGCCACGGCCCGGGCGAACCGTCCCACACCCACTGACATCCCCCCATGACACCCCCACAGACCCGCAGTGAACCGGCAGAGAGGAAGGGCAGCCATGTCTGGTGGCGCCGCGTACCTGTACGGCGACGACCCGGTGGAGATCAACGCCGGCCGTGCCAAGGCCACCGTCACGGTCAGCAACACCGGTGACCGGGCGATCCAGGTCGGCTCGCACTACCACTTCTTCGAGGCCAACCGGGCCCTCGACTTCGACCGCGAGGCCGCCTTCGGCAAGCACCTCGACATCCCGGCCGGCACCGCTGTCCGGTTCGAGCCGGGCGACACCCGGGACGTCGTGCTGGCCGAGTTCGGCGGCCACCGCCGCCTGGTCGGCTTCGCCAACCTGGTGGACGGCGGCGTCACCGCCCCCGCCACCCGCGACCGCTCCCTGCGCCGGGCCGCCGAACAGGGCTTCAAGGGCTCCACCACCCCCGGCACCACCCCCGACCGCCAGGAAGGCGACCGCTGATGGCCATCCTCTCCCGCAAGCAGTACACCGACCTGTTCGGCCCGACCGTCGGCGACCGCTTCCACCTCGCCGACACCAACCTGGTCGTCGAGGTCGAACGGGACTTCAACCAGGGCCACTACGGCGACGAGGCCGTGTACGGCGGCGGCAAGGCGATCCGCGACGGCATGGCGCAGGACCCGGCGGCCACCTCCGTCCAGGGCGCGCTCGACCTGGTGATCACCAACGTGGTGGTGCTGGACGCCGTGCTCGGCGTGGTCAAGGGCGACATCGGCGTCAAGGACGGCTTCATCGTCGCCGTCGGCAAGGCCGGCAACCCGCACACCCAGGGCGGCGTGCACCCCAACCTGGTGATCGGCCCCGGCACCGAGGTGATCTCCGGCGAACACCTGATCGCCACCGCGGGCGGCATCGACACGCACATCCACTTCATCGCCCCCCAGCAGGTGCAGGAGGCGCTCAGCAACGGCATCACCACCCTGATCGGCGGCGGCACCGGCCCGTCCGACGGCACCAACGGCACCACCTGCACGCCCGGCCCGTGGAACCTCCACCGGATGTACCAGGCCGTCGAGGACCTGCCGGTCAACGTCGGCCTGCTCGGCAAGGGCAACGGCGCGCTGCCCGGCGCGCTGCGCGAACAGGTCGAGGCGGGCGCCTGCGGCCTCAAGGTGCACGAGGACTGGGGCAGCACCCCGGCCGCGGTCGACAGCGCGCTGAGCGTCGCCGACGAGTACGACGTGCAGGTGGCGATCCACACCGACACGCTCAACGAGTCCGGCTACTTCGAGGACACCCTGTCCGCGATCGACGGCCGCACCATCCACACCTTCCACACCGAGGGCGCGGGCGGCGGCCACGCCCCCGACATCATGCGGATCGCCGGCGAGCCCAACGTGCTGCCCTCGTCCACCAACCCGACGCTGCCCTACACCGTCAACTCGGTGGACGAACTGCTCGACATGGTGATGGTCTGCCACCACCTCAGCCACAGCATCCCCGAGGACGTCTCGTTCGCCGACTCTCGGGTCCGGGCCGAGACCATCGCCGCCGAGACGGTGCTGCACGACGAGGGCGTGATCTCGATCTTCTCCTCCGACTCGCAGGCGATGGGCCGGATCGGCGAGTCCTTCACCCGCGCCTTCCAGACCGCCCACCACTGCAAGGACCAGCGCGGCAAGCTGGCCGGAGACAGCGAACGGCACGACAACTTCCGGGTGCTCCGCTACCTGGCCAAGCTCACCATCAACCCGGCCGTCGCCTCCGGCACCGCCGACCACATCGGCTCGCTGGAGGCGGGCAAGCTCGCCGACATCGTGCTGTGGCCGATCCACTCCTTCGCCGCCAAACCCAAGATGGTGATCAAGGGCGGCATGATCAACTGGGCCCTGATGGGCGACCCCAACGCCTCCCTGCCCACCCCCCAACCCGTCTACTACCGGCCGATGTTCGGCCAGTACGGACGGGCCCGGCAGGCCACCCGGGTCTCCTTCATGTCACAGGCCGCCGTAGACCTCGGCGTCCCCGCCGAACTCGGCCTGCGCAGCACCGTGCTGCCGGTGCGCCGCTGCCGCTCGGTCGGCAAGCAGCACATGGTCCGCAACGACGCGCTGCCGCGGATCGAGGTCGACCCGGAGACCTACAAGGTCACCCTGGACGGCGAGCCCGCCACCATCGAACCCGCCCGCGAACTGCCGCTCAACCACCTGTTCTACCTCGCGTGAGCGCGAGCGCGAGCGCGAGCACGAGGGCGAGCACGAGCGTGGGCGCGAGCGCGAGCGTGGGCACGAGCGTAGGCATCGTTCCTGCCGCTCCCACCGCCACCGCCGCCGAGTTGGACGCCCTGCTGGTCTGCCTCCAGCTCACCGACTCGGCCTTCCCCAGCGGCTTCTACACCCTCTCGCACGGCCTGGAGGGCTACGCCCAGGCCGGGGCCGTCACCCCTGAGACCCTGCCCGACCTGCTCGCCGACCTGCTGCGGCACGGCGTCGGCCCGTCCGACGCCACCGCCCTCGTCCTGGCCCACCGGGCCGCCGCCGCGGGGGAGTGGGAGCTGCTGGCCGCCACCGACCGGCGGCTGCACGCCACCCGGCTGAACCGCGAACTACGGCTGGCCGCTACCCGGACCGGCCGTCAACTCCTGGACATCGCAAGGGAGTCGATCGGCGGCGAGGCGCTGGAGCAGTACGCCGCCCTGGTCGCCGCCAAGCGCGCTCCCGGCTGCCAGCCGGTGGCCGCCGGGGTCGCCCACGCGGCGGCCGGCGTCCCGGTCGAACGGGCCGTCACCAGCGACCTGTTCGCGTTCTGCACCAGCTTCGCCGGGGCCGCGCTGCGGCTGCGGCTGACCGACCACCGCAAGGCCCAGGTGCTGCTGCGCGGCGCCGCCCCGGTGATCCGGGAGACCGTCGAGGCCGCCCTGGTAAGGGAGTTGGCGGACCTCGGCGGCTGCGTGCCGGTCGCCGACATCATGTCCGGCCGGCACGAGCGGGCCGAGGCCCGGCTGTTCATGAGCTGAAACCACCACGAAGGAGACACCCATGGACGACAACGTCCTGCGGATCGGCATCGGGGGCCCGGTGGGCTCCGGCAAGACCGCGCTGATCGAGGCGCTGGTGCCGGTGCTGATCGCCCGCGGCCACCGCCCCGCCGTGATCACCAACGACATCTACACCCAGGAGGACGCCCAGCACGTGCGCCGCACCCTGGCCGGCGTGCTCGACCCGGAACGGGTGGTCGGCGTGGAGACCGGCGCCTGCCCGCACACCGCCGTGCGCGACGACCCGACGATGAACCTGGCCGCCGGCGCCGAACTCCTCGAACGCTTCCCCGACGTGGACACCCTGTTCTACGAGTCCGGCGGCGACAACCTCACCCTCACCTTCAGCCCGGTGCTGGTCGACGTGTTCGTGTTCGTCCTGGACACCGCCGAGGGCGAGAAGATGCCCCGCAAGCGCGGCCCCGGCATCACCGAGTCCGACCTGCTCGTCATCAACAAGATCGACATCGCCCAGTACGTCCGCGCCGACCTCCGGGTGATGGAGTCCGACGCCCACCGGGTGCGCGAGGGCGGCCCGGTCGCCCTCACCAACTGCCTGACGGGCGACGGCCTGGAGCAGATCGCCGCCTTCCTGGAGACCTTCCGCAAGGCCGCCGCGTGACGACCACCAGGCCACCCGAAGCGCCGTCCGGAGCACCGCCCGCAGCACGGTCCGAAGCGCCGCCCGAAGCGCCGCCCGAAGCCCCGTCCGAAGCACCGCCCGCGGCGCCGCCCCGGCTCGACCCCCGGCACTACGAGCCGGCCCGCGTCCCGCCCGAGGTCCGCCGCTACGCCGGGACGCCCGACACCCTCGCGGTCGGGCGCCCCGGCAAGGTCGGCCTGCTGGAACTGGCCTTCGAGCAGGTCGGCGGCCGCACCGAACTCACCGGCCACTACCAGAAGTCGCCGCTGCAGATCATGCGCCCGCTGTACTTCGACCCGGCCCGCCCCGACCTCGCCGTCACCTTCCTGATGTCCACCGGCGGCGGCATCCTGCAGGCCGACCGGCTCCGCACCGACCTGCACTGCGGCGCCGACACGGCCGTCCACCTGACCACCCAGGCGGCCACCAAGGTCTACCGGATGGAACACGACTACGCGACGCAGCTGGTCAACCTGACGGCCGGCCCGCGCGCCTACGTCGAGTACCTGCCCGAGCCGGTCATCCCGTTCGTCGACTCCCGCCTCTACCAGCGCACCGTCCTCACCGTCGACCCGTCCGCCACCGTGCTGGTCGGCGAGACCGTCCTGGCCGGCCGGCTCGCCCGCGGCGAACGCCACGCCTACCGGGTCCTCGCCTCCGACCTGGAAGTGCGCCGCCCGGACGGCGAGTTGCTGGCCGTGGACACCGTCCGGCTGATCCCCACCGGCACCCCCGGCGGCGGCGTCACCGGACCGGCCGTCCTGGCCGGACACGACGTGATGTCCACCCTCCACGTCCTCAGCCCGCTCGCCCCCGCCGCCCGGATCGCCGACACCCTGCACCAGGCACTCGCCCCCCACGGCCTGCTGCACGGCGTCTCCACCCTCCCCGCCGACAGCGGCGCCTGGCTGCGCCTGCTCGGCCCCGACACCCGCACCTGCACCGCCGCCCTCCGCGCCGCCTGGGACGCCGTCCGCCGTCTCCTGATCGACGCCCCGGCCCCGGACCTGCGCAAGGCGTAGCCCCCGGCCGCTCCCTCGGCGCGGCGGCCGCCGTCCCGGGCCGGGCGCATGCCCGTCCGGCAACCTGGGCATGAACCGGACAACATTCGGGCCGGGTCGCACCGGCCGGACCGGGGGAGCGCACCCATGACCGTGGCACGCCGCACACTGCTCACCGGAGCCGCCGCCACCCTGGCCGGCACGCTCGGCGGCCTGGCCCTCCCGGCCACCGCCCGCGCCGCGACCGCGACCCGGACCGCGGCCGCGACCCGCGCCGTGCCCGCGGCGGCGACCGTCACCGGCAGCACCCCCGGCGGGCAGCCCACCGCCGACTGGATGGGCCGCCTCGACGCCGCCCGCCCGCTGCTCGGCCTGACCGTCCCGGGCACCCACGACTCCTGCTGCACCGACCCCGCCCACGGCACCGAGTGGTCGCACACCCAGAACTGGGGCGTCCCCGAGCAGCTCACCCAGGGCGTCCGCTTCCTCGACATCCGCTGCAACGGCCTCCAGGGCACCGCCGACGAGCTCGGCGTCTACCACTCCGACGCCTACCAGTACGTCCGCCTCCAGGACGTCCTCGACCAGTGCCGGGCCTTCCTGACGGCCCACCGGGGCGAGACCGTCGTCATGCGGCTGCGCAACGAGAACGCCGGCGGCCAGGCGCTCGACCCCGCCGAGTTCCGCCGCCGGGTCGACCACTACCTCGACGACCTCGGCTACCGCCCGCTGTTCCACCTCTCCGGCTGGCCCACCCTCGGCACCGCCCGCGGCCGGATCGTCCTGGTCGCCGACTTCGCCAACGACTGGGGCGTGATCCAGTGGTCCAGCGGCAGCAACGCCTACTTCCGCACCCAGGACCTCTGGCAGACCGACCAGCTCTTCCCGCTCCGGGTCAAGGGCCGCGCGATCACCCAGCAGTTCGACACCGCCGCCGCCGACCCCGCCTCGCCCCAGATGTACGTCAACTTCCTCAGCTACGCGGGCGGTTACTGGCCCAAGAGCGCCGAACAGACCCTGATGGACCAGTCCGTCTACCCCTACCTCACCGCCCACGCCGGCCGACCCGCCCGCTACGGCATCGTCCCGATGGACTTCCCCGACTTCCACGTCAACGTCCTGCACCTGCTGATCGACCAGAACTTCACCGCCTGACCCCCGCCTCCCGCCTCCCGCCTCTTGCCTCCTCCCGCACCGACGCGAATCGGCCGATCCCCCGCGTCCTGACTGCTCAACACCCGTCCTGGCATATGCTGCCGGGTGGTCAGGGACGACCACCACCCACCCTCGCAGGAGTGCCCGATGAGCGATCACGACACCGACCGCAGCACGCCCCCGATCCCGATCGGCGTCATCGGGCTCGGCGACATCGCGCAGAAGGCCTACCTGCCCGTCCTCACCGCCCAACCCGGCCTCGACCTGCGCCTGATGACCCGCGACCGGGCCAAGCTCGACCGGATCGGCGACGCCCACCGCCTCCCGTTCCGCACCACCGACCTCGGCGAACTGATCGACTCCGGCATCCGCGCCGCCTTCGTCCACGCCGCCACCGACCAGCACGTCCCGATCGTCGAGGAACTGCTCACCCACGGCGTCGACGTCTACGTCGACAAGCCGCTCGCCTACGACCTCGACGGCGCCCGCCGCCTCGCCGACCTCGCCACCCACACCGGCCGCTCCCTGCTGGTCGGCTTCAACCGCCGCCACGCCCCCGGCTACCTGCTCGCCGCCGAACGCCCGCGCGACCTGATCGTCCTGCAGAAGCACCGCGAGGGCCTCCCCGAACGCGCCCGCACCCTGGTCTACGACGACTTCATCCACGTCGTCGACAGCCTGCGCTTCCTCGTCCCCGGCGAGATCGAGCACGTCGACGTCCGCTCCCGCACCCGCGACGGCCTGGTCGAACACGTCGTCCTCACCCTGGCCGGCCGCGGCTTCACCGCCCTCGGCATCATGAACCGCGTCTCCGGCTCCACCGAGGAGATCCTCGAAGTCTCCGGCGCCGACTCCAAGCGCGAGGTCCACAACCTCGCCGAAATCATCGACCACCGCGGCCAGCCCACCATCCGCCGCCGCGGCGACTGGGTCCCCGTCGCCCGCCAACGCGGCATCGAACAGGTCGTCCTGCACTTCCTCGACGCCCTCCGCGCCGGCAAGACCCTCGACGCCACCGACGCCCTGCGCACCCACGAACTGTGCGAACTCATCGTCAACCGCATCGAAGCCGAATCCGCCTGAACGGGGGCGCCCCGCTTCACGGATTCGGGGTGCCAAGGCTCAGTGCGGGCACGGAGAGCATGCGCTGGGCGTTGTCGATCAGCTGGTCGTAGGTGGTGACGGTGATCCTGGTCTGATGGGAGTTGTAGGTTCGCATCGCCTCCGTGACCTGTTCGGGGCTGAAGCGGCGGTCGGGGAACTTCGAGTGTCCGATCACCACCGTCATTGATGCCCGGCGGGTGTCGATCTTCGCTCGCTTGGCGAGGATCGAATGGCGTTCCTCGTCCAGGCTGACCAAGTAGTCCATCGCCTGCCCGATCGCTCTGTGTACTGCGGACCCCAGCGACCGGTGTTCGTCGTCTCCGATGATCAGATGGGGGATCCAGGCCAGTTTGATCTCCACGCCGTGCATGGTTCCGTCGGGGCGCAGCAGTGTGAAGTCGAGCTGGTCCTGGGTGGTGAGGCTGCGTTTCCCGAAGCCGGGGAGGAACTCGCCGCCGAAGATCCAGGTCATCCCTTCGAGGATCTCCTGCAGTTGCCGTTCCTTGGTGTCGGGGTTTTCCACGGCGGCCCGCAACTCGTCCAGGTCGGCCTGCCGTTGGGCGTGCTGCAGGAGGGCGGAGAGCACCCGGGCCTCGTCCATCCGGTTCACCAGCGCGGCCGTCCGCGAATCGCTCTCCACCAGGTTCAGCAGGTGCCGAACGATCCGTTCGACGCCCCTGTCCGAGGTCGTGACGAGTGCCTCCCGGGGGGACGGCACCGCTGGCGCCTCGGCCCCGGGCCCTCCGCGTCGCGGGCCCGCCCCCAGCCCGAGGGTCAGCCGGGGCGCCCCGTCGAACGGGTCGGCGGAGCCGTCGAGCGGCCGGATCCCGCTGACCAGCCGGAGCCGCAGCAACGGCACCGCCTCCTGGACGCGGCGGTGGTAGCGGGTCACGGTGCGGGTGCCGGGCGTCCACGCCTGGATGGCCCGCTCCGGATCGACCGTGAACTCTCCGGCGTAGCGGCAGTCGTTCCCTTGCGTTTCGAACACGCGCAGGGGCACGCCGCGCCTGCGGTGGTCGACCACGGCGCGGTTGCCCGCGGACAGGATGCCCACGGCATCGGCGTTCCCCGGCACCAGCAGGAGGTCCCCGTCCCAGCGCGCGGCCGGATCGTTCCGGCCGACCATCAGGAAGGCGTTCGGGGTGGAACTGCTCACGCTGGCGGTCCGCTGCGGACTGCCGCCGAACGAGGCGTGCAGCTCGGCCCGGAGCATGACGGCACCCGGCTGAATGTCCCACCAGGCAGGCCACTCCGTCGGCGGGGCCGGCAGCAGCGCTTCCTGTTCGAGGCGCTCCCACTGGGACTCGGACAGGGACACCGGGCCGAGGACGGGGCCCTGCGGGGTGTACCGCGCCGTGCTCTGCACCGCGGCCGGTACCGACCCGAGCCCGGAACTCCGCAGCACCTCGGGGGAGAGTGGAGTCGACAGGAAAACCCGGTCGAATTTCACCGACGCCTGATAGGGGAACCGCAGCGCCGGATTCTCCATACTGCGGACGACCTTGCCCAGGCCGACGACACCGCCGCCTTTCCGCGGCCGCCACAGAATGACACCGTCACCCTCGCCGACTGGTTGCGACGCGACGGCCGATCGGAGCGATCCGCCCTGGGACGGCTGATCCATACGGTGCGCAGGCTTGTCGGCCAGGGCCCGCACGAGCCACCGTCGATTCATGGGGGGGTCCTCCTCCGGTCCGTTGGTTTGAGGTGAAATATATCCACCCTGAAGACGAATTCCGTAGGCTGACCGAACCGGGGAATTCGACCGCGCGTACGGAAGATGCCGATGATTTCCGGGTGGTGCCCACCCCGCTTCCGGCGCAGAACGCCCCGGTGAAGATCCGGCCAGCAGAACCCCACCCGGCCCGGGGGCTGTCCGACCCTCCCGCTACCGTCACCCCCGACGAACACCCGGCGGAGACGGACGAGTGACGGTGAACGGCGAGACCCCGCAGCAGCGCACCGCCCGGCGGGCCGTGCTGGACCACCTGCTCGCGCTGATCGCCGGCTCGCCGTGGGCCGAGGCGCTGGTGCTGCGCGGCAGCATGGTGATGCCCGCCTGGGTGGGCCGGGCCGCCCGCGAGCCCGCCGACCTGGACTGGATCGTGCTGCCGTCCCGGCTCGTCCCCGTCGACGAGCTCGACCCGTACCCCTACCTGCCCGACCTGGCGGCCGTCCAGCAGTGGCCCGAGGCCGCGGACGGCGCGGGCGGGTACGAGATCTGGCGGCACGAGGAGTTCGACACCCGCGGCCTGCGGGTCCGCCTCCCGCCCGAGGGCCTCGCCTGGGTGCTGGAGGACGAACCCGAGGACGAGGGGCCGGAGGAGACGCTCCACCGGCTCGTCACCCGCCACCCGCACCCCGCCCCCGGCATCACCCTCCACCCCGACTCCGTCCGCACCACCGGCAGTTGGGCCTACGCGTACGACGACGGCCGGCCCGGCGTACGGGTCGCCCTGCGCTGGACGGCGGAGCGCGTCGGCGACGGCGGGGCCGGTGTCGAGGGCGAGGTCACCGTCGACTTCGCCCGCGACGAGCGGCTGCCCGAACCGCCCGTCCGCACGGCCGTCCCACGCGGCGACGGCACCGGCACGACCACCGTGCGGACCGCGAGCCGGGAACTCTCGCTCGCCTGGAAACTGCTCTGGCTGCACGCCGACGGCGACCGCGCCCGCGCCAAGGACCTGTACGACGCCGTCCTGCTCGCCGAACTCTGCGCCCACACCCTCGACCCGGCCCTGCTGCGCCGCGTCCTCGCTCGCGAGCCCGGCCACCCCGGTCACCCCGGTCACCCGGGCGACCTCGGCGGCCCCGGCACCCTCCGCCCCGCCGTCCCGCCCGCCGACTGGGACGCTCTGCGCGCCGCCCACCCCGGCCTCCACGGCACCGCCGCCGACTGGCTGGCCCGCCTGCGCACCGCCCTCGCCGCCACCGCCGCCGTCGTCTCCGCACCGCACTGACGCCCCGTCAACTTCCGCGCCGAAAAAGGGAAGCGCCCGCACCGCCCCCGGCGTTACGTTGGCCGGATGCGTCTGACCAAGTATGCCCACGCCTGCGTCCGGATCGACTCGCCCGAGGGAGAGCGCTCCGTCCTGATCGACCCGGGGTGCTGGACGGAACCGAAGGCGTTCGACGGCGTCCGGGCGGTGCTCTACACGCACGCGCACGCCGACCACCTCGACCCCGACCTGCTGGCCGCCGCCCGCGCCGCCGACCCGGAGCTGGAGGTGTACACCCACCCCGAACTCGCGGCCGAACTCGCCGCCCACCCCGCCCTGGCCGGCCCCGCGCCCACCGCCGTCCGCCCGGGGGAGTCCTTCGAGGCGGGCGGCTTCGCGGTGCGCGCCGTCGGCGGCCGGCACGCCCGGGTCATCGACGACCACCCGGACTGCGCGAACCTCGGCTACCTGGTCGAGGGCGTCTACCACCCCGGAGACTCCCTGCACGTCCCGCGCGGCCACGACGGCCGGGCCGAGGACGTCCGCGCCCTGCTGCTCCCCGCCTCCGGCCCGTGGCTGAGCCTGCGGGAGGCGATCGAGATGGTCCGCGCCCTCCGCCCGGAACGCGCCTTCCCGATCCACGACGCCAACCTGAGCCCGATCGGCGCCGAGAACTTCGACGGCTGGCTCGAGGGGGAGTCCGCCACCCGCTACGCCCGGATCGCGCTCGGCGAGTCCGCCGTCCTGGACTGAACCGGGGCCCCGGCCCCCGGCCCCCCGGCCCCCCGGCCCCCGGCCCCCGGCGGTCCGCGACCGGCCGGAGCCGCCGCGGACCGCCCGCGCTCACTGGCCCATCACGTACCGGACGGTCGGGCCGGTGGTCCAGCCGCCGTCCACCGCGAGCTCGGCGCCGGTGATGTAGGACGCGGCGTCGGAGAGCAGGAAGACGGTGGCCGAGGCGATCTCGGGCGCCTCGCCGACCCGGCCCATCGGGGTGTTGGGGTAGTTGCCCTCACCGCGCTGGATCCCGGTGGACGCCGTCATCGGGGTGTAGGTCATGCCCGGGTGCACGGAGTTCACCCGGATCCGGTCCACGCCCAGCTCCACCGCGCCGATCTTGGTCAGGCCGCGCACCCCCCACTTGGACGCGCCGTAGCCCGCCGTCAGCGCCAGGCCCATCAGGCCGGCCGCCGAGGAGATGTTCACCACCGAGCCGCCGCCGGCCGCCCGCAGCGCGGGGATCACCGTCTTCATGCCGATGAACACACCGGTCAGGTTGATGTCCAGGACCTTGCGGAAGTGCTCCACCGACTCCTCGGCCAGGAAGCTCCCGGTGGAGATGCCCGCGTTGTTCACCAGCCCGTGCACCGCCCCGAACTCGGCCTGCGCGTAGGCGATCACGTCCGCCCAGTCCTGCTCCGAGGTGACGTCGTGGTGCCGGTACCGGGCCCGCTCGCCCAACTCCGCGGCGACGGCCTCGCCGTCCGCGTCCAGGACGTCCGTGATCAGCACGTTCGCCCCCGCCCCGACCGCCTGCCGGGCGGTCTCCGCGCCCAGGCCCCGGGCCCCGCCGGTGATGACGACGGTCTTGCCGGACAGCTCGCTCATGACTTGCTCCTCGGTACTCGCCCTGCGGGGGTACTCGCCCTGCGGGCACGGGCCTCGTGGGCCCTCGTTGTTCCATCGGTACGCCCCCCGCCGGCATCCGGCCCGCGGACACCGGCGGCCCCGCTCCCGTTGCGTCGGCCGGGTGCGGGGTGGAGGGGGATCAGGGGACCGGCGCGGTCAGCAGGCCGGTGCAGACGGCGACGAGGTCGGCGAGGTACGCCCGGTCGTCGCTCAAGGTGGGCTCGCCCTCGGCCAGCTGCCGGGCGCGTTCGGCCAGCGCGGCCCCGATCAGGGTCAGCGCCAGGTCGATCCGCTCCAGCCGGACCGGCTCGGGGGCCAGCGGGACCAGCGGCGTCTCCAGCGCCAGGATCAGCCGCCAGTACAGCGTCCCGGCCAGCCCCGCGTGCGGGCGCCGCTCGCGGATGCCGCTGCGGTGGCTGACCTGGGTGGAGATCCGCAGGCAGTCCCGCCCGCGTTCGGTGCTCAGCTCGGTGGACTCCGCGTCGACCAGCGCCCGGAGCAGCTCGCCCAGCGAACGCCCCTCCGGCTTCGGCAGCCGCTCGGCGAGCGCCTGCTCGGTGCGCCGCTGGCGCTCGGCCATCACCGCGTCCAGCAGCCCCTCGCGCGAACCGAAGTGGTACTGCACCGCGGACGGGTTCGCCTGCCCGGCCCCCCGCACCACCTCGCGCAGCTGCGCGCCGTGCACGCCCCGCGCCGCGAACACCCGTTCGGCGGAACGGATCAGCAGTGCCCGGGTGGAGCCGCTGTCACCGCCGGTCGACTTCGTTGCCATGCCTCCACATTAATGCTCGCCATTATTAATGTCGAGCATCAGGGCAGCTGGCGGGGGCTGCACCCGTCCGGGTACCGCCTGGGAACTGGCTGGGAACCCCGGCGCGCGGCAGGAGGAATCTCCAAGCCGCCCTTGCTAGCTTCGTGACGCATGATCGACTCGTCCCACCTGGCAGCCCGGTCACGCTCCCTGGCGCTCCACCTGCTGTCCCGGCTCAGACTCCGACACCTCGCCTGGCCACTGTTCGCGGTGGCGCTCTGGCGCTACCTGGTGGTGTACGGCCTGCCGTACGCCAACGACGTGGTCTTCCTCTGGCTGATCGCCGCCCTGGTCGCGGCCTCCGTGCACAGCGGCGGCCGCAAGGGCTGGCTGCACGTCCTGCGGGACTGGGTCCCGGTGATGGCCGTGGTCTGGACGTACTCCCTGCTCCGGGGCTACGGCGCGCACACCCCCTGGAAACCGCACTACGCCCCGCAGATCGCCTTCGACAAGGTGCTCGGCTTCGGCGAGACCTGGACCGTCCGCCTGCAGGACTGGCTGTACCACCCCGGCCGGCCGCAGTGGTACGACTACGCCGCCGTCACCGTCTACATGACGCACTTCTTCGCGGTGTTCGTGATCCTCGCCGTGCTGTGGAAGCGCAACCACGCCCGGTTCCGGCACTTCCTCGGCTGCTACCTGGCGATCACCGCGATCGGCTTCGTCACCTACGTGCTCTACCCGGCCGACCCGCCGTGGCTGGCCGCGCTGGAGAACCACATGCCGGCCGTCAGCCGGATAGTGTCCACCGTCCTCGACAGCAGCGGCCTCCACCGGGCCGGCACCGTCTTCGAGAACGGCAGCAAGTTCGCCAACGACGTCGCCGCGATGCCCTCGCTGCACGCCGCCTACCCGATGATGATCGCCCTGGTCTTCTGGCCCCGGGCGAGCCGCGGGCTGCGCGTCCTGCTCGCCGCGTACCCCCTGGCGATGGCCTTCACCCTGGTCTACGGCGCCGAGCACTTCATCATCGACATCCTGGTCGGCTGGGCCTACGCCTGGGCGATGGTCACCCTGGTCAACCGCTTCGTCGCCCGCCGCGCCGCGGCCCGGGTCGCGAAGGAGGCCGCAGCCGTCCCGGCGGCCGCCGAACCGGCCGTCCCGGTCGGCTGAGGACCGGCTCCCTCCCACCCCGCGGGCCCCGGCCCCGGTCCCGGCAAGGTGGTGCCGGAACCGGGGCCCCTTGCGTTCCCGGCGGCAGCCCCCACGGGCCGCCCGGAAACCGATGAACGAATTCCGGGAACTCGCTGGGCGTTCACTGGGAATCGAACGTTCCCGTGTTCGGGCTGGTGGGCCGCCCGAGTGAACCTGACGGCCCGTCAGAGACGGTGGTTCCGGGGCGATCGGGCGGGAGCGGTGAAGGCTTTGCCAATCCGTGGCGGAGTCTTGTTCCGCACCCCGGTAGCGTCGTGCGGAACCCAGCAGGAGGACCCACCATGGCCGCACCCCACGCCCCGTCAGCGCCCGGCGCGCGCCCCCGACCCGCCGGCCGGCCGACGGCCCGATGATCTCCGGCCACCTCGCCGCACCCGCCCTCTGGGCGGTCCTCACCCCGCTCGGCGTCCTGCTCTCCGGTGTCGGCCTGGCCTCCACCATCCGGATCCGCCCGGGCACCGACCGCCCCCGCGACCACCTGCTCGGCCCGCTGCTGATCGCCACCGGCATCCTGATCGCCGGCTTCGGCCTCTGGATGCTCTGACCCCGGCCCCGATCCGGCCTGGCCCCGCGCGGACTCAGCGGCCACCGGCCGCACTGCCCCCGCCGCGGACCCTGGACTCGACGTGCCCGACGCGCTCGACGTGCCCGACGAACTCGGCACCGACGTTGCTCCAGTCGAACTCGGCCCGCCACGCCGTCCGCCCCTGCGACCAGCCGACCAGCGCGTTCACCACCTTCGGGAGCGAGACCGTCAGGGTCCGGTAGTGCTCGGCGGGCACCCCGTCGCGGTACTCCAACTGGTAGACGCCGTTCTCCTGGAGCCGCACCTGCGCGTACCAGTCACCCTCCGGCTCGTCCGCACCGAACCGCTCGACGACCAGGTGGGAGTCCCCGCGCTGCATGTTCGCCACCAGCCGGCTCAGGGCCGCCGGCCCCGGGTCGCGCATCGACAGTCCGCGCTCGGTCATCGCGTGAAGCATGCGTGGAGCATGCCGCACCCCACCGACAACACAGCCACCGGGGTACCCGACCGGTTCCACTCCGGCGTACTCCGGTGCACTCCGCAACTACCGCCGGAAGGCCAGGAGTTGACGCCGGGACCGCCACCGGCCCGGCCCTCTCCCGCCCGCGCCGGGGGATCGACCGCCGGACACCCGCCGGGCAGACTGGGCCGGATGGCGACACGACCCACTCCCCGGGAAGACCTCCGCGCGATCCTCTTCGACTCGGGCGGCGTCCTGATGCGCCCGATCGGCGGCCGCTGGAACCCCCGCGCGGACTTCGAACCGACCGTCCTGGCCCACGCACCCGCCACCACCCCCGAACGGTTCGCGGCCGCCGTCGCCGCGGGCGACCGCTTCCTCGCCGCCACCTCGTCGACCCCGGCGACCGACGACTACCACCGCCTGCTGCTCCACCACCTCGACGTGCCCCCGACCCCGGAACTCCTCGCCGACCTGCGCCGCGAACTCCCAGCGGCCGTCCTCCTGGAGACCTACCCCGACGTCCTGCCCACCCTGGAGGAACTCGCCCGCCGCGGCGTCCGGATGGCCGTGGTCTCCGACGCCTGGCCCAACCTCCCCACCCTGCACGCGGGCCTGGGCATCGACCGCTTCTTCGAGGCGTACGCGATCTCCTCCGTCCTCGGCTGCAACAAACCGGACCCGCGGATGTACCACCACGCCAGCACCGCACTCGGACTCGCCCCGCACCACTGCCTGTTCGTCGACGACGACCCGACCCTGGTCGCCGCCGCCCTCGCCCTCGGCTACACCGGCCGCACCCTCTCCCGCGACACTCCCGCCTCCGCCCCTGCCCCCGCCTCCGCCTCCGCCTCCGCCGGAGTTCCGGCCATCACCTCCCTGGCCGACCTGCTGTCCCTCTTCTGACCCCGACGCGCCCCTGCCCTGCCCACTCGCCGACCACCCGCCCACCCCAGCTCCCTTGGCAGCCGGGCGAGTTGCTCGACCCGAAGCGCCGACAGCCCCGCGACGGGTAGCGCCGTCGACCGGCGCGACAACGGACAGCGGGCGTCAACTACCTTCCCAGGCCGGCGAATCCGACAGCCCGGCGAGCTGTCCGGCCCGAAGCGCAGCCGACTCCGCGACGATGGGTGGGCCGTCGGTCGGTCGCCCGTCCACCCACCCGCCGGCCCGTCCGTCCGTGGCCCCCGTCAACTCCCCATCTGCGCCAGCAACTCCGGCAGCTCCGTGAGCCGCTCGATCCGCAGCACCGACGGCTCCGCGACGGGCGACGGGCCGCCGGTGACGAAGTCGACGCCGCGGTCCAGCCAGACCCCGGTGAGCCCGGCCGCGGCGGCCGCCGTGACGTCGGTGGGGAGCATGTCGCCGACATTGGCGGCCCGTTCGGGGACGGTTCCCATCCGGCGGCAGGCGGCGGCGTAGGCCGCGGGTTTGGCGGCGCCGAGTTCGGTCGGGGTCAGGACGGCTTCGAAGTGCCCCGCGAGCCCGAAGCGGTCCAGCTTGGCCCGCTGCTGCCCGGGGTCCCCGTTGGTGAGCACCGCCAGCCGGGGCCGGCGACCCGGCATCCGTCCGAGGGCCTCCAGGCAGGGCAGCACGTCGGCGTAGCACTGCCAGGACTCATCGAGGGCGGGCAGGTACCGCTCGGCGATCCACCTGTCCAGCGCCGCCGGATCCTCGGACACCGGCTCACCCAGCAGCGGCAGGAAGGCCCGGGTCCGTCGCCGGTGCTGCTCGGTGAACGAGCACTCCCCGTCCAGGTACTCCCACATGTGGCGCGCCTCCAACGCCCACCACTCCGCCGCCAGCTCCGCGACCGACCCCGCCGAGCCCGCCGACCCCGTCGACCCCACCGCCTCCGTCGCGCCCCCGACGATCCCGCCGATCGCGGCGAAGGCCGCCCGGCGGTGATCGACCAGCGTTCCGTCCAGATCGAAGAACACCACATCCACCATGCCGATGATCCTCCCGCGGGGCCGCCCCGCCCCGATACCCCGCCGTACGGGCTCTCGGCCGCGCGCGTACTACAGGGCCGGGTACCCCAGCCCGCCGATGCCCTGCACCGCGACCAGCGCCCCCGGCCGGGCGCCGATCCGCTGCAGCCCGCTGAACGCGCTCAGCCCGGCACGCAACAGCGGCGCCGCCTCGGCGGGCGGCACCTCGGCGGGCGGCACCTCGTCGGGGACGTGCACCAGACCGCTGGTCCGCGCGTAGACGACCTCGGCGTAACCTCTGTCGGCGTAACCGCCGTCGGCGGTGGCGCCGGTCTGCTCCTGGTGCCGGCAGTTCGCGAAGTCGCCGCGCCGGCAGGAGTCGCACTCCCCGCGCTGCCCCGTACCCCCAACGGCCAAAAACAAGCACGCATGCTTGATTTGCCCCCGGGTTGCTGCCAGGCTCGACCCCGACCGGACACGCGCCACCCCCGGCCGCTGCCATCACCAACGGCGGCCGGAAACAGCGGAGTTGGGGAGACATCGTGCTGCGGATCGGCAATGCGTCGGGGTTCTACGGGGACAGGTTCGACGCGTTCCACGAGATGCTGACGGGCGGCCCGCTGGACGTGCTCACAGGGGACTACCTGGCCGAACTGACCATGCTGATCCTGGCCCGCGACCGGCTGCGCGATCCCGCCCGGGGCTACGCGCGGACGTTCCTGCGGCAGGCCGAGCAGTGCCTCGCCGAGGCGCTCGACCGCGGCGTGCGGATCGTGGTGAACGCGGGCGGCCTCAACCCCGCCCGACTCGCCGAGGCGCTCCGCGAACTCGCCGCCCGGCAGGGCCTCCGGGCCAGGATCGGCCACGTCACCGGCGACGAACTCCTGCCCAGGGCCCACGAGTTCGGCTGGACGGGCGAAGACCCGCGCCGCCCGCTGCTGGCCGCGAACGCCTACCTGGGCGCGTTCGGGATCGCCGAGTGCCTGCGCGCGGGAGCGGACGTGGTGGTGACCGGACGGGTCACGGACGCCGCCCTGGTGGTCGGACCGGGCATCGCCCACCACGGCTGGACCCCGGACGACCTGGACGCGCTGGCGGGTGCGGTGGTGGCGGGCCACGTCCTGGAGTGCGGGGCGCAGGCGACCGGCGGGAACTACGCCTTCTTCGCCGAGCACGACGTCGACCACCCGGGCTTCCCGATCGCCGAACTGCACGCCGACGGCAGCAGCGTGATCACCAAGCACCCGGGCACCGGCGGCGCGGTGACCGTGGAGACCGTCACCGCCCAACTCCTCTACGAGACGGGCGGACCGCGCTACCTCGGGCCGGACGTCACCGCCCGCCTGGACACCGTGACGCTCACCGCCCAGGGCACCGACCGGGTCCGGATCGACGGGGTGCGCGGCGAGGCCCCGCCGTCCACCCTCAAGGTCGGGCTGAACCGGCTCGGCGGGTACCGCAACGAGCTGGTGTTCGTCCTCACCGGGTTGGACGTCGACGCCAAATCCGCCCTGGTGCAACGGCAGTTGAACCGCGCCCTGGCCGCCGATCCGCCGGCCGCGCTGCGCTGGACCGAGACCCGCACCCAGCACCCGGACGCCGACACCGAGGAACGCGCCAGCACCCTGCTCCGGCTCACCGCCCGCGACCCGCAGGAGCACAAGGTCGGCCGTGCCCTCACCGCCGCCGCCGTCGAACTCGGCCTGGCCGGCTACCCGGGCTTCCACCTGACCGCCCCGCCCGCCCGGCCCAGCCCCTACGGCGTGTTCGAGTCAAGGGAGTTGGACCAGAAGGCGGTCGACCACACCGCCCACCTGCCCACCGGCACCCCGGTCCCCGTTCCGCCCCCGGCCGCCACCCTCCACCGCCAGCTCCCGCTGCCCGCACCGGAGCTGCCACCACCCCCGGAGCCCGGGCCGACCCGCCGCGCCCCGCTCGGCCTGATCGCCGGAGCCCGCAGCGGCGACAAGGGTGGCGACGCCAACCTCGGCGTCTGGGCCCGCGACGAAGCCGGATGGCGCTGGCTCGCCCACACTCTCACCACCGCCAGACTGCGCGAACTCCTCCCCGAGACAGGTGAGTTGGAGATCGAACGGCACCTGCTCCCGAACCTCCGGGCGGTCAACTTCACCCTCCGCGGCCTGCTCGGCGAAGGCGTCGCCGCCCAGGCCAGGTTCGACCCGCAGGTCAAGGCGCTGGGGGAGTGGCTGCGCTCCCGCCACCTCGACCTCCCCGCCTCGCTCCTCCCGCCGGCCCCACCCCCCGCCCCGCCGCTCCCCACCACCCCGCCCGTCCGGCCCGAGCCCCCGGAGGCCCCGCTGTGACCGTCCTGTCCACCCGGCTCGACCCGGACGCCCCGGAGTACGAGGCCAACCGTGCCGCGATGCTGGCCCGACTCGCCGAACTGGACACCGAACACGCCAAGGCGCTGGCCGGCGGCGGGCCCAAGTACCTGGAACGCCACCGCAGTCGGGGCAAACTCGCGGCCCGCGAACGGATCGAGCTGCTGCTCGACCCCGACTCGCCGTTCCTCGAACTCTCCCCGCTCGCCGCCTGGGGCAGCCCGTACCAGGTCGGCGCGGCCCTGGTCACCGGCATCGGCACGGTGGCCGGCACCGAATGCGTCATCACCGCCAACGACCCCACCGTGCGCGGCGGTTCGTCCAACCCGTGGACGCTGCGCAAGGCCCTGCGGGCCAACGAGATCGCCCTGCGCAACCGGCTCCCGCTGATCAACCTGGTCGAGTCCGGCGGCGCCGACCTGCCCAGCCAGAAGGAGATCTTCATCCCGGGCGGCGCCCTGTTCCGCGACCTGACCAGGCTGTCGGCGGCCGGAATCCCCACCGTGGCCGTGGTGTTCGGCAACTCCACGGCGGGCGGCGCGTACGTGCCCGGGATGTCCGACCACGTGATCATGGTCAAGGAACGGGCCAAGGTGTTCCTCGGCGGCCCCCCGCTGGTGAAGATGGCCACCGGCGAGGAGTCCGACGACGAGTCGCTCGGCGGCGCCGAGATGCACGCCCGCACCTCCGGCCTCGCCGACCACCTCGCCCTCGACGAGCCCGACGCCCTCCGCCTGGCCCGCCGCGTGGTCCACCGCCTGCACTGGCGCAAGTCCGGCCCCGCGCCCACGCGTTGCCCCGAACCACCGAAGTACCCGGAGGACGACCTGCTCGGCATCGTCCCCGGCGACCTCAAGGCCCCCTTCGACCCGCGCGAGGTGATCGCCCGGATCGTCGACGCCTCCGACTTCGACGAGTTCAAACCCCGCTACGGCACCAGCCTCACCACCGGCTGGGCCACCCTGCTCGGCCACCCCGTCGGCATCCTGGCCAACGCCCAGGGCGTGCTGTTCAGCCAGGAGTCCCAGAAGGCCGCCCAGTTCATCCAACTCGCCAACCAGTTGGACCGCCCGCTGCTCTTCCTGCACAACACCACCGGCTACATGGTCGGCCGGGAGTACGAACAGGGCGGCATCATCAAGCACGGCGCCATGATGATCAACGCCGTGGCCAACAGCACCGTCCCCCACCTGTCCGTCCTGATGGGCGCCTCCTACGGCGCCGGCCACTACGGCATGTGCGGCCGCGCCTACGACCCCCGCTTCCTGTTCACCTGGCCGAGTGCCAAATCCGCCGTCATGGGCCCCCAGCAACTCGCCGGCGTCCTCTCCCTGGTCGCCCGCCAATCCGCCGCCGCCAAGGGCCAGCCCTACGACGAGGAAACCGACGCCACCATCCGCGCCGCCGTCGAGCAGCAGATCGAAGCCGAATCCCTCCCGATCTTCCTCTCCGGCCGCCTCTACGACGACGGAGTGATCGACCCCCGCGACACCCGCACCATCCTCGGCCTCTGCCTCTCCGCCATCCACAGCGCCCCGATCGAGGGCGCCCGCGGCTACGGCGTCTTCCGCATGTGACGCCCACTCGCCACCGCTACACCCTCTAACCTCTGCTCGCCTCCTCGCTCCCGGCAGATCCTCTCGCTCTTGTTACACCCTCTAACTCCCGTTAGCCCCTTCTGCCTCCGCCCGCCCTCCTGGCTCCCGCTGCACCCACTAACCCTCGCTAGACCCTCTCGCGCCTGCTATTGGCCCTCGCGTCCACTCGCCCCCTCACGCTCGCCCGTCCCCCTCGCACTTGCTTGCCCCTCTCACCCCGCTCCACCCCGCCCCCACCTCCCTCCCCTCCCTCCCCTCCCGCCGCGAGAAAGCGAACTGACGGATGATCACCTCCCTGCTGGTGGCCAACCGAGGCGAGATCGCCCGCCGGGTCTTCCGCACCTGCCGCACCCTCGGCATCGCCACCGTCGCCGTGTACGCCGACCCCGACGCCGACGCCCGGCACGTCCGGGAGGCCGACACCGCCGTCCGGCTGCCCGGGGCCGCGCCCGCCGACACCTACCTGCGCGCCGACCTGCTGGTCCGCGCGGCGCTCGATGCGGGGGCCGACGCGGTCCACCCGGGATACGGATTCCTGTCCGAGAGCGCCGAGTTCGCGCAGGCGGTGCTCGACGCGGGGCTGCGCTGGATCGGCCCGCCGCCCGCCGCCATCGCCGCGATGGGCTCCAAGACCGCCGCCAAGCGCCTGATGGCCGAGGCGGGCGTCCCCGTCCTCACCGTCGGCCCCGATCCCACCGAGGCCGACCTTCCGCTGCTGGTCAAGGCCGCGTCCGGCGGCGGCGGACGCGGCATGCGGGTGGTGCGCACCCTGGCCGAACTCCCGGCCGCCCTGGCTGCCGCCCGCGCCGAGGCTGCTGCCGCGTTCGGCGACGACGAGGTGTTCTGCGAACCGTACCTGCCCACCGGCCGCCACCTGGAGGTGCAGCTGCTCGCCGACACCCACGGCACCGTGTGGGCCGTCGGCGACCGCGACTGCTCGCTCCAGCGCCGCCACCAGAAGGTGATCGAGGAGGCCCCCGCCCCCGGCCTCACTCCCGAGCTGCGCGAACGCCTGCACGCCGCCGCGGTCGCCGCCGCCCGCGCCGTCGGCTACCAGGGCGCCGGGACGGCCGAGTTCCTGCTCGCCCCCGACGGCCGCCTCGCCTTCCTGGAGATGAACACCCGCCTCCAGGTCGAACACCCCGTCACCGAGTGCGTCACCGGACTCGACCTGGTCGCCCTCCAGCTCGCCGTCGCCGAGGGCGAACACCTCCCGGCCGCCCCGCCCCCCACCCGCGGCTGCGCGATCGAGGCCCGCCTGTACGCCGAGGACCCGGCCCGCGACTGGCAGCCCGCCACCGGCCCACTCCACCTCCTCGAACTCCCCGGTACGGACGTCGAGTTCACCACCGCCCAGGCCCCGTCCGGACTGCGCCTGGACGCCGGAGCCGGGGCCGGCGACAAGGTCACCGTCCACTACGACCCGATGCTCGCCAAAGTCGTCGCCTGGGCCCCCACCCGCACCGCCGCCGCCCGCCGCCTCGCCGACGCCCTCGCCCGCGCCCGCCTGCACGGCCCCACCACCAACCGCGACCTGCTGGTCCGTGCCCTGCGCCACCCCGACTTCCTGGCGGGCCGCGTCCACACCGCCCTGCTCGCCGACCACCACGCCGAACTCACCGCCCCCGACGGCAAATCCGCGCCCCTCGCCGCCCTCGCCGCCGCCCTCACCGACGCCGCCGACCGCCGAGGCCCACTGCGCGAACTCCCCTCCGGCTGGCGCAACCTGCCCTCCCAGCCGCAGGTCAAGCGCTACCGCGCCACCGACGGCACCGAACACGAGGTCCGCTACCTGCTCACCCGCGACGGGCTGCGCGCCGACGACCACCCCGACGTCCAACTCCTGCGCAGCACACCCGAATCCGTCGACCTGGCGGTCGGCCCCCTGCGCCGCCACTACCGGATCGCCCGCCACGGCGACCGGATCTTCGTCGACGCCCCGACCGAGCACCACACCCTGACCGCCGTCGACCGCCACCCCGTCCCCACCGCCCCGCTCGCCCCCGGCACCCTGCTCGCCCCGATGCCCGGCACCGTCGTCCGGCTCGAAGCAGGCCCCGGCGAACGCGTCACCGCGGGCCAAGTCCTGCTCGCCATCGAGGCGATGAAGATGGAACACCGGGTCACCGCCCCCACCGACGGCACCCTCACCGACCTCCCCGCGACCCTCGGCCGCCAGGTCGAGACCGGCACCGTCCTCGCCGTCGTCACCCCCGACCACTGACCCCCGGAACCCCGCCCCTTCTGCGAGTACGAACGCGAAAGCCCGCAGCAGCCCACGAAAGCCGACAGCAGCAGCCCACGACAGACAGGACCCCGCCATGTCCGCACCGCTGACCCCGCTCACCGACACCGAGGACCAGCACGACCTGCGCACGGCCGTCGCCGCCCTCGCCGCCCGCTACGGCCGCGAGTACTTCCAGCGCAAGGCCCGCGCGGGAGAGCCCGTCCGCGAACTCTGGTCGGAAGCCGCCAAGTTGGGCTACCTCGGCGTCAACCTCCCCACCGCGTACGGCGGCGGTGGCGCGGGCATCGGCGAACTCGCGGTGGTCCTGGAGGAGTTGGGGGCGGCCGGCTGCCCGCTGCTGATGCTGATCGTTTCCCCGGCGATCTGCGGCACCGTCATCTCCCGCTTCGGCAACGATCCGCAGAAGCGGCGCTGGCTGCCCGGACTCGCCGACGGCAGCACCGTCATGGCCTTCGGCATCACCGAACCCGACGCCGGCTCCAACTCGCACCGGATCTCCACCGTCGCCCGCCGCGACGGCGACGACTGGCTGCTCACCGGCCGCAAGGTGTTCGTCTCCGGCATCGACCAGGCCGACGCCGTCCTCTTCGTGGCCCGCACCGAGGACGCCCGCACCGGCAAGCTCAAGCCCGCGCTGTTCGTCGTCCCGCGCGAGACCCCGGGCTTCGAGTACCGGCCCATTCCGATGGAACTCACCGCCCCGGAGAAGCAGTTCCAGGTCTTCCTGGACGACGTCCGGCTGCCCGCCGACGCCCTGGTCGGCGACCAGGACTCCGGCCTGCTGCAACTCTTCGCCGGCCTCAACCCCGAACGCATCATGACCGCCGCCTTCACCCTCGGCATCGCCCGCCACGCCCTGGACACCGCCGTCTCCTACGCCCGCACCCGCACCGTCTGGGACCGCCCGATCGGCGCCCACCAGGGCATCGCGCACCCCCTCGCCCAGTGCGCCATCGAGGTCGAACTCGCCCGCCTGATGACCCGCAAGGCCGCCCAGCTCTACGACGCGGGCGACGACCTGGCGGCCGGCGAGGCCGCCAACATGGCCAAGTACGCGGCCGGCGAAGCCTCCTGCCGCGCCGTCGACCAGGCCGTCCAGACCCTCGGCGGCAACGGCCTCACCCAGGAGTACGGCCTGGCCGCACTGATCACCGCCACCCGGGTCGGCCGGGTCGCCCCGGTCAGCCGGGAGATGATCCTCAACTACGTCGCCCAGCACACCCTCGGCCTGCCCCGCTCCTACTGACCGTCCCACCCGCCGCCGGCACGAGCCCCCCGATCCCGCACGGCCTCACATCCGGGACCTCAACACGTCGACCTCGCACCCCGGCGCGTACGGGTCGAAGCCGTGCTCGGCCAGCCAGCGGACCACCAGCAGGCTGCGCAGCGACCACCACGCGCGGATCACGTCCAGGTCGACCTCGGCGCCGTAGCCGGCGAGGAGGTCGGCCAGCCGGTCCTCGTGCCCGAGCGTGAAGGTGGCGAGGTCGTACAGCGCGTCGCCCCGGCCCGCCTCGGACCAGTCGATGATGCCGGTGACCTCGTCGCCCTCCAGGAAGACGTGCGCGATCTGCAGGTCGCCGTGCGTGAACGCCGGGGTCCACGGCCGGAACGCGGCCTCGGCGACCCGGCGGTTGCGGGCGACCAGGTCGGCGGGCAGGACACCGCTCGCCACCAGCAGTTCGCACTCGGCGTCGAGTTCCGCCGCCAACGCGTCGGCACTCCGGCCGGCCCGGCCGAGCCGGGGCGGCAGCGGCGCGTCGTGCAACCGCCGGATGGCGGCGCCCGCCGCGGCCCACGCCGCCGCCGACCCGGTCGACGGCCCGCCCAGGCGCCCGAGCGTCGCCCCGGGGAGCGCGGCCACGGCGAGCACGGGCGGCTTGTGCCACAGCACCTCCGGCGTCGGCACCGGCGCGAGGGACATCGCTTCGACCTCGGCGTCGACGCGCGCCTGATCGGCGTCCACCTTCAGGAACACGCCACCGACGCGCAGGGTCGCACGCTCGGAATGGGCGACGACGACTTCGACCTCATCCATGACCGACCAGTATCCCGAGGACGACCGCCCCCGTCCCCCGAATTTCCCCCGCCACCGTCCCCATCCGCCACCGCCCCTCCCCGCCACTGCCGCCCCCACCCACCGCCTTGAATAAATCGTTTCCGCCCCCCGGAATCTTGATGATAGACAGTCAAGGTGGCTATCGATCTTGACTTCCCGGCCCTGCTGAGCCTGCTCGAAGACCGCTCCACGGCCTTCCGCGAGGCCCTGGTCGCGGCGCCCGGCCTCGACGTCCAGGTCCCGACCTGCCCCGAGTGGACGCTGTACGACCTGGCGCAGCACCTGGGCCAGGGCCAGCGCTTCTGGTCCGCGATCGTGGCCGCGGGCGCCTCCGAGACGCCCCCGCCGCGTCCGACCGAGGCCGCCCCGGCCGACCGGGAGGCCCTGATCGCCTGGTTCGCCGAGTCCAACGCGCAGCTCCTGGCGGCGCTGCGCGAGGCCGGCCCCGAGGCGCCCTGCTGGGGCTGGTGGGAGCTCGCCCAGTCCCCGCGGAACACCACCGGCGCGGTCCGCCGCCGCCTCAACGAGACGGCCGTCCACGCCTACGACGCCCAGCTCGCCGCCGGTGTCGCCGCCGAGCTGCCCCGCGAGGTGGCCCTCGACAGCGCCGAGGAGTTCCTCCTCACCTGCTGCTCCACCACCGTGGCCTGGCCGCACACCCCCGCCGTCCTCGCCTTCCAGGCCACCGACGGCCCCACCTGGCAGCTCACCCTCTCCGCGAACGGCGCCCACGCCACCCGCACCCCGACCGCCCCGGGCGCCGCCACCCCCGGCGCCGCCACCCCGGACGCGACCATCCGCGGCACCGCCGCCGAACTGCTCGCCGTCTTCCACGGCCGCACCCCCATCGAGGCCCTCCACCTGGAGGGCGACGCCGAGCTCTTCCACCAGCTCTACGACTGGGACCCGGAAGCCTGAGCACCCCCCGCCCCCTCCCCGCGCCCCGAAAGGCCCACGTGAGCAACGCCGACGACGCCAGCGAAACCACCACCGGCGACGCCGACCTCGCCCGCCGGGCCGCCGAACTCGGCGCGCAGGTGGTGCGCAACCGGGACTGGCGCGGCGTCGCACGGGAGGACAAGGGCGGCGGCGACTTCGCCACCGCCGTGGACGTGGAGGCGGAGCGGGCCGTCCTTGGCCTGCTCCGCGCCGCCCGCCCGGACGACGCGTTCACGGCGGAGGAGAGCGGCCGCACCGGCGCGCCCGACGCCGCCCGCCGCTGGCTGGTCGACCCGCTGTGCGGGACGCTCAACTTCGCGGTCGGCACCCACCTGGTCGGCGTCAACGTCGCCCTCCAGGAGCACGGCCGGACGACCGCCGCCGCCACCGCCGACCCGTACACCGGGGAGACGTACTGGACGGACGGCGCCCGCGCCCGGCTGCGCCGCGACGGGGCGGACACCCCGCTGGAGCCGTCCCCGGAGTCCCGGCTGGTCGACCTCAACCTCGACCCGCCCTACCCGAACGCCCCCGCGCTGCGCGTCGCCCGCCTGCTCACCGACGCCGACTTCGAACGGGCCTTCCGCCCCCGGGTGGTGTCCAGCACCCTCGCGGTGGCCTGGGTCGCCGCCGGCCGCCGCGCCGGGTACGTGACGGACGGCCGACTCGAGGGCAGCGTCCACTTCGCGGCGGGCATCGCGCTCTGCGAGGCGGCCGGCTGCACCGTCACCGACCTGCGCGGCGGGCCGGTCCACCGCGGCGACGGCGGCCTGATCGCCGCGGCCGACGAACGGACCCACGCCCTCCTGCTCGACCTGATCACCCGTCAGGAGACCACCGGCGTACGCCGGTAAGCCCGCCACGCGCCCTGGCGGCGGCCCCCCGCCCCCGGCACGCTTGCACCGCGGCCGCACCCCGCGACCGCACCCCGCACCCGGATCCGCCCAACGGACCGATCCGCCCAACGGATCCGTCCCGCAGATCGATCCACGCAACGGATCCGCCCCACGGATCCACTCCGCGTCCGGGCCCGGGGGCCGCGACCGTCGAGCCGTCCGGAGGCCCGCATGGTGTTCCACAGCGACTACCCGCCCGTCGCCCCGCTCGACCTGCCGATCCACGCCGCCGTCCTGGACGGCTGCGCCACGGGCGAGCACGCCGACCGCCCGGCCCTGGTGGACGGGCTGACCGGACGCAGCGTCAGCTACCGGGAGCTGGAGGCGGGCAGCCGCCGGGTCGCCGCGGGCCTGGCCGAGGCGGGGGTCGCCCGGGGCGACGTGGTGGCGCTGTTCAGCCCGAACTCGATCGCCTACCCGCTGGCGTTCTACGCCACCACCCGCACCGGCGCGACGGTGACCCCGGTCAGCGCGCTGGCCACCGCGGGGGAGCTGGCCGACCAGCTGCGCGACTCCGGGGCCCGCTGGATCATCACCGTCGCCGCGTTCCTGCCGGTGGCCCGGCAGGCCGCCGCCGAGCACCCGGTCGCCGGGATCTTCGTCTGCGACGAGGCCGAGGGCCACCGCTCGCTGGCCGACCTGGCGGCGAGCTCCGCCCCGGAGCCCGCCCCGCCGATCGACCCGGCCGCCGACCTGGCGGTGCTGCCGTACTCCAGCGGGACGACCGGCCTGCCCAAGGGCGTGATGCTCACCCACCGCTCGGTGTCCACCAACCTCGCCCAGACCGACGCGCTGTTCGGCCCGGCCCCTGGCGAACGGGTGCTGGCGGTGCTGCCCTTCTTCCACATCTACGGCCTCGCGGCCCTCCTCAACCGCCCGCTGCGGGCCCGCGCCACCGTGGTCGTGCTGCCCCGCTTCGACCTGGAGCAGTTCCTGACCGCCATCCAGCGCCACCGGATCGAGGCGGTGTACGTGGCCCCGCCGATCGTCCTCGCGCTGGCCAGGCACCCGCTGGTCGACCGCTTCGACCTGTCCTCGGTGCGCTACGTGCTGAGCGCCGCCGCCCCGCTGGACGCCGAGCTGGCCGCCGCCTGCGCCCGCCGCCTGGGCCTGCCGCACCTGCTGCAGGGCTACGGCATGACCGAGCTGTCCCCGGTCACCCACGTCGTCCCGCCCGGCGACCCGAACCCGCCGGCCGGCACCGTCGGCCGCCTGGTCCCCGGCACCGAGCTGCGGATCCGCTCCCTGACGGCCCCGCACCACGACCTCGGCCCCGGCGAGGACGGCGAACTGCTGTTCCGCGGCCCGCAGGTGATGCGCGGCTACTTCGGCAGGGAGTCCGAGACCTCCGCGACCCTCGACCCGGACGGCTGGCTGCACACCGGCGACGTCGGCCACGTCGACGCCGACGGCTACCTGTTCGTGGTCGACCGGGTGAAGGAGCTGATCAAGTACAAGGGCTACCAGGTCGCCCCCGCCGAACTGGAGGCCGTGCTGCTCACCCACCCGAGCATCGCCGACGCCGCCGTGATCGGCGTCCACGACGCCCACGGCGCCGAGCACCCCAAGGCGTACGTGGTGCCCGCGTTCGGCTGCGAACTGGCCGAGCAGGAGGTGATCGAGTACGTGGCCCGCCGGGTCGCCCCGTACAAGAAGGTGCGCGAGGTGGAGTTCCTGGACGCGGTGCCGAAGTCCGCCAGCGGCAAGGTGCTGCGCCGCGAACTGCGGGCCAGGGCCGCGCAGCGGGGTGGGATCCCGGCCGGCGGTGCATAGGATCGGCATCCGGAGCCCGCCCGCGCCGACCAGGAGCCGCCGATGACGACCAGCGCCCCCGCCGCCCGCATGCCCCGGCAGGACCGCAGCCGCGCCACCCGCAGACGGCTGCTGGAGGCGGCGGTGGAGTGCCTGGCCGAGGTCGGCTGGAACGGCTCCACGGTGCTGGTGGTCGCCGAGCGGGCCGGCGTCACCCGCGGCGCCGCCCAGCACCACTTCCGCACCCGCGAGGACCTGTTCACCGCCGCCGTCGAGCACGTCGCCGCCGAGCGGCTGGCCGCCGCCCTGGCGCACGTCGAACAGCTGCCGCCGCCCGGGCCGGCCCGCACCGAGGCGGTGGTGGAGATGATCGTGCACCTCTACACCGGCCCGCTGTTCCGCGCCGCCCTGCACCTGTGGGTGGCCGCCGCCACCGAGGAGCCGCTGCGCAGCCGGATCACCGGCCTGGAGAACCACATCGGCCGGGAGGCGCACCGGGCCGCCGTCGAGTGCCTGGGCGCGGACGAGTCCGCCCAGGGCGTCCGGGAGACCGTCCAGGCCACCCTCGACCTGGCCCGCGGCCTGGGCCTGGCCAACCTGCTCACCGACGACGGGCCGCGCCGGGCCGGCGTGGTCCGCCAGTGGTCCCGGCTGCTGGACGCCGCGCTGGCGGGCTGAACCGGCCCGCACCTGCGGCCCGGACCGGGCCCCGACCGGCAGTTGGGAGTCACACCCTTGCCCGAACCGGTCCGGATCGAGCACACTCGCATCTTCGGTCCGACCGCCCGCACGACCACCAGTCGCCAGCGTGCGGCGGGCCGTGCAGTCTGGTGGAAGCCGGAACTACCGGCAGAACCGGGGAAGGTACCGGGCAGGTGGCCAACTGAGCACGCACGGGTTCGAACAGAAGCCCGGCCGCGACGCGGCGGGCGCCGCTTCCGCGCGCCTGGCCGGGCACCGCCTGGTCCCGCTGGCCACCGCCCTGGTCCAGGAGGACGGCCGGATCCTGCACTGGAGCCAGGAGGCCGAGGCGCTCACCGGCTGGCCCGCCGAGGAGGCGATCGGCGCCCACCCGGTCCGGCTGCTGCTGCCCGAGCAGGAGCGGGCCGCCGCCGAGAAGCTGTTCGACCGGCTGGTCGCCGGGCGCGGCTGGTCCGGCACCCACCCCGTGCGCCGCCGCGACGGCTCCACCGTCGAGCTGGAGTTCCACACCTACCCGGTGGCCGGCCCCGACGGCCGCCCGCTGCTGCTGGCCACCGCCTCCGACACCGACGCGCTGCACGAGGTCGAGTCCGACCTGGCCGTCCTGGACGGCTTCTTCGACCAGTCCCCGATCGGCCTCGCCGTCTACGACACCGACCTGCGCTTCGTCCGGCTGAACGAGGCGCTGGCCCGGATCAACGGCCTCAGCGCCGAGGAGCACCTCGGCCGCCGGATCTCCGCCGTGCTGCCCGGCATCAACGCCGCCGAGATCGAGAACGTGATGCGGCAGGTCATCGCCACCGGCAAACCGGTGGTCGACGCCCGCTCGTACGGGCGCGTCCCCGGCGACCCGCGCCGCGACCGGGCCTGGTCGGCGTCCTACTTCCGGCTGGAGGACTCCACCGGCAAGGTGCTCGGCGTCTCCTCCTCGATCATCGACGTCACCGAGCGCTTCCAGGCCGAGGCCCGCGCCTCCCGCGCCCAGGAGCGCCTCACCCTGCTCGCCGCGGCCGGAGCCCGGATCGGCACCACCCTCGACCTCAAGCGCACCGCCGAGGAGATGGTCGAGGCGATCGTCCCGAAGTTCGCCGACTTCGCCACCGTCGACCTGCTGGAGCCGGTGCTGCGGGGCGAGGAGCCCGCCCCGATCCAGCCCGAGCGGTCCATCCAGGTCCGCGCCGTCGCGGTCGGCGAGGCGTACGGCTCCGGGCTGACCACCGTCTCCGACACCGTCGGCGAGACCACCGAGTACGGCGCGCACCGGGTCTACACCCAGTGCCTGCGCAGCGGCCGCCCGCTGCTCAAGCCGCACGTCGACGAGGAGGTGCTGCGCGGCCTGGTGCCCGACCCGGACCGGGTCGCCTCCGGCGTCGCCGCCGGCATCCACTCCTACCTGCTGGTGCCGCTGATCGCCCGCGGCATGGTGCTCGGCGGCGCCGAGTTCGTCCGCACCCGCAACCCCGAGCCGTTCGGCGCCGCCGACGTCTCGCTCGCCGAGGAACTGGTCGCCCGCACCGCGCTGGCCATCGACAACGCCCGGCTCTACCGGCGCGAGCGGGAGACCGCCCTCACCCTGCAGCGCAGCCTGCTCCCGCAGGAGATCCACCGCACCCTCGGCCTGGAGATCGCCCACCGCTACCTGCCCTCCAGCGTGGTCAGCGAGGTCGGCGGCGACTGGTTCGACGTCGTCCCGCTGTCCTGCGGACGCGTCGCCCTGGTGGTCGGCGACGTGATGGGCCACGGCATCCGGGCCGCCGCCACCATGGGCCAACTGCGCACCGTCGCCCGCACCCTGGCCACCCTCGACCTGCCGCCCGAACAGGTCCTCGGCCGGCTCGACGAGACCGCCTCCGCGATCGGCGAGGGCCAGTTCGCCACCTGCGTGTGCGCCGTGTACGACCCGGTCGACCGCAGCGTGGTGGTCTGCTCGGCCGGCCACCTGCCGCCGGTCCGAGTCGACCCCGACGGCACCGCCCAGGTCATCGAGCTGCCGCCGGGCGTCCCGCTCGGCGTCGGCGGCGGCGGCTTCGAGTCGATCGAGTTCACCCTGCCGCCCGGCTCCACCTTCGCCCTTTACACCGACGGCCTGGTCGAGCGCCGCGGCCGCGACCTCGACGAGGGCATCGACCTGCTCGCCCGCACCCTCGCCGTCCCCGGCCGCACCCTGGAGGAGAGCTGCGACGCCGCGCTCTCCGCCCTGGTCACCGACGGGACCGAGGACGACATCGCCATGATCATGGCCCGCGTCCTGCCCGTCCCCGCCGACCGGATCGCCACCCTGCTGCTGCCCAGCGAGGGCCCGCTGCCCGCCCGCGCCCGCCGCTTCACCCGCGCCACCCTGGAGACCTGGGGCCTGTCCGGACTCACCGACTACGCCGAACTCGTGGTCAGCGAACTCGTCACCAACGCCCTGCTGCACGCCGACGCCCCGCGCCGGCTGCGGATCTTCCGCGACCGCACCCTCACCCTGGAGGTCTCCGACGCCGGCGGCCAGCCGCCCCGGCTGCGCAGCTCCGCCGAGGAGGACGAGGGCGGCCGCGGCATCCACCTGATCAGCGAGCTCGCGCACCGCTGGGGCAGCCGCCCCACCCGGCACGGCAAGGTGGTCTGGGCGGAGATCGAACTCCCGTACCGGGCGGGCTGACACCCGCCCGGGCGCCGACCGCTCGCCCGGACCGCGGAACTGACGGACAGTCGGAGGCAATCCCGCCACCGACCGAAAGGCCCCCCGTGCCCGTCCGCCTCCTCGCCGCCGCCGGCCTGCTCGCCCTCACCGCCGCCGCCCCGGCCACCGCCGCCGACGACCCCGCCGGCACCCCCGCCACGACCACGATCTCGATCACCGGCGCCGTCATCGACCCGAAGGTCCCCAGCCGGGCCCGGGTCACCCTCGCCTACACCTGCGCGCCCACCGACCGGCCCCGCTCGCTGAACACCTCCGTCGAGCAGACCGACCCCGACGACCCCGCCACCATCGCCTTCGGCTCCACCCGCACCTCGCCGACCCTGGTGGTCTGCGACGGCACCCCGCAGACCCAGACCGTCACCGTCCAGTCCAAGACCAGCAACTGGCTGCCCGGCCCCGACTCCGTGGTGATCACCACCCTCACCGACCTCGGCGCCACCCCGCCCGCCGCCGCCGACGCCCGCAGCATCCCGCTCGACCTGCCACCCGTCCCCTGACCCGACGTCAGCCGACCGGCCCACCCCCGGCGCGCCGCCCGCCCGCCGCCGCCCCCTCCTCCGAGACTGGACGCCGGACGGAAGGGAACCCGGATGACCCAGCCCACGACAGTCGGCGCCGCCACCGAGGAAGTGCGCCGCTGGCGGGCTCTCGCGGTGTGCCTGGTCGCCGGCTTCATGACCCTGCTCGACGTGTCGATCGTCAACGTCGCCCTGCCGTCCGTGCGCAGCGGACTGCACATGTCCGAGGCCGGACTCCAATGGGTGCTCTCCGGCTACTCGCTGGCCTTCGGGCTCGTCCTGGTCCCCGCCGGGCGGCTCGGCGACGCGATCGGCCGCCGCCCGGTCTTCCTGGCCGGCCTGGCCCTGTTCACCGCCACCAGCGCGCTGGCCGGCGCCGCCCAGGGGGAGAGCTGGCTGGTCGTCGCCCGGCTGCTGCAGGGCATGTCCGGCGGGCTGCTGGTCCCGCAGGTCTCCGGCTTCATCCAGCAGCTCTTCCGCGGCGCCGAACGGGCCCGCGCCTTCGGTCTGCTCGGCACCACCATCGGCTTCTCCACCGCCGTCGGCCCGCTGCTCGGCGGCCTGCTGATCGCCGCCTTCGGCACCGCCGAGGGCTGGCGCTGGGTCTTCTACGTCAACCTGCCGATCGGCCTCGCCGCCCTCCCGCTGGCCCGCCGCCTGCTGCCCGCCCCCACCCCCGACACCTGCGCCCGCCGCGACTTCGACCCGGTCGGCGTGCTGCTGCTCGGCGCCGGCACCGTCCTGCTGCTGCTCCCGCTGGTCCAGTCCCAGTGGCACGGCGCCCGCAAGTGGCTGCTGCTGGCCGCCGCCGCCCTGGTGCTGGCCGGGTTCGCCCGCTGGGAGGGCCACTACGCCCGCCACCGCGAGCCCCTGGTGCACCCCGCGCTGTTCCGCACCCGCTCCTTCACCTACGGCGCGCTGGTCTCGCTGCTCTACTTCGCCGGGTTCACCGCGGTCTTCTTCGTCTTCACCCTCTACCTGCAGTCCGGCCGCCACTACACCGCCCTCCAGGCCGGCCTGGCCATCACCCCGTTCGCGCTCGCCTCGGCGATCGCCTCCACCATCGGCGGCCGCCTGGTCACCCGCTACGGCCGCCGCCTGATCGCGGTCGGCCTGGCCACCGTCGCCGTCGGCCTCGCGCTCGCCGCCCTCACCGTGCACTTCTTCGACGGCCCCGGGATCGGCTGGGCCACCGCCCTGCCGCTCCTGCTGGCCGGCCTGGGCAGCGGCCTGGTGGTCTCCCCGAACCAGGCCCTCACCCTCAACGAAGTCCCCGTCGCCCGGGCCGGATCGGCCGGCGGCGTCCTGCAGACCGCCCAGCGGATCGGCTCCGCCGCCGGCATCGCCACCGTCGGAGCCACCTTCTTCGGCCACCTCCACACCCCCGCCGACTACCCCACGGCCTTCCAGCTCAGCCTCGCCGTCGTGCTCGCCTTCATCCTGCTCGCCCTCCTCGCCGCGGCCGAGCCCTTCACCAAGCGGCCCCGCGGGGAGTCCGGGGAACGGCGGGCCTGACCGGCGCGCAGCCGGCCAGGCCCGCCCGGCCTACCGCCCCGCCACGCCGAGGGCGGCCACCCGCAGCGCGCCGACCGGGTCGCCGACGGAGCTGACGGCGCGCCAGCCGACGAAGCCGTCGGGGCGGACCAGCACGGCGCCGCCCGGCCGCAGGCCGTAGACCGCGGGCCAGCCGCCCGGCCCCGCCGGACCCCGGCCGGCCGGGGCGTCGGGCACCGGCTCGGGGACGAGGTCGCCGCCCTCGCCGAGCAGCACGCAGCGGATCGGCACCCCGGTCTCCTCGGCCACCGCCCGCGCCGCCGCCGGCCACTGCTCCCCGCCCGCCGCGGGCGCCAGCAGCACGGGCTCGCGCACGAACAGGTCGAGCGTGGAGAGCCGGGCGCCGTCCCGGTCGCGCAGCCACAGGTGCGGGGCCCGGGTGCCGACCTCGCCGGTCGCGGCGAAGCGCTCCGGGATCACCCCGGCGGTGGCGTCCGCCCCGACCAGCGCGCCCTCGGTGTACCGGTAGCCGAGCGCCACCGCCAGCACGTTGGTGCGCGGCCCGCCCACCGGCGCCGCGTCGAAGCCGGGGTGCTGGTGCTCGACCGACCGTGCCGCGGCCCGGGCCGCGGTCTGCACGGCCACCGGCCGCCGCTCCGCCTCGTACGACTCCAGCAGGCGCGGCCCGCCCCAGCCGCCGAGCACCGCGGCCAGCTTCCAGGCCAGGTTGTGCGCGTCCTGGATGCCGGTGTTGGAGCCGAACGCCCCGGTCGGCGGCATCTCGTGGGCGGAGTCGCCGCACAGGAAGACCCGCCCGGTGCGGTACCGGTCGGCGACCCGCTCGGCGGCGTGCCAGGGCGCCCGGCCGGTGATCTCCACGTCCAGGTCGGGCACCCCGGCCGCGGCCCGGATGTGCGCCGTGCACCGGGCGTCGGTGAAGTCCTCGACGGCCTCGCCGCGCTCGGGGTGCCAGGGCAGGTGGAAGACCCACTGCTCGCGGTTGTCGACCGGCAGCAGCGCGCCCGCGCCGTCCGGGGCGGTCAGGTAGCAGGCGATGAAGCGCCGGTCGCCGACCACCTCGGCCAACCGCTTGGCCCGGAAGGTCACCGAGACGTTGTGGAACAGGTCGCCGCGCCCGGACTGCCCGATGCCCAGCCGCTCCCGGACGGGGCTGCGCGGCCCGTCCGCCGCGAGCAGGTAATCGGCCCGCACCTCCTGCTCCTCGCCGGTGGCCCGGTCCCGCAGCCGGGCCGTCACCCCGTCGGCGTCCTGGGCGAAGGAGAGCAGCTCGGTGTTGAACCGCACGTCGCCGCGTTCGGCGGCGTGCCGCAGCAGCACCGGCTCCAGGTCGTTCTGGCTGCACAGGCACCACGAGGACGGGCTGAACCTGGCCAGCCCCCCGCCGGGGTCGATCTCCCGGAACAGCCACTCCTGCTCCCCGCCGGAGAGCGTCTCGGCCTGCAGGATGCCGTGGTTGTCGGCCAGCACGGACGCCGCGTCCCGGACGTCCTGCTCGACGCCGGCACCCCGGAACAGCTCCATGGTGCGGAGGTTGTTCCCGCGGCCGCGCGGGTGCCGGGAGGTCTCGGCGTGCCGCTCCACCAGCAGGTGCGGCACGCCGAGCCGGCCGAGGAAGAGCGAGGCCGACAGCCCGACCAGCGAACCCCCCGCGATCAGGACCGGCACCCGGTCCGCCATCTGTGTGTTCATCAGCTCTGCTCCATCCGTGCGGGGCGCGGGATGCGCCAGACCCGACATCCATCCCCCGCCGCGGGCGGCCACGCAGGGTACGTCGCCCGGATGGCCGCGAAGTCTCGCGCCGCCCCCGCCCCGCCGTGACGATCGAGGGCGAACCGCCGCCCGCTCCGCCGACCGGCCCGGCCGCCCGAGGCCCGTCCACGAAACCGGCGAAGGGCCCTTCGTAACCGAACCGCGAACACGCCGCGGACCAACCGCGAACCGACGACAGGAACCGCCGACATGACCCTGCTCTCCGAACCCGAGGAGACCACCACCACGGGCCGGCCCACCCCGGGCCGGCTCCGCGTCATCCTGATGCTGGAGGTCTACGAAGGCGCCCAGGACCGCTTCCTGGACGCCTACGAGCTGCTGCGCTACCAGGTCTCGGCCGTCCCCGGCCACGTCAGCGACCAGCTCTGCCAGTCCATCGACGACCCGTCCCGCTGGCTGATCACCAGCGAGTGGGAGAGCGCCGAACCGTTCCTCGCCTGGGTCGACAGCCCCGCCCACCGCGAGATGGTCAAGCCGATGCACGGCTGCGTCCGCGACACCCGCTCGCTGCGCTACACCGTGCTGCGCGAGACCCACGGCACCACCGCCACCGACACCACCGTCCCACCGCTGCGCCCCGGCGAGCACCACCCCGGCGTCCCCGGCGTGCCGCGCCCCGGCCCGGACGGCGTGGTCCGGCACGCGCTCAGCTTCACCGTCAAGCCCGGCGCCGAGGCCAGGGCCGCCGAACTGCTGGCCGGCTACCGCTCCCCGCAGGCCCGGGTCGACGACACCACCCGCCTGCTGCGCACCTCGCTGTTCATGCACGGCAACCGGGTCGTGCGCTGCGTGGAGGTGGCCGGCGACCTGCCCACCGCGCTGCGGCACGTCGCCCGGCAGCCCGGGGTGCGGGCCGTCGAGGAGGCGCTCAACCCCTACCTGGAGGAGGACCGCGACCTGGACGACCCGCTCTCCGCCCGCGACTTCTTCCAGCGCGCCGCACTGCCCGCCGTCCACCACCACGCCGCCCTCCGGAGCGGCCCGGTGCAGCGGCACGCCTACCTGTACCCCGTCCGCCCCGGCGCCGGCGCGGCCCTCGCCGAGCTGCTGGCCGAGGAGGACGAGCACGCCGCCGCCGACCCCGGCGGCCCGCTGGTGCGCGCCACCGTCTACCGGCACGACGACCTGGTGGTCCGGCTGGTCGACCTGCTCACCGACCCCGCCGACGACCCGGCCGCCGCCCTCGGCCTGGCCGGCCCGCGCGCCGCCGCCGTCCTCGGCAAGCTCGCCGAACCCGCCGAGCGCACCCCCGACGGCCTGCGCCGCCTGCTCGCCGAGTGCTCGATGGCCCTCGTCACCGACCGCAGCTCGGCCGAGGACTGACCGGCCGCTCTCAGCCCCCCCCCGCACGCCCGCCACGAGAGGAACCCACCGTGACCACCGAGATGCCACGCATCGTCCACGTCGACGACGCGCCCCCCAACCGCAAGCGCGGCGGCGACCTGCGGGCCATGCTCACCCCGCCGGCGGTCGGCGCCACCAGCGGATTCATGGGCGTGGCGATCGTCGAACCGGGTGACCGGATCGGCGAGCACTACCACCCGTACTCCGAGGAGTTCGTGTTCGTGATCTCCGGCGAGCTGGAGGTCGACCTGGACGGCGTGCCGCAGCGGCTGCGGCCCGACGAGGGCCTGATGATCCCGATCGGGATGCGGCACCGCTTCCGCAACGTCGGCGCCACCCAGGCCCGGATGGTCTTCCACCTCGGGCCGCTCGCGCCGCGCCCCGAGCTCGGGCACGTCGACACCGAGGAGAGCGCCGCCGAGGCGGGACCGCCGGAACCGGCCGGGGCGGCCTCGTGACCCGCCGGGTCGCGGTGACCGGGATCGGCGTGGTCGCCCCCGGCGGCATCGGCGTCCCCCGGTTCTGGTCACTGCTCACCGAGGGCCGCACCGCCACCCGCGGCATCACCCTGTTCGACCCGGAGGGCTTCCGCTCCAGGATCGCCGCCGAGTGCGACTTCGACCCCGCCGCCCACGGCCTCACCCCCGAACAGACCGCCCGCAACGACCGGTACGTGCAGTTCGCGCTGGTCGCCGCCGCCGAGGCGGTCGCCGACGCCGGGCTCGACCCGGCGCGCGAGGACCCCTGGCGGATCGGCGTCTCGCTCGGCACCGCCGTCGGCGGCACCACCCGGCTGGAGCGCGACTACGTGCTGGTCAGCGGCCGCGGCGAACACTGGGACGTCGACCACGCCCCCGCCGCGCCGCACCTGGAGCGGGCCTTCTCCCCGTCCACCCTGGCCTCCGCCGTCGCCGAGCAGATCGGCGCCCACGGCCCCGTGCAGACCGTCTCCACCGGCTGCACCTCCGGCCTGGACGCCGTCGGCTACGCCGCCCTCGCCATCGAGGAGGGCCGCGCCGACGTGATCGTCGCCGGAGCCTGCGACTCGCCGATCTCCCCGATCACCGTCGCCTGCTTCGACGCCATCAAGGCCACCTCGGCCCGCAACGACGACGCCGAGCACGCCTCCCGCCCCTTCGATGCCGGCCGCGACGGCTTCGTGCTCGGCGAGGGCGGCGCCGTCCTGGTCCTGGAGGAGTGGGAGCACGCCGAGCGGCGCGGCGCCCGGATCTACGCCGAACTCGGCGGCTTCGCCACCTTCGGCAACGCGTACCACATGACCGGCCTCACCCAGGAGGGCCTGGAGATGTCCCGGGCCATCGACCGGGCCCTGGCCCACGCCGAACTCCCCGGCGAGGCCGTCGACTACGTCAACGCGCACGGCTCCGGCACCAAGCAGAACGACCGGCACGAGACCGCCGCCGTCAAGCGCTCGCTCGGCGAGCACGCCCGGCGCGTCCCGATGAGCTCCATCAAGTCGATGGTCGGGCACTCGCTCGGCGCGATCGGCGCCATCGAACTCGTCGCCTGCACCCTCGCCCTGCACCACGGCGTCGTCCCGCCCACCGCCAACTACACCGAGCCCGACCCCGAGTGCGACCTCGACTACGTCCCCCGCACCGCCCGCGAACTGCCGCTGCGCCACGTGCTGTCGGTCGGCAGCGGCTTCGGCGGCTTCCAGTCCGCGGTGGTGCTGAGCAGGGTGGAGGCGGCCGCATGAACCAACGCTGCGCGGTGATCACCGGAGTCGGCGTGGTCGCGCCCAACGGCATCGGCGCCGACGACTACTGGAAGGCCCTGTGCGAGGGCCGCTCGGCGCTCGGCCCGATCGACCGGGAGGGTTGCGAGAACCTGCCGCTCAAGGTCGCCGGCCTGGTCCGCGGCTTCGACGCCGAGGAGTACGTCGAACCGCGCTACCTCGTCCAGACCGACCGGTTCACCCACTTCGCCATGGCCGCGGCCGAACTCGCCATGGCCGACGCCGACCTGGCCGACCACCCCGACGACCCGTTCACCGTCGCCGTGGTCACCGCGGCCGGCTCCGGCGGTGGCGAGTTCGGCCAGCGCGAACTCCAGCACCTGTGGGCCGAGGGTCCGCACCACGTCGGCCCCTACCAGTCGATCGCCTGGTTCTACGCCGCCTCCACCGGCCAGATCTCCATCCGCGGCGGCTTCAAGGGCCCCTGCGGCGTGGTCGCCTCCGACGAGGCCGGCGGCCTCGACGCCCTCGCGCACGCCGCCCGGGCCGTCGCCCGCGGCACCGACGCCGTGCTGGCCGGCGCCGCCGAAGCCCCCGTCGCCCCCTACTCGATGGTCTGCCAGCTCGGCTACCCCGGACTGTCCACCACCGAGGACCCCGAACGCGCCTACCGCCCGTTCGGCAGCGACGCGGCCGGTTTCGTCCCCGCCGAGGGCGGCGCCATGTTCGTCGTCGAGGACGAGCACACCGCCCGCCTGCGCGGCGCCCGCCCCCGGGCCCGGATCGCCGGGCACACCGCGACCTTCACCGGCGCCGCCCGCTGGAGCGAGAGCCGCGAAGGACTCGCCCACGCGATCCGCGGCGCCCTCGCCGAAGCGCGCTGCGCCCCCGACGAGGTCGACGTGGTCTTCGCCGACGCACTCGGCGTCCCCGAGGCCGACCGCGCCGAGGCGCTCGCCCTCGCCGACGCCCTCGGCGACCACGCCGGGCGAGTCCCCGTCACCGCCCCCAAGGCCGGCCTCGGCCGCGCCCACTGCGGCGCCCCAGCGCTGGACGTCGCCGCCGCCGTGCTCGCCCTCGAACACGGCCTCGTCCCACCCACCCCGCACACCGCGGACTGCCCGCACGGCCTCGACCTGGTCACCGGCTACCCGCGCTCCGCCGAACTGCGCACCGCCCTGGTGCTCAGCCGCGGCCTGATGGGCTCCAACAGCGCCCTGCTGCTGCGCCGCCCCTGATCCGTCCCGAACCCCGAAGGAGCACCACATGTCCTCCGAGATCACCTACGAGGAACTCGCCACCCTGATCAAGACCCGGGCCGGCGTCGCGGTCACCGTCGACGAACTCGCCGACCCCGGCTGCATGTTCCTCGACCTGGGCGTCGACTCGCTCGGCGTGCTCGGCGTCCTCGCCGACGTGGAGAACCGCTACGGCGTCTCCATCGACTCCTCCGACCTGCTCGGCCGCCCCGTCGCCGAGTTCCTGCAGACCGTCAACTCCTCCGTGAAGGCTGGTGCCTGAGATGCCCGGACACACCGACAACACGATCGTCATCAACGCGCCCCTCGACCTGGTCTGGGACGTCACCAACGACCTGGAGAACTGGCCCCAGCTGTTCAGCGAGTACGCCTCCGTCGAGGTCCTCGACCGGCAGGGCCAGCTGGTCCGCTTCCGGCTCACCATGCACCCCGACGAGAACGGCCAGGTCTGGAGCTGGGTCTCCGAGCGCGAGACCGACCGCGACAAGCTCACCGTCCGGGCCCGCCGGGTCGAACCCGGCCCGTTCGAGTTCATGGAGATCCGCTGGGAGTACGAGGAGCACCCGCAGGGCACCAGCATGCGCTGGATCCAGGACTTCGCCATGAAGCCCACCGCCCCCGTCGACGACCAGGGCATGACCGACCGGATCAACCAGAACTCCAAGGTCCAGATGGAGCTGATCCGCGCCAAGGTCGAGCACCGCGCCGGAGCGACCGGATGAGCGAGCCGCACCGCACCCTGATCGTCGCCCGGATGAAGCCCGGCACCGCCGACCACATCGCCGGCGTCTTCGCCGACTCCGACCGCGGCGCCCTGCCCGGCCTGATCGGCGTCACCGGCCGCAGCCTGTTCCAGTTCGGCGACGTCTACCTGCACCTCATCGAGTCCGAACGCCCCGCCGGACCGGAGGTCGCCAGGTACGCCGCGCACCCCGAGTTCCGCGACGTCAGCGAACGCCTCGCGGTCTACGTCGACGCCTACGACCCGGCGACCTGGCGCAGCCCCAAGGACGCCATGGCGCACGAGTTCTACCGCTGGGACCGCTGAACCGCCGTACGCACGTACGCAGCAGGGAAGGGAGAGCCGCCGTGGCCGAGCGGACCGAACCGGCGGACTGGGTGCGCTGCGCAGGCTGCGGCGCCCTGGTCTACGGCAAACGCTGGACGCGCACCCTGCACGTGTGCCCCGACTGCGGGCACCACGGGCGGCTCACCGCCCCCGAGCGGCTCGAGCAGCTGCTCGACCCGGGCACCGCCGAGAGCATCGGACCGGTGCCCGCCCTGCACGACCCGCTCGGCTTCGTCGACAGCCGCCCCTACGCCGAACGCCTCGAACGGGCCCGCGCCGACACCGGCCTGCCCGAGGCCGTGCTGTGCGCCGCCGGCACGGTCGAGGGCCAGCCCTGCGTCGCCGCCGTGATGGACTTCCGCTTCCTCGGCGGCAGCCTCGGCTGCGCCGTCGGCGCCCTGATCACCCACGCCGCCCGCACCAGCCTGGAACGGCGCGTCCCGCTGGTGCTGGTCACCGCCAGCGGCGGCGCCCGGATGCAGGAGGGCGTGCTGTCGCTGATGCAGATGGCCAAGACCGCCCAGGCGATGGCCGAACTCGACGAGGCCGGCGTCCTCACCGTCTCGATCGTCACCGACCCCACCTACGGCGGCGTCGCCGCCTCCTTCGCCACCCTCGCCGACGTGATCCTCGCCGAACCCGGTGCCCGGATGGGCTTCGCCGGGCCGCGCGTCATCGAACAGACCACCGGCGAGAAACTGCCCGAGGGCTTCCAGACCGCCGAGTTCCTGCTCGCCCACGGCATGATCGACGACGTCGTCCCCCGGGTCGGCCTGCGCCCCGTCCTCGGCCGGCTGCTCGGCCTGCGCGCCGTCACCGGCCCGCTGCCGCCCGGCGACGGCGCCGCCATCCTGCGCGCCGCCGACGACCTGGTCGGCCGCGACCCCTGGCACAGCGTCCGGCTCGCCCGGCACCCCGAACGGCCCACCACCCTCGACTACGTCCGCCGCCTGGTCGACGACTTCCAGGAACTGCACGGCGACCGGCTCGCCGAGGACTGCCCCGCCATCGTGGCCGGCACCGGACGGCTGGCCGGCACCCCCGTCGTCCTGATCGGCCACCACAAGGGCGGCCCCGACCTGGGCGAGCGCCGCCGCCGCAACTTCGGCATGGCCCAGCCCTCCGGCTACCGCAAGGCCGCCCGGCTGATGCGGCTCGCCGCCAAACTCGGCCTGCCCGTCGTCACCCTGATCGACACCCCCGGCGCCAACCCCGGCCCCGAGGCCGAGACCGGCGGACAGGCCGCCGCCATCGCCGAGAACCTCCGGCTGATGGCCCGGCTGCCCGTCCCGATCGTCGCCGTGCTGATCGGCGAGGGCGGCAGCGGCGGCGCGCTCGCCCTGGCCGTCGCCGACCGGGTGCTGGTCTGCGCCAACGGCACCTACTCGGTGATCAGCCCCGAGGGCTGCGCCGCCATCCTGTGGAAGGACCCGCAGGCCGCCCCCGCGGCCGCCGCCTCGCTCCGGCTGCACCCCGGCGACCTGCTCAGCCTCGGCGTCGTCGACGGCATCGTCCCCGAACCGCCGGCCGGCGCCCACCAGGACCACGCCGCCGCCGCCGACCTGCTGGAGGCCGCCGTCACCGCGGCCCTGCACGAACTGATCCCCTGGGACCCGGACCGGCTGCGCGCCGACCGCCGGGCCCGCTTCCACCGCTACGGCACCGACACCGGCGCGGCCGCGGCAGATTGGAGCCAGCCATGACCGTCGAGGTGAAGCACGAGGCCCAGCGCGGCCGGATCACCCTGACCGGCGACGGCGCCGCCACGGACCCGGTCGCCGACCTCACCGCGCTGTGCCGCAGCATCGCCGAACTCGCCCGCACCACCACCCGGCCGCCCAGCCGGATCCGGCTCGAACACCTGGGCACCGCCGTCGAGGTCGAATGGCCGGTCGGGGAGCAGCAGGTCGTCACGGCCGCTCCCCCCGCGGCGGACGAACCGCTCGACGAGGGCACCGCCCGGCACGTGCGCGCGCCGATGGTCGGCACCTTCTACCGCTCGCCCGAGCCCGGCGCGCCGCCGTTCGTCAGCGTCGGCGACACCGTGGCGGTCGGCCAGCCGATCGGCATCCTCGAAGTGATGAAGATGATGAGCCCCGTCGAGGCCGACACCGCCGGGCGGGTGGTGGAGATCCTGGCCGAGGACGGCACGCCCGTCGAGTTCCAGCAGCGGCTGATCGCCGTCGAGCCGGCCTGAGGGGGCGGCGTGTTCTCCACCGTGCTGATCGCCAACCGCGGCGAGATCGCCCTGCGGATCGCCCGCACCTGCCGGGAGATGGGCATCCGCACCGTCGCCCTGTACTCCACCGCCGACCGCGACTCGGCGGTGGTCCGCTTCGCCGACCGCGCCGTCCACCTCGGACCGGCCGCCGCCAGGCTCAGCTACCTGCACATCCCCTCCATCGTCGAGGCCGCCAAGCTCACCGGCGCCGAGGCCGTCCACCCCGGCTACGGCTTCCTCTCCGAGGACCCCGACTTCGCCGAGATCTGCGAGGCCAACGGCCTGACCTTCATCGGCCCGCCGCCGCGCGTCATGGAGCAGCTCGGCGACAAGGCCGTCGCCCGCCGCCTGATGGGCGAGGCCGGACTGCCCGTGCTGCCCGGCTCGGCCGGCGCCGTCCGCAGCCCCGCCGAGGCCCGCGCCACCGCCGCCCGGGTCGGCTACCCCGTCATCCTCAAGGCGGTGGCCGGCGGCGGCGGACGCGGCATGGCCGTGGTCCGCGACGACGCCGACCTGGCTGGCGCCTACCAGGAGACCCGGGCCCACGCCCGCGCCGTCTTCGGCGACGAACGGCTCTACCTGGAACGCTACGTGGACGGCGCCCGGCACATCGAGGTCCAGGTGCTCTGCGACAGCCACGGCAACGCCGTCCACCTCGCCGAACGCGACTGCTCCGTGCAGCGCCGCCACCAGAAGCTGATCGAGGAGTCCCCGGCGCCCAACCTGCCCGACCCGCTGCGCCGCGAGATCTGCGCCGCCGCCGTCCGCGGCGCGCTCGCCGTCGGCTACGTCGGCGCCGCCACCTTCGAGTTCGTGCTCGCCCCCGACGCCTCCTTCTACCTGATGGAGGTCAACTGCCGGCTCCAGGTCGAGCACCCCGTCACCGAGATGGTCACCGGCATCGACCTGGTCCGCGAACAGCTCACCATCGCCGCCGGTGAACCGCTCACCCTGCGCCAGGACGCCGTCCGGCCGCGCGGCGCCGCCGTCGAGGCCCGGGTCAACGCCGAGGACCCCGACCGCGGCTTCCTGCCCACCCCCGGGCTGCTCACCGAGTTCGTCCCGCCCGGCGGCCCGTTCGTCCGGGTCGACACCCACGCCTACCCGGGCTGGCTGATCGGCCCCGACTACGACTCGCTGCTGGCCAAGACCGTCGCCTGGGCGCCCGACCGCGAACAGGCGATCGCCCGGCTCGACCGGGCCCTCGGCGAGTTCCGGATCGACGGCCCCACCGTCCGCACCACCACCGGCTACCTGCGCCGCACCCTCGCCGACCCGCGCTTCCGGGCCGGCCGGCACACCACCGGGCTGGTCGCCGAGATGGCCGCCGAGGAAGCCGCCGCGCACTGACCCGGACGTGACGGAAGGGGCTGCCCGGAACGCTCCGGGCGGCCCCTTCCGTCACGTCCCGCTACGGCACGGTGCAGGAGAAGGCGTGCAGGTACGGGTTGACCGGGGCGACCGCGTCCAGCCGCAGGCCGGACTCGGCGATCAGCGCGGTCAGGCTGCCCAGGGTGTGCTTGGCGCCGCCGACGTTCAGCAGGAGCAGCAGGTCCATCGCGGTGGTGAACCGCATCGAGGGGGAGTCGTCCACCAGGTTCTCCACGATCACCACCCGGGCGCCCGGCCGGGCCACCTGGCGCAGGTTGCGCAGCGTCCGGCGGGTGGAGTCGTCGTCCCACTCCAGGATGTTCTTCACCAGGTACAGGTCCGCCTGCACCGGCACGGCGGTGCGGCAGTCCCCGGGCACCAGCCGGACCCGGTCGGCCAGCGAACCGCCCGGCAGCAGCCGCGGGTCCGCGTGCTCGACCACCTTCGGCAGGTCCAGCAGGGTGCCGTGCAGGCCGGGGTGGCGCTCCATCAGCTCGGCCAGCACCTGGCCCTGGCCGCCGCCGATGTCGGCCACCGAGGCGACGCCCGCCAGGTCGAGGAAACCCGCCAGGTCCTGCGCGGACTGGCGGCTGGACTGGGTCATCGCCCGGTTGAACAGCGCGGCGGACTCCGGCGCGTCGTCGTGCAGGTACTGGAAGAACTCCTTGCCGAAGGCGTCGCCGAACACGCTGCGCCCGGTGCGCACCGCGTCGTCCAGCCGGGACCAGGACTGCCAGGTCCACGGCTCGGTGCACCACAGGGCGATGTCGCGCAGGCTGCCCGGCTCGTCGGCGCGCAGCAGGCGCGACAGCGGGGTGTGCCGGTAGCGGCCGTCGGCGTCCTCGGCGAACACCTCGTAGCAGGCCAGCGCGCGCAGCAGCCGCCGCAGCGGGCCGGGCTCGACGTCCAGCCGACCGGCCAACTCCTCGGCGGTGGCGGGCTCCTGCTCCAGCACGTCCGGCAGCCGCAGGCTCGCGGCGGCGCGGACCGCGCCCGCGCAGGCGGCGCCGAACACCAGCTCGCGCAGCAGCATCGCGGGTGGGACGGCCGGGGCCTGGGGTGCGGTCGGGTTCGGCGGGGCGGTGGGGGCGGAAGTCACGGGCATGGCCTTTCTTCGGAGGACGGATGGGGATCAGCAGTGGCCGGCGGGCTCTGAGGCGCCGCAGACGTTGCCGGTGAAGGTGTTGCCGGTGCCGCGCGGATCCCGGTCGGCGAGGTCGGCGGGCCGGTTGTCGCGCAGCGCGTTCCCGGTGACGGTGGCCCGGGCGTTGGGCGCGCCGACCACGCTCGGGTACAGCACGATGCCGCCCGACATCGGGGACGCGCCGGTGTGGTCGCTGACCTGGTTGCCGGAGACCGTGACGTCCTCGGTGCCGGTCAGCAGGATGCCGGTGCCCTGGACGAAGTCGAGCCGCGGATTGGGCGGGCAGTACCGGTTGTTCGCCCGCACCACGTTGTCCCGCACGGTCAGCGCCCCCGCCCGCGGCACCCCGTCGTCGCCGACCACGAACACGCCGCCGCAGTTCCCGGACGCCAGGTTGGCCGCCACCGTCAGCCCGCGCACCCGGCGCAGCTGCAGGCCGATCCGGTTGCCGGTCAGCCGGTTCTCCGACACCTCGGTGCCGAGGGTCTCCAGCGCACCGCCCTTGCGGTCGTACCAGTTGGCGACGAAGATCCCCGCCTGGCCGTTGTCCCGGGCCTCGTTGTCGGTCAGCGCGGTACGGGTCGACATCTCGACACTGATGCCCTGCAGGCCGTTGTCGTGCGCCGCCACCCCGCGCACCGTCAGCCGGTCGGTGACGGCCGCGCCCACGCCGTTGCGGGGGAAGCCCGCGACCGCCAGGGCCTCCACCACCACCCCCGACACCGTGTGCACCGGCGCGCCCTGCGGGTCCGAACTGCCCGTCACGCACACGCCGTCGCCGGCCCGCGCGCAGGCGCCGCGGTCGGCCGAATCGGGCACCAGGACGGTGGCGACGCCCTGGCCGCGCAGGGTCACGCGGTCGGTGGAGAGGGTCACGCTGCCCGGGTAGCGGCCCGCGGCGAGCTCCACCACGTCGCCGGGGGCGGCCGCGTCCAGGGCGGCCTGGACGGAGGCGCCGGGCGCGACCCGGTACACGGCCGGGCCGGTGGGGGCCGCCGCGGCCGGGGCGGCGGCCAGCCCGGCGGGCACCGTGGCGGCACAGGACAGCAGAACGGCAGCGGCCCGGATCAGCGGGCGCGCCGGAGAGAGGAGAGCAGTCATCGAAGAGCAGCCGGCTTCCAGACGTCGCGGTCACGGACGGCATGCGGGCCGGTCCGCCGCCTCGAAGCTATGGTCGCGCCCCGGGCCCGGCCAGCCGGGTTGGCGCGCACGGGTTGCCCGCACCCGCCGACCGGGTGGCGATGGCCGGAAAGGGGGAGGCGGGTACCACCCGTACACCCGATCGGGGGGCTCTGCGGCCGGGCAGCGGGCCCGTACCGGCGGCCCGAACCACTATGGATCCATGGACACGCAGAATGGACGAACCGTCGAGCAGACCGAACTCCTGGCCGCCGAACTGCGCCCCGCCGGCGCCGGCCGCACCGACCTCCGCACCGACTTCCACGCCGGTCCCCGCACCGATCTCGGGTTCGCGGAACCCGTCGCCGGCGTCGAGGCCGGCGGCGAGAGCAGCCTTGGGACCGCTCTTGAGAGCGGTCTTGAGAACGGCCTCGAGAGCGGTCTTGAGACCGCCGTCGGACCGGACGGCGCCGAGGACCCGGCCTGGGACTACGAGGACGTCATCCTCCGCTCCGTCAACTGACCCGGTGGCCCGTCGACCCGGTACCGGGACGACGGACCGGCCGAACGCCGGTGTGCCTGCCGCTCGACCGGTCGAGCGGCAGGCACACCGGCGTTCGGCGCCCGGTCAGTAGCGGTAGGCCTTGACCACCACCGGGAGCAGGTTGGTGTCCTTGCCCAGCTTGCTGAACGCCACCGGGTTGGCCGTCGCGCCCGCCGCCAGGTGCTCCACGCCGAGCACCTGGCTGTCCACGCTCTTGCCGGTGCTGTCGGTGAAGTCGACCTGGATCGCGTAGGACCGGGTCTCGGTGGTGCTGTTGGTGACCGTGATGATCGCCGCGGTCAGGTCGCCGGAGGTCGAGTTCGGCACACCGGTCAGCGTCACGTCCGTCATCGCGTTGCCCGCGTCCGGGACGGCCGCCAGCACCTCCGCGGCCTTCGCCCGGGTGGCCGCCAACTGGGCGTTGGCGGACGCCTCGAAGGAGGCCGCGCGCTCGGAGGCGCTGGCCTCCGCGGCCGACACCGAGGCCAGCGCCGACTCGTGCGCGGACGCGAAGGCGGACGGCGGCTCGCCCGAGAAGTTCGCCGCCTCCGGCGACGCCCCGACGGTGAACGTCGACATCGCCGCCTGCACCGGGTTCTCGCCCGAGGTGCCGCCGCAGGCCGCGATCACCGCGATCCCGGCGGCCGCGCCGGCCACCGCCAGCGACAGCCGCAGCCCGCGCCGCACCGGGCGCCGCCGCACCGGGTGCCGCTGCGGCGGCCCCACCGGCCCCTGCCGGACCAGCCCCCGGCCCGAACCGTTCCGCTCCGCGTCTCGCATCCCGATGCACCCTCTCGTTCAGAACCGCGCCGGGCCCGTGCGCGCCGCGGTCGTTCCGGCAGGCCCACGGCCCGCGTCCGGACATGCGGAACCGGACGTCCGCCTCCGCCCTACGTCCCCATCGTCGGAGCCCGGCGGCCCCCGGGGCCAGCGGCGCTGCGCCATTGGGAGGAGTCCGACGGCCCGTCAGATCGGCGGTGCGGGCGGCGAGATACGTATGGCGGGCCGCGGCGGGTGCGCGGCGGCGACGGTGCGGGCGCCGGGACAGGACAGGACAGGACGGGAGGCGGCGGGTGGCGGCAGCGGGGGAGCGGATCGTACGGCGGTGGCCGAGTTGGGGCGCGCTGGCCGGGGCGCTGCTGTGCTACGGACTGTCCTTCACCCCCTCGCTGCTGCCCCGACCCTGGTACCTGCAGGCCGCCGCCGGGGCGATCACCGCCGTGTTCGGCTACGGCATCGGGGCGTTCTCCGGGTACGTGGTCCGGGCGTGCGGCCCGGAGATCGAGGAGCGGGTGCGGCGGGCCGGCTGGTGGGTGCTGGCCGTGGCCGGCGGCGGCGCGGTGGTGGCCGTCACCGCGTGGAGCGTGCGCTGGCAGGGCGACCTGCGGAGGGCCGTCGGCATGGACCCGCGGATCGGCTGGTGGCAGTGGGCCCTGGTGCTGCCGGTCGCCCTGCTGCTCGGCGCGCTGCTGGTGCTGTGCGCCCGGGCGGTCCGGCTCGGCACCCGCCGGCTGCGGCGGATCCTCGGCCGCGCCGTCCCGAACTGGGCGGCCGCCGCCGGGGCCGCCGCCCTCGCCACCGTCCTGGTGGTCGGCTTCGTCGAGGGCTTCCTGCTGCGCGGGCTGCTCGACCTGGCCGAACGCGGCGCCGCGCTGGCCGACCGCACCACCTCGCCCGGCGTCGAACAGCCGCTGTCGCCGACCCTGTCCGGCAGCCCCGAGTCGTACGAGAGCTGGGCCGGCCTCGGTGCGAAGGGCCGCGACTTCGTCGGCCGCGCCCCCACCGCCGCGCAGATCTCCGGCTTCACCGGACGCCCGGCCCTGGACCCGGTCCGGGCGTACGTCGGACTGCGGTCGGTGGACGGGACGGGCTTCGCCGAGGGCGCCCGGACCACCGCCGGACTGGCCGAGCGGGCCCGGCGCGCGGTCGCCGAACTCGACCGCGCCGGGGGCTTCCGGCGCAAGGTGCTGGTGGTGCTGGGCACCACCGGCAGCGGCTGGGTCAACGAGCGGATCGCCAGACCGGTGGAGTACCTGTACGACGGCGACAGCGCCGAGGTCGCCTTCCAGTACTCGTACCTGCCGAGCTGGATCTCCTTCCTCACCGAGGGCGAGGCGACCGACGCCGGGAAGGCCCTGTACGACGCGGTGCACGCGCACTGGTCGCAACTGCCCGCCGACTCCCGGCCCCGGCTGATGGTGGCCGGCGAGAGCCTCGGCTCGTACGCCACCGAGCGGGCCTTCCCCGGCGGCGTCGAGCAGTTGACCGGGCAGACCGGGGGAGCGCTGCTGGTCGGGCCCACCCCCGACAACCCGCTGCGGGAGACGGTCACCGACCTGCGGCAGACCGGCAGCCCCGTCTGGCGGCCGGTCTACCGGGACGGACAGCACGTGCGGTTCGCCCAGCAGCCCTCCGACTTCGCGGTGCCGGCCGGCGCCGCCTGGGAACAGCCGCGGGTGGTCTACCTGCAGAACGGCAGCGACCCGGTGGTGTGGTGGGAACCCGCGCTGGTCTGGCGCCGACCCGAGTGGCTGAACGGGCAGCGGGCCCACGACGTCTCCCCGACCATGCGGTGGTACCCGCTGGTGACGTTCTGGCAGGTCACCTGCGACCTGGCCGCCTCCGAGGCGGTGCCCGAGGGGCACGGGCACCGCTACGGGCTGATGCCCGCCGAGGCGTGGGCGCGGATCGCGCCGCCCGAGGGGTGGACCCAGCAGGACACCGACCGGCTAGTGGCGTACCTGGCGGACCACCCCTGACGGGGCGTCAGCGGTGCGCGGGGGTGCCGGCGGTTTCCGCCTCCGCGGCGGGCTGCGTGGTGCCGGTGGTTTCCGCGCTGGGCCGTGCGGTGCCGGTGGTTCCTGCGGCGGGCTGCGTGGTGGCGGTGGTTTCCGCGCTGGGCTGCGCGGTGCCGGTGGTTCCTGCGGCGGGCCGCGTGGTGGCGGTGGTTTCCGCGCTCGGCCGCGCGGTGCCGGTGGTTTCCGCGGGGCGGTCGGGGCGGGTGCGCAGGAGGTGGTGGGCGAGGGCGGCGGCGCCCAGCAGCAGGACCGCCGAGACCCAGGCCGCGACCGTGATCCCGTGCACGAACGCGCTGTTCGCGGTGGTGAGCAACTGCCCGGCCGGGCCCGCCGGAAGGGCGGCCGCGGCCTCGATCGCGCCACCCAGCGACTGGCCGGCCTGTTCCGCGAGCGCCGGGTCGGTACCCGCCGGGACGGACAGCGACCCCGCGTACAGGGCCGTCACGATCGAGCCGACCAGGGCGATGCCCAGCGCCGCGCCCAGTTCGTACGCCGTCTCCGACACGGCCGAGGCGGCACCCGCCTTGTCGGCCGGGGCGGCACCCAGCACCAGGTCCGAGGAGAGCGTGTACACCACGCCCTCGGCGGTGCCCAGCGCCAGGAAGGACGAGCCGAGCAGCAGGTAGGCGCTGTCCACCCGGACGAAGCCCAGCACGCCGATGCCCAGGCCCATCACGAACAGGCTCGCCGTCAGCACCCGGCGGGCGCCCGCGCGCCGCACCAGCCGGGCCGTCAGCAGACCGCCCGCCACCGAGCCGACGAAGGCCGGCATCTCGGCGAAGCCCGCGTGCAGCGGCGAGTAGCCGCGGACCAGCTGGAGGTACTGCGACATGAAGAAGATCACACCGGACAGGCCGATCAGGCAGATCAGCGAGGACACCACCGCGGCCGTGAAGCGCGCGTTCCGGAACAGCCGGACGTCCAGCAGCGGGGTCTCCAGGCGGAGCTGGCGCCGTACGAACACCGCCAGCGCGGCCGCGCCCAGCACGAACACCACCGGAGCCGTCCACTGCTCCAGGCCGTGCACGGCGAACTCCTTGACGCCGTACACCACGCCGATCACACCGGCCATCGAGAGCAGCACGCTCCCCACGTCCCACCGGCCCGGACGCGGATCGCGGGACTCCGGCAGCAGCCAGCCACCGAGCGCCAGCAGCAGCACCATCACCGGCAGGTTCAGCAGGAACACCGACCCCCACCAGAAGTGCTCCAGCAGCACACCGCCCACCAGCGGGCCCAGCGCGGCACCGGCCGCCGCGCCCGCGCCCCAGACGCCGATCGCGGTGGCCCGCTCCTTCGCGTCCGGGAACAGCGTGCGGATCAGCGACAGCGTGGACGGCATGATCGTCGCGCCCGCCACGCCCAGCAGCGCCCGGGCCACGATCAGCCAGCCCGGGCCCGGCGCGTACGCCGCCAGCAGCGAGGCCGCGCCGAACGCGGCCGAACCCGCCAGCAGCACCCGCTTGCGGCCCAGCCGGTCGCTGAGCGCGCCCATCGACACCAGCAGGCCGGCCAGCACGAAGGAGTAGACGTCGCCGATCCAGAGCAGCTGGGTGCCGGACGGGCGGAGGGTCTCGGTGATCGAGGGGATGGCGAGGGAGAGCACCGTCGCGTCCACCGCCACCAGGGTGACGGCGAGCACGAGGACGCCGAGACCGGCCCAGCGGTGGACGGGCCGGGTGACGACGGGGGTGGAACTCATGGGGTATCAGATCTCCGTAGAGCACCGCCGAGGAACAGCTCGGCGAGCGAGAACGCGCTTTCGCGGGGGGCGAGCCGGCCTTCCTGCACGGCCCAGCCGATGCCGGCCACCAGGTCGAAGAACGCCTCGCTCAGCCAGGCGGCCGAGAGCTCGACGCGGAACACCCCCTCCTGCTGGCCGCGCAGGAACAGCGCGCGGACCCGGGCGTCCTGGAGCTCCCAGAGGTCGTTGATCTCCTCGTGGTCGTACAGCTGGTTCTCCCCGGCCAGGAAGGCGCACAGCGCGGCATCCGGCACCACCGCGTCCACCAGGCGGCGCAGCGCGGCCTCGGCGTTGCCCTCCTCGACCCGCGCGGTGTCGAGCGCGGCGGAGAAACGGCGCAGGCCGAGGGCGCCCACCTCGAGGATCAGGGCCTCGCGGCCCGGGAAGATCCGGTGCAGCGTGGCGCGGCTGATGCCGGCGGCGCGGGCGATCTCGTCGAGATGGGCCGTCGGGCGCCGGGACAGGATGCCCACGGCTGCCTCCAGGACGGAGTCGCGGTCGGTTGCCATGAGATAAGGGTAGCGCAAGTGAGACTTTGATGTCTCAAAATTTTGTTGCGTGTCTCATGGAGGGGGGAGAAGTCTCATGGAGGGGGGAGAAGAGAGGGGGAGAGGAGGGAGGGTGTGGCGTTGGGGCCGGACATGCCGAAGACCCCGCGCGGGGCGCGGGGTCTTCGAACGGCTGGTGGGCTGGCTGTCAGCTCTGGTTGTAGAAGCCGGACTCGTCGAGCGGGCGGTCGATGACCATCACCTCGACGTCGGCGGGGGTGAGCAGGAACACCCGGCGGGCGATCCGCTCGATGCCGCCGCGGGTGCCGAAGATCAGACCGGAGGCGAAGTCGACCATCCGCTTGGCCTCGGCGTCGTCCATCTCCGTGAGGTCCATGACCACCGGGGTCGCGGCGCGGATGTGCTCGCCGACCGTGCGGGCGGCCTCGAAGCCCGTCGGGCGGAGCGAGACGATCTTGGAGGGGGCGGCCTGGACGCTGCTCGGCAGCGTCTCCTCGCCCTCCCACGGTTCCTCGTACATCGCGGCCGGGTAGCTGCCGGAAGGCATCAGCCACCCGTTGTGGTGCTCGTCGCGTAGTGCTCCCATTAGCCGCGCCTCCCTGTCTCGTTCCGTACTCGTCCCCCCGGGGGGTGACGGGTCGTTTTGACACGTCATCCACTTGTTGGAACTGTCCGAGTATCGCACTGATCACCGTGGATGTGCCCGCTTGTACCCCCTGCACCGGTTGTGGCGCGGAGGAAAAACAGTGGCTCCCCGGATACTCGGCGGATACCCGCAACGACGCCATTAATCGGTGGGTGGTTGCGAGTGACGACCCTATCGGTGGTATCGGGAAGCTAGTTGACTGAGTGTCAACAATCATGTAACGGCTTCACCCGGGAGTGGCGGGTCGCGGCCGAGGGGCGTGCGGGTGGCGGGTGGCGCGCAGCGCGGCGTGCGTCACACCGGTGCGGCGTGCACCGTGCGAGCGGGTGGCGGTGGGGGCTACTCGCCGGTCGAGCCGTCGATTCGTTCCCGAAGCAGGTCGGCGTGCCCGTTGTGGCGGGCGTACTCCTCGATCATGTGGACCAGGATCCAACGGAGCGTCACCTCGTTGTCGCGCCACCGGCTCTTGCCGACCGTGTCCAGCGGCAGGCCGGTGGCGGCGGACCGGGCGAACGCCACCTCCTCCTGCCAGACCGCGGTGTCGGCGACCGGGTCGGCCCCGTCCACCAGGTCGAAGTCGCCGTCCGGGAACTCCTCTGTCCAGTAGCGGCCGTCGGTGCCGAGGTCCTGGCCGTCCAGCACCTTGCGGAACCAGTGCCGCTCCACCTCGGCCATGTGCCGCACCAGCCCGAGCAGGCTCAGCGAGGACGGTGGGCAGGCGCGTTCGCGCAGTTGATCGGGAGTCAGGCCCGCGCACTTGAGGGCGAGCGTGGCGCGGTGGAAGTCCAGCCAGGCGCCGAGCATGGTCGCCTCGTCGGCGGCGAAGGGCGGGCTGGTGCGGGTGGTGGCGGGGCCGGTGTTCGTCATGCGGACATGGTGGGGCAGCCCGGGGCGGGCGGGCGAGCCGTTTTCGGGCCGGGCGCGGGGCGGGGTTGGGCGGGGTGAGGCTGTGGGCGTGAGGTGGGGTTGGGGGCGTGAGGTGGGGTTGGGGTGTGAGGTGGGGCTGGGGGTGTGAGGTGGGGCTGGGGGTGTGAGGTGGGGCTGGGGTGGGAAGATCGGATCATCGGGCTGGTTGGTGCGGCGGGGGAACGGGCGGGTACGGGCATGCGCAAGGTGATGACGGGCACTCAGCTGGCGGTGCGCCTGCTGCTGGAACTGGCCTCTCTGGTGGCCCTGGCCATCGGCGGGTACGGGGTCTGGGCGGACGGCCCGGTCGTGCTGCGAGGGCTGATCGCCCTGGCGCTGCCGGCGCTCGCGGTCGTGCTGTGGGGCCGCTACGCGGCGCCCCGGCGGCCGGTGCGCGATTCGGCGGTGCTCTGGTACGGGGTGCAACTGCTGGTCTGGGGCGGGGCGGTCGCGCTGCTGGCGGTCGGCGGGCACCCCGGGTGGGCGGTCGGGCTCGGCATCGTGATGGTGGTCAACACGGTGGTGCTGTGGTCGCTCGGCGAGTGGTCGCCCGCGATCGAACGCTAGGCGGGTGGTCGCCGGTCGCCCGGGGCTTCGTGGGCACTGGGGTGGGGCTTCGGGAGCGGCGGTCGGGCGGAGCGGCGGGAGGGAGTCAGGCGGAGCGGCGGGGGCGGGCGCGCCACAGGGAGAAGGCGCTGAACGCGCACATCGCGGCGATCACCCCGGCGGAGATCAAGAAGGCCGGTGAGGTGGGGGAACCCGCGCTCGCCCCCGCGACCACGTAGGCGGTGGTGGTCGGCACCACGCCGATGACGGTGGCCAGCAGGTACGGCCAGAACTTCACACCGGAGAACGCGCACGCGAAGTTGCCCGCCTGGAACGGCGCGCCCGGGAACAGCCGGATCAGCAGCACGCTGCGGAAACCCTGCTCCGACAGGCGCCGGTCGATCTCCGTCAGCACCCGGCCGCGCACCAGCGGCCGCAACGCCTCGCGACCCAGCGAACGTCCCAGGACGAACGCCGCCGCAGCGCCGATCGCCGACCCGGCGACCGCCAGCGGTACGCCCCACAACGAGCCGAACAGCAGCCCCATGCCCGCGTTCATCGCCGGGCGGGGCAGGAAAGCCATCGAGCCGAAACCGTAGGCGGCGAGCGCGATCGGGATCCGCCACGGCCCCGAGGCGGCGGCCAGGACGGCGGACGGGTCCCACAGCAGCAGCGAAGCCATGGCGGCGGCGAGGACGGCGAGCAGGGCGCCGAGACGCAGCAGGGCCCGGCGGGACGGGCGGAACGGGCGGGGGGAGGGCCGGTGCGGAGCCGTGGCGGGGGCCTCCGGGTCGGCACCGGCTGTGGTGGGGGTGGCCGAGGCGGGGGCGGTGGTCTTGGCCGGTGGGGTGGGCGCGGCTATCGGCTCCGGGGCATGCACCCGGGGAGCTTAACCCGCGCTGGGAGTAGTGCCGTCCAGCGGTGCGTCCGTGGGCCGCGGGCTGGACGGATGGTTCGGCGGGGCGGAGCGGTGTAGCAGGGCGGAGCGGTGCAGCGGGGCGGGGCGGCGCAGTTGCCTGAGCAGGGCGATGTCGGCGGCGTGGCGGGCGCCCTCGACCCGGGCGGGGTCGTGGCGGCCGTCCGGCGTCTCGATGATCAGGGGGATGCCGGCGGTGGCCGGGTGGGCGAGCAGTGCCTCGAACGCGGCCGCGCCGATGTGGCCAGCCCCGATGTTCTCGTGGCGGTCCTTGCGGGCACCCGCGACGTCCTGCGAGTCGTTGGCGTGGATCAGTTGCAGGCGCCCGGGGCCGACCGCGCGGTGCAGGGACTCGAAGAGCTCCTCGACCCCGTTCGGCGCGGCCAGGTCGTGGCCGGCCGCGAAGGCGTGGCAGGTGTCCAGGCAGACGCCGACCAGCGGGTGGTGGTCGAGGGCGTCCAGGTAGGCGGCGAGGTCGTCCATCCGGGAGCAGAGCGAGCTGCCCTGGCCGGCCGTCGGCTCCAGCAGCAGCCACGGGGCGTCGGCCCCGTACCGGTCGAGGCCGTCCAGGATCGGCAGCACCTGGTCGCGGACCTGGGCGAGCGCCTCCGCACGGGTGCCGCAGAGCGCGGACCCGGTGTGCACGACAGTGCCGAGGGCGCCGATGGCGGCCGAGCGGTGGAGGGAGTGCGTCAGCGATTCGGCGGAACGCTCCCGGGTCGCGGCCGAGTCGGAGCCGAAGTTGATCAGGTACGGCGCGTGCACGTAGGCCGGGATGCCCCGTTCGGTGCAGGCCGCCCGGAAGGCCAGGTCGTGCGCGGGGTTCCCGGCCGGGGTCGCCCAGCCGCGCGGGTTGGCGACGAACACCTGCACCGCCTCCGCCCCGACCTTCTCGGCGTAGGCCAGCCCCGTGCCCACCAGGCCCTTCCCGGCGACGGGGACGTGGGCACCGATCGGGTTGCGCGGGGCGGGATCCATGACCAGGAGCATCGCACGGCAGGACGGAGGCGCAGCTCACCGGGGTCGGCACGGTTCCGGTACTTCGGGACTCGGGGGGTGGGGCTGAGGGCTGGGGGCGGGGCTGTTGCTCGGCTGCTCTGCGGTGGTTCGCGTGGGTGGGGGCCGCGGTTTCAGGGGGCGGGCATGCCGAGGGGCGCGGGAGTGGACCTCCCGCGCCCCTCGACGGACGGCCATCCGCCCATTGTCCGGCCGTCCGGCAGTGGGGCCCGTCAGCGGGTCGGCTCCAAGGAACTGGAGGCCGCGACCGGGGCACCGGCCGGCTTGCGGTGGCGCATCGCCGTCGCGGAGGGGATCAGCGCGGCGGCGAGCAGGGTGACTGCGATGAAGGAGACCGTGAGCGAACTGGCCTGTGCGATGCCGCCGACCACGGCCGGGGCAACCAGGCCGGAGGTGTAGGTGATGGTGGCGACACCGGCGATGGACTGGCTCGGGTTGGTGCCCGCCCGGCCGGCGGCGGCGAACGCGAGCGGGACGACCACGGCGATGCCGATGCCGATCAGTGCGAAGCCCGGGATGGCCACGTACGGGGAATCGGCGAACACCACCAGCAGGCCGCCGACGGTGGCGATCATGCCGCTCAACCGGACGGCGCGCACCGGACCGAGCCGACGGACGACCGCGTCACCGGCCAGACGGGCCGCGGCCATGGTGGCGGCGAAAGCAGTGAAGCAGGAGGCCGCGACGGAGGGGGAGGCACCGGTGATGTCACGGAGGTAGACCCCGCTCCAGTCCATCGACGCACCCTCGGCGAACACCGCGCAGAACCCGACCAGGCCGATGACCAGCGCTTCCTTCGGGGGCAGCGCGAAACGCGGCGGGGCCTCCTCGCCGGCGGTCGGCCGGACGTCCAGCACTCCGCGGGACACCACCTGGGCGAGCACCGCCAAGACCGCCGCGGTCACCGCGTACTGCACCCGGGCGTCCGCGTGCTGATGGGCCGCCAGGACGCCGAACGCGGAGGCGACCAGGCCGCCGACGCTCCACATGCCGTGCAGCCCCGACATGATCGACCGGCCGATCCGCTCCTCGACCTCGACGCCCTGCGCGTTCATTGCGACGTCCGACATGCCGGCCGTCGCGCCGTAGAGGAACAGCGCCAGGCAGAGGACCGCCAGGTGGGGGGAGAGAGCCGGCAGTGCCAGCGACAGGCACCACAGCGTCAGCAGGCCCTGCAGTGCGGTCCGGGCGCCGTAGCGGTGCACGATCCGGCCGGCCAGCGGCATCGCCACCGACGCGCCGATGGCAGGGAAGACCAGGGCGAGACCGAGCTGACCGGGGCTCAGGTCGAGGTTGTCCTTGATCCACGGAATGCGGCTGACGAAGGTGCCGGTGACGGCACCGTGAACGGCGAACACCAGCGCCACGCTCATCCTTGCGCGCCGGACGTCCTTGAGAGTCTCGCCCATGCTGGGCTCCCCCTTGGGTCGGTCGGATGCCGATAAACTATCAGGGACCCTGCCTGATAGAAACCTCTGGAAGGATGCAGGCTCATGACGACCGCTCGCACCGCCACGCCGAGCACCGCCCGGGCCATCAATGACCGGCTCGCCCTCGACCTGCTGCTCGAACGGGGCCCGCTCACCGCATCCGACCTGCGCGCGTTGACCGGGCTGTCCCGGCCCACCGTCGCCGACCTGCTCGAACGACTCCAGCGCAGCGGCCTGGTCGCCCACGCCGGGGAGAGCGCCGCGCTGCGCCGCGGCCCCAACGCCCGCCTGTACGGCCTGGTCGCCGACCGCGCGCACCTCGCCGGCATCGACATCCGCGCCAGCGGCGTCAGCCTGGTGGTCGCCGACCTGACCGGCCGGACCCTCGGCACGGCCACCATCGCTGCCTCCCTTCCTGCCGCTTCTGCTGCTCCTGCGGTTGACGGGGAAGAGCCGAGTGGATCGGGTGACGCGGGGGCGACGGAGAGTGCGGGCTGCTCGTGCGGATCTGGCGGTGCTGGCGGATCGGGCGGCGGCGGTGCGAGCGTCGTGATGACGGACGGCGACCTGCTGGTAGAACGGACCGTCGAGGCGTTGCTCGCCACCGCGGCCGAGGCCGGGGCGGGGGAACTGCACACCGTGGCCGTCGGCGCTCCCGGCCTGGTCGACCCGGCGACGGGCACGCTCAACAACTCCGGCAAGCTGCCCGAGTGGCACACCAAACTGCTCGCCGCCCTGCGCTCCCGCCCCGGGACAGAGGTGATCCTCGAGAACGAGGTGAATCTCGCCGGAATCGCCGAACACCGCATCGGTGCGGCCAAGGACCGGCGGGACTTCGCACTGATCTGGCTGGGGCACGGCGTCGGAGCTTCCGTGATACTGGACGGCCGTCTGCGGCGCGGGGCCTCCGGCGGCACCGGCGAGATCGGATTCCTGCCCGTGCCCGGGACGATCGGGCTGCCGGACTCCAAGAAGTGCGACGGCGGGTTCCACTCCACGGTGTCGAGCGCGGCGATCTGTGAACTGGCGGGCCGCCACGGGCTCAAGGTGGAGCCCGACACCGAGGAAGGAACGAGGGCGGGGGCCGAGCCCGGAGTCGAAGCTGGGGACCGGGAGCCTGCGGCCGGGGCCGTGGTCCGTCGGGCGGTCGAGAGCGGCGCCGATGACTTCCTGGACGAGCTGGCGCTGCGGATCGCCGTCGGGGCTTCTGCGATCTGCGTCGTGCTCGATCCGGGATGCGTAGTGCTGGGCGGCGAGATCGGGCAGGCCGGCGGCCCGGAACTGGCAAGCCGTGTCGAACGCCACCTCTCCCGGCTCTCTCCGCTCGCCACTGAGGTCCGGGCCGGTACCGCGGGCGGCGGCGCCGTTCTGGCGGGAGCCGTGCTGACCGCAGGGGACGCGGTCAGGCGGGAGCTGTTCGGCGGCGACTGAGGCCGGCCTTCGCCTAACGCTGCGTGGGCTGCTGCAGTGGGGCGCGCGCTGCCGCCCCGTCGGCGGTGCCGCGCCGTCGATCTGTCCTTCGCCCGCCGTGGTGGTGCCGTGCCGTGGCCGTTCTGCTGTCGTGCGGTGCCGTCGGTCTGCGATGCCGCGGTCGGTGGAGTGCGCAGGCCGGGAGGGGCGGATGTGGTGGGTCGGGCCGTTGGGCAGCGGGTGGGGTTGCCGTGCTGGCGGTCGGGCGGGCGGGCGGTCGGGCGGCCGGTCGGGGGCGAGTGGGTGCCCGGGCGGGTGGTGGGGCGTGCGTGGGGAGGGGCTTCGGTACGGCAGGATGGCGGGGTCTGCCAGTTCGTTCCTGAATCGCCCGGAGTCGCATCGATGGTCATGTCCGACCGGCCCGTCCACCCGTACCGCATCGGCGAGGCTGCTTCGATGCTGGGGGTGAGCGCCGACACCATGCGGCGATGGGTGGACGCGGGCCGACTGCCGGCGACGCGAGACGAGCACGGCCACCGGATCATCGCCGGGGCGGAACTCGCGGCGTTCGCCCGGGAGCTTGCCCGACCGGAGAACAGCGAGGTGGAGGGGCGTTCATCGGCCCGGAACCGCTTTCCCGGGATCGTGACCGCCGTCGTCCTGGGCGACGTCGCTGCGCAGGTGGAGATCCAGGCGGGCCCGTTCCGGGTGGTTTCGCTGATCAGCCGTGACTCGGCGGAGGAACTCGGGCTTGTCCCCGGGGCGCCCGCCACTGCGGTGATCAAGTCGACCAATGTCGTGGTCGAACGGCGTTGAGGTCTGGTCTGGCGGAGAAGATCCTCCCGTCGACCCGCGACCGGTCCTTTGGGCGTCCTCGACTCTGCGCTGATCAGGCCAGGAATCGAGGACGGAGGCAGCGGTGGGGGCGAGGGCGGTACCGGGGCAGGGTCGCCCGGGTGGTACCGATGGCCGGGGACGAGGCGTGAACTGACGCCGCCTAGGATGCGGAGACCTGCGGCCGACCGGTAGCGGGACGGCCAGCGTTGTGAGTACCCCGACCGTGCGAGAGGACGACCCCGTTGAAGAGCCGCGTGCGCGCCGTTGCCCACCGTGGTGACCCGTACCTGCACCGCGAGAACACCCTGCCGGCGGTCAGCGCCGCGCTCGCCGCGGGAGCCGATGCCGTCGAGGTCGACGTCCAGCTCACCCGGGACAGGGTGCCCGTGCTGCTGCACGACCGCACTCTCGAACGGCTGTGGAACGATCAGCGTCAGATCGCCCGAGTGACGCTCGACCAACTGGAAGAGGTAGCCGCTCCCGGGCTCGGGCTTCGGATTCCCACCCTTGCCGAGGTGTTGCAGGTCATCGACGCCACGGACGGCGCGCAACTGATGATCGACCTGGACGACAGCGGCCCGGCCGAAGCCACGTGGAAGGTCGTCAACGATCTCGGGATGGCGGACCGCGTCGCCTTCTGCGGGTCGGTCGTGGCCATGCTCGCCATCCGCGAACTCGCGCCCGGCGCGGAAATCTCCCTGACCTGGAACCGTCTCCAACTGCCGAAGCAGCGGCTGCTCGACGAACTGCGCCCCGACTACCTCAATCCGCCCTTCGGACTGGTGAACGAGAAGTTGGTGGGCTCCGTCCACGACGCCGGCATGGGCCTGGCGACCTGGACCGTGGATCTGCGGCGCACCATGCGGCGGATGCTCGCCCTCGGCGTCGACTCGCTCACCTCCAACCGAATCGCGCTGCTGCGCCGGACGATCGACCAGTACCAGGGGTGATCCGTGGGCGCCGGCGCCCACGCCAGTACCGCTGGGGCGGGGGTCGGCAGGGGTGTGCACATTTGCCCGAACCGGGGTTCCGCCCGGCATCGGTCGGCTGCTCCGGTCGCCACGCCACGCCGTTGGCTCCTGCCCGTCGATATGACCGTTGTCTGTTGAAATAAGACGATCATGACGGTGCGTTGGCTGCGGAGGTGGCGGTGACGGCAGAGGGCTCTCCGAACCCGCAGGACCCGGGGGACCGCCAGGATCCGCCAGCACCTTCTGCAGCCGGAGCCGGAGCCGGAGCCGGAGCCGGAGGCAGCGAGGGAAGGGGAGAAAGGGGCGGCCCTGGGGCGACGGGGGCGGAACGGCCGCCGGGCAGCTCTGGTGAAGGTGGCCAGTCGCAGAGGTGGTCAGGAGCCGCAGACCGGCGGTCGGAGAGTTCAGCGGGACGTGGTGGCGTCGAGGTCCCCGACGGCCTTTCAGGAAAAGCCACATCAAGTGCACATCCCTCCTTGAAGGATGAGGGGACTGCGGGGGCAGTGCCCGTGATCGTTGCGGGTGGGGCGGGGCTGGACGATCGACGGCCGGCCCAGATGTTGCCCGCTTCGGTTCGGTCGGCTGCGGCTTGGTCCGCTGCGGTGATCCTCTTCATCGCCGTGGCTGCGTTCGCCATCTTCGTAGTGGTGGAACTACGGGCCGCGACCATCCCGATGCTGGTTGCGCTGCTGGCCACGGCCCTGCTCTACCCGGTGATGCCCTGGCTGGTGGGTCGGGGCGTCAAACGGGGGGTGGCTGCCGGACTGACCTGCACGATCCTGGTGCTCGTGGTGACCGGTGGGATCGCACTGCTGGTCAACTCCCTGGTGAACAGCGCACCGCAGATCGCCTCCGGCCTTCAGCAGGCGGGTGACCGTATCGCCTCCTGGCTGGGGCCGTTCGGCGACAAGATCCAGTACGCGCTCAAGGAGAGCTCCGGCTCCGGGAGCACCCTGGTGGACTCGCTCGCCAACGGAGTCCTGTCCGGGCTGGGTCTGGTCACCCAGCTGCTGACCGGTGGAGTGCTCTCCCTCGCGCTGGTGTTCTTCTTCCTGCGCGACGGCAACCGTTTTGGCGACGCGGTTCACGAGCTCATCCCGGGTGGGCACGCAGACACGGTGATCGCGTGCGGTCAGCAGGCGTTCACGGCGATGGCCGGCTTCATGCGGGGCACCACCTTGATCGCGCTGATCGATGCCACGTTCATCTCCATCGGACTGCTCGCCCTGGGAGTGCCCGGAGCGGCCGGACTCGGTGCGCTCGTCTTCATGGGCGCCTACATTCCTTTTGTCGGTGCCTTCCTCTCAGGAACGGTGGCCGTTCTCGTGGCCCTTGCGAACGGCGGACTGGGTACCGCTCTGTGGGCCCTCGGAGTGGTGCTGGCGGTGCAGGCGATCGAGGGGAACATCCTGCAGCCCCTCATCCAGAGCCGGACCGTCGAACTTCACCCCGCCACCATCATGATCGCGGTGGTGGCCGGCTCCGGGATCGCCGGAATTATCGGTGCCCTGCTCGCGGTGCCGGTCAGTGCTGCCGGACTCGGAGTGGTGTCCGTTCTCCGAGGTGAGACGGAGGGCCCAGGACTGCCCGGCAGCCGTCGAAAGCGCCACCGAATCGAGCCGTGAGCGTTCCGTACTGCAGGTGTGGACGCGTGCGGCCCTGCCGGTATCCGTGTGGGATCCGCCGAATTCGGTCGGGCGGTCAGGAGGCCGGGAAGTAGGCGGCCATCCAGCGGTCCAACTCGGCGAACACCTCGGCCCTGGCCGAGTCGGCCGACAGGACCAGGTCGTGCACGCCCCCTTCGATCCGGACGGTGGTGACGTGTCGGCCGAGCCGCGGTGCGAGCGCGACGATGTCGTCGGCCCGTAGGACCGCGTCGGTACGCATCAGGGCCGGGTCCCACCGGTTGGTGACGGTGGAGGCGGTCGAGGCCATCAGCAGGATCGGACAGTCGACCGAGAGCCCGCGGCGTACCTTCCGGTGGCCGCGCTGGATCGCGGCCAGCCAACCGGCGAACAGCGGAAACCCTTCGGCGGGCTTCAGAGCAAGATCGAACTCCCAACTGCCGCGGTGATCGCGGTGGAGACTGTGGACGTAGTGCGGATTGAGCGGAGCAGGCAGCTTCCGGGTGGGAGCGGTCCGCCCGATGGCGTCGAGCGCGGGGGCGCCGAGGGTCCGTACGGCCGGGGCGGCAGGCATCGACAGGAACGGGCTGTTAAGGAACAGTCCGTCGACCAGCCCGCGGCCAGCCTGTCGACTCGCCCACAGGGCTGCCACCAGTCCACCCGTCGAGTGCCCGTTCACCAGGAGCCGGGTGTGGCCGTCGAGCTCCCGAATGATCCGGACTGCCTCGTCCAACTCCTCGTCGTAGGTGGCGAGATCCGTCACGAAGTTGGGGGACTGGTGAGGGCGGAGCGACCTGCCGTACTTGCGGAGGTCCAGCGCGTAGAAGGAGAAACCGGCAGCCGTGAAATGGTCTGCGAGGTGGGTCTGGAAGAAGTAGTCGGTGTAGCCGTGCAAGTACAGCACTGCTTGTCGGGAGCCCTCCACCAGCCGACGCACCAGCGTGGCACTGACCTCGCCCTCCTCGTCCGGGACGAGCGGGAGCTCCGTTGCCTCGTAAGGGGCGCCCAGGATGTCTTCACGGAAGTCCACGCCAGCCACGTCCATTCCCTGTTCCGTCGTGCCGCCCGGGACCACCCCGTGCGGGACCACCTCCGTGACCATACCGGTCAGTAGGCCCCTTTGTTTGGGAAGACTGCCCTGGTGGGGCCTAAGCTGCCCGCATGGCTGTCCCTTCGTCGATCGTTCTTCGCCCCGTCATTTCCCGGAAGCCCCACCGATGAGCGGCCCCACCGCCGAAGGGGCGGATCCGCGGCCGGCGGAGCGCGAGGTGAGGCTCGGCACCGCCAAGCTGATTCCCGACATCGACATCGAGGGCGGCTGGTTGCTTACTCTCGACGGCACCCCGCAGTCGTATGTCGACCTCCAGGATCCGACGCATCTCGAATTCGAGTACGTACAGCGGATCGCGCACCTGCTGGACGTGGTGGCGGATTCCGGTGAACCGCTGGACGTACTGCACCTGGGCGGTGGCGGGCTCACCCTGCCCCGCTATCTGGCGAAGACCCGCCCGGGCTCGAGCCAGCAGGTGGTCGAACTGGACGGCCCGCTGACCGAATTCATCGCAGAACACCTGCCCTGGCCGTCCGGTATCGAGGTGACGGTCGGCGATGCCAGGGCCGTGCTCGAATCCGTGGCGGCTGCCAGCGTCGATGTGGTGGTGGCCGACGTGTTCCGCGGCTCGCGGACGCCGGCGCACCTCACCAGTGTCGAGTTCGTACGACTGGCTGCCGCCGCGCTCCGGCCGGGGGGCTGTTACGCGGCGAACCTGGCGGACGGTCCCCCGCTCGCGTTCGCCAAGGCCCAGGCCACCACGGTCGCGGCAGTTTTCGCGCACGTCTGCCTGGTGGCCGAGCCCGCGGTGCTGCGGGGCCGGCGCTACGGAAATGTCCTGTTGATCGGCTCCGACGAGCCTCTCCCCAGCAGTGAGTTGGCCCGACTGCTCGCTGCCGATCCGTTTCCCGCCAGGCTGACGGAAACGCCGGAGCAAGCGGCAGAGCCGGTCACGGATGCGACGGCCGAGGATTCGCCGCCCCCGCCCAGCGGGGCGTTCTCGCTGGGCTGAGTCGGAACGGTGTGGCGGGGTACTGTGCTGGAAGTCGTACCTGATGGGAGGTGCTCCTTTCGGCAGTGAGACGGCAGGCGTGGTGCGGTCCGAGACGGATCGCAGGCCGAAGGCCGGTTGTGAGGGAAACGGGCTGGGCGAGCAGCCGGTGGCCTACGCGTGCAGCGTCCAGCTGGTCGACCGATCAGACGGCGGACAGGACTAGCCGGCGCGTGCGGTTGCGATAGCCGACCAACTCGAAAGCGGCGACCATGGGGTGGTTTGAGCGGTCGGTTTCGGCCCGGATCACGTCGGCCTGACTCTCGACGGCCAGGATGCGGGTGATCTCGGCGATGATCTCGGCAGCGAAGCCCCGCCCCCGGAATTCGGGGAGGACTCCGAGGTACCCCACCACTGGCACAACGGAGTTGTGCGAGGGGATGGCGAAACCGACCACCTGCCCCGTTGTCGTCCGGACTATTCGCCACCAGGAACGCTTGCCGTGCATTTCCTGCCGGTAGAACGCCACCTCGCGCCTTGCATGTGCCTCTGCTCCGATCAGAAGTACTTCTCGAGTGGACATCGTGTCCATGCTGTTCGGCAAGGATCGGCGGAACAGATCGACGAAGACTTCGTCGTCGGGTTCCGGGGTGAAGAGAAGGCGGCCCGACAGGGTCGGAACGGGACGGTCGGTCTCGCGTTCGAAGCGGAGCCGCTCGGCGGAGAGGTGCAAGCCGACTGCCTCGGCTGCTCTGCGGCGCCATGCCACCGAAGCGGCGACCTCGGGGCGATCACGCCAGTCGGGCGGCAGGAAGAGGTGGTAATCGGGCGGGGGCGTCAGCCCATCGGCGGCGAACACCTGGTGGGCAGCCGTCAGTAGTGCGGCGGCGATCGCACTGCGCGGGTCGGTGGTCGCCCTGGACGTCCAAGCCCTGCGTTCGTACGGATCGGCGGGAGCCCGAGCCGGATCGGATCGGGCGAACAGCGCGTCCAGATTGCTCGGGTGGGTGTCGGCGGGACTTCCCCACCAGATGGCGACGGCCAGCGGTGCCCGGTCGGGGGCGGGCTCCGCCACCCAGATCCAACCGGGGCGGTACTCGCCGGTGGCCAGGCGGGAGCGAACGGTCTCCGCAGAGATCGTGGTGGACGGATCGGGTCGGACCTGCCCCAGTACGGTGTTGAGTTCCCGCGGAACGATCGGACGAAAGATCACAGTGCCTCCGGAAGAAAGGAGCGAGAGGCGCCAAACCCGATCGTGGCGATCCGCCGCGACTACTGCACGGAGACGGAGCGGCCAGGAAGAAAGACGACCGGGAGTGCCGCAGAACGGCTGCTGACTATCGGAACCATCGTGCGGAACCCCTCTCTAGACGCGGCACTGCGAGCCCCCGGGACCTGACTGAGAAAACGCCGAGGGAAGCTGGTAACGGGACCTGAGCTGCTGTCAGTGATGCCCAAGAGTAGGAGCATGGCAGATCGCCTGCAAATTATTATTCGAGGCCAAAAATCTCTCGATCGTGCAGGGCGGGTGAGAGGGGCGATGGCGGCGCCGAGAGCGGATTTGAACCCGAGAAACGATTCGTCGGAGGGCGCGGACGGGATCCGGTATTTGTCCGGGTGGCCTGCCGCGATGCGGTGGCCACCCGGGCGATTCCCGAGGTCGTGTGCTGGTTACGCAGAACTACCCGAAGGGGTGGAAGTGATGATTTCTACCCCGGGACGGATTAGCCCGGTCCCCGCAGCGGTAACTGGAGGGGAGTTTCGGTTCGTCGTCGGGTGCGTAGCAGTGGCGCGGCGAGATCGAAGAAACCGCAGGGTTATTTCGATGGTCGACGTCCTGCCGGTGGGTCAGACTCGACCCACCAGGGCGAAGCCGGCATCGGTGACGGCGGAACGAATCTGGTCGTCCAGCAGGGGCCCGGCGGATTCGATCGTCACCTGGCCGGACTTCGCGTCGGCGGTGACGTTGGTGACGCCGTCCAACGCGGTCAACCCGGCAGTGACGGTGCGCTCGCAGTGGCCGCAGCTCATTCCTTCGACAGAAAAGACGGCAGTGGTGGACATGGGTACCTCCGTTGAACGTGCGGGACTCGGCAGGCGGCCACTCAAGGCCGAAGAGCGCCGTCCAGCACAACGCACCCGAGCGGGGCGGGGCATTGGGACACGCCGGTGGATGACCCCAATGAGTGGTGTGCTGCATGGGAGTTCGCCGGTGGCCGATGGCAGGCAGTGACACCCGGGGGAGCGGTGTCGTGGTGCCGACGGGAGGGGTTTCGGTTGGAGTCGAACGGATTGAAAGAATTTATTTCTTGAAATCATAAAAATCTCCCGTTACGGTTTGCCGCGTTGATGCCGCTGACGCCCAAGGGATGGCTGTCGGAAAAATCAAGAGGGGGAGGCATGGTGGGAAAGACCGCGGTCGCCGTCGAGGAGCAGCAGCCCGCGTTCGCATCGTTGGACGTTTCAGCCGGGCGATTCGCCATATCCATCCTGTTCGGACTGGTGGCCGGGTTGGTGCTGCAGATCTGGACGGTGGCCTTCCTGGGACGACTGGGCCCGGAGGTGCTCTACGTCCGCTCGGTGTACACGCCGGTCGGTTACCTCGTGCTCGCGGTGACCGAGGGGCTGGTGGTGGCTGCCCAGGTCTCCGCAGGCATTGCCGCACGGAGCGGAAGGGAGCGTGATTCGCTCAAGTCGCTGCCGACGTTCTTCGCTGTTGGCGCCGGATTGTTGGTTCTGCAAACCGTCATGGCGACGGTGGCTTCGGGACCGGTCCTGACGGCGCTCGGGGTCGCTCCTGAGACCCGGCACGAAGTACTGGTCTTCGTCGTCGCCGTCGCTCTGACCGGGGCGGCCGGGTTGATTCCCTACCTCGGCACGAGTGTTCTGCGCGGTCTGGGTCATACCGGTTCGGCTGCGTGGCTGGGAGTGCTGTTCACTGTGCTGTCCATTGTCGGAACGGTCGCGCTCCACGCGGTCACGGGGCTCGGTATGCTGGCCGTGCCGATCGGCGGCCTACCCGCCATCGTGATCGTCGGTGCGTCCGTGGCGCTCGTCCTCCGACGGAAGCAGCTGGCCTGGCCCGGGATGGCCATCGACCGGGGTGCGGTGCGTGAACTCCTGGGCCTGGGAGCGCCGGTGGCGGGTACGTTCCTGTTGCTGTCCACCGTGACCTTCGGTTATTTGCGGGCGCTGCGCGAGGCCGGGCCGACCGAGGTCGCGGGATTCGCCCTCGGTCAGATGGCCGTCGCACTGCTGATGGTGATCGCCATGGCTGTCGGCTCCGGTACGGCCGTCGCGGTGACCTTGCGCCCGAGCGCGAGCCGACGAGGCATCAACTACGCGGGCCTGGTCACGGCTCTGCGGTTGTCGGTCCCTCCGTACTTCCTGCTCGGTGCGGCGGCGTTCCTGCTGCGGGAGCCGGTCGCCCGAGCGCTGACCACGGACCGGGCCGCTGCCGCTGTCGCAGCCGACTACTTCGCCTGGGTCGGCCCCACCCTGGTGCTCTTCGGGGGAACGCTGGCACTGCTCAGCTATCTGGAGCAGATCGGCCGGGCGGGAGCGGCCTTCCTGCTGAACGTCGTGTACTTCACGGTGATGCTGGCCGCCGCGTTCCTCATACCCGGGCCCGTGGACGCCGGAACGCTGGCGAAGCTGATAGCCGCCGGCAACGTGGTCGGATTCGGTGGGCTCTGGTTCAGCGCACGCTTCCTGGTCCTGCGCCGATGACGGTTCGTAGCTGCCGACGGGCGCCCGATACCGAACAGGGCGCGCTGGTTTCCGGGTTGTCCAGCATGGTGTGACCGGTCGGACAGCCCGGGCGATCCTCGCCCACTCGGGCTGGCCAGTCGGTCTTCTTCTGGGTGTCGAAAAATGATTTCCACCGAGGACGAACCGGTGACCCGCTCCGGCGAATCCGAGGATCAGCAGGGGGATCTCCAGTACCGTGGCAGTCTGCCAGCAGCCGCGAGGTCCGTGCAGCCGGGACCGCAGCGGCACCCGGGGGCGTGGCAGCCGACGAGCCGGTGCGGAGAGAGTGGGGACGATCGGCGTGGTGGACGGCGAGGGCATCTCGACGGCGCGGGTCGACAACACGATGTCGGGCACCGTGCACGGCACTTCGATGCAGGTCGGCACCGTGCACGGAGGCATCACCTTCCACTACGCGACGGCTCCGGCCCCCGGTACCAGGCCAGATCAGGTACCGAGGCCGCCCCGACGCTTCGTCAACCGTCGAGCCGATCTGGCCCGGTTGGACGGGCTGCTGGCCGAGGGAGCCAGCGCCGTCCTCAACGGCATGCCTGGCATCGGCAAGACCGCCACGCTCTACCGTTGGGCGCACGACAACCAGCAGCACTTTCCGGATGGCCAACTCTTCGTCGACTTCACCAAACTGCGTTCCGCAGCCGGTGCGGACCTGTCCGAGGCGCTCACGATGTGCCTGCGCGCCCTCGGCGTGCCCGATGAACAGATCGGCAGCGGAACAGCCGAACTGGAGAACACCTTCCGCAGCGTCTCCCGCAATCGGCGGCTGCTGGTGGTGCTCGACGAAGTCACCGAACCCGGTCACGTCCGCAGCCTGATCCCCAAGGGCGAAGGCAGCATCGTCCTGGCGACCTCCAATCGACGGCTCGGCGAACTCGCCCTGCACGATGTCGAACTGGTCGAACTGGACGTCTTCGACCGGGCCGCTGCCAAGGAACTGCTCGGCGAGCTCTGCGGACGCGCAGCCGTCGAAGCGGATCCCGGCTCCGCCGACCGGCTCGCCGAACTCTGCGGCGGCCTTCCGATCGCACTGCGCATCGTTGCTGCCCGCCTGCACAGCGACCGGCTCACGCTCGCACAGTTGGCCGACCAACTCGCCGACGAACGCCAACGCCTCGGCCGGCTCACGGTCCAGGGCACCGACTCCACCGGCGTCTCTGCGACACTCAGCCTGGCTTACCGCGACCAGGCCGAACCCGCGGCACGGCTGTACCGCGTCCTGGGCGACCTGCCCGGAGTCAGCTTCGACTCCGGCGTTGTCGCGGCCGCGGCCGTCCTCGACGCAGGGGCCAGTGCCAGGCTCCTGGCAGATCTGGCAGGCGCGCACCTCGTCCACCGCACCGACGACGGACGCTACCGGTTGCACAGCCTGGTCCGACTGCACGCCCAGGAGACGGCACGGGAGGCCGATCCGCCGGAGACCGAGCGCCAGATCGTCCAACGGGTGACCGCCCACTACCTGGCACTCGTCATACTCGCCGACCTAACCGTTCGGGCCGACCGGCTGCGCATCCTCGATGTCGGCGAGGCACTGCAGCAGCCCGCCGACCGGCTCGACGCGCTCGCGGACCACTCGCCTTTCGCCGCCTCCGACACGCCGGACCGCGATGCGATCGAGTGGCTGGAGGCCGAGCGGCCGAACCTGATGGCTGTGCTGCGTGCGGCGGTTCGGTTCGGGTTCGATCGACAGGCGTGGCAACTCGCCGAAGCCCTGACCGTGTTGTTCCTCCACCACCGTCACCTCGCCGACTGGCGGGAGTCCCTGGCTCTCGGTGCGGACGCGGCCCGCCGCGACCACCAGCCTGCGGCCGAAGCCCGGTTGCGCAGCATGCTCTCCCGCCCGCTGTTGGACCTCCGCCAGGACGACCGCGCGCTCGCGGAACTGGAAACCGCGATCGACCTGGCCGACTGCTCGGGGCATCCGGTGCTGCCGGGCTCGGTCCGGGAATTCCTCGGGCGTTACTGGGACCGGCGGGATCCGGAACGGGCGGCCGCAGCCTACCGGGAGTCGCTGGAGCTCAACGAGAGGGCCGGTGAGGCGCGCGGCGCAGCCCTCGCTCGGTACTTCCTCGGACGGGCGCTGCTGGTTGCGGCCGGCGGAGCGGCCGGGGTGCCGGAGCGGGGGGTCGACGGCTCGCGGGTTGCCGAGGCGGAACGGGAACTGCGCGCCGTGCACGAGGAATTCCTCGGTCTGACCGGAGCCGACGGGAAACCGGCGCCGGATCGACGCATGGCAGCCAGGGCGCTGGCCGACCTGGGGCGCGCCCAGGCGTTGGCCGGCGCGACGGGGGAGGCCCGGACGACGCTTGGACGGGCAGTTGGTGTGCTCAGGGAGCAGCGGGCCTTCCACTACGAGGCGGAGGCGATCGAAGCCCTCGTGGAACTGGTCGAAGACAGCGGCGAACAGCAACAACTGCTCGAACGCGCCCTGACCATCTACCGGGAGAACGGGAATCCGAAGGCGGCAGAGCTACAGGCGCGAATTGCGGGGTGAAACCCGCTCTCCGTCGTTTCTCGATTCTCTCCAGGAAATCATGCTGATGATGGATGTTCGAGTCAACCGGTTGGAACTCCAGAAATATCCACTTGGTTGGTTTGACGCCTACTGCGCCCTTTCCGGGTGTGGGCTCAGTGCGGCTCGGGCACCTTTCGGATCGTCAGCTCGCGGCAGTGCGAGCCCAGATCCAGCAGGAGGCCGGAGTGATCGAGCAGTTCGGGGCGGAGCTTGACGCGCAGCATCGTGTAGAGCGCGGCGGAAGCCTGACCTGGGGCCAGCGGCGCCCCGTCGGCGGAGCGGACCGCGAACCGCGGTCCGCCCGCCAGATCGATCAGAGCGCCATCGGGCAGCGAAGCGGCGATCAGGAGAGAGGCGTAGTGGGCCCGGAGTCCGGCGATCCGGCGGTGGGCAGCGTCGAGCGAGGTGGACGGGCGCCGACAGACCAACACGGAGGCGCTGTCGGTGAGGTGCGTATCGGGTTCTTCGGTGTCACTCGCAAGATGCCAGAAGGTCTGCTCCGACTCCTCACCCGGTTCACGTACGGCTGCCGGGTAGCGGCGCACCGATACAAGGGAAGGCGATGCATCAGTACCAGTAAACGTCGTCTCGACGTAGAAGGAGGTGGATACCTCGGCATCAGGCTGCGGAATGGGCGGAAAAGCCATCGGTCGGCCACCCGCCTCTGTCGGCGGGGCCAGTTCCAGCAGTTGGTACAGCAACTGACGGAGCTTCGGAAAGGACGATCCCGGCTCCATGAACGCACACCTGGCGACAGCTGCGAGCAGATCGGGGCGGTGACTCGAGAGCGCCGCGTCGATCTGCGGTCGCAACGGAGCCGACCGGTCGAGCAGCGGCACGGAGCGGCGCAGTGCGTGTCCGGCCGTCCCGGGGACCGCCTCCTCCCCGAAAGCCGCCAAGAGGACAGGTCTGCCGAGCGCAGCTCCGTAGAGCGTCACCGAACCGTGATCGCCGACCACCACATCGGCAGCGGTCAACGCCTGCTGCCAACCCGCCGTCGGGTCGATCAACAGCGCACCGGCGGCCAGAGCCGAACGCTGTGCCACCCGGATCTGCCAGGCTCCGTGGCCGGACCAGACATTCGGATGCAGCACCAGGGCGAGCCGGTACTCGTCAGCCGGCAGCTCCGCCAGCAGCCGGGCGGGGAGATCGGGGTGACGGCCGATCAGCGAGCCAGGACCCCAGGTGGACGTCATGAAGACCAACCGTTGCCCGGGCTCGACCCCGAGCGAAGAGCGGTAGCGGTCTCGCCAGCGCAAGCCGGCGTGCAGACGGTCCAGGCACGGGTCGCCCGCCAGTACGGTCCGGCCCACGGTGGCCGGGTGAGCGGCGGCGAGTTGGCTCTCCTGATCGGGGTGCGACACGGCGAGCCAGGCCCGGCGTGCCGCCAACAACCCTTCCGAAACCAGACCGGAGAGTCGGGTGCCCGACGACGCCGAATCAGGAACGAGCTTCTGGAAGCCGACACCATGTGGGAGGACGAGTACCGGGTAGTCGCCGGGTGGAACGCCGATGTTCTCGCTCGCCGAGACCATCAGATCAGGCTTCGCCTCAGGGAGTTGGGCCCACGGCAGAGTACGGCAGCGCAAGGAGCGGAGTAGTTCCGGAACGCCTTCGCCGAAGGCGGAGGTGGGATCGTGGGCGAATACGACCGCCAACCGGGGATCATCGCCCAGCAGATCAGGCAGGACTTCCAGAACGCGAACGAGGGAGGTCACCGTTCGGGCCGCGACCGCCACGGTGCGCTCGCTGTTGAAGGTCCGCCAGCGCCAGGCATCCGGGCCTACCGGTACGAGGATGCGCCTATCGAAGTCCACCGGACACCTCCGCCCCTGCGAGCGATGGTATCGAATTGGCCAGTGTCAGACGCTCAGTGAAGCGGTTCGCGGTTCGCGGTTCGCGGTTCGCGGTTCGCGGTTCGCGGTTCGCGGTTCGCGGTTCGCGGTTCGCGGTTCGCGGTTCGCGGTTCGCGGTTCGCGGTTCGCGGCACTTTGTAGCGGATCGAAGGGGCTGAGACAAGGCACTCACCACCTGTTCCTCCGCATCTGCCGGGTTTCCTCTGAAGGCTACTGGAGTGCGGAAGGTGGTCCTGACGGAGCCGGCTGCCGACTGATGACGGTTCAGCCGGTGGGGAAGGCGATGGTCGGTGGTGGCGTGGGCCCCAGGAGAGGTTGGGAGACGGCGGAAGGATAGAAGGTGTGTGCGGCGCGTGCGGCCTCGGGGCGCGGCCGGCTTCGCGGAGCAGCTGCCACGAGCTGAGGGTCGATGGTGAGGGTGGTAACGCCCAGTGGAGCGACCAGTGTGCGCAGCGCCGGTTCGGAGAACTCGGCCCAGGACTGGGTGGGGCCGAGGACGCGGGTCAGGAGGGTTTCGGAGGTGAAAGCGACAGCGGTTCGGTCACCGAGTGCGGTGCGAAAGAGCTGAGCGGTGCAGCCCAGTGGATTGGGTCTGACCGGTACCAAGAGGAAGCCAGAAGGAACGCGTTTCGCAGGCTCCGGATCGGTGGCGTCGTGGCGCTGCTGCATGGGGTGCCTCCGTGGTGGGTGGCGGTCGCAGGAGGGTGCCGGGTGGCCGTCCAGCACCAGCACGTCATGGCATCGACGCTACGCCGGAAATCTTGGTGCGGTACCGCGTCCTGACGGCTTCTTGATCCCCGGATCATGGAGCGGTGCGGCTGCGGCACCGAGGCCGGTGGGCATGTGTGGTGAGTGCCGGAATACCGCAGTTCCGTTGGACGAGTCGGGAGGCGGGGGCCGTTGGGACCTCTGCGGAACGAGCTGCGGTGGGCGGTGGCGGTAGCGTTCGAGTGCGCGGGACGACGGAGAGGAGAGCGAGATGGCACAGGTACGAGTGGCGGCGGCTCAGTTCGAGTGCGTTGTGGGTGACGTGGTGGCCAATGTGCGGCAGATCGCGGAACTGGCGCTGGAGGCCCGGGCGGTCGGCAGCGCGGTGGTGGTCTGCCCGGAGCTTGCTCTCACCGGATACGAACCCGGGCTGATCGGTCAGGACCGGACGCTGTGGACAGAGGCGGAGGATGCCCGCCTCGACCCGCTACGTGGTGTGGGGATCACGGTGGTGGTCAACGGAGCCTCGGCAGGACCGGGAGGCCGACCGCAGATCACCAGCACCGTGTACGCCCCGGACGGCTCCGTGGCGGCGGTGTACGCGAAGGAGCACCTGTACGAGAACGAGCGCGAGGTGTTCGAGCCGGGCAGCGGTGGCGGCCGTTTCTGGGCGGACGGCGTCGGCTACTCGCTGGCGACGTGCTTCGACAACCACTTCCCCGAGGTGTCCGAGCGGAACGCGGCCCGGGGCTGCCGGGTTCACCTGGCGAGCTCGCTGTACGGGACTGGGGGCGGGCGGGAGGAGCGGCGTACGGTCCACCCGGCAATAGCGAAGGCCACCGGGATGTACGTGGTGCTCGCGAACCACGTCGGTCCCGCCGGGCCGTGGACGGGCTGCGGAGGCAGTGCCGTGTGGACGCCGGACGGGACCGTGGTGGCCGAGGCGGACGAGAGCGGGCCCCGGCTGCTGGTGGCCGACCTGGAGGTGGAGACGGGCGACTGAAGGCGGAGGGAACGGTGGGACCGGGAGAGGCGCGGCTCAGCGGTATTCGTCGTCGGGCACTCGGTCGGCCAGATCGTCGAGGACGGTGAACCGGACCGCCTCCCGCAGCGGCTCGTCCGGCTCGGCGTCGTCGAACTCGGCTTCGGTGTCCTCGTCCGGGTACACCAGGTGTACCGCGGCCTCTTCCGCGCTGGCGGCGCCGGCGTCCGGTCCGACATCGGTGCCCTCGGTGTCGATGCCGTCCTCGACCAGGCGGCCGGCTCGGGGCGAGGGGCCGTCGGCCCATCGGTCGTCGACCGCCTCGGGGCTGTCGTCGGGTTCCTCCTCAGACAGCAACTGGTCCAGGGACTCGCCGCGCTCGGCCTCCTCGGGCGTGGTGCCGTACGCGGTGGCGCCGCGGTAGCCGTCCGGCGGGATCACTCCGGTGTCGAGCGGGTCGTCGTCCAGCCGGTCCGTGAGCAGGGAGTCGGCAGGTTCGAGAACGCCGTCGTCCTCGGCGGGTTCCGGGTCCTGGGCGTCCCAGTCGGTCATGACAGCACCTGTCCTCGTCACTCGGGGTGAGGTCACACGCAGTTTCTTCATGCTCGCCAGGGAGCCACCCCGCCCGCAACACGGCGCGGCGCCGAAGGCCTCGGAACACGGGCGGGACGGGCGGCCTCCGGAGGTCCGGAGGAAGGAGGTGAAGTAGCTGTCGGTGGGCAAGACGCCTGGTCGGGGGCTTGCGCTGGGCATAGGCCGGTCGAAGAGGGGCGGACGGGTCGACGCGGTTCGTGGCGGTGTGGCGGGAATTTGTCGAGGCCATGTCGATAGGGGTGTCGCGGTGGAGGGGAGAAGCATCAGGATCGGTGGGCGGGTGGAGGCGGTGAAGGGTTTCCGAGCGGGAGAGGAGGCGGGGATGAAGGGCTCCGGTAACGCGGAAGTCAGGCGAGGGGCACAGGTAGGCGGCGGAATGACGGTCGGCGGTCGGGGCGTCGGGGCGGCGCGGCATGATGAGGCGCATGGAACGGACATGCCCTCGCCGGTCGGTGCAGTCGGGTCGGGCGTGCGGATGGGGTGCGCGGCGATGAGGCACGACGACGGAGCGCCGGGTTTCGTGGGGCGGCGGCGCGAGGTGGCGCGGCTGGTCCAGGCGCTGCGGGCCGTGCCGGCGGTGGTGCTGGTGGAGGGTGACGCCGGTGTCGGCAAGTCCGCACTGGTCGGGCGGGCGCTGGCGGAGGCCGAGGTGCCGGGCGAGCGGGTGCTGACCGGCCGGTGCCATCCGGTGGCCGAACCGTCCCCCTACGGACCGCTGCTGGACGCGCTGCGGCGGGGCCGCCCGGTGCTGGCCGGAGTCGCTGAAATGCCACCGAGTGCCGGGGCGCTCCGGACCTGGCTGCCGGACCTGGCCGACCTGCTGCCGGAGGGCACCGCAGGTGCGGCAGCCGACGAGCGGTACCGGCTGACTCAAGGCCTGCAGGCGCTGCTCGGGGCACTGGGCGAGGTGGTGCTGCTGGTCGAGGACGCGCAGTGGGCCGATCGGGCGACCAGGGAGCTGTTGCTGCTGTTGGCCAGGGACCCGCACCCCGGTCTGTCGCTGGTGGTGACCTACCGGCCGGAGGAGCTGCCGGACGGGGTGCCCGTGCTGGGAACGGCCTACCGCTGTCCGCCCGGGGTTTCCGGCGGGCTGCTCAGGATCGAGCCCCTGGACGAGGCGGAAGTACTGGAGCTGGCCCGCACCGTGCTAGGTGCCGGCACCGGTGGCGCGGCCGGGCCCGCTGCCGCTCCCGCCTCCAGCGCCGGTGTTGCTGCCGGTGCCGGCCTCGCGTCCGGCGCCGGCCCGGGCGCCGGGCCCGGCACCGTGCCTGCGGTGGCGCGTCTGCTGTACGAACGGTCCGGGGGCTTCCCGGCCGCAATCGTCGAGGACCTGGCGGCCCTGGAGGAGGACGGCCGGCAGACGGACCCCGTCGCGTTCCTGAGCGGGGCGGAGCTGGCGCGTGGCCTGCGGGACGCGGTGGCCGAGCGGCTGGCAGGTCTCGGCGCCGAGGCGCGTGCGGTGGTGGAGACGGTCGCCGTGCTGGAGGAGCCGGCCGGTGAGGGGCTGATCGCCGAGGTTTCCGCGCTGCCCGCCGAGCAGGTCTCCCCCGGGCTGGTGGAGGCCCTGCGGGCGGGCGTGCTGAGCGAGCCGGAGCCTGCCAGGTACGCGTTCCGCTGGGAGCCCGCTCGGCAGGTGGCGTACCGGCGGATACCGGGTCCGACGCGCTCCGCGCTCCATCGCCGGGCCATCGACGCGCTGCGCACCGGGCGACCGCAGCCGCTCGCCCGGATCGCCGCGCACACCCGGGCCCTCGGCGACCGGGACGCTTGGCAACAGGCCGCCGAAGCGGCCGCCGATCAGGCGGTGGAACAGGGCGACACCGCGGTGGCCGGGCCGCTGCTGCGCGAACTGCTCGCCGAGACCGACCTCGCGCCCGAGCGCCGGGGACGGGCCGCCCGGGCACTGTCCGGGCTCGCCGCGAACGCCGCCTACGACGCAGCCAGCACCGAGGTGCTGGCCGACATCATCGCCGACCCCCGGCTGCCGGTCGCCGACCGGGGCGAAGTCCGGCTGACCCTGGGCCTGCGGGTGGCCGTCCAGGGCGGTGACCGGGCCGGCTTCGCACTGATCGAACAGGCCGCCGACGAGCTCATCGCCGAACGCCCGGCCCGCGCCGCTCGGGCCCTGGTCGCGCTCGCCATGAACGAACGCGACGGCGCGGGCGCGGCCGTCCGGGAGCGGATGGCCAAGGCCGCCGCCGCCCTGGAGAGCGAACCCGACGAGGAGGTCGCCGCCGCCTACCGCGCCACCGGGCTCACCTTCCAGGCCCGCGAGGGCGACCCCGAGCTGTGGCCCGAGCTCGACCGGCTGCCCCGCGACGCCTCAAGCCCCGAACTCGTCCGGCAGACCACCAGAGCCCTGTTCAACGTCGGCGACATTGCCATGGAGACCGGCCACGACCAGCGGGCCGGACGGCTGCTCGCCGAGAGCCGCGCCCTGGCCCGGCAGGCCGCGATCTCCTACCTGGAGTGCTACAGCCGGATCGCCCTGCTGCGCCTCGACGGCCTGGCCGGGCGGTGGCAGGGCCTGGAGGAGCGGTTCGAGACCATCGGCACCGAGTACCCGGACGTGGCGATGGCCCGGGTAGAACGCGCGATGCTGTTCGGTCGGATGGCCGCCTCCCGGGGGCGGTTGGTGGTCGCGCGGGCCGAGTTCGAGTCCGCCGCCAGGTACGGGGAACGGGAATCACAGGTCACCACGGCGATCAGGGCCGCCGCCGGGCTGGGGGCGGTGGAGCTGGTGGAACGCGGTGCGGAGGCGGCCGCTGCGGTGCTGGCACCGGCCGTGGCCATGCTGCGCCAGGCGGGGGCATGGGCCCGGGCCGGGGAACTGCTGCCGATCGCCGTGGAGGCCGTACGGGGTGTCGGCGACGAGGGCGCGGCCAGGCACCTCACCGAGGAGGCGGCGGAGGCGATCGACGGGGCGGACGCGCCCGCCGCGCACGCGGGGCTGGCCCTGGCCCGGGGCGTCCTGCTGGAGGGGGCGGACTCGTGCGGTGCGATCGAGTCCTACCGTGAGGCGCGGGACGCCTGGCGCGGCATCGGACGCCCCTACGAGGTCGCCAAGGCCGAAGAGCGGCTGGCCCGGGCACTCGCCGACCGCGACCCGCAGACGGCGGCCGAGCGGTTGGCCGCTGCCGAAGCCACCTACACCACTCTCGGCGCGGCCTCCGACGCGGCCCGCTGCCAGCACGTCCGACGGGACCTGGGTTTGGGGCGGATGGCCTCGCCCGGGCGGCGCGGCTACGGCGAGGCGCTCTCGCCACGTGAGCGGCAGGTTGCCGAGCTGGTCGGGCAGGGAGTCAGCAACCAGGACATCGCCCAGGCCCTGTTCCTGTCGCCGCGCACGGTCGAGCACCATGTGGCCAGCGTGCTGAGGAAGTTGGGCGTGGGGCGGAAGGACGTGGCGGAGGCATTGGCGGAGACCGAGAGCTGAGGGAGGAGAGGCGGGAACGGTGACGGGAGGTCAGTGGTGGAGGGTGGCGTGGGCGTCGGTGGTGTCGATGCGGGCGCCGCGGCGGTGACGGAGGGCCGGGCGGGTGTGGGCGGTGGTGATGGCTGCGGTGAGTGCCTCGGTGCAGGTGAGGGCGCGGACGGCGAAGGTCTGTTCGCCGCGGGCGCCGGTGGGGCTGGTAGTGGGCATGGTGACCAGCCAGAGCGGGAGGTCGGCCGCCGGGCGGAACCGCGGGGTCGGGAGGACGGGGGAGGCGGTGAGAGTCATGGTGGTGGCCGGAGTCAGGGGCGGGGGTGGTGGGGGAGGCGGGCGAGCCGGGAGAGGGCGGCGCGGCGGGTCTGGCGTTCGACGGTGCCGCGGCGCCGGGGGGACACGGGCTGGTCGGCGCGGACGGTGAAGTGCTCGCTGGCGTACAGGCGGAAGCGTTCGCGGCGGGTCATCCGGACCTCCGGGGCGAGGGTGGGAGGGAACGGCTACCAGCTAAGCGGGAGTTGAGCGCGGTGATCAATGCGTAGTGGTACCCATCGTGGTGGGTGAAGGGTGGGTAGTGGCCGGGAAGGGGCGGGGGATACCCAGGGTTCGGGCGGAGGTTGGGTAGGGGATACGCATTGTTCGGGCCGGGAGGGCGGGGTTTTGCTTGGAGTGTTCCCGATGACGGCTGCCCGCCGGCCCCCGGCCGCCCAGGAGGTTTCGATGACCCGCCGTGAACTCTTCCGACGTTACGCCGCCGAGCACTTCACCGCCTCGGACGTGCCGGCCGCCGACCGGGCCCGCTGCCGGGGGACGGTGGAGCGGCAGACCAGCCGGGCCCGGCTGGCCTCGCTGGCGCGGATCACCCCCAGGTACCCGCTGCCGGAGGCGGTCGACGGCGGGACGGCCGGAGGCGGACGGCCGAGGGGATCGGGGCCGTGCGGATTCCGGCGCAGCGGTCGTGCGGAGACCGTCCGGGCGGGGCGGACGACTGAGCGGGGAGGAGGGTGAGCGGGGGAGGCGCCGCTCCCTGACGGGAGGTCAGGGAGCGGGCGGGGTCAGCGGATGAGGTGGGGGAGGAAGCGGGCGCCCTGGTGGGTGATGGGGCTGTCGTCGGTCTCGCGGATGCCGAGGCCGGCGGATTCGCCGTCGACGACCCAGGTGCCGAGGACGGGACGGTTGCCGTCGAAGTCGGGGAGCGGGTGGTACTGCTGGTAGCAGTGGCCTTCGGCGCCGTAGCGGTCGGGGTCGCCGGCCCAGTCGGCGAGCCGGGTCTGGCTGCCGTCGGGTTCGACGATGCGGATGCCGGCGCCCTCCCGGCCGAGCAGCGGCTTGGCGGCGTAGCCGGGGCCGTCGGGGTCGGCGAGTTCGCGCGGGCCGTCGAGGTAGGCAGGCAGCAGGTTGGGGTGGCCGGGGTTGAGTTCCCACAGCACGGCCAGTAGCGCCTTGTTGGAGAGCAGCATCTTCCAGGCGGGTTCGATCCACAGGGTGGAACCGGTGCCGCCGCCGAGGTCGATGACGTTCAGCAGGTGGTCGGCGAACTCGTCGTCGACGAGCCACTCCCAGGGGTAGAGCTTGAACGCGGAGCGGATGAAGCGGTGCTCCAGGTCGACGAAGCGGCCGGACATCTCGTCCCAGCCGATGTCCTCCATGGCGATGCCGACGGTCTGCAGGCCGGCCTGTTCGGCGCATTCCTGCAGGTAGAGGGTGGTGAGCCAGTCCTCGCCCTCGGTGTCGCCGCGGGAGTGGGCGAAGTGGACGGGGCCGGGCGGCAGCAGGTGCTTCTGGTCGGACCAGGACTCGACCAGCCGCTCGTGCAGGGAGTTCCACTGGTCGGCCCCGGGGAAGCGGTCCTCCAGCCAGAACCACTGGGGTCCGGCGGCCTCGATCAGCGAGGTCGGGGTGTCGGCGTTGTACTCGAAGAGCTTGGCCGGCCCGGTGCCGTCGTAGGCGAGGTCGAAGCGGCCGTACACGCTGGGCTGTTCGGCGCGGCGGCGCCAGGACTCGGCGACCACGGCGGCCAGTCGCGGGTCGGTGATGCCGAAGTCGGCGAAGCGGTCGGTGCGCACCACGTGCTCGGCGGCGGCGAGGGAGAGTTCGTGGAGTTCCTCGACGACCTCCTCCAGTGCCTCGACCTCGGGCAGCGAGAACTCGTAGTAGGCACTCTCGTCCCAGTAGGCGTGCGGGCCGCCCTGGTTGCACGGGTCGGAGCACATCGCGTACACGAGGCCCTGGGACTCGACGGTGGCCAGCCAGTCGGGACGCGGGGCGATGGTGTGGCGGCGCAACCGGATCAGCCCCCGCCCGAGCCGCTGCTGCTGCCCTTGGGGCAGCCGAAGCCGCCGCGTTTGGCGGCCGCCTTGCTGAAGGTGCCGCCGCCGGCGGTGGTGGTGCCGGAGCCGCAGTAGTACCACTGGCCCGCGCCCGAGCCGCCCGCCGAGCAGGAGTGCGCGTCGAGGACCTTGAGGGTGCCCGGGTCGACGCAGCGGCTGGGGGTCTTGGTGGACGAGGAGCAGCCCGCCAGGGTCAGGGCCAGGGTGCCGACCATGCCCAGGGCGACGAAGCCGGAACGGCGGCGGGCACCGGGGGCCGACCGGTCGGGCCCGGTGGCGGAGGAAGGCGGCGGCGAGGTCATGGCGGATCATCGTACGCGTGCTGCCGGATGATAGGTGAGGGACCCCGGGAAACTGACGGGACACCAGAGGCGTGAGGCGTTCGTGAGATATCTTTTGCCGATCCTTGACCATGAGGCGGCCCGGGCGGCCGCCCGACCTCCGGGGAGCCCCCGCAGATGAACGACATACTCCACGGCCTCGGCGCGGCCGCCGTCTACGGCCTGGTGGGCCTGGTCCTGCTGCTGCTCGGCTACCTGCTGATCGACGTGCTCACCCCCGGCAAGCTGGGCCGGCTGATCTGGGCCGACGGCAACCGCAACGCGGCCGTGCTGCTCAGCTCCGCGCTGCTCGGCATCGGCGGCATCGTGTACACCGCGATCCGGTACACCTACGACGACTTCGGCAAGGGCCTGCTGTCCACGCTCTGCTTCGGCGTCCTGGGCCTGCTGCTGATGGCGCTCGCGTTCTGGCTGCTGGACCTGCTCACCCCCGGGCGGCTCGGCGCGATCCTGGTCTCCACCGAGCCGCACCCGGCGGTGTGGGTGTCGGCCAGCTGCAACCTGGCCGCCGCCGCGATCGTGGCCGCCTCGATCGCCTGAGCATCCGCAGGGGCCGGGTCAGCGGCGGGCGGCCGGCAGCAGTTCGGCGAACAGCGGCGCGACCTGCCCGGCCTCCAGCAGGAACCCGTCGTGGCCGTGCGGCGAGGAGAGCGTCCGCAGCGCGTCGGCGTCCGGCAGCAGCGCGGCCAGTTCGGCCTGCTGGGCGGGCGGGTACAGCCGGTCGGAGTCGACCGCGGCGACCAGCGCCGGAACGGCGGCCCGGCGCAGCGCCGCCGCCGTCCCGCCCCGGCCGCGGCCGAGGTCGTGCGCGTTCATGGCCTCGTTGAGGACCACGTAGCTGCCCGCGTCGAAGCGGTGGGCGAGCTTCTCGGCGTGGTGGTCGAGGTACGACTCGACCGCGAACCGCCCGCCCCGCCAGGGGTGTTCACCCGACTGCGCGGCCCGGCCGAAGCGGGCCGCGAACTCGGGCTCGCTGCGGTAGGTGATCTGGGCCAGGCGGCGGGCCAGGCCCAGGCCCCGGTGCGGGCCGCCGCCCGGCGGCAGGTGGTGGTAGTCGCCGCCGTGCCACCCCGGGTCCGTGCGGATCGCGTGCAACTGCGCCGAGGCGTGCGCGATCTGCTCGGCGGAGGCCGCCGCCGCGGTGGCCAGCACCAGCAGCGCCCCGACCCGCCGCGGGTGCGCCACCGCCCACTCCAGCGCGCGCATCCCGCCCATCGACCCGCCGACCACCAGCGCCCAGCGGTCGACGCCGAGCGCGTCCGCGAGCCGCACCTCGGCGGCGACCTGGTCGCGCTGGGTCAGGAACGGGAACCGGCTGCCCCAGGGCCGACCGTCCGGCGCGGTCGAGGACGGACCGGTGGAGCCCTGGCAGCCGCCGAGCACGTTCGGCGCGACCACGAACCAGCGGTCGGTGTCCAACGCTCGCCCCGGTCCGACCAGTTCCGTCCACCAGCCGGCCGTCGGGTGCCCGGGGGCGGCCGGCCCGGTGAGGTGGCTGTCCCCGGTCAGGGCGTGCAGCACCAGCACCGCGTTGGAGCCGTCGGGGCGCGGGGAGCCCCAGGTCTGGTACGCCAGCCGGGCCCCCGGCAGGGCGCCGCCCGCCTCCAGGGCGAGCGGCCCGGGCAGCGCGAACCAGCGCCGCCCCCCGGCCGGGTCGCCGTCCCGCCACGCCCCGGAGGGCGGCGGGACGGCGGGCAGCGGCGGGCCGTTCAGGACGCGCCCTTCGCCGAGCGGAAACCGGCCTCCAGGTCGGCCCGCAGGTCCGTGACGCTCTCCAGCCCGACCGACAGGCGCACCAGGCCCGGCGCCGCCCCGGTGGCCGTCAGCTGCTCGGCGTCCAACTGGCTGTGCGTGGTGGAGGCCGGGTGGATCACCAGGCTGCGCACGTCCCCGATGTTGGCGAGGTGGCTGAACAGCTCCAGCCCGTCCACGAACCGCCGCCCCGCCTCGATGCCGTCGCGCAGCTCGAAGGAGAGCACCGCGCCCGCGCCGCGCGGCAGGTAGCGCTGCGCCGCCCCGTACCAGCGGCTGGAGGGCAGCCCCGGGTAGTGGACGACCGCGACCTCGTCGCGCTGCTCCAGCCAGCGGGCCAGCTCCAGGGCGTTCGCGGTGTGCCGCTCCAGCCGCAGCGACAGCGTCTCCACGCCCTGCAGCAGCAGGAACGCCGAGTGCGGGGAGAGCGCGGGGCCGAGGTCGCGCAGCAGTTGGACCCGGAGCTTGGCGGCGAACGCGCCCGGGCCGAGGGCGTCCCAGAAGCGCAGGCCGTGGTAGCTCGGGTCGGGCTCGTTGAAGCCGGGGAAGCGCTTGGGGTCGGCGCCGAAGTCGAAGCTGCCGCCGTCCACGACCACGCCGCCAATGGTGGTGCCGTGCCCGCCGAGGAACTTGGTCGCCGAGTGCACCACGACGTCCGCGCCGTGTTCCAGCGGTCGCAGCAGGTACGGGGTCGGCACGGTGTTGTCGACGATCAGCGGCACCCCGGCGGCGTGCGCGACGTCCGCGACCCCGCGCACGTCCAGCACGTTGCCGCGCGGGTTGCCGAGGGTCTCCGCGAACAGCGCCTTGGTGTTCGGGCGGATCGCCGCCCGCCACGCCTCCGGGTCGTCCGGGTCCTCGACGAAGCTCACCTCGACGCCGAACCGGGGCAGGGTGTGCCGCAGCAGGTTGTACGTGCCGCCGTACAGCGAGGCCGAGGACACCAGGTGGTCGCCGGCCTGGGCCAGCGTCAGCAGTGCCAGCGTCTCGGCGGCCTGCCCGGAGGCCAGCGCGACCGCCGCCACGCCGCCCTCCAGCGAGGCCAGGCGCTGCTCCAGCACGTCGGTGGTCGGGTTGTGGATGCGGGTGTAGATGTTGCCCGGCTCGGCGAGCGCGAACAGGTCCGCGGCGTGCGCGGTGTCCCGGAAGGCGAACGAGGTGGTCTGGTAGATCGGCACCGCCCGCGCCCCGGTCGCCGGGTCGGGCTGCGCGCCCGCGTGGATCTGCCGGGTCTCGAACGACCAGCCGGGAACGGCCTCGGGGCTCTGCTCGGACATGCTGCTCCTGTACGGATCACGGGCGCGACGCGGGCACGGCGGAGCCGTCGCTCGGACGCGGGAGGGCGGGGAGGAGGGCACCGCCGGCGGGTCTGCGCGGCCGGGGTGCCTGCCGTACCGGCGGCGCGGCGGCGCTGCCGGACGGTCACGGCGTCAGGTAAGCACAGGCCGCGAACGCCCCGCCAGCGGATCGCGGAAGCGGAAACGGGACGACACGGGGCGCAATGTCCCGGAGACCTGACAGGACATCACCCGATCATCCGACCATGGGTTTTGAGGGGAACCGGCAGCTCGGTCGGGGGCCGGACGGGCGCCGGGGCGCTCAGGTCGGGGCGGTGTCCGGGATGCCGAGCAGGGCCAGGAACGCCGCCGTCGCCGGGGTGGGACCGGTGCGCGGCCAGACCACCGTCTCGATCCGGACCGGCGCGTCCGTGACCTCGACGACCGCGATGCCGGTCAGCCGCGGGACGTACGCGGCGGGCAGCATCGCCACCGCCAGGCCAGGCCCCACTAGGCGGGGGATGTAGGACGCCTCGTCGACCTCGAAGGCCACGTCGCGCACCAGCCCCGCGGCGGCGAACGCCAGATCGGTCTGGGCCCGTCCCGCGGTGCCCGACGGGAGGTCGACGAAGGGCTCGGCGGCCAGCTCGCGCAGCGGCACCCGCCCCCGGGAGGCCAGCGGGTGGTCCGGCGCGACGGCGGCGACCAGCCGGCCGCGGGCGAGCTCGCGGGCCGTGACCCCCTCGGGCCGGAAGGTGGTCGGCAGCCCGAGGAAGGCGACGTCCAGCTCGCCCTCGCGGACCTGCTCGACCAGGTTCTTGCTGGCGCCCACCCGCAGACTGATCCGCACCTGCGGGTGCCGGCCGCGGAAGTCGCGCAGGCCCACCGGGATGTCCACCGCGGTGACGGTCGAGATCAGGCCCACCGCCAGCCGCCCGCGCACCTCGCCGACCGCCGCCGCGACCTCGGCGGCGGCCCGCTCCGCCGCCTCCAGGCACTGCCGGGCGGCCGGCAGGAAGGCCTCCCCGGCGGCGGTCAGCCGGACCCGGCGGCTGGTGCGTTCGAACAGGCGGGCGCCCAGCTCCTGTTCGAGCCGGGCGATCTGGTGGCTGAGCGCCGACTGCACGACCAGGCAGCGCTCGGCGGCCCGGGTGAAGTTCAGCGTCTCGGCCACCGCGAGGACGTAGCGCACCTGCTGGAGTTCCATGCGATCCATCATGAATCGAGATCGATGGGCTGACAAACATGTGTTGGACTCATCGATCGGGCCGGGGCCAGACTGCTGCCCATGAGAGCGAACCCCGGCACCACCACTCCGACCACGACCTCGGCGGCCCAGCTTGGGACCTCGCCGGAGACCCCGCGCCCGGCCGCCGGGCCGTCCCGCGGCGGCCGCGCGCTCGGCTCGCTGCCCCGCACCGCGCTCACCGCGCTCGCCCCGGCGGTGTGGGGCACCACCTACGTGGTCACCACCGAACTGCTGCCCCCCGGCCACCCGATGTTCGCCGCCCTGCTGCGCGCCCTGCCCGCCGGACTGATCGCCCTGGCCGTCACCCGGGCGCTGCCGCGCGGCCGCTGGTGGGGCAGGGCCGCCGTGCTCGGGGTGCTGAACATCGGACTGTTCCTGCCGCTGCTGTTCACCACCGCCGAACGCCTCCCCGGCGGCGCCGCCGCCACCCTCGGCGCCGTCCAGCCGATGATCGTCGCCCTGCTCGCCGTCCTGATGCTGCGCCAGCGGCTCTCCGGCCGGCGACTGGGCTGGGGGCTGGTGGGCGTGGTCGGCGTCGGACTGGTGGTGATCGGCCCGAGCGCGGCGCTGGACGCCGTCGGCGTGGCCGCCGGGCTCGGCGGCGCCGCCGCCATGGCCCTCGGCGTCACGCTCACCAAGCGCTGGGGCCGGCCCGAGGGCGTCAGCCCGCTCGCACTGACCGGCTGGCAGCTTACCGCCGGCGGCCTGTTCCTGCTGCCCACCACCTTCCTGTTCGAGGGCGCGCCCCCGGCGGTCGACGGGCGGGCCGCGCTCGGCTACCTGTGGCTCGGCCTGGTCGGCGGGCTGCTCACGTACGCCCTCTGGTTCCAGGGCATCGGCAGCCTCCCGGTCACCAACGTCGCGGTGCTGGGCCTGCTGTCGCCGCTGGTCGCGGCGGTGCTCGGCGCGCTGCTGCTGGACCAGACGCTCGGGCCGGTGCAGCTGCTGGGCTTCGCGCTGGCGCTGGCGTCGATCGTGGCCGGACAGCTGCCCGAACGGCGGGCGGGCGCCCGGGGCTGACGCGGTGTGCCGTCGAGGGCCGATGTCCCGTCAGTTGCGGACGGCCGCCCCGGAACCGGGGCGGCCGTGGTGCGTCGGCGGGTGCGGCGGGGCCGTCAGACCCGGCGGATGGTGCTGATGGTCAGGGCGTCGACCGCCATGGTGCGGACCGGGGCGCCGGGCTTCGGGGCGTGCACCACCGTGCCGTTGCCGATGTACATGGCGACGTGGTCCTGGGCGCCGTGCACGTTGTAGATCACCAGGTCGCCGGGCTGGGCGTTGTGCCAGTCGCGGCCCACGCTGCTGCCCACGCCCGCCTGCTCCTGCGAGGTGCGCGGCAGCGCGATGCCGGCCTTCGCGTACGCGTACACCATGAGCCCGGAGCAGTCGAAGCTGTTCGGCCCCTCGGCGCCCCAGACGTACGGCTTGCCCCGCTGGGCGAGCGCGGTGTCCACGGCGAGCTGGGCGGCGCCGCTGGAGGCCTTCGGAAGGGAGGAGAGGTCCACCCGGTCGGAGCCGCGCGAGGCGGTGCCGCCGTTGTCGGCGAGGATCGCCTCGCGGTCGGCGGCGCTGAGCTGGTTGAGCAGCCGCCGCGACTCGGCGAGCTTGGACTGCACCTCGCTCTTGGTGTCGTTCAGCGTCTTGGTCTCGCCGTCCAGCTCGGCCAGGACCGTCGAGGTCTCCTGCTTCTGCTGGTCCAGCCGGCGCTGCTGGTCCTTGAGCGCCTTGAGGACCTCGCTCTGGGTGCTGGCGGCCTGGTTGAAGGAGGACGCCTTGGCGAGGTACTGGTCCGGGTCGGTGGAGAGCATCAGCTGCATCGACGGGTCGACGCCGCCCTGCCGGTACTCGTCGCCCGCCACCTCCGCCAGCCCCGAGGCCAGCTCGGTCAGCTGCTCCTGGCTGCGGGCCACCTGGTCCTGCAGCTGGCCCGCCTGCTGGCGCAGCTGGTCGGCCCGCTCCTTGGCCCCGTTGTACTTCTCGGTGGCCTGCTCCATCTCCTCGGAGAGCTTGTCGACCTGGGCCTTCACCTCGTCCTTGGACGGCTGCGCGGGCGCCGCGTGCGCACCGACCTGGGCCGACAGGGCGACCACGGTCGCGGCGGCACCGGTGAGCACGGTCACCCGGGCTCGGCTCGGCTGCTTGGGGCGGCGGTGGGAGGCCATCCGAGGCTCCTTCTTCCGGTTCTTCCGGTCGGACTCATTCATTCGAGTGATCGTCCGAAGATAGGTTCGACGCCAGACCGTAATCAAAAGCGGGCCCCGCGTCCACTCCCCTCCGCTCCCGAACCCGGCAGAGGAGAGGAGTGGCTGACTGTACGTCAGCCTGACAACCGGGCAGGGGAAGGGGGGTCGGTGAGGTGTCACATGTGGCGTGGCTGATGGGTTTGAGGGCTGTTGGGTGGGTTTCGGACCGGCTCGGGCGGGGCGAGCGGGACTGGTGGGTGGCGGGGCCGGGAAAGCGGCGGGGGTGTCGCGGCGCAGAATGGATCCGTGCTCGAACTGACTACGGAGGGGCAACTCCGCACCGCAACCGACGACGACAGCGTGCTGCTCTGGGCCGCCCAGGACTTCGCGGGCGGCATCCGCGCCTGGGCCTCCGGCCAGGGGCCGGGCCGGGCCGTCGCCGTCGCCTCGCCCGCGCTCTCCGGGCGCGACCGGATCGCCGTCCGCGGGCCCGTCGCGGAACTGCTGCCGCTGCTGGACGGAGTGACGGCGCTGGTCGGCCCGAGCTACCGGCCGTTCGGCGACGCCGACCTGCTCGCGGAGCTCTGCGCCCGCCACGACGGCCTGGAGTCGCGCGGGCGGTTCGGGTGGATGCAGCGCGCCGCGACCGGCCTTCCACCGCTCGGCGGCGGGACGGGCGTCGCGCACTGGCTGGCCCCCGGCGAACTGGACGAGGCCGCGGAGCTGATCGACCGTCACTTCCCGGCTTCGCACGCCCACCCGCGCCGGCCGGGCGTCCGGGCCTGGGCGGGCGTCCGTGACGCGGCGGGACGGCTCACGGCGCTCGCCGCCGACGCCTGGCCCGCCCCGGCGGTCGGCCTGCTCGCCGGGGTCGTCAGCGATCCCGTGCACGGGCGCGGACGCGGGCACGCGGCGGCCGCCTGCCGCCTGGTGCTCGGCGGGATCCTCGGGCGCTCGCCGCACGCGGCGCTGATGGTGGACGACTGGAACACGTCGGCGATCGGGCTCTACCGGCGGCTCGGCTTCGAGCACCGGTTCCTGGGCGCGGCGGCGCAGCGCGGGGCCGACGAGGCGTAGACGGGGTGCTGAGGGGCCGGGCGGTGGCGGACGGCCGAAGGGGAAGCGGCGACGGGTGGCGCTCGGCGGTGCGGGTGTGGTGGCGGAGAGTGTCGTCTCGAGTCGCTAGCGTGTTCGCATGACCGATGTCGAGCACGACCTGCGCCGTCTGCTGCCCAGCGGGGAACCGAGCGCCGTGGCCGGACTGCTGCCCGCCGGAAGGCTGGTCGGCCCCCGCCACCACGGGGAGGAGATGACCCCCGTGCTCTGGCTGAGCGACGGGCCAGCCCCGCTCGGGCTGTGGGAGGAACTGCACCGCGGGCATCCGCGCAGCGGGCTGTGGCCGCTGCTGCTCGCGCCGCTCCGGGTGGGGGACGAGGAGTTCCGGCCCTGGGCGACGGGCGAACTCGACACCGACTCGGCCAGCGAACCCGACTGGTACGACCCGGCCGCGCTGCTGCGCACCGGCTGGGAGTACTCCACGACCGTGGACTCCGAGGGCGACCCGCTCGATCCGGAGGAGGCCGCCGAACTCGGCCGGTCCGTCGCCCCGTTCCTCACCGGCTGGCCCGGCACCGCGCCCGCTGCCGGGTACGCGGGCGACCCCGACGGAGCGGCCCGGGCACTCGCCCGGGAACTGCTCGAGGGCAACCCGCAGCTGCGGATCGGCCTGGTCGCGGCGGGGGGCGGGGCCGAGGCGCTGACCGCCTGCGGCTGGTCGGGCCCGGTCAACCACGAGGGCGACATCGCCAAGGTGTCCGCCGTTCTGCTGGACTGGGAGCGCCGCTACGGCACCCGGCTGGTCCAGGTCGGCTTCGCGGAGCTGGAGTTGAGCGTGGCCGCCCCGCCCCGCGAGGAGGAGACCGCGCTCCGGGTCGCCGCCGAGCACCTCGCGTTCTGCCCCGACAACATCTTCCAGGGCGCGGGCACGCTCACCGCGTACGCGCCCGGACTGATCGGGGCCGAGCAGTGGTCCTTCTGGTGGGACTGACGGGCATCCGGTGAGGAGGTGCTCCCGCTTTCTCCTCGAACTCTCCCCGGGGAACGTCAATTCTTCTTGATCGCGCTCCACTCGCGCGAGCGAAGAATCGCACGAAGATTCGCCCCGGGGGGTGGTTTGGCTTCCGCAGTACCGAATTCCCGGCCTTGAGGCTTTTAGGGTTGCCGACGAGACGGGGACGGAGCGGTACGGACCGGGCTGAAGTACCCAGGGGGAGCAGACCATGACGAAAACGACCAGGACGAACAGCGGCGCGGCGAGCGCGGCGAGCGCGGCCACGAGGGGCACCGCGTGGCCGCCTGGGCGGCGACGCCCGGGCGCGGGACAGCGAGGAACGGGAGGACGGGGAACGGGAAGACGAGGAACGGGAGGTCGGGGAGTGGAACGGCCGGGAAGCGACTCGATGCTCCGCCGCACCCTGGGCGAGCAGCGGATCGCGCTGGTCGCCTGGCGGCTGCTGGTCCTGCAGAACGCACACCCGGCGGTCGCCGCCGGGGTCAGCCAACTGTCCACCTACCGCAGCCACCCGTGGCGGCGGATCGAACACACCATGGACAGCGGACGCCGCCTGTTCTTCTCCGACCGGGAAGCCCCGCACCGGGAGATCCAACGACTCGAACGGAGCCACCGCCGAATCGCCGGGGTCGACGGCCAGGGCCGCCCCTACACCGCGCTCGACCCCGCCGTCCGGGTCTGGGTGCTGGTGACGCTCTACGAGGCGATGACCGCACTCCAGGCACTCGCCGGACGCCCGCTGCGCCCCGCCCAACTGGACCGGCTCTACCGGGAGTTCCGCACGGTCTGCGCTGCGTTCGAACTCCCCGACGAACTGTTCCCGCCCACCGCCGCCGACGTGCCCGGGTACATCCGCACCACCATCCGGGACACCCTCGAGTTCACCGAAGCGGCCCAGGACATGCTGTACACCGTCCTGACCCGCGCACCGGCCCCGCGCCGCCTCGGCCGACTGCGCCCCGCCTGGCCGCTATTGCGCCGACTCGTCGCCCGCTTCCTGACCGCGCTCACCCTGGCGGACCTGCCAGCCGAGTTCCGCGCCAAGTTCGGCCTGCGGCGCAGTCGGGGCGCGGCCCTGCTCTCCTGGATAGTCCACCACGGCGCCCGGGCGGTGGCGGTGCAACTGCCGGACCGGCTGCGCTACCGGACCCTGCCGGACGGCAGCCGGGCCCGACCACGGCAGGCCGACGCACCGCGCCCGGTGCGGACACCGCGCCGGGACAACCGGCCGGCGCGGATGGCCGCGTTCTACCGCCAGGTGATGGACCAGACCGGGGACGGGCAGCTGACCTCGGCCGACTTCGAGGCGATGGCGCACAACATCTGCTGGCCGCTGGAACTCGACCAGGCCGGTGAGTCCGCCGTGTACGCCGCCTTCGACACCTGGTGGCACCACCTGCTGGCCACCATGGACGGTGACGGTGACGGCGAGATCTCCTGCGAGGAGTTCGTCACCACGATGCTCGCCGGCATCGAACGGGACCCGGACTACCTGGCCCGGGGCCTGCACGTCGCCGTCCGCGCCATGTTCCACGCCGCCGACCTCGACCACAGCGGCCTGCTGGACGCCGAGGAGTACCGCACCCTGTTCGGCGGCTCCCGGGTCCATCCCGCCGAACTGACCCACGGCTTCCGACAACTGGACACCGACGGGGACGGCCAGATCACCGAGGAGGAGTTCGTGAGGGGATTCACCGAGTTCTTCACCGTCCGAACGGAGAGCATCGCCGGCACTCAACTGCTGGGCCGACCATGACGGACCGGACACCTGCCTCTGCCTTGCCCCGCCTTGACGCCGGGCCTGGTGCGGATTGAAAGCGGGTCCTGAGATTGCGGGGGCGGACAGTTCCTTGACAACTGAACAGTGCACGCGGGCGGGGAAGGTGGGAGATAGGTGAGAGGTTGGCCGAACTCGTTCGGCGGGCGCTCGAGCCAGGGCCGCCCGCCCCGGGAGGGGAGGCGGCCCGTGCAAGGGTGAGGGTCAGCGGGTGGCGGTGGGGCGGGAGCGGAGCAGTGCACGGCCTGGGAGGGCGGTGGCGGCGAGGCAGAGCAGGGCTGCTCCGGCGGCGAGCGGGAGGGCCGTGCCCAGGGGGATGTGCGGAGTGGAGGAGGTGAGGGCACGGGTGATCGGGGTGAGTGTCGTCCAGGCGATGGCGGCGCCGGTGGCCAGACCGGTCACGGCGATCAGCAGGGCCTCCCAGCGGAGCATCGCGCGGACCTGGCGGCGGGTGGTGCCGGCCAGCCGCAGCAAGGCGATCTCGCGGCGACGGTCCAGCACCGTCATCACCAGGGTGTTGGCGGCGGCCAGCGCCGCGAAGCCCGCCAGCACGGCCGCCATCACGTTGTTCGCCCAGCCGCTCAGCTCGCGCTGGCGGTCGGCCTGCGCCGCGTAGCCCTGACGGTCCGTCACTGACAGCTGGCCGGGGGCGAGTTCGGAGAGGGCCCGGGCCGTGGCCGCCCGGTCCGCGCCGGGAGCCTCCGCGACCAGCAGTTGGGTGGGGTACGCGGAACTGCTGTGCGCGGCGACGGTGGCGCCCGGCAGCAGCGCCTCGCCCAGGCCCAGACCACGGCTGTAGGTGGCGACCACCGTCGGCTCGGCCTTGGTGCCGTCGCCGAGCCAGAGCGGAGCCCGCTGGCCGACCCGGACGCCGAGGCTGTCGGCGAGCGTGGCGTCCAGCGCGACCGTGTCCGGGGAACGGGACAGGTCGGCCAGCGAACCGGAGCGGACGCCCAGGTCCAGCACCGCCGGGAGGGCCGCCGGATCGCCGTCCACACCCAGCGCGGTGGCGGTGGCCAGCATGTCGGACTGCTGGTACACCAGCCCGGTCGGCCGCAGCCCGACCGCCGCCGACACACCGGGAACCTGCCTGGCCCGCTCCACCGTGCCCGCGGGCAGGCCCGGCCGTCCGGCCTGCGCCGTCACCACCTGATCAGCCGTCAGGCCCTGGCGGACGTGTTCGGCCGCAGTGTGCTGCAGACTCGACTGGAGGAACACCAGCGTCCCGCAGAACGCCGTCACCATCACGATCGGCACGGTCGCCGAGGCCAGCCGGCGGGAGGAGGCCCGGGCGTTGTCCGCCGCCAGCGAGGCCGGCGCGCCGCCCACCCGCAGCAGCACCCCGAGCAGGCCCACCGCGCCCCGCACCAGCCAGGGGCCGAGCAGCGCCACCGCGACCAGGAAGCACAGCACCACGCCCAGCGCGGTGTTCGCCGCGGTCGCCCCCGTCAGGTTGGCCGCGACGACGGCGAACGCCACCGCGCCGGCCGTGAACACCGCGCCCGTCACCGTCCGGGCCCGGCCGGGGCGGCCCGGGCCGGTGTTCGCCTCGCCGAGCGCCTGGGCGGGCCGCATCCGGGCGCTGCGCCGGGCCGCGAACCAGCCGGCCGCCAGCGCCGTCACCGTGCACGCCACGACGGCGGCCAGCACCGGCAGCGGGCCGACCCCGAGCTCCACGTCCGACGGCACCGCGCCGCGCGCCACCAGTTCGCCGAACCACCAGCGGGCCAGTGCCAGCCCGGGCAGCACTCCGATCGCGGCGGCCAACGGTGCCACCAGCACCGCCTCCGCGGCGATCGACCGGCGGATCTGCCGGGGCGTCGCCCCGATGGTGCGCAGCAGCGCGAACTCGCGGGCCCGCTGGCCGGTCGCCAGCGCGACCGTACTGACCACCACGAACACCGCCGTCATGGTGGCCATTCCGCCGAAGGACGCGCCGAGCGCCGTCAGCATCGCCTTGGCCTCGTGCAGGACCGGCTGCTCGACCGTGCCGCGCTGCTGGCCGGTCGACACCTGCGCCTGCCCGTTCAGTGCGTGGCGCAACTCGTCCGCCAGGGTCCGCGGGTCGGTACTGGCGGCCGGTCGCACCGCGACCGCGTCGATCCGGCCCGGGTGCCCGGAGATCCGGTCCGCGGTGCGGTCGGAGAACCAGGCGGTGGGCGATCCGGGCCGGGCCTCGGCCAGGCCGGAGATCCGGTAGGAGGCGCTGCCGGTGGGGGTGGTGAGCGTGAGGGTGCCGCCGGGGGAGAGGTGGGCGGCCCGGGCGCTGGCGCTGTCCAGCACCAGTTCGCCGTCGGAGGGCGCGCGGCCCTCGGTCAGCCGTTCGCCCGGGCCGATGCCCAGTGCGCTCCAGCCCCGGCCGGTGAGCCCGGGTCCGTTGATGGAAGAGGAGGAAGAGGAAGAGGAGGGAGGGGTGGCGGGGGCGGTGGTGGTCGAGAGGGGGAAGGAGGAATCCGGCAGGGCCTGGGCGACGCCCGGCAGGGCTGCCACGGTGGCGGTCAATCCCGCGTCCAGGCGGGCCCGTTCGGGCAGTGGCTGGGCGATGGTCTCGCGGTCCTCACCGCGTTTGACCGTCAGCTCCACCTGCTGGTCGGCCGCGACCACGACCGGTACGTCGGCGTACCGGGAAGGTTGCACGCTCGCGGTCAGGCCGGTCTGGAGCAGGACGCCGCAGGCCGTCACGATGGCGGACGCGAACAGGAGGGCGAGGAACGTTCCCGCGAAGGACGCGGGACGGAAGCGCACGGCGGCGCGGGCCAGTCCGTTGCTCATGCGGTCGGCTCCGTGGGAAGAGGGCGGGGAGAGAGGGTGGCGACGTCGGGGCCGGGGCCGGGGCGGGGGCCGGGGCCGGGGCGGGTCATGCGGCGGCCGCCGAGGGGGTGCCGGAGAGGGTGAGCATGCGGTCGGCGACGGTGCGCGGATCGGGGTGGTGGAGTTCACCGGAGAGGGTGCCGCCGGCCAGGAAGACCACGCGGTCGGCGAAGGAGGCGGCCACCGGGTCGTGCGTGACCATCACGACCGTCGCGCCCAGGCCGTCCACCGCGTCCCGCAGGAGGCCGAGCACCTCGTGGGCGCTGCGGGTGTCGAGCGCGCCGGTCGGCTCGTCCGCGAAGATCACGTCGGGACTGGTGACCAGCGCCCGGGCCAGCGCGACGCGCTGCTGCTGGCCGCCGGAGAGCTGTCCGGGACGGCGCGAGGCGTGCTCGCCCAGGCCGACCCGGGCCAGCAGTTCGTGGGCCCGGGCGCGGTCCTGTCGCCGACCGGCCAGGCGCTGCGGCAGCAGCACGTTCTGCAGGACCGTCAGCGACGGCAGCAGGTTGAAGGACTGGAAGACGAAGCCGATCCGGGTGCGCCGCAGCTTGGTCAGCCGGTCCTCGCCCAGCGAGCTGATCTCCTGTCCCGCGAGCAGGACCTGGCCCGCGTCCGGCCGGTCGAGGCCCGCCGCGCACTGCAGGAAGGTGCTCTTGCCGGAGCCGGACGGCCCCATCACGGCCGTGAAGGTGCCCTTCGGGAGCACCAGGTCGACGCCGCCGAGGGCGTGCACCGCGCCAGCGCCGTGCCCGTAGCTGCGGCGCACCGCGCGTAGCTCCACGGCGGGTGGAGCGGCGGCGGGCCGGGCGGACCCGGGGGCGGCGGACGGTACGGGCCGGCCGGAGGTGAAACGGCGCAGGCGGGGCGACATGGTGGAGCCTTCCTCGGAGACGGCGCCCCCGGTGTACGCGCTCCGGAGGCACTGTCAACGCTAGGAAACTCCCAGGTCACCCACCATGAAGGCGACAGGAGACTTCGGGGTGGGGCTATCCCCACCCCCACCGGGCAGCCAGCCCCCCGGAGGGGGTTTGGTTCCCGGTGGGGCAGCCGATTTCAGGTTTCAGGTAAAGCGGCCGGTCGTTGGGAGGACGGCTGAGTTCGGGTGGGCGGCCGGGTGCGCGGAGGGCTGCCGGACGTTGGGGAGGTGGTCGGGTGTGGGGTGGGCGGTCGGTTTCCGGTGAGGAGACGGGGGAGGGGCGGCTGACGTGGGGTCAGACCGGTTTCGCAACGGGCTGGGGCAGTTGGTTGGTGGCGGCCAGTACCTCGCCGCCCGGTTGGGTGCCCAGGGGGCGGCGCAGTTCGGCGATCTCGGGGTCGGCTGCCGAGACGGTGAGGGTGTAGGGGGCGGGGCCGGTGATGCTCTGGCTGCCGTCGACCCGGGGGGAGAGGCCGGTGGCCACGGCGGTTGCGTCGATGCCGGGGCAGAGCGCCGCGGTCGGCAGCACCACGTGGGCGGTCGTGCCGCTGTCGGTGATCAGCCAGCCCCGGCCGTCGGGGGTGTGGGTGGCGCCGTCCACCGTGGTGGGCAGGCCGTAGGCGGCGGCGACCACACCGTTCGGGCCTTCGATCTCGACCGCGATGCCCGCGCTGCCCAGTGGTGCGGAGACCGCCAGCGGGGTGTTCGAGCCGGAGCCGAGTTCCAGGTCGAACACGAACTCGCCGGGCCGGGTGGCGTCCAGCCGCTGGTAGCCGTAGGAGGCGAAGCGCAGCCAGGGGCCGGTGGACTTCTCGGTGGGAAGCGCGTCGGCGGCCGCCGGGAAGCGGTGGTAGCCGTGCTGCCCGCACTTGCTGCCGGCGAACGTCCCGCCGTCGGGGAGCGCCTGGTCGCCGGTGGGACGGGGACTGGCCGCCCGGGCGCCCGAGGAGGCGAGTTGCGGGGTGTGCGCCCGGTTGGGGCCGAACAGCAGCCCCCCGACCACCAACAGGACGATCAGCGCGCCGAGCACGGCCGTCCACCGTTCGCCCCGGCTCAGCGTGCGGAACCGGTTGCCGAACCGGGCCGGCCGTCCGGGCCGCCCGGATCGGGGGCGGGGGGTACGACGGGTGCGGGCCGGGCCGTCGGCGGACCAGCGGCGGCCGCCCGGGTCGACCGGGGGTTCGCGGCGCCAGCGCTCGGTGAGCATCCTGGTCCGGGCGGACGGCTCGCTCACGGTGGCGGAGCGGATGAACTCCTCGTCCAGGACCAGACCTTCGAACGGGTCCGGGGGTTCCACGGCATCGGGCGGGCGGCGGTCGGGCATTGCGCCAGTATGCCCGCCGGGGGTGTCGCCGCGGGACTATGTTCTGGATCACGGACGCGGCAGATCCGGGAAGGCCCCGGTGCAGTCCGCCGTCCGGGGAGGACGACCGCTGTGCCGCAGATCCTGATCGACCACTCGCCGGACCTGGACTTCGACGTCACGGGCTTCGCCAAGGAGGTTCACCAGCTGATTCCCCAGGTCGTCAACACCCGGGTGGAGGACTGCAAGACGCTGGTGCGTCCGGCCGCGCAGCACCTGGTCGGTGACGGCGCCTCGACGGAGGCCGTGGTGCTGGTGGAGATCAAGATCCTGGCCGGTCGCAGCGTCGAGGTCCGCAGCACGCTCTCCGCCCGGGTGACGGAGCTGCTGCGCGCGTACGTCCGGGTGCCCGCCGCGTTCTGCGTGGAGGTCACCGAACTCGACCGGGAGACCTACGTGTTCGTGCAGCACTCCGGGCAGTGACGGTCAGGAGGCCCGGGAGGTCCCGGAGGTCCGGGAGGTCCGGGAGGTCCGGGAGATAACGAGGACGAAGGAAGGCTGCGACCGGTGTCTCCCGTACCGGGGAGAATCGTTTCAGCTCGGCCGGGAGACGCGGGGAGGCCGGGAGGGGTACGGCGCGCCCGCCGGGTGGTGCGAGGGTGGCGGCGGGGCCGGGGCGGGTGGGGCAGTGGGTGGGCCGGGCGCTACAGGCCGGGTGTGGACTCGTCGAACAGGAGGCAGCGGGCCCGGTTGTCCAGGTCGAGGGTGCGTCCGGAGACCACCTGGCGGCCCTGCTCGTCCACCTCCCGCGCGGTGTGGTGGATGCCCTTCGCCTTGCTCAGGTCGGGGACGCGGGCGGTGCGGTCCGGGTAGCCGCTGTCCGGGAGGAAGATCAGGTACTCCCAGTCGCGGGCCGGATTGTGCACCGTGGAGCAGGGGTTGGGGGAGAGCCGGACGGTGGCGAAGCGCTTGTCGTTGGCCACCGCGGAGCGGCCGAAGCCGAGCGTCCCGGTGCGGACCAGGTCCAGCCGCGGGGTGCCGGCGCGGCCCTTCTCCTGCTGGAACACCCGGATCCGGCCGTTCTCCTGGCCGTTGTAGTTCTCGTGCTCGTAGAGGCAGAACGCATCGCTCGGGCAGGCCGCGACGCCGTGTCCGCGCAGCAGGTGGGCGCCGGAGCGCTGGGCGGTGACCGCGCCTGCGGGGGCGGCAGCGGCCAGGAGCAGCAGTCCGGCGGAGGCGCAAGTGATCATCTTTTCCATGCCCCACCCAACGAGACCCGCGCGGACCGGGCACGCGCGCGCCCCCCTTTCATGACGGACCGTCACTCGGGCGGCGGTCTTCGGTACTCAGCGTCACGATTTGGTGTTGAAGCGTCGCGCCGGTGCCACGGATTTCACCCGACGAACAGACGAACGCTCCGCAGCGGGGGAGGCCCGGACCCGGTCCTGGGGCGGGGCCGGCGGAAGATCCGGGGGAAGACGGGGGCGAAATCGGGGCCGGGGGCAGGGTGTTTCCGGTGTGGGTGGTCGGGGCCGGGGGTAGGCGGGAGCGGCTTGTGGGCGGGCTTGCTTGTGTCGCTGGTCGGGGCGTGTCTATGTTGGGCGGGAGTTCGACGTTCGGCAGGATGCAAGAAGAGGTGCAGCGGCGCGATGTGTGGCCCCCGCCCGGCAGTGCGGTACGGGAGCGGAGTCGGTTCGACCGGCGCTCCGTTGGCGAAGGAGGCGTGAGGTGACCGGCACCCCGGACGCCATCGGCGCCCTGCTCGGATCCGGCCCCCGCCGGGTCGTCCCGCTGCCCGAACCGGCCGAACGCGAACGCCTGCGGGTGGCGTACGGGCTGGGGAAGGCCGAGACCGCGCAGGCCCTCGGCATCAGCGCGAGCACGCTCACCGCCTGGGAGCAGGGCCGCCGCGACCCGCAGGGCGAGGGCCGGGCCGCGTACGCGCGCCTGCTGGAGGGGATCGCCGCGCAGTTGGTAGCGGAGGAGGAAGAAGAAGAGGAGCAGGAAGAAGAGGGAGAGCCGGAGGAGCCGGGGGCCGGGGCGGTTGCCGAGGGGGGCGTGCCGCAGGCGGTGATGCTGGATCAGCGTCCGGACGGTTCGCTGGTGATGGCCGCGGCCGCGCCGTGCGTGCAGTGCGGGCAGCCGTCGGTGTACCGGGCGCAGGGACGGCCCATGCACCTCGGTGGTTTCTGCCGTCCGCCGGCGCCGGGGGCAGTGTCGGCGCCGGGGGCCGTGCCCGCGCCGCCGCCTGTGCCCCGTACGGCCGTGGCCGCGCCCGTGGCGGCTCCGGAGCCGGAGTCGGCGCCCGTGCGGGCGAGGGCGCGGGGTGCCGAGGCGCGGGGCGGGAAGGGGCGGCGGGCCGTGGAGGCGGAGGACTGGGAGCAGGCGGCCGCCGCGCGCTTCCCGGCGGGGCCGCTGGCCGTGGTCGACGTGGCGGCGGACGGGCGCGGGCTGGTCGCGTACGGGGCGGACGGTGCGGAGGCGGCCGGGGAGCGGCCGGCCGGGCGCGGGGTGGCCGAGCTGCTGGAGTGGGCGCTGCGGGCCCGGCTCGGCTCGGCCCGGCTGCACCGGTACGGCAAGGACGGCGACCCGCTGCTGGTGCTGACCGACGCCGCCGCCACCGAGCTCGGCCTGCCGCCCGCCGGACGCGACGAGAAGACCCAGTACGTCGCCCGGATCGGCCGCCTGCCCGACACCCACAAGCAGGTCAAGGCGCTGGCCAAGGACGGCTGGCAGCTCACCCGGCGCGGGTTCGGCCCCTGGGCCCGGATCTACCGCGAACCCGAGGCCGGCCGCCGGCAGTGCGTGCAGCTGTGCGTGCTGCCGTGGGGCGCCCTGGACGGCGCCGGCTGGAAGCTCCCGGACGGCCTCGCCGCGCCCGAACTCGCCCGCCTGCTCGGCACGTACGCCCGCCGGGTGCACACCCCGCGCGGCTCCACCGCCGTCTCCGGGCTGGAACTCGTCACCGCGCTGCGCCCGCCGACCCGCCCGGTCCGCACCGACAGCGGCTGGACGTCCGGGCCGGTGGAGGGCTCCCGGCACCGGGTGTTCGACGCCGCGCCGCCCGAGGTCCCCGACGAGCACCCGCTGGCCGCCGAGCGCGAGGACGACGCCGTCCTGGTCACCGAGGCCTGGGACTGGCACCGCCCGCTCACCGACCGGGAGGCCGCCGCGCCGTTCGCCGTCGGACTCGACGTCAACATGGCCTTCCTCGCCGCCGCCGGGCGGCTCAACGTCCCGCTCTCCGAACCCGTGCACGAGCTGAACCCGGCCTTCGACAAGAAGACGCCCGGCAGTTGGCGCGCCGACCTCAGCGGACTCGCCCTCGACCCGCTACTGCCCAACCCGTTCACCGCCGACGGCAGCGCGCCCACCGGCCCCGCCTGGTACAGCACCGCCAAACTCGCCTACGCCGTCGAACTCGGCGCGGACGTCCGCCCCAGCGAGGGCTGGCTGCGCCACGAGTCCGGCCCGTACCTCGACCCGTGGCACAAGCGGCTGCGGCAGGCCTACCTGGACACCATGGCCGCGCTCGGCGTCCCGGCCGACCTCGCCGACCGCGACCCGGCGGCGTTCCTGGACGCGATGGCCGCGCTCGGCGACGGCGACCCGGCCGAACTGGCCGTGCTCGGCGCGATCAAGCAGACCGCCAAGGGCACCATCGGCAAGTTCCGCGAGCGCCCCCGCGGCCTCGGCTACCGCCCCGGCCAGCGCTGGTCCGCCCTCGACCGTCCGACCTGGGACCCGCTGGTGCGTGCCCTGGTGATCGACACCGCCACCGTCAACCTGCACCGCAAACTCGCCCGGCTGCACGCCGAACTCGGCACCCCGCCGCTCGCCGTGCTCTCCGACTGCGCGGTCTTCGCCGCCCCCGGCCCCTCGGCGCTGGACGTGCTGCGCCGCCCCGACGGCGGCGTCAGCACCGCGCTGCGGCTCGGCGTCTCGCCCGGGCACGTCAAGTTCGAGGGCAGCCGGCCGATCGCCGAGATCCGCGAACTGCTCGCCGACGGCGCCAACCCGGCCCGCCACATCAAGACCGGCGGACTGGTCTCCGCCGACGAGTGACCCGTCCGGCAGCGGGACGGTTCCAGTACCCACCAGCAGCAGCGAGGAGAAGTGACGCCCCGTGGGGGAGATCGACGAAGGACTCGAACGGGCCGAGCGGACCCGGCCGATCCCGCACACGGTGCCCGCCCGGGTCCGGTACCTGGTCAAGCGGGCCAAGGGTTCCACCCGGGCGGTCGCCGACGAGCTCGGCGTCTCCCAGCGCACCGTGCAGCGCTGGCTCAAGGGCAGCATCAGCCCGAAGCCGGACGCCGCCCGGCGGATCGAGGAACGGGTCCGGGCCGGCTGGCAGCCGGGGGTGCGCCGCCGGGTCCGCCGGCGGGCCGAGGAGCAGGGCTTCATGCTGCACATCCAGGCCCGCTTCGGCTACACCGCGGCCGGCGGCTCCACCGACGACCCGCGCGAGCGCCTGATCACCCAGCACCTGCCCGGCGACGTCGCCCGCGAGCTGTACGCCGCCCGCGACGCCGGGGCCGGCGAGAGCGAGCAGGAACGGATCCTGGCCGGGGCGCTCCAGGAGCACTACTTCAAGGACCGCGGCCGCCGCGCCGAGGGCCTCACCGCCGAGATCAACGACCTCGGCTGGCTGGAACTGGAGATCTGACGCCCCGTCACCGGCGGTCGCCCGCCGGGCAGTCGCCCGCCGGGCGGTCGGGCCGTCGGCTTCGGCGTCGGCGTCGGCGCCTGCGGCGAGTCGCCCGGTGCGGCCGAAGCACCGAAGGCGGCCCTCAGCCTCGCGGTGAGCGCGTGGTCGTGCCGGCGGTCAGCCGCCAGAGCCCGGCCACCTCGTAGTAGACGCCGTTGACCAGTTGCAGCAGCACCAGCGTGACCGGCCAGAGCAGTGCGCCGAAACCGGGGACCAGGTCCATCGGCAGGGTGTAGGCCATCACGACCCGCACGACGGCGTCGAGCAGCATCGCCACGCCCCAGATCGCCGTCGAGACCCGCCAGATCCGCCGGAAGGCCGGCTCGCGTTCCCACAACACGTCCCAGGAGGTGCCGTCCGATCGGAACCGCCCCTCCAGCAGGGGGCGGCCGCCGTGGAAGAGCAGCGGGCGCCTGGCCCTGATCGAGATCAGGAACCAGAGCCCGGCCACGCCGGTCAGCCAACCGTCCTTCGCCAGCAGGAACCGGGGGCTGCCGCTGACCAGCGCGGCTGCGACGCCGAGCAGCATCGTCCCGGCGACGAACCCCGCCATGCCCTCCAGGCTGCGGGTGCGCAGCCACTGCACCGCTGTGGTGAGCGCCGGCAGGAAGGCGCCGGCCAGCAGCGCGACGAAGACGCCGACACCGGCGGCACGCAGGCCGTAGTACAACGCGACCGGGACCGCGATGTCCCAGACGGTACCGAGCAGCAGGCGTCGCCCGCTCGGCCGCGGCGGCCTCTCGGAGGGCGCCGCCGCCGGCACGTTGCGCCTGGTCATGACGTCCTCCCGCGGCGAGAAGGGCCGAGCCGGTGAGCTCACGGACCCGGCCGCTCACGTCCGGGCGAGGCGGCCGCGCCATCCGCACGACCGCGACGTCGATCGCCGGCTTCAGGATGATTCCGTTCCGGACAACGTCTGAACCGGCCACCGCGTGCCGGCCGATCGAGGACGCGCGGGCGATGCGGCCGGGTCCCCGGGCCGAGGACAGCAGGCCGTTGCCCTGCCAACGCTCAACTCGCCCGCTGGAGTCCTCGGTCGCGGTGGTTCGGCGGGCTACGGGGTCGGGAGGTAGTCGAACCAGTCGAAGGCGACGGTGCCCTCGGTGGCGTACATGCCGATGACGCGTCCGGTGAAGCCGGCGGCGACCTCGGTGGAGAGGTAGCGGCCGTCCAGTTCGGCGAGCGGTCGGGCGCCGGGGGTGTCGGGGTCGTCGAGCCAGCAGGCGACGGTGTCGGGGCCGAAGGGTTCGGTGCCGGCGAGTTCGGCGGACGGGGGCACCAGGTCGGTGGTGCGGACGGTCACGGTCAGGGTGAGCGGGCCGGGCGGTACCGGGCGGCGGGCCAGGGTCTGCCGCAGCGGCCCGATCCGGGCGACGACGCGGACCTCGCCCGCGCCGGCCTCCAGGTCGTAGTGGTGGGCCTCGTCCAGGCGCACGCTCAGGCCGCCCCGGCCGGTGCCCGGGTCGATCCGGGCGGAGGCGCGGCAGTCGTGGTGCTGCTGGCGGCGGCCGACGAAGGTGTGGCCGGGGCGGTCGAGGGTGGGGCCGGTGGCGGTGAGGGAGAGCCGGCCGGGGGGATCGGTCAGCGACCAGGAGCCGGCGGGGCGGGCGTGCGGGGAGATCCAGTGCGGGGCGAGTTCGGGGGAGTCGAAGTCGTCGCGGACGGGCGGGGCGGGGAGGGGGTGCCAGGCGCCGCCGGGGGCGGGGTGCCGTTCGGCCACCGGCGCGACGACCGGCCAGCCGTCCTCGTCCCAGGTCACGGGGGTGAGGAAGGTCTCCCGGCCGAGCACGTGGTAGTTGGGGGAGAAGCCGCGCGGGCGGGTGCCGAGCAGGACCATCCACCAGCTGCCGTCGGGCGCGGTGACCAGGTCGCCGTGGCCGGTGCTCTGGACCGGCCGGTCGGTGCCGCTCGCGGAGAGCACGGGGTTGGCGGGGGCGCCCTCCCAGGGGCCGCGCGGGGAGCGGGCGCGGGCGATCGAGACGGCGTGGCCGCGTTCGGTGCCGCCCTCGGCGATCAGCAGGTACCACCAGTCGCCGATCCGGTACAGGTGCGGGGCCTCGGGCCACTTGAGGCCGGTGCCCGACCAGGTGGGGAAGGGCCCCTCCAGCACCTCGCCGGTGTCCGGGTCGATCCGGGAGAGGTGGATGCCGGGGGCGGTGGAGGCGGCCCAGCAGGTGCCGTCCTCCTCCCAGGCCAGGTCCGGGTCGATCCCGGGGAGGTCGATCCGGACCGGGTCCGACCAGGGGCCCTCGGGCCGCTCCGCGGTCACGATGAAGTTGCCGCCCGCGGTGACGTTGGTGCAGATCACCCGGAACCGGCCGTCGTGGTGACGGATCGTCGGCGCGTACAGGCCGCGCGAGGCGGTGCTGCCGGGCAGCGGCAGCGGCAGCTGCCCGGGGCGGTCGAGCACGTTGCCGAGCTGCCGCCAGTGCACCAGGTCCCGGCTGTGGAAGAGCGGCAGCCCGGGGACGTACTCGAAGCTGGAGCACACCAGGTAGTAGTCGTCGCCGACCCGGCAGACGCTCGGGTCGGGGTGGAACCCGGGGATCACGGGGTTGTCGTACGTCCGCACGGGGCGGGTCCTTTCGACGGGCCGCCGGTCTCGACGGGCTGCCGGCTGCCGTTGCTGCCGTTGCTGTCGTTCAGCCGAGGGCGATCGCCGTCCACGACACCGGGGGCAGTTCGACGGTGAGCACGCCGTCGGCGAGGGCGGCGCCGGTGTTCGCGGTCGGGACGACCCGGAGCGGGTCGGCGAGGGTGTTCTTCGCGTACGGGTCGGCGTCGGCGAGGGTGAGCGCCTCGGTGATCCGGGTCGCGGCGAGGCCGTGGAGGTCGATGGTGACCTGCGCGTTCTCCGTCAGGTCGCGGTTGACCAGGAAGACCGCGGCCCGGTCCCCGTCGACGGTGGCGACGGCGTCGACGAGGGACGCCTCGCCGTGCCGGGCCGTCAGGTACGTCGGCGCGTCGATCACCGGGCGGAGCACCTCGCCGGAGGCGAGCCGGCTGGTGATCGAGAACGGGTGGAAGGTGGTCTGCCGCCAGGCGGGGCCGCCGGGCTCGGTCATGATCGGCGCGATCACGTTGACCAGCTGGGCCAGCGAGGCCGAGGTGACCCGGTCGCTGCGCTTGAGGAGCGTCATCAGCAGGTTGCCGACGACCACGGCGTCCGCCACCGTGTAGACGTCCTCCAACTGCCGTGGGGCGTGCCGCCACTCGTCGTTGACCTCGTCGGACGCCTTGTGCTCCTCCAGGTACCAGACGTTCCACTCGTCGAAGGAGATGTTCATCCGCTTCTTCGACTGCCGCTTGTGCCCGACGTGGTCGGCGGTGGCGAGCACGGTGTCGATGAAGAACTCCATGTCGACCGACGAGGCCAGGAAGGAGCCGAGGTCGCCGTCGTGCACCTGGTAGTAGGCGTGGCAGGAGACGTAGTCGACGTAGTCGTAGCTGTGCTCCAGGACCGTGCGCTCCCAGTCGCCGAAGGTCGGCATGCCGGAGCCGGAGGAGCCGCAGACGACGAGTTCGAGGTCCTGGTCGGCGGCCTTCATCGCGGCGGCGGTGCGGGCGGCGATCTTGCCGTAGTCGTCGGCCGTCATGAAGCCGGTCTGCCAGGGCCCGTCCATCTCGTTGCCCAGGCACCACATGCGCACGTCGTGCGGCTCCGGGGTGCCGTTGGCGATGCGCAGGTCGGAGAGCGCGGTGCCGGACGGGTGGTTGGCGTACTCGAGCAGGTCCAGGGCGGGCAGGATGCCGCGGGTGGCGACGTTGACCGCCAGCATCAGTTCGGAGCCGGTGAGCTTGAGCCACTTGGCGAACTCGTCGAGGCCGACCTGGTTCGACTCCAGCGAGTGCCAGGACAGGTCGCGCCGCACCGGGCGCTGCTCGCGCGGGCCGACCGAGTCCTCCCAGCGGAAGCCGGAGACGAAGTTCCCGCCGGGGTAGCGGACGGTGGTGGTGCCGAGCTCCCGGACGAGTTCGACGACGTCCGTCCGGAAGCCGTCCTCGTTCGCGGTCGGGTGGTCCGGTTCGTACAGGCCGGTGTAGACGCAGCGGCCGAGGTGCTCGACGAACGAGCCGAAGGTGCGGCGCCGGACGGGGCCGACGACGGCCCGGCGGTCGAGTCCGATGTGGGCGCGGGGCAAGTGGGGGTCCTTTCAACGGTCGGCGCGGGGCGCGGGTTCAGCCCTTCACGGCACCGGTGAGGCCGCCGACGATCTTCCTCTCGAAGGCGGCGAAGAAGGCCATCGCGGGCAGCATGGCGAGGGAGGTGAAGGCGAGCACCTTCGCGGTGTCCACGGAGTACTGCGAGGAGAACGCCTGGACGCCGAGCGGCAGGGTGAAGTTCGCCTGCGAGTTCAGCACGTACAGCGGCAGCACGTAGTTGTTCCAGCTGTTGATGAACGCGAGGATGCCGACCGTCACCACGCCGGGGCGCGACAGCGGGACGACCATCCGGAAGAAGAACCCGAGCCGGCCGGTGCCGTCGATCGCGGCGGCCTCCTCGATCTCCCTCGGGATGGCGCGCAGGAACGGGACCAGGATGATGACGGTCATCGGCAGGCCGAAGGCGATCTGCGGGACGATCACGCCGAGCAGGTTGTCGACCAGGCCGAGGTCCTTGACCACGATGTACAGCGGGGTGATCGCGATGACCAGCGGGAACATCAGGCCGGCCGCGAACAGCGAGTACATCGCCCCCTTGAGCCTGAAGTCGTAGCGGGCGAGCACGAAGCTCACCATCAGGCCCAGGAGCACGGTGCCGACGGTGCTGGCGAGCGCCACCACGAGGGAGTTGGCGAACTCGCCCCAGAACGTCACCGACTTCAGGACGTTCAGGTAGTTGCTCACCACCCAGGGCCCGGGCAGGCCGGCCGGGCTGGTGCTGATCTGCGCGTTGGTGCGGAACCCGCCGAGCACGATGTAGAGCACCGGTGCGACGCAGATCCCGATGAACAGCAGGGCGACGAAGTAGGTGAAGGGGTTGCCCCACTTCTGCGGCCGGTCGGCCGTCCGCGCGCGCATCAGGAGGCTCCTTCGGTGATGGCACCCTGCAGGTCGCGGCGCAGCAGGAAGCGCTGGTAGAGCAGTGCGACGACGAGCGAAATCAGGAACATCACGACCGCGATCGCGCTCCCGTAGCCGTAGTTGCCCGCGTTGCGGCCCTGGCCGACCATGTAGATCGCCATGGTCGAGGTGCCCGCGGTGCCCGCCACGTACGGGCCCCAGATGATGTAGACGAGGTCGAACAGCTGCAGCGAGCCGATGATCGACAGGAACGCCCAGATCCGGATGGTCGGCCCCAGCAGCGGCAGCGTGATGCGCCGCTGGATCTGCCAGTACGAGGCGCCGTCGATCTGGGCGGCCTCGGAGAGCTCCTCGGGGATCGACTGCAGGCCGGCGAGCATCAGGATCACCGCGAAGCCGATGTACTTCCACGAGATGATGCCCAGCAGCGTCCAGATGGCCAGCTTCGGGTCGGACAGCCAGTCGGCCTGCAGGAAGCCCAGGCCGAGGTGCCGCAGCAGGTCGTTGAGGGCGCCGCTGCTCTGGAGCATCAGGCTCCAGCCGGTGCCGACGATGACCTCGGAGACCACGTACGGCACGAAGATCAGGACGCGGATGGCCGAGCGGCCGCGGATCCGCTGGTTGAGCAGCAGCGCGAGGCCGATCGCCAGCGGGCCCTGGACGGCCAGCGAGAGCACCAGGATCACGCCGGTGTGCCACAGCACCTGTTGGAACGCCGGGTCGGTGAGGATCAGCTTGTAGTTGTTCAGGCCGACCCAGTCGGTGGGCGGACCGTAGCCGTGCCAGCGGTAGAAGCCGTAGAACGCGGCGAGTGCCACCGGGAAGATCACGAACGCCAGGAAGACGAGGATCGCCGGTCCGGACAGGACCGCGATCTCGAACCGCAGCTTGGCACGGCCGCGCCGGCGGCGGGTGGCCGCCGGCGGCGGAGCCGGGCGCGCGGCCGCGGCCGCGTTCCCGGCTCCGGGCGTGCCCTGCGACTGGTGGCCGTCGGCCGGCTCAGCGCCCAGGGTGTTGCTCATCGTGTGCGCACTCAGCCCTTCGCGGCGGCGGCGTTGGTGTCCTTGGCGATGTCGGCCCCGCCGCCCTTGCCGGCGAACAGGTTCACCACGGCGGTGTTCATCGCGTTGCCGACGTTCTGGCCGTACTCGGTGTCGAGGAACAGCACCGAGTAGGGGGCCTTGTTGAAGGCCTGCAGCGCCGAGACGTTGTAGGGCTCGGTGACGCCCGCCTGGGCCTCCTTGTTCACCGGGATGGCGACGAACGCCTTGGCGTACTCCTTCTGCTGGTCGGTGGTGACCAGGAAGCGCAGGAAGTCGAGGGCCTCCTTCGGCGCCTTCTTGGACAGCGAGAACCCGTCGAGGCCGCCCATGATGGCGGCCGGGTCGCCCTGGCCGCCCGGAACGGCGGGGAAGGGGAACCAGCCCAGGTCGGGGAGCGGCTTCTGGTCGGGGGTCAGGCTGGCGATCACGCCCGGGTTCCAGTTGCCCATCAGCTCCATGCCCGCCTTGTGGTTGGCGATCAGGCCCGCGGACGAGCCGGCGCCCTGCTGCGAGGAGGTGGTCAGGAAGCCCTGCTGGAAGGGCTCGACCTTCAGGAACGAGGCGAGGTCCTCGCCCGCCTTGGTCCAGCACGGGTCGTCGAACTTCAGCGACTGGGCGGCCTTCTTCAGAGTGTCCTGGCTGCACTCGCGCAGGGCGAAGTTGTAGTACCAGTGCGCGGCCGGCCAGGCGTCCTTGGCGCCGACCGCGATCGGCGCGACGCCGATCGCCTTCAACTTCGCGACGGCGTCCTGCAGTTCGGGCATCGTGGTGGGCGGCGCGGTGATGCCGGCCTGCTGGAACAGGTCCTTGCTGTAGTAGACGCCCTCGGGCTGGGTGTCGACCGGCATCGCATAGGTCTTGCCGTCGATCGTGTACCCGGCGATGCCCGCCGCGCCCGCGTTCGCCTTGTCGGCGTCGGTGAGGTCCAGCGCCTGGACCTGGCCGGCCTGGACCATGGCCTGCATCTTGCCGCCGCCGCGCTGCAGGAAGATGTCCGGCGCGGAGCCGGAGTTGAGCGCGGTCTGCAGCTTGCCGTCCAGGTCCTCGTTCTGGATCGTCTGGATGTTGATCTTGACGTTCGGGTGCAGGGCCTCGTACGCCGCCCCGGCCGCCTTCCAGTACTCGGCGCCCGCGCCGGGCTGGGCGTTCTCCCAGAGGGTCAGCGTCACCTTGCCGTCGGACGAGCCGCCGCTCCCGCCGCCGTCGCTGCCGGCGCAGCCGGTGACGGCGAGCGTGATGCCCAGGGCGATCGCGGCGGCCGCCGTGCGGCGGGTCTTTCTCGTCATCGTGGGACTTCCTGTTCTGTCGTCGTCGCCGGGGGCACCGGGGTGGGAGTACGCGAAGTGAGGGCACGTCAGGCGGGGGTCGCCGCTGCTCCTGCGGTCCGGCCGGGGGGTGGGCGGACCGGTCTGACCGGGCGTGAGGCGGTCGGCAGGGCGGCTCGAATGCTGGAGAGTATGTGCTCGGCGCGGAGCGATCGTCAATAACTTGTTTCCGAAAAGCTTGCGAAAGTTGCGGCAGATTACGGCCGGATAACACCGAAACATTTCGAAGTTCGCGGCCCGGAGAGTCCGCGCATGAGGCTTGACAGGGTTTGTTAGCGCTAACAATATGGTGCGCCAACTCCCTCCACCCAAGGATGCCCATGTACGGACGCCGACTCAGAACCACTCGTCGCAGAGCCGCGGCGATCGCCGCGGCCGCCGCCCTGCTGGCCCCCGCCCTGGCCGCCGGCCTGCTCGCCGGGGCGGCCCCTGCCGGGGCGGCCGCCCCGGAGCTCGTCGCCAACGGCGGCTTCGAGAACGGCCTGGCCGACTGGTCGGCCAACCACGGCAACCCCACCGACGGCGCGGCGCTGTCGCTCACCCCCGACGCCTACTCCGGATCCGCCGCCGTGCTCGTCACCGGCCGGAAGACCACCGGCTCCGGTCCGATGCAGGACGTCTCGGGCAAGGTGAGGGCCGGTCACAGCTACACCGTCACCGCGCGGGTCAAGTACGACGACCCCGCCGCCCCGGCGACCAAGCAGTTCTTCGCCACCATGCACTACGGCGGCGCCACCTACACCAACCTCGGCACGGTGACGGTGCCCCGCGGCCAGTGGGGGCTGGTCCGGGGCACGTTCACCGTCCCGGCCGGACAGGACGTCAGCACCGCGCAGCTCTTCCTGGAGACCCCCTGGGTCCAGGACCCGGCGAGCGCCCCGGCCGCCAACCTGATGGACTTCGCGGCCGACGACGTCTCGCTGACCGAGGCGGACTCCTCGGCGGCCCACCCGCCCGGCCACGCCGCACCCGCCAAGGCCGTCGGCAACGCCAACCCCCTGATGGACTACCAGTACGGCGCCGACCCGTGGGCCATGGTCTACGACGGGCGCGTGTACGAGTACCTGACCTCGGACGGCTCGTCGTACGACGCGAACGGCGACGCCGTCCAGTCGTACGAGCACGACGCCGCGGGCAACGTCAAGGACAACGGCTACGGGCAGATCAAGACGCTCACCGTCATCTCCTCCGCCGACCTGGTCAACTGGACCAACGAGGGCCAGGTCAAGGTGGCGGGCGCGCCCGGCGCCGCGAAGTGGGCCGCCAACTCCTGGGCCCCGGCGGCCGCGCACAAGACGGTCGGCGGCAAGGAGGAGTTCTTCCTGTACTTCGCCAACAGCGGCGGCGGCATCGGCGTGCTCACCGCCGACTCGCCCACCGGCCCGTGGACCGACCCGATCGGCAGGCCGCTGGTGAGCCCCGCGACGCCCGGCACCGCCGGCGTGGTGTGGATGTTCGACCCGGCGGTCCTGGTCGACGACGACGGCTCGGCCTACCTCTACTTCGGCGGCGGCGTGCCCACCGACGGCACCGACCACCCGCGCAGCACCCGGGTGATCAGGCTCGGCGACGACATGGTCAGCACCGTCGGCACGGCCGCGACCATCGACGCGCCCGCGGTGTTCGAGGACTCCGGGATCAACAAGATCAACGGCAAGTACTACTACAGCTACTGCACCAACTTCAGCCACTCCGGCACGATCGACGGCCACGCCATCGGCTACGGCAACATCGCCTACATGGTGTCCGACAGCCCGACGGGCCCCTTCACCTACCAGGGCGAGATCCTCGGCAACCCCGGCTCCTTCTTCGGCGCGGGCGGCAACAACCACCACGCGATGTTCGAGTTCAAGGGCCGGACCTACATCACCTACCACACCCAGACCGTGCAGTCGGCGCTGGTCGCCGGCGGCTCCCTGGACAAGCCCCACGGCTACCGCTCCACCCACATCGACCAGGTGACGGTCAACGCCGACGGCTCCATCGCGCCGATCACCGGCACCTACCGGGGCCCGTCCCGGCAGGGGACGCTCGACGCGCACCGCCGGATCGAGGCCGAGACGATCGCCTGGGACTCCGGCATCCAGGACGCCTACGACCCCGCGTCCGGCATCCGGGTGCTGCCGATCGGCGCCGAGAGCAGCGGTGAGCAGAAGCTCACCGACGTCAACGACGGCGAGTGGACCGCGCTGGCCGGCGTCGACTTCGGTTCGGACGGCGCCACCGCCCTGGCCGCCGACGTGCTGCCGAAGGCCGGCGGCCGGATCCAGGTCCGCCTCGACCACCCGGACGCCACCGGCACCCCCGTCGGCACGCTGACCGTCCCCGCCGCCTCCGCCTCCGCGGGCGCCTGGACCGAGGTCCGCACCGACCTGACCACCCGGGTGACCGGCACGCACGACGTCTTCTTCGTCGCCGAGGGCACCGGCACCGGCGAGCTGTTCGACGTCGACGACTGGCGGTTCGGCTCCGACCGCACCGCCCCCGCCGTCACGGCCCGCACCACCCCTGCGGCGCCCGACGGGTCGGACGGCTGGTTCACCGGCCCGGTGGCCGTCGACCTGTCGGCCACCGACGACTCCGGGGTCGCGGGCGTCGAGTACCGCCTCGGCGAAGGGAGTTGGCAGCCCTACCGCGCTCCGCTCGCCCTGCCGGAGGGCACCACCGAGCTCGGCTACCGGGCGACCGACACCGCGGGCAACACCAGCGAGGAGGCCCGCCTCACCGTCAAGCGGGACGCCACCGCCCCCACCGTCACCGCCCGGCTGCCCGAACCCGACCTGGGCCACCTGTACGAGGGCTCCGCGGCCCTCACCCTGACGGGCGGGGACGCGGCCTCCGGCATCGGCTCGTTGGAGTACGCCCTGGACGGCGGCGGCTGGCAGCCGTACACCGGCACCGTCGCCGTCGACGCCCCGGGCCGGCACGCCGTCGCCTACCGGGCCACCGACCGGGCCGGCAACCGCAGCGCCACCGGCACCGCGACCGTGGACGTGGTGCCGGAGTGCACCCGCACCGTCACCGGGCACAGCCGCAGCGCCCTGGTCGTCTCCGCCGGGACGACCTGCGTGAAGGACGCGGAGGTCGGCACCGTCACGGTGGTCGACGACGCGGCCGTCCTGGTCGTGGTCGACAGCGCGGTCCGCGGGCCGCTGAACGTCCACCGGGGGAACACCGTGGTGGCGGAGGACAGCACCTTCGCCGGGAACGCGACGCTCTCCGGCACCACCGGCCGGATCATTCTGACCGGCAACACCTTCGCCGGGCCGGTGCGCCTGACCGGCAACACCGGCAGCGCGCCGCTGCTCTCCGGCAACGGCGTCGACGGCGTCCTGAGCTGCACCGGCAACGACCCCGCGCCCGTCGACGGCGGAGCGGTGAACCACACCGCCCGGGCCGCGACCGGACAGTGCGCCGCGCTGGCGGTGACCGACCGCCGGTAGCCCGTCCGACCCCGAGCGCCCGCCCCCGGAGGGCGCCGCCAGTGCCGTCGGGCCGGGGCGGCGCCGTGGGCCATCCCCCCTTCCCGGTAGGCGAGTTGGCTTCCTGCCGGGGGCCGGGCCGCCGGTGTCCGGTGATGTGATCGTTATCCGTCGGCGTCGGTACGAGGGCTTGGCGGGCCCCTCGGCAGGTCGTATGTTGTCGCAGGCAACAAACCGCGCCGGGGCTGCTTCCCCGCCCCGTGCCCGCGTCCTCTCCCACCCGTCCGCAGTCACGCACGTCCGGCACCGGCCGGACACGCCCCGAAAGGACCCTGCCCATGCGCAAGGGGCTCCTGTTCGCCACCGCCGCCCTGGCGGCGACCCTGCTCACCACGGCCACCGCCTGCTCCTCCACGGGCACCGACAGCGGCTCGGCGGGCGGCAAGAAGCCGAAGATCGGCGTGATCCTGCCGGACAGCAAGTCGTCCGTCCGCTGGGAGACCGCCGACCGCACCTACCTCTCGGCCGCCTTCAAGGCCGCCGGGGTGGACTACGACATCCAGAACGCCGAGGGCGACAAGCAGGCCTTCCAGACCATCGCCGACCAGATGATCACCAGCGGCGTGAACGTGCTGGTCATCGTCAACCTGGACAGCGGCACCGGCAAGGCCGTCCTCGACAAGGCCAAGGCCCAGGGCGTGGCCACCATCGACTACGACCGGCTCACCCTCGGCGGCTCCGCCCAGTACTACGTCAGCTTCGACAACACCCAGGTCGGCAAGCTCCAGGGCCAGGGCCTGGTGAAGTGCCTGGCCGACAACGGCACCAAGAACCCGGTCGTCGCCGAGCTCAACGGCTCCCCGACCGACAACAACGCCACCCTGTTCGCCAACGGCTACAACGGCGTGCTCGACCCGCTGTACGCCTCCGGCGAGTACACCAAGGGCCCCAACCAGTCGGTGCCCGACTGGGACAACGCCCAGGCCCAGACCATCTTCGAGCAGATGTACACCAGCCGGCCGGACGTCGCCGGGGTGCTCGCCGCCAACGACGGCCTGGCCAACTCCGCCATCGCCGTGCTGCGCAAGAACCACCGCAACGGACAGGTCCCGATCACCGGCCAGGACGCCACCGTCCAGGGCCTGCAGAACATCCTGGCGGGCGACCAGTGCATGACCGTCTACAAGGCGGTCAAGAAGGAGGCCGACGCGGCCGCCGCCCTCGCGGTCGACCTGGCCGGCGGCAAGAAGAGCAACCCCGGTGCGACCGTCCACGACCCGACCGGCAACCGGGACGTCCCGGCCGTGCTGCTCGCCCCCCAGGCGATCTTCAAGGACAACGTCCAGGACGTCGTCACCGACGGGTACGTCACCAAGGCAGAACTGTGCACCGGCGAGTACGCGGAGCCGTGCACGAAGGCCGGCATCAAGTAGCCCCCCGCGCCCGGCCGTTGCGCCCGCGCCCGGCCGTTGCGCCCGCGGGCCCCGTGCCGCCCGGGGCACGGGGCCCGCCCCGCCGCATCCCCGCTGACTCCCACCAGGAGCCCCACCCATGACAGACACACCGGTCCTCGAACTGCGCGGGATCGACAAGAGCTTCGGCCCCGTCCAGGTCCTGCACGACGTCGCGCTCAGCGCCCGCGCGGGAGAGGTCACCGCCCTCGTCGGCGACAACGGCGCGGGGAAGTCGACGCTGGTCAAGTGCATCGGCGGCATCCACCCCGTCGACGCGGGCGACTACCTCTTCGAAGGCCGACCGGTCCAGGTGCACAGCCCCCGCGACGCCGCCGCGCTCGGCGTGGAGATCGTCTACCAGGACCTCGCGCTCTGCGACAACCTCGACATCGTCCAGAACATGTTCCTCGGGCGGGAGAAGCGCCGCGGCCTGGTGCTCGACGACGCGACCATGGAGGAGATGGCCGCCGCCACGCTCAAGAGCCTGTCGGTGCGCACCGTCAAGTCCCTGCGCCAGAAGGTCTCCAGCCTCTCCGGCGGCCAGCGCCAGACCGTCGCCATCGCCAAGGCCGTGCTGTGGAACAGCAAGCTGGTGGTCCTCGACGAGCCCACCGCCGCCCTCGGCGTCGCCCAGACCGCCCAGGTCCTCGAACTCGTCCGCCGCCTGGCCGACAACGGCCTGGCCGTGGTGCTCATCTCGCACAACATGAACGACGTCTTCGCGGTCTCCGACCGGATCGCCGCGCTCTACCTCGGCCGCATGGCCGCCCAGGTCAAGGCCACCGACGTGACGCACGCCCAGGTCGTCGAACTGATCACCTCGGGCCGCAGCGGCGACCTCGGCCCGCAGCACACCCCCAAGGGAGCCGCCGCATGACCGCCCTCGCCCCAGAGAAGCCCGGCGACCCCGGGGACCCCGTGAAGCCCGCTGCCACCGGGGGCCTGGCGGACCTCGGCCGCGGCTACCTCGACCGGATCCGCGCGGGCGAACTCGGCTCGCTGCCCGCCGTCGCCGGCCTGGTCGTGCTGTGCGTCTTCTTCGCGCTGCTGCGCCCGGTCTTCCTGTCCAACCTGAACTTCGCCAACCTGCTCACCCAGAGCGCCGGCAGCATCGCCATCGCCATGGGCCTGGTCTTCGTCCTGCTGCTCGGCGAGATCGACCTGTCGGCCGGGTACGCCAGCGGCGTCTGCGCTGCCGTGCTGGCCATCCTGCTGACCAACCACGGCTGGCCCTGGTACGCCGCGGTGGCCGCGGCCCTGCTGACCGGCGCGGCCATCGGGCTGCTGCTCGGCGCCCTCGTCGCCAAGGTCGGCATCCCGTCCTTCGTGGTGACGCTGGCCGCGTTCCTCGGCTTCCAGGGCATCGTGCTGATCCTGCTGAAGGAGGGCACCAACGTCTCGATCAAGGACCCGACCGTCCTGGCGATCGCCAACGACAACCTCAGCCCCCTCCTCGGCTGGCTGCTGCTGGCCGCCTGCGCCACCGGCTACGCCGTCCTGCAGGTGCGCCGCAGCCGCGACCGGCGCGGCCGCGGCCTGGCCGGGACGCCGACGGCGCTGCTCGCCGTCCGGATCGGCGCCGTCGTCGTGCTCGGCGCCGTCGCGGTGGCCCTGCTCAACCAGGAGCGCAGCCGCAACGTCCTGGTCAACTCGCTCAAGGGCGTCCCGCTGGTGGTGCCGGTGATCGGCGCGCTGCTGCTGCTGGGCACCTTCACCCTCCAGCGCACCAACTTCGGCCTGCACGTCTACGCCGTCGGCGGCAGCGCCGAGGCCGCCCGCCGGGCCGGGATCAACGTCGCCTTCATCCGGATCGCCGCCTTCGTCATCTGCTCCTGCCTGGCCGCCGTCGGCGGCGTCATCGCCGCCTCCCGGGGCAACTCCGTGGACCCCAACACCGGTGGCAGCAACGTCCTGCTGCTCGCCGTCGGCAGCGCCGTCATCGGCGGCACCAGCCTGTTCGGCGGCCGCGGCCGGGTGGTCGACGCGGTGCTCGGCGGCCTGGTCGTCGCGGTGATCCAGAACGGCATGGGACTGATGGGGTACAGCTCGGGCGTCAAGTACGCTGTCACGGGATCGGTACTGCTGGTGGCCGCCGGCGTGGACGCCATGTCCCGCCGCCGCACCGCCCGACGATGAGGGTCACCCGCGATGAAAGCCGGTCCTTCCCAGGAAGAGGTCCGCCAGCACAACCTGGGCGCGCTGCTGCGCCACGTCCACTACGAGGGGCCGACCTCGCGGGCCGTCCTGGCGGCCGGGCTCGGCCTCAACCGCAGCACCATCCTGGGCCTGGTCGGCGACCTGGCGGCCGCGGGCCTGGTCCGCGAGGAACTGCCGCAGGAGACCGGCCGGGCCGGCCGGCCCTCACTGGTCGTCAGCCCGGAACCCGCCCGCGCGCACGTCCTCGCGCTGGACGTCGGCGTGGAGCGGCTGTCCGCCGCGCTGGTCGGACTCGGCGGCGTCTTCCTGGACCGCCGCGAGCACCCGTGGCCCGACGGGCCGCCGCAGGACCCCGCCGAGGTGGCCGCCCTGCTCGCCGGACCCGCCCGCGAGATGCTGGCCCGCACGCCCGACGGCAGCACCTGCGTCGGCGTGGCCGCGGCGGTCCGCGGCCTCGTCCGCCACCCCGACGGCCTGGTCGGCCTCACCCCCAACATGGGCTGGAAGGGCGTCGACCTCGCCGGGGCGCTCACCGACCGGCTCCGCCCGGACGTGCCGGTCCTGGTCGCCAACGAGGCCAACCTCGGCGCGCTCGCCGAGCACCGCCGCGGCATCGGCCGCGGCAGCCGCAACCTGGTCTACCTGCACGGCGAGATCGGGATCGGCGCCGGGGTGATCACCGCCGGCGAACTGCTGCGCGGAGAACGCGGGTACGCCGGCGAGATCGGCCACATGACCGTCAACCCGCACCAGGGGCGGCCGTGCGGCTGCGGGGCCCGCGGCTGCCTGGAGGCCGAGGCCGGCGAGCGGGCCCTGCTGGAGGCCGCCGGCCGGGACGGCCGCAGCACCGGCAGCGAGGCCGTGCGCGCCGTCGTCACCGCCGCCGACCTCGGGGACGTCGCCGCGCGCGCCGCCCTGCACCGGGTCGGCGACTGGCTCGGCATCGGCATCGCCAACCTGGCCAACCTCTTCGACCCGGACCTGGTCGTCCTCGGCGGCACCCTCCGGGACGTCTTCCTCGGCTCCGCCGCCCAGGTGCGCAGCCGGATCAACACCAACGCCCTGGCCGCCGTCCGGGAGCAACTGCGCCTGCGGGTCAGCGAACTGGGCGACGACACCGTGCTGATCGGCGCCGCCGAACTGGCCTTCTCCGAGGTGCTCGCCCGGCCGCTGGAGACGCTCGCCCGGCTCTCCGCCCGGTAGGGCCGCGAAGGGGCACGGCCGGCCGCCGTCCCCCCGGGCGGGGAGGGACGGCGACCGGCCGTGCGGCGGGGGCGGTCAGTGCCGGGCGGTGTTGAAGGTCAGCGCCGGAGCGGCGTTCTCCACCAGGGACGCGGCCTGCTCGGACCACCAGGCGCCGGCGGCCGGGTCGACGACCCCGTACTCGGGGTCGACGGTGCCGCCGGGGACGCCGCGGTTGCACTGGCCGTCGGACTGGCCCACGGTCTTGATCCACAGGAAGGCGTCGGCGAGCGGCACGCCGGTGTTCGCGGTCGGACGGTCGCCGATCCCGCTGCCGGGCGCGTTGCACCAGGTCTGCGGGTCGCCGCTGTACTTGCCGGCCGGGGGCTTCCAGTCGCCGCGGCCGTTGCGGCTGGTGTCGACCACGAAGTGGGCGAGCTCACCGGCGGACGGGCTGCCGACGTTCTGCTGGAACCACTGGTCGGTCCAGTGCCAGGTGGACGGGTCCTCCACGTCGACCGCGTCGCCCGGCTGCCCGTCGTTCGGCGCCGCGGGGGAGTAGTACTGGCTCGCGCACCAGTCGGCGTGGCCCCTGGCCCAGTCCGGCCCCTCGGTGGCGAACCACACGCACTGCGAGACCCAGGTGCCGTAGCGGGTGGCCCGGTCGGTGGCGAAGTAGTTGGAGACGTTCAGCGAGAAGCCCTGGGCGCGCTGGACGCCCGCGTCGACCAGGCGCTGCGCCGCGTTGCCGACGCTCTGCCAGTGGCTGTTGCCCGCGTCCAGGTAGACCACGCTGTTCGGCTGCCGCTCCAGCGCGTCGACCGCGTGGTTGAGGTCGGCGAGCCGGCCCGCGGTCTGCTCGCCGGTCGGGTCCGCGCCCGGGGCGCAGTCGGCCGGTAGGTTGGCCAGCCCGTCCGGCTCCAGCACGACCACGGCCTTGCTGCTGCCCAGGCCCCGGGCGAAGGCGTCGATCCAGGCCCGGTACTCGGCGTCCGACTGCGCGCCGCCGGCGGAGTACTGGGAGCAGTCCCGCAGCGGGATGTCGTACGCCACCAGCACGGGCACCGCCTTGGCGCGCCCGGCGCGCCGCACCAGGTCGCGGACCTGGGACTCGACCTCGGCCGGGGTGCCGCCGGTGAACCACGCGGCCTCGGGCCAACTGGCCAGCTTCGCCATGTCCCTGGCGCCGGCGAGGTCGTGGTGCTTCAGGTCGGTGAGCGCCTGGCGGGTCGCGTCGCTGTCGGGGTCCACGTAGAACACGGTGTTCGGGGCGAGCGTGTGGGACGCCGGGGCGGCGTGGGGCTCGGCGGCGGCGGCCGGGACGGCGCCGCCGATCAGCAGCGCGAGGGCGCTCACCGGGAGGGCGGCGCGGTGCAGGGGAATGCGCACGGTGTTCCTTCGATGGGTGGGTGTCGGTGGTGGCGGGCCCGGGGGAGCGGCTCCCCGGGCCCGCCCGGTGGTGCGGTGGGCGTCCGGCGCGGTGACGCGGCGTCAGTAGCCGTAGATCATCTTGTAGGCGACCTCCGGCAGGAACTGCCCCGCCGAGGAGCCCGCTCCGACGCCGCAGTTGCCGTCGGACTCGCCCGGCTCCTTGATCCACAGCAGCATCTCGGCGCCGCCGCCGGTCCGGGTGGCCGTGCCGGTCCGGCGCCCGGCCGGGTTGCACCACTGGCCGTTGGAGCCGTTGCCGTTGCGGCTGGTGTCGATCACGTACGGCTTGGTGTAGCCGTACCCGGCGAGCGCGCCGTTGACGGCGTTGCCGTAGGTGGTGTTCTGGCCGGTGGTGAAGTAGTTGGAGACGTTCAGCGAGAAGCCGTGGGCCCCGCTGACCCCGGCGGCGGCGAGGTGCTGCGCCATGGTGGGGGCGCTGATCCAGCCGGGGTTGCCGGCGTCGAGGTAGACCCAGGTGTTGGGGGCCTTGGCGTTGAACTGCGCGATGGCGTTCTTCAGCATGGCGTTGCGGTCGGAGACCTGGGCGGGCGTCAGGCAGCTCTGGTCGCCGAGCGCGTCGGGTTCGAGGATGACGACCGCCGGGCGGTTGCCGATGCCGCTGGCGAAGGCGGCGATCCAGGTGTCGTAGGCGGCGCGGCTGCCCGCGCCGCCGCCGGACTGGCCGCCGCAGACGTCCCGGTTGGGGATGTTGTAGGCGACCAGGACGGGCAGCTTGCGGTAGGCGGCGGCGCGGCCGACGTAGGCGCCGGTGGCCGTGCCGATGTCGCCGCTCCAGTTGCCGAACCAGCGGGCCGCGGGGGTGTTGGCGATGTTGGCGCGGATCGCGGCGGCGCGGCCGTCGCCGGGGTTGGCGTCGGCCCAGCGCAGCGCGGAGTTGTCCGGGTCCACGTAGAAACCGCTGGTCATGGTGGTGGGGTCGGCCGCGTAGGCCGGACCGGCGTCGGTCAGGGCGAGGCCGGTGGCGAGCAGGCCGGCCAGCAGGGCGGCTGCCGCTCGGGTGGGCTTGCGCACGGTTCTTCCTCCGGGGGTGGGGGCGGAGAAGTGGAAGCGCTTCCAGTTTCGTGCGAATCGAATCGCGTGATGGGGATGATTGAGCCCGTGGGGTAGTCGTGTCAATACTTTCTGCACCAGGGGCTTCCTGGACCCGCCTGGTTCGGCCACTGTCGCTCCACCTTGGCCGGGGTACGCTGGAAGCGCTACCAGTTTCCACGGCCGAGCCGGGGCAGAGGCCGCTCTCCGCAGGCTCCGTGGCCGCCGGGTGCCGTGGAATCATGACCCCTGTCCGACGCCGCAGCCCGAGGAGCAGCCGTTTCCATGGAGTCGTCCCCCAAGCGCATGCCCACTCTCGACGAGGTGGCCCAGCGCGCCGGCGTCTCGCGCACGGCGGCCTCCCGGGTGATCAACAACGCCCCGCACGTCAGCCGGGCCAAGCGGGAGGCGGTCGAACGCGCGGTGCGCGAACTCGGCTTCGTCCCCAACCCGACCGCGCAGGCCCTGGCCACCCGCCGGGTCGGCGCGGTGGTGCTGGCGGTCTCCAGCGACGAACCGGGCCTGTTCGCGGACCCCTTCTTCGCCGAGGTGATCGTCGGCGTGAGCGCCGCGCTGGAGCAGACCGACCTGGAGCTGGTCCTGCTGCTGGCCAACACCCCGCGCGGGCGCGACCGGCTGGAGCGGCTGCTGCGCTCGCGCCGCGCCGACGGCGTGATGCTGATGGCGCTGCGCGGCGACGACCCGCTCGGCCGGCTCGCCGAACAGACCGACCTCCCGGTGGTGTTCGGCGGCCTGCCGCTCACCGGCGAGCCGCGCTGGTACGTGGACGCCGACAACCGGGGCGGCGCCCGACTGGCGGCCGAGCACTTCGTCCGGACCGGCCGCCGACGGCCCGTCATGATCACCGGCCAGCTGGACACCCAGGTCGCCGCCGCCCGCGAGCGGGGCTTCACCGAGGGCCTGACCCTGGCCGGGGTGCCGCTGCTGGGCGTCGAGGCCGGCGACTTCACCGAGGACGGCGGCGCCGCGGCGATGGAGCGGCTGCTCGCGGCCCACCCCGCGCCGGACGCGCTGTTCACCGCCTCCGACGCGATGGCCATCGGCGCGCTGCGCACGCTGCGCACGCGCGGGCTGCGGGTGCCCGAGGACGTCGCGGTGATCGGTTTCAACGACCTGGCCAGCGCCCGGCACACCGCCCCGCCGCTCACCACCGTGCACCAGCCGGTGCGGGCGCTGGGGCGCGAGATGGCCCGGATGCTGGTGGACGCCATCGAGGGGAACGACCCCGGCCCGCTGATCCTGCCGACCCGCCTGACCGTGCGCGAGTCCGCCCCGGACCTGCCGACGGGGGACTGATCCGCCCCTGCGGCGCAGCCCGGCCCCCGCCCGCACGTGCGGGCGGGGGCCGGGCTGCGCGCGTCGTCCGGCGGGCCGCTCCGGTCACAGACTGGAAGCGCTTCCAGTTTCATTCCGGTATCGGCCGTCGAAACTCTTGACACCTCCACCTGACAAGCCAGAAACTTCCGGCACCGCTACTGGAAGCGCTTCCGGCTTCTGGTGAGCTTCTCACTTCTTTCCTGCCTGCCCGGCGCATCGTTCAGACGCCGTGGCGGCAGCCGTTCCGAATGCATGGGAGCGCTCCCACAATGACCGAGGTCCAGGACCGCAAGGCCGCCGAAGCCCGTACCGACGACTTCCTCCGCTTCCCGCCGGACTTCCTCTGGGGCACCGCCACCTCCGCCTACCAGATCGAGGGCGCGGTCGCCGAGGACGGCCGGACCCCGTCCATCTGGGACACCTTCAGCCACACGCCCGGCAAGGTCAACCGCGGCGACACCGGCGACCTGGCGGTCGACCACTACCACCGCTGGCGCGAGGACGTCGCGCTGATGAAGGACCTCGGGCTGAGCGCGTACCGCTTCTCGGTGGCCTGGCCCCGGGTGCAGCCGACCGGCCGGGGACCGGCCGTCGAACGCGGGCTCGACTTCTACCGCGCCCTGGTGGACGAACTGCTGGCGGCCGGCATCACCCCGCTGGCCACGCTGTACCACTGGGACCTGCCGCAGCACCTGGAAGAAGCCGGCGGCTGGGCGGTCCGGGAGACCGCGGAGCGCTTCGGCGAGTACGCGTCCCTGGTGGCCGGGGCCCTCGGCGACCGGGTGCGGCACTGGACCACGCTGAACGAGCCCTGGTGCTCGGCCTTCCTCGGCTACGGCTCCGGCGTGCACGCCCCCGGCCGCACCGACCCCGGCACCGCGCTGCGCGCCGCCCACCACCTCAACCTGGCGCACGGCCGGGGCGCGGCCGCACTGCGCGCCGCCCTGCCGGGCACCGCCCAGCTCTCGGTCTCGCTCAACCTGCACCAGGTGCGGCCGCTCACCGACAGCCCCGAGGACCAGGAGGCCGTCCGCCGGATCGACGCCGTCGGCAACCGGATCTTCCTGAGCCCGGTGCTGCGCGGCCGCTACGACACGGACCTGTACCAGGACACCGCGCACCTGGTCGACTGGGAGCAGCTGGTGCGCCCCGGCGACCTGGCGGCGATCGGCGCGCCGATCGACCAACTCGGCCTGAACTACTACTCCCCGGCGGTGGTCTCCGGCAGCGGCGCCTCCCGCGACAACTGCCACGGCAGCAGCGAGCACTCGCCGTGGCCCGGTTCGGAGCACGTGGCCTTCCACCAGCCGCCCGGCGAGCTGACCGCGATGAACTGGAGCATCGACCCGACCGGCCTGCGCGACCTCCTCGACCGGATCCACCTGGAGCGCCCCGGCCTGCCCGTGATCATCACCGAGAACGGCATGGCCTGCGAGGACTACGTCACCCCCGAGGGCGAGGTGAACGACCGGGACCGGATCGCCTTCGTCCACCAGCACCTGACCGCGGTGCACCGGGCGATCGAGGCGGGCGTACCGGTGGCGGGCTACTTCCTGTGGTCGCTGCTGGACAACTTCGAGTGGGCGTACGGCTACGCGAAGCGCTTCGGCATGGTGCACGTCGACTTCCCCACCCAGCGGCGCACCCCGAAGAACAGCGCGCACTGGTACGGCCGGGCCTGCCGCACCGGCGCCGTCCCGCGCTCGCTGTCCTGACCGTGCCCCGCCCCGCCCGTCCCGCGGCCGTCCGGCCGCACCGACCACCCACGCGCCAGTGGCGCCCGAGGACCCCGAAGGGAGCATCGGCATGCGGACGCTACTGCGCCGCCTCGGCTTCTACCTGCTGGCCGGCTTCGCCGCGGTGACCCTGAACTTCTTCCTGGCCAGGCTGCTGCCCGGCAGCGCCCTGCAGAACGCGCTCGCCAAGCTGCGCGGCGCCAACCTCGACCCGGACGCGATCCGGGCGCTGGAGGCGCAGTACGGCACCGGCTCCGACCACAGCCTGCTGAGCCAGTACCTGACCTACCTGTCCGGCCTGCTCCACGGGGACCTGGGCCTGTCCACCTCGCAGTCCGCGCCGGTGTCCTCGATCCTGGGCAGCACCCTGCCGTGGACGCTGGGCCTGGTCGGCACGGCGACCGCGCTGGCCTTCGTGGTCGGCACGCTGGCCGGGATCGTCGTCGGCTGGAAGCGCAACGGGCTGCTGGACGGCCTGCTGCCCGCCGTGACCTTCTTCCAGTCGGTGCCGTACTTCATCCTGGCCTTCCTGGTGATGATGACGCTCGGCTACTTCGGCGGCTTCTTCCCCTACCAGAACGGCTACGACATCGGCCGGCACGCCCACCTGACGCCGGGCTGGAACGGCCCGTTCGTCACCAGCGTGATCGAGCACGGCACGCTGCCCGCGCTGACCGTGGTGCTGGCCTCGCTGGCCGGCTGGATGATCGGCATGCGCAACATGATGATCACCACGATGGACGAGGACTACGTCCTGGTCGCCGCCGCGAAGGGGCTCCCGCAGTGGCGGGTGGCCGCGGTGGCGGCGCGCAACGCGATCCTGCCGACCATCTCCAACTTCGCCCTGTCGATCAGCCTGGTGGTGACCGGCTCACTGGTCACCGAGATCGTCTTCACCTACCCCGGCGTCGGCTGGCAGATCTACCAGGCCATCCTCACCGGCGACTACCCGCTGCTCCAGGGGATCCTGCTGGTCGTCGTCCTCACCGTGCTGGCCGTGAACCTGGTCGCGGACCTCGCCTACGTCGCCCTCGACCCCCGTGCCCGCAAGGAGGCCTGAGCGATGCGCGTGCTCCGCTCCCCGAAAGTGCTCGCCGGCTCGGTCCTGCTGCTGCTGCTCCTGCTGCTGGCCGTGGTCGGACCGCTGATCGCGCCGCACTCCGCCGACTGGCAGGCCGACCGCACCAGCGGCCTGCCGCTCGCCCCCTCGGGCCGGTTCTGGCTCGGCACCGACCAGCAGCAGCACGACCTGTTCTCGCGGCTGCTGACCGGCGGCCGCGACACCCTGCTGATCTCCTTCCTCGCCGGGCTGTTCGCCTGCGTGCTGTCCGTCGTGGTCGGCGTCACCGCCGGGTTCGTCGGCGGCCTGGTGGACGACCTGCTCTCCGCCCTGGCCAACATCTTCCTGGCGCTGCCCGGCCTGCTGATCCTGATGGTGATCATGAAGCCGCTACCGCCCTCGGAGACCAGCGACCCGCTGCTGATCGGCTCGGTGATCGCCCTCACCGCCTGGGCCTGGGGCGCCCGCGTGCTGCGGGCGCAGACCCTGGCGCTGCGCGCCGCCGACTACGTCGAGTCGGCCCGGGTGATCGGCGAACGCACCTGGCGGATCATCCTGTTCGAGGTGGTGCCGAACCTGCTGCCGATCCTGGCCTCGGCGTTCATCTTCACCGTCATCTACGGCATCGGCACCTACACCGCGCTGGCCTGGCTGGGCGTGATCAGCCCCGCCTCGGTGACCTGGGGCACCGTGCTCAACGAGGCCCAGGCATCCGGCGCCGCCGTCAACGGCTACTGGTGGTGGTACCTGCCGCCCGCACTGGCCGTCGCGCTGGTCGGCATCGCCCTGGCCCTGGTCAACTTCGGGATCGACGAGGTGATCAACCCCCGGCTCACCTCGGCCCGCACCGGCCGGGCCCGCGGGGTGGTCTTCCGCCTCGGCCTCACCCCCGTGCTGAAGTCCGCCGCGCCGCAAGCCGCTCCGCCGAACCCCGCCCCGCTGAAGGAGGCGCAGCCGTGACCGGCGAACCCGTCCTCGAAGTCCGCGACCTGTGCGTCGACTACGGCGTCGGCCGGGGCGGCGTGCGCGCCGTCACCGACGCCACCCTGACCCTGCACCGCGGCGAGGTCCTCGGCCTGGCCGGCGAGTCCGGCTCCGGGAAGTCCACCCTGGCGTACGCCGTCACCAGGCTGCTGCGCGCCCCCGGCGTGATCACCGGCGGCGAGGTGCGCTTCCACGGCCCGGACGGCGTCCTCGACCTGCTGGAGGCGGACGCCGCCACGCTGCGCAAGGTCCGCTGGGACCAGATCTCGGTGGTGTTCCAGAGCGCGATGCACGCGCTGAACCCGGTCGCCCGGATCGACGCCCAGCTCACCGACGCGCTCCGCGCCCACCGCTCCCAACTCGGCGCCGCCGAACGGCGGGAACGCGCCGTCGAACTGCTGCGCCTGGTCGGCATCGGCGAGGAGCGGCTGCGCAGCTACCCGCACGAACTGTCCGGCGGCATGCGCCAGCGCGTGATGATCGCCATGGCGCTGGCCCTGGAGCCCCGGGTCGTCATCATGGACGAACCGACCACCGCCCTGGACGTGGTGACGCAGCGGGAGATCCTCGACGAGCTGATGCAGCTCAAGGACCGCCTCGGCTTCGCGATCGTGTTCATCACCCACGACCTGTCGCTGCTGATCGAACTGGCCGACACCATCGCCATCATGTACGCCGGGCGGATCGTCGAACTCGCCGACGCCCAGCGGCTGTTCCACAGCCCGCGGCACCCGTACACGCTGGGGCTGCTGAACTCCTTCCCGGCGCTGCACGGCGAACGGGTGCGGATGGAGGGCATCCCCGGAGCCCCGCCCGCGCTCACCGCGCTGCCCGCCGGCTGCGCCTTCCATCCGCGCTGCCCGTTCGCGCTGGAGCGCTGCGCGCACGACGTCCCCCGGCTCACCGAACCCGGGCTCGCCGAACCCGCCGAACCCGCCGAACCCGACGGAGCGCCCGTGGCCCGCTCGGCCGCCTGCTGGCTGCACACCGGTGGCGAGCCCGTCCCGGCGCCGCTCGCCCGAGTCCTTGGGAGCACCCTGTGACCAGCACCGACACCGCCCGGGTGGTGCACGGCCCGAAGCGCCCGGGCACCCCCGCCCTGGAGGCCCGCGGCCTCACCAAGCACTTCCCGGTCCACGGGGGGCTGCGGCGCGGCCGGGTCGTGCGCGCCGTCGAGGACGTCTCACTGGCCCTGCCGGAGGGCACGGTCACCGCCGTGGTCGGTGAGTCCGGCTCCGGGAAGTCCACCCTGTCGCGGCTGCTGACCCGGCTCACCGCCCCGACCGCGGGCGAACTGCTGCTGGACGGCGAACCGGTCGGCGGCTCCGCGCGGGCCCGGCGCGCCTACGCCGGCCAGGTGCACCTGGTGCTGCAGGACCCGTTCTCCTCGCTGAACGCCGTGCACAGCATCCGCTACCACCTGCGGCGCCCGCTCAAGCTGCACCACGGCCTGCGCGGGAGCGAACTCGACGCCCGCGCCGCGCAGTTGCTCGAACGCGTCAGCCTCACCCCGGCCGAACGCTACCTCGACAAGTTCCCGCACGAGCTGTCCGGCGGCCAGCGCCAGCGGGTCGCCATCGCCCGCGGCCTCGCCGTGCGGCCCCGGGTGCTGCTCGCCGACGAGCCGGTCTCCATGCTCGACGTCTCGATCCGCCTCGGCGTGCTCAACCTGCTCGACGAACTGCGCGAGCGCGAACGGCTCGCCATCCTGTACGTCACCCACGACATCGCCTCGGCCCGCTACCTCGCCGACACCGTCGTGGTGATGTACGCCGGGCAGGTCGTCGAGTCCGGCCCGGCCGTCCAGGTCACCGACGCCCCCGCGCACCCCTACACCCGGCTGCTGCTGAGCGCCGCCCCCGACCCGCACCGCCGCGAACCGGTGGTGCTGCGCGGGCGCGGCGCGCCGCCCAGCCTGATCGACCCGCCGAGCGGCTGCCGCTTCCACCCGCGCTGCCCGCTCGCGATGCCGGTGTGCGCCGAGACCGCGCCGCCGGTGCGGCCCGCCGCGGGCGACCAGGTCGCCGCCTGCTGGCTGCTCGACCCCGAACGGGCACCCGGCACCACGCCCGCCTGAGCGACCGCACCCCCACCCGAGAAACCCACTCCAGGAGTTCCCAGCCATGCGCCGTTCCACCGCTCTCAGAGCCCTCGCCCTGGTCGCCGCCGTCGGCCTCGGCGCCACCGCCTGCACCGACTCCGGCGGTTCGAAGTCCACCGACGCCGGCGCCGACCGGACCCTGGTGGTCGAGTCGACCCCGATGCCGTCGTTCACCGAGAACTACAACCCCTTCGACGGCAACTCCTTCCTCTCCGCCCAGAACGCCCGCTCGCTGATCTTCGAGCCGCTCTTCCAGTTCAACACCCTCAAGGCCGACCAGCCGCCGATCCCCTGGCTCGCCAAGTCCTTCGCGTGGTCGAACGACAACCGGACGCTCACCCTGGCGCTCCAGTCGGGCATCAACTTCAGCGACGGCAAGCCCTTCACCTCCGCGGACGTCAAGTTCACCTTCGAGATGCTGAAGGCCAACCCGGCCACCAACACCGGCGGCGCGCCGCTGCCCAGCAGCATCACCACCCCGGACGCCACCACCGTGGTGCTGGACTTCGACGGCCCGCAGAAGGCCAACTTCATCGGCATCGGCAACCAGCTGATCGTGCCCGAGCACATCTGGTCCACCATCAGCAGCCCCGGCAACGCGGTCGTCAAGGCCGACCAGGCGATCGGCACCGGCCCGTACCTGGTGGACAGGTTCACCGCGCAGAACGTCACCTTCAAGGTCAACCCGGCCTTCCGGGAGAAGCCGAAGGTGCAGCACGTCTCCTTCCCCGCCTACGCGACCAACGACGCCGCCACCCTGGCGCTCAACAACGGCGAGATCGACCTCACCGGCAACAACATCACCAACGTCCAGAACACCTTCGTCGGCAAGGACCCGGAGCACCACCACCTGTTCCAGGCCACGGCGCCGTACTTCCCGGCGGCCAACACGGTCTCCCTGATGCTCAACAACAAGAGCACCACCTCCCCCGCGCTCGCCGACCCCGCCGTCCGCAAGGCGATCAGCGCCGGCCTCAACCGCCGCGCCTACGCGAGCCAGTGCGAGACCGACTACGCCCGCCCCGCCACCTCCTCCGGCGGCCTGCTGCTGCCGGCCGACCAGGCGATGGTCAACCCGGCGCTGGCGAACGACCTCAAGCCGGACGCCGACGCGGCCCAGGTCGACTCGCTGCTCGGCGCCGCGGGCTGGACCAAGGACGGCAGCGGCAAGTGGACCCGCGACGGCAAGACCATCAAGTTCACCGTCATCGACCCGAACTCGTTCTCCGACTACTGGTGCACCGCGCAGGCGATGGCCAAGGACCTGAACGCGCTCGGCTTCGACGTCAGCACCAACGGCGCCTTCGACTTCAACAGCTGGAACACCGCCATCACCACCGGCAACTACGAGGCCGCCATCCACTGGGGCCAGGGCGGCACCCCGTTCCAGCGCCTGCAGTACGTCCTCGACCCGGGCATGGGCGCCGAGGCCGGCCAGGTCGCGGCCGGTGACTTCAGCAAGTACGACTCCCCGAAGGTCCGCGACGCCGTCAAGGCGTTCCAGAACGCGGGCGACGCCGCGGCCGAGAAGACCGCGCTGAACACCCTCCAGCAGATCATGTCGGACGACGTCCCCGCCGTCCCGGTGTTCTACGGCGCGGCCTGGTACGAGTACAACGACACCGACTTCACCGGCTGGCCGAACGAGAGCGACCCGTACGTCAACCCGGCGCCCAACTCCCAGGCGTACGAGTACATCATCCTGCACCTCAGCCCGCGCGACTGATCCCGCCACCGCACGCGAAGGGGCCCCGGCCGTCCAACGGCCGGGGCCCCTTCACGTGCGGTGGGCGCCCGTCAGGAGGCGCCCACCGCGGCTCGGGCCGGGTCAGTGCTGGAGCGTCAGCACGCCCGGGCGCCAGGGGAGTTGGTCGTAGGGGCCGGTAGCGGTCGGGGACTTGCCCTGGTAGAGGAGCTGGAGGTTGCAGGGGTCGATGGTCATGGTCTGGTCGGGGTTGTTGCGGACCAGGTCGCCGTGGCTGATGTCGTTGGTCCAGCCGGCGCCGCTGTTGGCCTTGCCCGCGAACGGGTTGGCCTCGGTGGCGGCCTGCGGGGTCCAGGAACCGTTCAGGCTGGTGGCGGTGAAGGAGCGGAAGTAGCGCTGCTCGCTGGCGCCGCGGGCCTCGACGATCATCAGGTACTGGTTCTGGCCCTTGACCTTGTAGACCTGCGGGGCCTCGAACAGGTTCTTGACCGTGTCGCTCATCACCGTGGTGTAGGAGGAGCCGAAGTTGCCCGGGAAGTTGCCGATCGGCATGCTCGCCCGGTAGATGCTCCCGTTGTCACCGGCGAAGAACAGGTACATGTTCTGGTCGTCGGCGATCAGGGTCTGGTCGATCGGGGCGGCGTTCGGGATGCTGCCGGTGAACAGCGGCTGCGGCGCGGACCAGCCGTTGGGGTTGGTCGGGTCGCTGGAGGTGCGGTAGATGAACGGCCACGCGCCCCACTGGTAGGCCAGCACCCAGATGTTCTTCGGCGCGAAGTAGAACAGCGTCGGCGCCACCGCGGCCTGGCCCATCCCGGTCTGGGCGGCCGAGGCCATGTCGGACCAGTTGGTGAACGGCGCGAACGCCATCGAGCCGTACGAGGAGCCGTTCACGTTCGAGCCGTAGACCAGGTGCTTGCCGTTGTAGACGACGTCGGTGAAGTCCTTCAGCGCGGCCCAGCCGTTGGCGGGCTGCGCCAGGGCGCCGGTGGAGCTCCACCGGTAGGTCGACGGGAGCGGGCAGGTGGTGCCGCCGGTGGACGGGGGCGTGGTCGGGCTGCTGGTGCCCAGGCCGGTCCACTGCTGGTTGCTGCGGCCGTTGCAGGTCCACAGCTCCACGGCGGTGCCGTTGGCGGTGGCGCCGCCGGTGACGTCCAGGCACAGGCCGGACTCGACGCCGACGACCGTGCCGTCGGCGTTCAACCGCCACTGCTGGTTCGCGCCGCCGCTGCAGGCCCAGATCTGCACCCGGGTGCCGGCGGCGGTCGCGTGGTTGGGGACGTCCAGGCACTTGTTGCCGTAGACGGTCAGCTCGTTGGCGGAGGTCAGCGTCCACTGCTGGTTGGTGCCGTTCCAGCAGTCGTAGATCTGCAGCAGCGCGCCGTCGGTCTGGCTGCCGCCCGACACGTCGAGGCAGCGGCCGGAGGAAGTGCTCTTCAGGGCGCCGGTGGTGGCCGCCCGGGCGGCGGGGCCGGCGACGAGCATCGCCGCCAGCGCCGCCACGGTCGCGACCATCGCGGTGAGCAGCACGGACAGCTGCCTGCGGCTCGGATTTCGGCTGTGCACGGAAATCTCCTCGGGGTGGGGGAGGGGTGGGGGCGCGGCCCGGATGTGAGCGCTCACAGTCCTGTGCGCTCGGACTCGCGGTCGGGCCGCCGGAAGGAGCCGCGCCCGGTCCGTGGACCGGAGGCGGGCGCGGCTCGGCTCGGTGGGCCGGCTCAGCGGGCCGGCACGGTGGTGCGGTTCAGCGGTTCAGCGGTTCAGCGGATCGACCGGGCGGCCGGGCTCACTGGAAGGCCCAGTGCTGGTTGGCGCCGCCGTTGGAGTCCCAGATCTGGACGGGCGCGCCGTTGCCGGTCTGGCCGCCGGGGATCTCCAGCGCCCTGCCGCTGGCGACGTTGACCAGGGTGTAGGAGCCGTCGCCGTTCTGGGTGGCCCGCCAGTGCTGGTTGGCGCCGCCGTTGGCGTCCCAGACCTGCATCCGCGTCCCGTTGGCGGTCTGGCTGCCGGGCTCGTCCAGCACCCGGCCGCTGGCGGTGTTGGTCAGGGTGTAGCTGCCGTCGCCGTTCTGGGTGGCCCGCCAGTGCTGGTTGGCGGCGGTGCCGTTGGCGTCCCAGACCTGGAGCTGGGTGCCGTTGCCGTTCTGCCCGGAGGGCTCGTCCAGGACGCGCCCGGCCGCCACGTCGGTGAGCGCGTACACGTTGCCGGAGACGATGCCCCCGGTCGGGGTGCCACCGCCGCCGTTGCTGCCGTTCAGGGCGTTGAGCACCGAGGTGTAGGCGGCCTTCTTGTTGCCGTTGTTGTCGAACAGCAGCGCGTTCTCGCCGGTGCGCCAGGAGTCGCTGTCGCGGATGCCCCAGACCGTGACGCCGGTGCAGCGGGCGGTGTCGAGGCAGGCCTGGACGGCGTTGGCGTACGCGCCGGAGGAGGCCTGGGCGATGTCGAGCTCGGTGAGCTGGACGTCGACGCCGAGCGCGGCGAAGTTCGACAGCGTGGTGCGGAAGCTCGCGGGCGCGCCGCCGCTGCCGAAGTGGCTCTGGAAGCCGACGCAGTCGATCGGCACGCCGCGGGCCTTGAAGTCCTTCACCATGTTGTAGACGCCCTGCGTCTTGGCGGAGGACCAGTCCTCGATGCTGTAGTCGTTGTAGCAGAGCTTGGCCGCGGGGTCGACGCCGCGCGCGGTGCGGAACGCCTCCTCGATGAAGCCGTTGCCCAGCACGTTCTGGAACACCGAACTGCGGTGCTGGCCGGTGCCGTTGTCGGCGAAGGCCTCGTTGACCACGTCCCAGGCGTAGATCTTGCCCTTGTAGTGGGACATCTCCTGGGTGATGTGGTTGTTCATCACGCTGCGCAGCGTGTTGGCGTCGCCGATCGAGCTGACCCAGCCGGGCAGCTGGTTGTGCCAGACCAGGGTGTGGCCGCGCATCCGCTGGCCGTGCGCGTTGGCGTGGTTGACGATCGAGTCGCCGGGGCCGAAGTTGAACGAGCCCCGGGACGGTTCGACCGTGTCCCACTTCATCTCGTTCTCCGGGGTGATCATGTTGAATTCCCGGTCGAGGATGGTGCTGTACGTCGAGTCGCCGAGGCGGCCCGAGGCGACCGCGGTGCCGAAGTAGCGGTTGCTGCCGGCCGCCGCGGCGCCGAGCGTGGTCGCCCCGGCCGCCTGGGCGGTGGGGCCGGCGGTGAGGACCGCGACCAGGCCGACCGCCGTGCAGGCGGCCGGGGTCAGGAAGGTGCGGAGACGGGTCTTTCCGTTGGGCCGTGGCATGACGGATCGTTCTCCTTGGGTGGGGGAGGAGAGTGCGCGCCGGGGAGACCTGGTGCCTCGCGCCGACGGTCGTGCGGGCGCGTGCCCCGCCGGGTCGTTCCTGACCGGCAGGGCGCGCGGGGCGGGAGAAGCGATCGAGGGGGGAGGTGGGCGCCGGGTCCTCGATCATGCTGTTAGCGCTAACAATCATTGTTGCGAGAAAGAACGCTTCTCCATGGTTGCCCCGGTGAAATGTGTACCAGGCGCCCCGGGTTGTCAATACTCCGCGCAGCGGCCGATCCGAGCCGACGGTCCGGCCCCCACGGCGGGCCCGGCCCCTCGCGACCTGCAACTTTCACGACGGGCGGCGGGCGCCGCCGCCCAGTGGAACCCCAGGTGGAAGGGGCGCGGCGCCTCGGTCAACTCCTGCCGCCGACAAGGCAGTCGGCGACAGCGGGGGCGTGAGGCGGGTACCATCGGTCGCTCATCCGTGGTGGCGCCGGACCCTCTTCACGCCGTTGGCACTCCCGACGGAGAGGCACCATGCCCCGAATCCACTCGTTCGCGTCCAGGCTGGTCGGCGTCCTCGCCGTGCTCGCCCTCGCCCTCGGCCTCAACCTGCAGACGGCGCCCCGCGCCTCCGCGGCCTCACTGACCCGGATCACCAACTTCGGCACCAACCCGACCGGCCTGCTCATGGACCTGTACGTGCCGGCCTCGGTCAAGCCCGATCCGCCGATCCTGCTCGCCCTGCACGGCTGCCAGGGCAGCGGCCCCTACCTGTACTCCAGCACCGACTTCGGCCAACTCGCCGACCAGTACGGCTTCCTGGTCGTCTACCCGTCGACCAACCCGGGCGGCAGCTGCTGGGACGCCTCCTCCGACCAGGCGCTGACCCGGGGCGGCGGCAGCGACCCGGTCGGCCTGATGTCGATGATCACCTACACCGAGCAGCGCTACGGCGGCAACGCCAACGCCGTGTACGTCACCGGGGAGTCCTCCGGCGGCATGATGACCAACGTGATGCTCGCCGACTACCCGGACGTCTTCAAGGCCGGCGCGGCGTTCATGGGCGTGCCCCAGCACTGCTTCTACACCGGCTCGGTGCGCGGCTGGAACTCGGCCTGCGCCCAGGGCCAGGTCTCGATGACCCCGCAGCAGTGGGGCAACCTGGCGCGGGGCGCCTACCCCGGCTACAGCGGCCCGCGCCCGCGGGTGCAGCTGTGGCACGGCACCGCCGACACCATCCTCAACTACAACAACCTCGGCGAAGAGATCAAGCAGTGGACCGACGTCCTCGGCGTGAGCCAGACGCCCTCGGCCACCGACACCCCCGCCTCCGGCTGGACCAGGACCCGCTACAACAACGGCTCCGGCACCACCCAGGTCGAGGCGTACGGCATCTCCGGCGCCGGACACCAACTGCCGGTCCAGGGCGCCGGGATGGCCGCCAACGCGATCCACTTCATGGGCCTGGACACCGCCCCCTCCGGCGGCGGCACCGGCCCGCTGCGCGCGGTCGGCGCGGGCAAGTGCCTGGCCGACCCGGGCACCGCGGCGGGCACCCAGCAGCAGATCGCCGCCTGCAACGGCGCCGCGAACCAGACCTGGACCCGCACCGCGTCGAACCAGCTGACCGTGACCGTCGGCGGCACCACGCTGTGCCTGGACGCCGAGGCCAAGGGCACCGCCAACGGCACCAGGGCGATCGTCTGGTCCTGCAACGGCCAGCCCAACCAGCAGTGGCAGGTCAACTCCAACGGCACGGTCACCGGCGTGCAGTCGGGGCTCTGCCTGGACGTGGCCGGGCTGGGCACCGCCGACGGCACGCCCGTCCAGCTGTGGAGCTGCAGCGGCGGCAGCAACCAGCAGTGGAAGCTGGGCTGACGGCGTGACGGCCCGGCCGCCGACCCGCGCGGGTCGGCGGCCGGGCCGGTGCTCAGGCGCAGTCGGCGCCGTTCACGGTGAACCGGGCCGGGGTCGCGTTGGTGCCGGAGTACGTGGCCTGGAAGCCGAAGCTCGCGCTCGCGCCGGGGGCCAGGGCGCCGTTCCACCCAGCGTCCCGGGCGGTCACGGTGCTGCCGCTCTGGGAGACCGTCGCGTTCCACGCGTTGCTGATCCGCTGGTCACCGCCGAAGCTCCAGCCGAGCGTCCAGCCGGAGACGGCCGAGGCGCCGGTGTTCTTCACCGTCACCGTCGCGGTGAACCCGTTGCCCCAGGAGCTGTCCACCTTGTACGCCACCGCGCAGGACGCCGCGGGCGGCGCGGTGTCGTCGTCGGCCTCGGTGGCCGTGAAGGTCGCCGACTGGACGCCCGGGCCGCCGACCGTGAAGAGCGCGCTGCCCGCCGCCGTGTCCGCGTCCTGCGCCGCGGACAGCGAAACCTGCTGCGCGGTGGCCCAGTTGGCGGGGGTGAAGAGCAGCGAAGCGGTGGTCGCGGACAGGTCGGTGTCGCCCGAGGTGCGGGTGGCCGTCACCGTCACGTCCTGGGCGGGCGCGGCCGAGAGCTTGACCGCGACCGTCGCGGAGCCGCCCTCGGGGACGGTCACCGCCGCCGGGGCCACCTGCACGGCGGGCGTCGCCGGGGCCGCGTGCCGTTCGGAGGCGAACGCCGCCAGCCAGGCCAGCGAGGCGTTCCAGTTGATCGCCACCTCGTTGGTCGAGTACGAGCCGATGTCGTCCACGTAGCAGGCGGCCGGGGCGCAGCCCGCGAGCTGGGCCTCGGCGACCGGGTCCTGGAGGCCGGAGTTGGGGCCGCCCGCGAAGGAGCCGGCCGGCGGGTGCGGGAGCGAGGCGTCGTTCTGGTGCGCCCAGAAGCGGTGGTGATCGTTCTCCGAGGCGCGCTCGCCGTAGCCGCTCACGTAGGAGCGGTCCAGGGCGTTGCGGCCCAGCAGGTAGTCCATCGTCTCCAGCGCGCCGGTGCGGTAGCGGGCGGCGCCGGTCAGGTCGTAGGCGACGCCCAGCACCATCGCGTTGTTGGCGACCGAGCTGTTGGAGCCCCACACGTAGCCGTCGGGGGCGAGCGGCACCGCGTAGCCCTGGCCGCCCATGGTGGACAGGTAGCCGTCGGCGGCACCGGTCAGCAGGCCGCGCAGCCGGGCCACGTCGTCGGCGGGCAGGGCGACACCGGGCACGGTGGCCAGGGTGATCCGGCCGAGCGTCGCGGTCCCGCCCCACCAGAAGGCGTCCACCGGCTTGGTGTGCAGCGGGGAGGAGGTGACGGCGTCCCGGTACTGGGACTCGCCGGTGGTGGCGAGGAGTTCGGCGGCCGCCCAGTAGAACTCGTCGGAGACGTCGGCGTCCTCGTAGGCGCCGCCGCCGGTGCTGTCGGTGGCCGGGGCGAGCACGTTCGGGTTGGCCTTGGCGGCCGTCCAGGCGCGGCGGGCCGCGTCCAGGCAGCGGGCGGCGAAGGCGGCGTCGTACGGCGCGTAGACCCGGGCGCACTGGGCGGCGGTGGCGGCCAGGTTGAGCGTGGCGGCGGTCGACGGCTTGTGCAGCTCGCGCTGCTGGTCGTCGAGTTCGGGGCGGGTCGGCAGGGCGGTCCACTGCGCGTCGTGGATCTTGTGGAAGGCCATTCCGGCCATCGGCTTGCCGTCCGGGACCTGCATCCGCAGCAGGAAGTCCAGCTCCCAGCGGGCCTCGTCCAGCACGTCCGGCACGCCGTTGCCGCGCTCGGGCACCCGCAGCGTGGAGTCGCCGAGCGCCGCGTCCCCGCCCGAACGGCGGGCCCGCTCGAAGGAGTTGACCAGCTCCCAGGTGGCGATGCCGCCGTTGACCACGTACTTGCCCTGGTCGCCGGCGTCGTACCAGCCGCCGCGCACGTCCAGCCGGTAGTCGCACACCCCGGCCTGGCACGGCACGCTGGTGTCGCCCTTGTTCGGCGCCACCCCCAGGTGCCCGGCGGGGCGGGCGTACGCGCTGCCGCTGGCCAGGTTCGCGTCGATCGCGATGCCGCTGCGCTGCTGGTAGAAGAAGTTCAGGCTGTCGGCGCGCAGGCCGTCGTACAGCGCGGCCGAGATGTCGAACGGGTGGCTGGCCAGGCCGCCGACGACCAGCGTGAAGCCGCTGCCGGTGCCGGTGTACGCGCCGAAGTCCACCAGGTGGGTGGACTGGCCGGACGCCTGGTCGGCGCCGTGCACGGTGGTGGTGCCGGACGCGACCTGCGCGCCGGCGGAGTCGCGCAGCTGCCAGGCGAGCGGGGCGGTCGCCGAGCTGACCACGGTGGCCCGCTTGGGGCCGTCCGGGAGGTAGCCGAGCTGGTTGACCCGGACGGGGAAGTCGGCGGGCGCACCGACGGCGGCCGAGCCGGGGGTGGCGGTGGCGGCGCCGGCGGTGGCCGAGCCGGGGGTGGCGGTGGCGGCGCCGGCGGTGGCCGGGGAGAGCGCGGTGACGCCGCCGGCGGCCAGCGCCAGGCCGGTCAGTACGGCGGCCGCGCGCCGGGACAGCCCGCGGCCGGAGGGGATCGGAGGCACGGGTGGGGGCCTTCCTGTGTGGGGGAGGGGTGCAGGGGGGATGCACGGGAGTGGGAGCGCTCCCACTCGTCCCAATGAAGCCAGCAGAGTGGCGGGTGCGTCAAGGGGTGGTAAACAGTCGCGAGTTGACGGGCGCTCAGGGAAGGGCCGGAGCTGCCGCGAGGCCCGGCGCCGGGGTGTTCGACGCCGGGCCTCGGGCCGGTCGGCACGCAGGTTCGGGGAACGGCTCGGCCGGACAGAACCTAGTCCTCCAGGCTCATCTCGTAGTCAGAGCCCCCGTTCTGGCGTTCCTCCTCGGACGCGTCGTGCGCGTCCTGGTAGGCCAGGTCCGCGGCGGTGAGGGCGCGCTGCCGCGGGGCGAAGAACTCCTGCTGCGCCAGGTCGTCGCCGCCGCAGGCCAGCCAGGCGGGCAGCAGGGTGGCGGGGACGCGGGTGACGTTGGCGTTCCCGAGGCCGGGGAGGATGGTCAGCTGGTACGCCTCGCTGGTCGTGCTGGGCGAACGGTACGTGTAGGTGAAGTACTTGAGGTCCTCGGTGGCCACGCCGTTCTGCACCAGTTCGGAGTAGGCCCGGACCAGGCCCGGGTTCGCGAAGTTGCAGAGGACGACGGTCGTGCCGTTGGCCACCAGGTCCGCCGCGGCCTTCAGGATGGCCTGCTGGAGCGCGGCGCCGTCGTCCCCGACCCCGTAGGTGTGCGCGGCCTGGGTGTGGAAGGTCTCCGGCGAGGGGTGGCCGAGCGGGGGCACCAGGGTGGTGAACGCCGGGAACGGGCAGTCCAGCACGACGACGTCGGTCGGCTCGGCCTCCGCGCAGGTCAGCCGGAAGTCCTGCCACTCGACCGAGAAGTCGACGGCCAGCACCTGGGCGACCACCGCACCGAGCCGGGTCCGCTCCCGCTCGCGCAGCTCGTCGAGCTGATCCTCGGAGAGGCCCTTGGGCGTGCCGACCAGGCCGCCGGTGTCGGTGAGCTTGGTGCCGCGCACGCAGCGGTTGACCAGCCAGATGTACTTGAAGACGGTCTTCAGCACGTGCGCGGGGTTCGCGTCGGGGTCGGTGAGCAGTTCCCTGCCCTCGCGGAGGTCGGCGATCAGCTGGGGGTAGATCTGGGCCTGGGCGAGGTGGTCCCAGCTCGCCGCCTGCTTGACGTAGCCCGTGACGAAGGAGTGGCCGTGCTGCTGCATGAGCCGGTACGCGACGACCACGTAGTGGTTGAGGTCGCCCGCCAGGACGGACCGGAACAGCGGGATGCCGTCGTTGATCGCCGGGCCCCAGCAGGAGGAGTTGAGGAAGATCTGCCCCGACCCGACGAACGGCTCGATCAGCCGGGGCAGCCGGCCCCGGTTGTCGGCGAACTTGGCGCGGGCGACGTGCGCGAGCACCAACTGGGTGAAGTGCGAGCGGTTGTGCTTGTTGCCGGTGTACGGAGACAGCCAGCCGAACCGGTCCGCCTGCGGCACCAGGAGGTTGGTGAACCGGCCGACGTAGCAGGTGCGCCGGCGGACGAACTCGAGGAAGGGCTGCCCCGCGACGCCGGAGAAGTAGTTGAAGTCGCCCGGCGTGTCCATCTGCCCGGTGGGGACCGGCCGGTAGCCGGTGGCGGGGAGGTTGTGCGGCTCGGCGTGGAAGGTGTCCGTCAGGAGGTAGCCGCGGTCCGGGCGCCCCCGGAGCAGGCGGCCCGACCCGCAGGCGCGGCACGGCAGGCCGTGCTGGTCCTGGGCACCGGTGTGGTGGTGGATGTACCCGCAACGGTCGCAGTGGTAGTACAAGGTGCCCCCTCGGATCGTGCTGCCGGACAGGAGCATGGCGGCCCGCACTACACAGCCGATAAACGGTCGGGCGGGCCCGGCCGGCAGAGGTGACGGAGGTGCTGCGGGGGGAGCGGCGGGGGCGGGGCTAAGGTCGGGGGCATGAGCGCTCGCTACCTCCTCCCGTACGCCCCCGAAGCGATCGGCGGCCTGCCCGCCGGTCTTGACGCCCTGGTGTGGGACGGGGACGGGCCGGTGCCGTCGGACGAGGCGCTGCGGGAGGTGGAGTTCTTCTGCCTGCCCTACCTGCGGCACGCCGTCGCGCTGCCGGTGATCGCGCGGCTGCCGTCGCTGAAGGCGGTCCAGACGCTCACGGCCGGGATGGACGACGTCCTGCCGCACGTGCCGGCCGGGGTGGTGGCGTGCAACGCGCGCGGGCTGCACGACGCCAGCACCGCCGAGCTGGCCGTGACGCTGATCCTCGCCTCGCTGCGGGGCGTCCCGCACTTCACCAGGCTCCAGGACCAGGGGCGTTGGAGCACGGAGTTCCACCAGTCCCTCGCCGACCGGACGGTGCTCATCCTCGGGTACGGCTCGATCGGCCGGGCGCTGGCCGCGCGCCTGGAGCCCTTCGAGTGCGAGGTGGTCCGGGTCGCGCGCCGGGCCCGCCCGGAGGAGCGGGTGCACGGGGTGGCGGAGCTGGCCGGACTGCTGCCGTCCGCGGACGTGGTGGTGCTGCTGACGCCGCTCACCCCGGAGAGCCGCCACCTGGTCGACGCCGGGTTCCTGGCCCGGATGAAGGACGGCGCGCTGCTGGTCAACGTCGCGCGGGGGCCGGTCGTCGACACCGGGGCGCTCCTGGAGGAGCTCTCCGCGCGGCGCCTGCGGGCGGCGCTCGACGTCACCGACCCGGAGCCGCTGCCCGCCGACCACCCGCTCTGGCACGCCCCCGGGGTACTGATCACCCCGCACGTCGGCGGCCCCAGCAGCGCCTTCCTGCCGCGGGCCGAGCGGGTCCTGCGGGAGCAGATCCGGAGGTTCGAGAACGGCGAGCCGCTCGCGTCCGGGCACTGACCCGGGCACCGGCACTGACCCGGGCACCGGCACCGACCCGGGCACCGGCACCGGCCCGGCCCGGCCACCGGCACCGGCCCGGCCACCGGCACCGGCCGGAGCCGGCCCCCGGGAGCGGGGACCGGCTGCGGCTGTCAGCGATTGGCGGTCAGCGGTCAGCGCAGGGCGAACTTCTGCGCCGCGCTCCCGTTGCAGTCCCACAGTTGCAGGCGGGTGCCGTTGGCGGTGTTGCCGCTGGGGTCGTCCAGGCAGCGGCCGGACTGGGGGTTGAGCAGTGAGCCGTCGGCCTGCTGGGTCCACTTCTGGGCGCCGCCGCCGTTGCAGTCCCACAGTTGCAGGGGCGTGCCGTTGGCGGTGCCGTTGCCGGTGGCGTCCAGGCAGCGGCCCAGGGTGTGCAGCGAGGTGTCCGCGGCGTGCGTCCAGTGCTGGTCGACCGCGTAGGACTGGCAGTTCCACAGCTGGGCGGCGGCGCCGTTCGCCCCGGTGTCGTCGGCGGCGACGTCCACGCACTGCCCGCCCGGGGCGGCGACGGGGCCGCCGCCGTTGACGGTGAACTTCTGCGCCGCGCTCCCGTTGCAGTCCCACAGTTGCAGGCGGGTGCCGTTGGCGGTGTTGCCGCTGGGGTCGTCCAGGCAGCGGCCGGACTGGGGGTTGAGCAGTGAGCCGTCGGCCTGCTGGGTCCACTTCTGGGCGCCGCCGCCGTTGCAGTCCCACAGTTGCAGGGGCGTGCCGTTGGCGGTGCCGTTGCCGGTGGCGTCCAGGCAGCGGCCCAGGGTGGTGAGGGAGCCGTCGACGTTGTGCGTCCAGTGCTGGTCCTCGGCGTAGGACTGGCAGTTCCACAGCTGGGCGGCGGCGCCGTTCGCCCCGGTGTCGTCGGCGGCGACGTCCACGCACTGCCCGCCCGGGCCGGTGACCGTGCCCTGCGGGCCGTTGGGCAGGTCGGTGCGGCCGCCGTAGCCGACGGAGGTGACGTTGGACTGGACGGCGTTCTCGGTGGCGTCGCCCGGGTAGCCGGCGACCATGGCGCCCTCGAAGAAGGTGCCGCGGTTCCAGTTCGAGTTGTCGCCGCCGATGCCCAGGATGATGCCGCCCTCCTGCTTCATCGGCCGGTAGCCGGAGCGGCTGGGCAGCGCGCCGTTCCACCAGGTGGTGAGCGCGCCGGACTGGGCGTTGCCGCCCTTGAGGGCGTAGGTGGTCTGGCCGTTGTTCTTCAGCACGGCGGTGACGTAGGGGCTGTTGTTGCCGAGGTTGGCGGTGTTGGAGCCGTTGTCGCCCTGGAACATGCCGTTCTCCAGGTCGGCCTCGATCCACGGGCCGCTGCCGCTGCACGGCGGGAAGTAGCAGGTGGTGGCGATGGAGACGGCGTCCATGTGGCCGTTGCCGGTGTCGGCGGGCGTCGACTCGGCGTTGCCGTAGTCGAAGCAGCAGTCCGCGCCCACGTGGGTGCCGCTGGCGACCATGTAGACGCCCTCGGGCTGCCCGTTGACGGCCACGCCCGAGGCGACGCCGGTGTAGCGGTAGCCGACGCCGGGGGAGATCCACACGCCGTAGACCTTGTGGCCGCCCGCGGTGACGGCGATCTCCGAGGCGTCGGCGCCGCGGTCGTCGCCCATGCCGGCGGTCCCGGCCGGGCCCGGGGTGAGGTCGTTGTGCCGGGAGGTCTGGTCGTAGATCCGGGTGATCCGGCAGGTGCTGCCGTTGCAGAACCGGTCCTGGGCCTGGGCGTCGGCGTAGCCGCCCGCCGCGAGCAGGCCGACGTCGGCGGACGCGCCGTCGGAGGCCCGGGTCACCCGGTACAGCGGGCCGTTGTAAGCGGCGAACAGGGCCCGGGTGGTGCTGTGCGCGGCGACGCAGGGCGTGCCGCCGGACGCGTACAGGTCGCACGGCAGCGAACCGGCCGCGTGGCCGGTGCCGGGCAGGCCGATCAGCGCGGCGACCAGCAGCGCCAGGGCGGCCACGGCCGACCTGGCGGTGCGCCACAACTGCCCGGCGGGCAGCGGGAATCGACGGGACAAGGTGCGCTCCTTCGGGGTGGGGGTGCAGGGGCGGTACCGGGACGCGGAACGGGACCCGGGGCGGCGACCGGCCGCGGGCGGGGAAAGGCTGGCGGATCATCGGCGACCTTGTATTCTCACGTTGAAACAGCGGCGTCCTGGTGGTGCCGGCCCCGCTCCCTCGCGCCCGGCCGGCGGGAGGAGGGGGTGCGGTCTTGTCCGTGCCGAACAACGGGACCGGCGCCGCGGCGCCGCGCCTGAAAGACGTGGCCGAACTGGCCGGAGTCTCCGTCAAGACCGTCTCGAACGTGGTGAACGGCACCACCCCCGTCGCGGAACCGACCCGGCAGCGGGTCCAGCAGGCCATCGACCGGCTCGGCTACCAGCCCAACCTGACGGCCCGCCGGCTGCGCACCGGACGCAGCGGCGTCATCGCGCTGGCCTTCCCCGAACTGCCGTCCCCCTACTTCGCCGAACTCGCCGTCGAAGTGATCGCGGCCGCCCGCCGGGTCGGCATCACCGTGCTGATGGACGACACCGGCGGCGACCCGGCCGCCGAACTCCGGATCGCCTCCGGCCTCGGCGGACCGATGATCGACGGCGTCATCCTCAGCCCGCTCGGCCTGGACCGGGCCGCCCTGCTGGCCCGCTCCCGGGAGATCCCGCTGGTCCTGCTCGGCGAGGCCGACCTCGGCCCGGTCGCCGACCGGGTGCACATCGACAACGTGGCCGGCGCCCGCGAGGTGACCCGCCACCTGATCGACGAGGGCTACCGGCGGATCGCCGCGATCGGCTGGCAGCAGCCCGCGCCCCGGGCCACCGCCGAACAGCGCCTGGCCGGCTACCGGGAGGCGCTGACCGGCGCCGGCCTGACGGTCGACCAGGACCTGCTGCCGCCCGTCCGCGCGTACTTCCGGCCCGACGGCGCCTCGGCGATGCGCCGGCTGCTGCGCCTGCCGCAGCGGCCCGACGCGGTGTTCTGCTTCAACGACCTGCTCGCGCTGGGCGCGCTGCGGGCCGCCCACGAGGCCGGGCTGCGGGTGCCGCAGGACCTGGCGATCGTCGGCTTCGACGACGTCGAGGAGGCGGCGTACGCGATCCCCTCGCTGACCACCGTCGCCCCCGACAAGCGGCTGATCGCCGAACTCGCCGTCCGCTGCCTGGAGGAGCGGATCGAACAGCGCTACACCGGCCCGGGCCGGCGGATCACGCCGGGCTTCCGGGTGGTGGTCCGGGAGAGCAGCACCGTCGCCCGCTGAGCGGGAGCCCCCGCGGCCCCGGCCCGCCCCGCCGCTCACGCCGGGCTCCCCGGCGGGGCGGGCAGGTGGGGGAAGCGGAACTCGGTGGTGCTGCGGCGGACGGCGCCGGGGCGCAGCACGGTGTCCGGGTAGTCGGGGCGGTTGGGGGAGTCGGGGAAGTGCTGGGTCTCCAGGCAGATCCCGGCGTGGCGCGGGTGCGGGCGGCCGTCCAGGCCGTTGCCGGCGTACACCTGCAGGCCGGGCTCGGTGGTCCAGACCTCCATCCGGCGGCCGCCGGCCGGGTCGTCCAGGCGGGCGGCCCGGCGCAGCACGCCGGGGGCGGGCGGCGGGGTGAGCACCCAGCAGTGGTCGTAGCCGCCGGCGGCCCGCAGCTGGGGGTGCGGGAGGGCCAGCCGTTCGCCGATCGGGTGCGGTTCGCGCAGGTCGAAGGGGGTGCCGGCGGTGGGCGCGGGCGGGCCGGGCAGCGGGACGGCGGTCGGGTCGACGGGCAGGTAGGCGTCGGCGTCCACGGCGAGGCGGTGGGCGAGCACGCTGCCGCCGCCCGGCCCGGACAGCCGGAAGTAGGCGTGCTGGGTGAGGTTGACGGGGGTGGGGCGGTCGGCGCGGGCGGTCCAGTCCAGGCGCAGGGTGCCGTGCCGGTCGAGGGTGTAGACGGCGGTGACGCGCAGGCGGCCGGGGAAGCCCATGTCGCCGTGCGGGCTGTCCAGGTCGAGGCGGAGCGCGGCGGCGTCCGGGCCCGGCCGGGCGGTGGCCCGCCAGCGGCGGCGGTGGAAGCCGTCCGGGCCGCCGTGCAGGGCGTGGCCGCGGTCGGCGGCGGGCACCCGGTGGACCCGGCCGTCGAGCCGGAAGCCGCCGTGCGCGATCCGGTTGGCGTAGCGGCCGATCAGCGCGCCCAGGTAGGCGGTGTCGGCGGCGTACCCGGCCGGGTCGGGGCGGCCGAGCACCACCGAGGCGGGTCGGCCGTCCGGGTCGGGGACCTCCAGCCGGTGCAGGATGCCGCCCAGGTCGAGCACCTCGGCGCGGACGCCGGTCCCGGCGTCGAGGGTCCAGCGGTCGACGGGGGTGCCGTCGGGCAGGACGCCGAACGGGCTGCGGTGGACGGACGGGGCGCGGGTGGCGGACGGGAGCGGCAACGGGGGGTCCTCGGGGTCGGCGGGGATCTGCGGGATCCCGGCGGGGTTCCGGCGGGCGGGTGACGGGGCGTCAGCGGTGCGCGGCGCGGCCGACGGTGGACTCGCGCACCACCAGGGCGTGGCCGGGCAGGATGCGGCGGGGCCGGGCCGGGGGCCGGTCGGGGGCGGCTTCGATCCGGGCGACCAGGCAGTCCACGGCGAGCCGGGCGATCGCGGCCTTGTCGGGGGCGACGCTGGTCAGGGTGACGGCGCCGTAGGCCCCCTCCTCGATGTCGTCGAAGCCCACCACGGCGACCTCCTCGGGGACCCGGACGCCCCGTTCGGCCAGCACCCGCAGCGCCCCGAGGGCGACCAGGTCGTTGTAGGCGAAGACGGCGTCGGGCGGCTCCGGCAGGTCGAGCAGGCGGGTCATCGCCACCGCGCCGTCCAGCCGGTCGTAGCCGTCGGTGGCCGCCACCAGCTCCTCCCGGGGGGTGCCGCCGGCGGCCAGGATCTCCTCCCGCCAGCCGCGCAGCCGCAGGTGGGCGGGCTGCCGGCGGCTGTCCCGGCGGGCGCCGACGAAGGCGATCCGGCGCCGCCCCAGGCCGATCAGGTGGCGGACGGCGAGCCGGGCGGCGGCCACGTTGTCGATGGCGATGTGGTCGAACGGGGCGTCGTACTCGCGCTCGCCGAGCAGCACCAGCGGCGGCCGGGCCGGGCGGCGCAGCAGGTCCTCGGCCTCCAGCCGGATCGGGCTGAGGATCAGCCCCTCGATCAGGTGGCTGCGGAAGCCCTGCGAGACCAGGGCCTCCTCGGCGCGCAGCCCGGCGGTGTGGTCGAGCAGGACGGTGCGGCCGTGGTGCGCGGCCGCGTCGATCACCGCCGTGGCGAGGTCCGCGAAGTACGGGTTGCCGAGCTCCGGCACGGCCAGCGCGATGATCCCGCTGCGGCCGGTGCGCAGCCGGCGGGCCGTCGCGTTGGGCCGGTAGCCGAGCTCGTCGACCGCCCGCCGGACCCGCTCCCGGGTGGCCGGGCTGACGTGCGGGTAGTCGTTGACCACGTTGGAGACGGTCTTGACGGACACCCCGGCCCGCACCGCGACGTCCTTGAGGCTCACGCCCACGTCCCCGCCCCCTCGCTCTCCCGGCCCGGTCCCGACCGGTCCGCCGCCGCGCGTCCCCCCGCCTCCCCGCTCCCCGTGGCCGCTCATTCGTCGCGGCGCCCGCGGTCGAGCAGCGCCTGGGCCAGCACCACCACGGCCAGGAAGGCGCCGTTCACGGTGTCGGTGACGGCCGAGCCGTACTGCGAGGCCGAGCGGTCGATCAGGTTGTGGATCACCGACAGCAGCAGCACGCCCGCGACGGTGCCGCCGACCGAGCCGCTGCCGCCGGTCAGCAGGGTGCCGCCGATCGCCACCGAGGCGATCGCGGTCAGCTCGTAGCCGACGCCCACCGTGGTGACGCCCGAGCCCAGCCGGGCGCTGCCCAGCGCCCCGGCCGCGCTGGCCAGCGTCGCGGACAGCACGTACACCAGCGTCTTGGTGCGGGCCACCGGCAGGCCCATCAGCCGGGCCGCGGGTTCGTTGCCGCCGATCGCGGTGGTCGCCGCCCCGAACTTCGTCCTGGTCAGCAGCAGCGCGCCCAGGCCGAACAGGGCGGCGGCGATCAGCACCGGCGTCCACGTCCCCGCACCGAGCGCCCGGAACGCCGAACCGCGCGGCACCAGGTACGTCTGGGTGCCCTCGGCGGTGATCAGCTGCAGCAGGCCGCGCGCCCCGAGCAGGCCCGCCAGCGTCACGATGAACGGGGCCAGGCCGGCCCGGGACACCAGCAGGCCGTGCACGCAGCCCCAGACCGCGCCCACCGCGAGCGGCAGCAGCACGGCCGCCCAGGTGCCGTGGTGCTGGGCCGCCCAGGCGGCCAGCACCCCGCCGAGCGCGTACATCGACCCCACCGACAGGTCGATGCCGCCGGTGAGGATCACGAAGGTCAGGCCGAGCGCCAGCAGCCAGCCGAAGGCGTTGTTGCCGAGGATCGCGCCCAGGTTGTCGGCGCCGGCGAAGCCGGGCGAGAACACCGCCGCGCCCAGCACCAGCAGGACGAGCACGGTGAGCGCGCCGTGCCGGCGGATCCGCCCGGCCAGCCGCTCGGCGGGGGTCTCCGCGGTGAGCCGGCGGCGGCGGGCCAGCGGGCCCGCCCCGGCGGCGGAGGGAAGGGTCGGGCTCATCGGGTACCACGCTCCCGGGAGGCGTACACGGCCAGGCAGATGACGGCCGCTTCGACGATCTTGGTGATGGAGCTGTGCACGTCGTGCTGGGTCAGCACCGCGGTGGTCAGCTGCATGAACAGCGCCCCCGCCACGGTGCCGAGCACCCGCACGCTGCCGCCCGCCAGCGGCGTCCCGCCGACCACCACCGCGGTGATCGCGTCCAGTTCGACGTTGCGGCCCTGGTTGGCCGGGTCGGCCTCCGCGCCGTGGCCGACGATCAGCACCCCGGCCACCGCCGCCAGCACCCCCGACAGCAGGTACACCGTCAGCAGCACCCGCCGCACCGGCAGCCCCGCCAGCCGGGCCGCCCGCCGGTTGTCGCCGACCGCGACCAACTGCCGCCCGAACGTGGTCCGGTGCACCAGCACCGCGGTCAGCGCCACGCACCCCGCCGCCAGCCAGGCCGTCCACGGGACGCCCGCGAACGCCTCCGCGCCCAGCCGCAGCAGCGCCGGATCCGTCACCGGCTTCGCCGACGCCCCGTTGACCAGCGAGGCCACGCCCCGCACCCCGATCATCAGCGCCAGCGTCGCCACGATCGGCTGCACCCGGGTGAACGCCACCATCGCGCCGCCCGCCAGCCCGCTCACCGCGCCCAGCGCCACCGCCACCAGCAGTGCCACCGGCAGCCCCCAGCCGATGTACAGCGGGACCACCGCCGCGGCCAGCGCGATCACCGCGCCCACCGACAGGTCGATCCCCTCGGTGCCGATCACCAGCGCCATCCCGAGCGCCACCAGCAGCGTCGGCGCGACCTGGAACAGCTGGATGCGGACGTTCCCGGCCGACAGGAACCCGCCGTCCAGCACCGCCGCCACCACGAACAGCACGGCCAGCGCCGCGTACACGCCGTAGCGCCGCAGCAGACTCAGCGCGGGCCCGCGCCCGCGCACCGCACCCGCCAGGGTCAGGGCGCTCACCGGGGGCCTCCTTCCGGGTCGTCGAGGTCGGCGGGACGGCCGGGGCCGTCGGGGTCGTCGGGGACGTGCGGGACGTGCGGATCGTCCGGGGGACCGTCGGGATGCCGGGGGTCGTCGGGGACGTGCGGGACGTGGGGGTCGTCGGGGTCGTCCGGGGGGCCGTCGGGGTCGTGCGAGAGGGCGGCCAGCAGGCCGTCCGCGCTGACCGAGGCGCCGGTCAGCTCCTCCACCACCGCGCCGTCCTTCAGCACCAGCACCCGGTCCGCGCCCGCGATCAGCTCCTCGGCGTCCGAGGAGATCAGCAGCACGCCCAGGCCCTCCGCCGCCAGCTCGTCGACCAGCGCCTGCACCTCGGCCCGGGCGCCGACGTCGATGCCCCGGGTCGGCTCGTCCAGCAGCAGCACCTTCGGGCCCAGGCAGAGCCAGCGCGCCAGCAGCACCTTCTGCTGGTTGCCGCCCGACAGGTCCGACACCTTCTGCTCCGGGCTCGCGGCCTTGATCCGCAGCCGGGTCATGAAGGTCTCCACGATCCGGTCCTGCCGGGCCCGCGAGACCAGACCCGCCCGGGACAGCCGGGGCAGCGCCGCCAGCACGATGTTCTCCCGCACCGACAGGCCCGGCACGATCCCCTCCGCCTTCCGGTCCTCCGGCAGCAGCACCACCCCCGCCCGGACCGCCGCCGCCGGACTGCGCCGCGCCAGCACCCGCCCCGCCACCTCCACCCGCCCGGCGTCCGCGCCCAGCGCGCCCACCACCGCCTTCGCGGTCTCGCTGCGCCCCGACCCGAGCAGGCCGCCCAGCCCCAGCACCTCGCCCCGGCGCAGCGCGAAACCCACCCCGCGGACCTTGTGGCGCACCGTCAGGCCCTCGGCCCGCAGCACCGGGACGTCGTCGCCCGCCACCGCTGCCACGGGGGCCCGCCGGGTGCCGGGCGCACGGGTGCCCGGGCCCGGCTCCCGGCCCAGCATCAGCGCCACCAGCTCCCGCCGGCCCAGCCCCGCCAGGTCGCCCGCGTGCACCACCCGGCCGTCGCGCAGCACCGTCACCTCGTCGCAGAGCGCGTACAGCTCGTCCAGCCGGTGGCTGACGTACACCACCGCGATGCCCTGCGCCGTCAGCTCCCGGACCACCCCGAACAGCGTGTCGACCTCGCGCGGCTCCAGCGAGGAGGTCGGCTCGTCCATCACCACCACCCGGGCCTCCAGCTGCACCGCCCGGGCCAGCGCCACCATCTGCTGCGCGCCCAGGCCCAGTTCGCGCAGCGGCCGGGACACCTCGGCGCGCACCCCGTAGCGGGCCAGCAGCGCGGCCGCCTCCCGGTTCATCCGCCGGACGTCCAGCAGGCCCCGGCGGCGCGGCTCCCGGCCGAGGAACAGGTTGCGGGCCACCGACACCATCGGCACCAGGTTGACCTCCTGGTACACCGTCGAGATCCCGGCCCGCTGCGCCTCCAGCGGCGTGCGGAACGCGACCTGACGGCCCGCCAGCTCGATCCGGCCGGCGTCCGGGCGGTGCACGCCGGTCAGCACCTTGATCAGGGTGGACTTGCCGGCGCCGTTCTCGCCGACCAGGGCGTGCACCCGGCCGGCCCGCAGCACCAGGTCCACGCCCCGCAGGGCGTGCACGCCCGCGAAGCTCTTGTCGATGCCGGCCGCCGTCAGCACGGGGGTGGTCGGCGGGGGTGCGGGGGCGGGGCCGGGCGGTGTCGGCGCGGGGGCGGTCGGTGGGGTGTCCGCCTCGGGCATGGGTCCTCCTGTTCGGGTCGCGGTGGGTGGTCGCGGGCCGCCGCCGGGGGCGTGCCGGGCGGGGAACGCCCCCGGCGGCGGCGCGGGGTCGCGCGGGGCCGCGCGGGGTCAGTAGACGAGGCCCTGGGCGAGGGCCTGCTGGGCGCTGTCCTTGGTGAAGTGGCCGTCCTTGATGATCACCTTGGGCTGGACGCCCGCCGTCCCGTAGAAGTCCTTCAGCGACTGGAACGCCAGCGGGCCGAACCGCGGGTTGGTCTCGATGTCCGCGACCAGCTGCCCGTCCACCACGCCCTGCACGGCCTGCCGGATGCCGTCGATCGACACGATCCGGATGTCCTTGCCCGGGGTCTTCCCGGCCGAGCGCATCGCCTGGATCGCGCCCAGCGCCATGCCGTCGTTCTCCGCGTACACGGCGTTGACGTCCGGGTGCGCCTGGAGCAGCTGCTCCATCACCTTCTGGCCCTCGGTCTGGTCGAAGTTCGCCGTCTGCGAGGCCACCACCTGCACGTTCGGGTACTTGGCGGCGAGCCGGTCGGTGAAGCCCTTGGTGCGGTCCGCCGAGACGTTGTTGCCGGGCGTGCCCTGCAGGACCGCCACGTGCGCCTGCCCGCCGGTCGCGGCGGCCAGGTCGTCCGCGGCGATCTGCGCCTGCCCGTAGAAGTCCGAGCCGATGAAGGCGACGAAGTCGCCGCACGCGGTGCCGGTCACCGTGCGGTCGATGGTCAGCACCGGGATCTTCTTCGCCTTCGCCGCGGCCAGCGCCGGGCCGAGGCCGTCCGAGTTCTCCGGCGCCACGATCAGTACCTGCGCGCCCTGCGCGATCATGTCCTGGATCTGCGCGTTCTGGGCGTTGACGTCGGCGTTCGCGTTGCGCTCGATCAGCTTCACGCCGAGCTTCTTCGCCTCCGCCTCGATGCTGGCGGTCTCCGCGGCCCGGAACGGGTTGCTGGTCGACTCCGACTGCGAGAACCCGACCACGGTCTTCCCGTCGGCCAGGTCCAGCTTCGGCGCGCCGTACGTGTCGGCCGTACAGCCGGGGCCGCTCGCGCTCGCCGACGGCGAGACCACCTGCTGGGCGGCGGCACTGTTCGCGCCCGCCGCCGCAGCTCCGCTCCCGGAGCCCTGGCCGGAACCCTGGTTGGTGCAGGCGGACGCCGACGCGCACAGTCCCGCGACGAGCAGTGCGGCGACGGCGGACTTGGCGCGCAGGGTGGGGTTCATACGCCCGATCACATCCTTGACTGCGTGGGGAAGTCACCGGCTACCCGCCGGTTTCCAACGATGTAGAGGGACGATGGGGCATTCCGCCGGACAGTGTCAAGAAGTCGCGCGTCAACTCGTGGCGACCCGACGGGGCGTCAATGCTGTGGTGTGGCTGCTGATCTGCGCCGATGTTGGAAAGGGTGGGGGCAGCGCTGCGCGAGGGCTGGACAGCGGTGGCGGCGGGTGCTCTGGTGTCGCGGGAGCAGTCTTTCCAACGTTGTGAAACGAGGAACTTGGCATGGACACCAGTTGTCGCGGAGGGGGCGGCGACCTACCGGCGACTCACCCGCGACCCGCCAGGCCGGTACGGGCTGCGGTCCGGACCCGGCGGTCGGGATGGCGGGTCAGCGCGCGGAGCGGCTCCGCGGCCCGCCGGTCCCGGGCCGCGCCCAGGCCGGCGGTGAGGGCCAGGATTACGCGGTGGTCGGGCTCGGCGGCCAGCCAGGGCAGGAAGAGGTCGACCAGCGGGGCGTCGAACGGGTTGTCGTCCCCGTGCTGGTCGCCGTCGACCTCCGCGGAGAAGTGGACCGTCCGGAGCACCTCCGCGCCGAAGTACCGCTCCCGCGGGTCGGACCGGTCGCGCAGGGCGGCCGCGAAGTCCCAGCCGGTGTGGTGCCCCGCGGAGGTGTGGTGCCCTGCGGGGATGCGGCGCTCCGCGACGGCGCGGGTGGTCTCGGACCACACCACGTGCTCGAGGTCGGGCGCGGCCAGCGCGCGGGCCAGCAGGTCCGCGGCGGGCGCGGGGACGCCGTACGAGCCCTCCAGGCCGGTGAGCAGCGCGGCGTGCCCGGTCAGGAAGGCGTGCCCGCCCAGCGAGAGCCGCTCGCAGGCCCCCGTTTCGGACCGGACGGTGCGCCGCTCGACGGCCCGGCGAGACCGCTGCGGCGCCGGAGCTCGGCGGCCAGGTCCACGCCGTGCCAGTGCCGGGCCAGTGCCAGGGCGTCGCGCCCGTCGGCGTCCGGGCGCCAGAGCCGGGCGCCGTGGCCGGCGAACAGCCGGAAGAGGTCGTAGCAGCCCAGTTCGACCGCGAGGTGCAGCGGGCTGCGTCCGAGGGCGTCGGTGCGGTCCGGCGAGGCGTACGCCGCGACCAGGGCCTGCGCCGTCGGGTCGTCGAACGCCCGCACCGCCAGCGACAGGACCGGGGTGCCGTGCCCGTCGACGGCGTCCGGGTCGGCGCCCGCCCGGCACGGCGCGTCCACCGCGCCGGCGTCCCCGCCGCGCACCGCCTCGACCAGCCGCGTCGTCAAGTCCGTTGCCGGGCGGTCCGGTTCGGGGACGGGTGTCAAGGGGTGGGCTCCGCGGGGCGGCGGGCCAGGAAGACGTACTCCCGGCCCGGGCGGTCCGGTGCGTCCCGGACCCCGAGCGGTTCGAGGCCCGCGGCGCGCAGGTCGGCCTCCACCTCGGCGCGCTCGCGGAAGCGCAGGGTGGAGTCCGAGGTGAGGTGCTGCCCGTCCGCCGCGAACACGTAGTGCCGGCGGAACGCCACCAACGGGCCGGTGACGTCCAGCAGTTCCACCCAGTCCTCGACCGTGCCGACGCCCGGCAGGTCGCTCACCCGGTGGGAGGCCGCCCGGGTCCAGGACTCCCAGGCGCGGCGGGCCGGCACCCGGCTCTCGAACACCAGGTGGCCGCCCGGGCGCAGCGCGTCGCGCACGCCCCGCAGGGTGGCGCGCCAGTGGTCCGGACCGGTGATCTCCTGGGCGGCGTTGGCCGTCATGGTGACCAGGTCGACGCCCAGCGGCGGCAGGTCCGTCGCGTCCCCGACCAGCCAGCGGACCCGCTCGGCGCCCGGCTTGCGGCGGGCCACCGCGACCGACGCCGCGGCCGGGTCCACCCCCAGCACGCGCACGCCGCGCCCCGCCAGCAGCAGGGTGAACACCCCGGTGCCGCAGCCCAGGTCGAGCACCTGCGAGGCACCCAGCTCGTCGACCAGGGCCAGGTAGGGCAGCAGGTCGTCGCGCTCCGGGTCGAGCGCGTCGTAGAGCGCCGCCAGCCGGGGCAGTGTGAAGCATTCGTCGGCCACCCGCGCGACGGTAGCGCCGACGGGGTGCCGGCCGCGCCCGGTTTTCCGGCGGGGTCCGGGGGCGGGGGTCCGGGGGCGGGGGTTCGTGGGCGGTGGGTGCGGCGGGAAAAGGGTTGGCGAGAGGGAGCGGTATTCCGTACGGTGTCCGGGTGAACACCGGAACGGCCATGGGCCACGCACGGATCGGCGACCCGGTGGGCGACTGACCGCGCCCCGGGTGTCGCAGGGGCGCTCGCACGCCCGAGGACCACCACCTCCTCGGAGCAGTGCGCGTACACGCCCCCCTGCCGACCGGATCCGGAACGAGGTCAGACCCGAACCATGCCCGCCGCTTTCAACCACACCATCATCGCTTCCAAGGACCGCGCCGCGTCCGCCCGCTTCTACCAGGACCTGCTGGAGGCCGAACAGGCGCCCTCCTGGGGCCCGTTCACCAACCTGCAGCTCACCGACGGCGTGCTGCTCCAGTTCGCCGAGCCGCCGGTGGAGATCCAGCGGCAGCACTACGCCTTCCTGGTCGACGACGAACTGTTCGACCGCGCCCACGCCATGCTGCGCGAACGCGGCATCGACCACTGGGCCGACCCGCAGATGCAGCGCCCCGGCGAGACCAACACCGAGCACGGCGGCCGCGGCGTCTACGTGCTCGACCCGGCCGGGCACGGGCTGGAGCTGATCACCCGCCCCTACCTGTGAGCCGCTGAGCCGTCGTCGAACCGCTGAACCGCCGTTCCCCGCCGACCCGTTGACGCGGGTCGGCGGGTGCGGCCTCGGGCGCGGGGGGCGGGGCGTGAGGCGCGGGGCGCGGGTGCGAGGATGGGCCGATGGATCGGATCGGTCACCGGGAACTGCGCGCCGCCCTGGCGGAGACGCGGAACGTCCTCACCCCGCACCTCGGCCGGGACTGGGGCGTCCCGGCCGGTCCGCTGGAGTGGAACTGCCGGGACACGCTGGCCCACCTCGGCCACGACCTGCTCGCCTACGCCGGGCAGCTCACCGCCCGGCCCGCCGACCGCTACCTGCCCTTCGACCTGACGGTGCGCCAGGAGGCCGACCCGGCCGACCTGTTGGCCACCGCCCTGGCCTGCGGCGAGCTGCTGGCCCTCGCGCTGGCCGCCGCCGACCCCGGCCTGCGGGCCTGGCACTGGGGCCCGACCGACCCGGCCGGCTTCGCCGCGATGGGCGTCGCCGAAACCCTGCTGCACACCCACGACATCACCACCGGCCTCGCCCTCGACCGGACGCCGCCGCCCGCGCTCTGCGCCGCCGTCCTGGCCCGGCTCTTCCCCGACGCCCCCGCCGGCGACCCCGCCCCCGTCCTGCTCTGGTGCACCGGCCGCGCCGAACTGCCGGGCCGCCCGCGCCGGGAGTCCTGGACGTGGCGGGCGGCGCTCCCCGAGTAGCAGCCGAGGCGGCCGGCGGGGTGGGCCGGCGGCTTCGCTAGAGTCGGAGGATGAGCGAGCAGACGGAGCAGGTGGAGCAGTTGGGGCAGTCGGTGCGGGCGCCGTTCGGGAACTTCCCGAAGGTGCGGCGGGCGGTGGACGTCGCCGGGGAACTGGCGCCGCCGGTGGCCGAGTTGCTCGGGCGCTGGGACGCCGAACTGGCCCGGCAGGTGCTCTACGTGGACACCGACCCCGAACTGGCCGACACCGCCGTGTTCTGCGCCGCGTACGACGTCCCGGCGGAGGCGTCCGCGAACTGCGTGGTGGTCGCCGCCAAGCGCGGCGGCGAGAGCGCACTGGCGGCCGGGCTGGTGCTGGCCACCACCCGGCTCGACGTCAACAAGGCGGTCCGCGGCCACCTGGGCGCGCGCAAGGTCTCGTTCGCGCCGATGGACACCGCCGTCGGCGAGAGCGGCATGGAGTACGGCGGCATCACCCCCGTCGGCCTGCCCGCGCACTGGCCGCTGCTGGTCGACGCCGCGGTCGCCGCGGCCCCGTACGTGCTGGTCGGCAGCGGGCGGCGGCGCGGAAAGCTGATCCTGCCCGGCACGGTCGTCGGCGCGCTGCCCGGCGCGCAGGTGCTGGAGGGGCTGGCCGGCTGAGCGGGAGCCCCGGCGCACGGGGAGCAGGACGGGGAACATCGGGGGCGTCCGGGAGGTTGGACCGGATGGTCCCGCCGGGGCGGCGCCCGGGCGGGACGAGTCGACGTCCCATGCGAGGAGTGAGTACTAGATGACCACGGACCGTGCTGTCCTGGCCGGCGGTTGCTTCTGGGGAATGCAGGAGCTGATCCGCAACCTCCCCGGCGTCCAGTCGACCCGCACCGGCTACACCGGCGGCGAGAACGCGCACGCCACCTACCGCAACCACCCCGGCCACGCCGAGGCGCTGGAGATCGTCTACGACCCGGAGCGGATCAGCTACCGGACGCTGCTGGAGTACTTCTTCCAGATCCACGACCCGAGCACCCTGGACCGGCAGGGCAACGACATCGGCAGCAGCTACCGCTCGGCGATCTTCTATGCGGACGAGGCCCAGCGCGCCACCGCCCTCGACACCATCGCGGACGTCGACGCGAGCGGCCTCTGGCCGGGCAAGGTCGTCACCGAGGTCACCCCGGTCGGCGACTTCTGGGAGGCCGAACCCGAGCACCAGGACTACCTGCAGCACTACCCCAACGGCTACACCTGCCACTACCCGCGCCCGGGCTGGAAGCTCCCGGTGCGCGAGGGCGCGTGACCGGTGCGCGAGGGCGCGTGACCGGAGGCCCCGTCGAGGGCTGAGGGGCGAAACACCAAGGGGTGCGGCGGCCACCGGTTCCGGTGGCCGCCGTTCGCGGTGAGTGGGGCGGAGCAGCGGCGGCCCGGGCCCGATCCGGGCCCGATCCGGGGCCTACGCCAGTGCGAGCACGGACATGCCCGGGTTGGCGCGGTGGAGGAGTTCGGCGTGCGAGCCGTCGAGGGACGCGGCGACGACGTGGTCCGCGTAGTAGGCGGGGCGGTCGCCGAACTGGACGGCCACGTGCAGGGTCTCGCCGCGCAGGACCGCGTCGAGCAGCTGGAACCGGCGCAGGTCGCGCTGGCCGCAGACTTCGGCGATCCGCCGCCACAGGGGGGTCCGGGACCAGCGGCCGGGGCGGGGGCCGGTCGTGTACAGGTGGGCGAAGTCGTCGACCACCAGGACGCGTCCGTCGGCGGGGAGGAAGTGGCGCATCGCGGTGCGGTTGCGTCGCAGTCGGCGGCTGTGCACCCGGGCGCCCGGTCCGGGGCCGGCGGCGTGCAGCAGGGTGCGGGCCCGGCCGGAGCGGCCGCCGAAGCTCTCCTCGCCGGTCAGCAGGCCGCCGGGCAGGGCGTCCGGGTCCGCCATCCGCAGGGCCGGCCGGCTGAAGGAACGGCGCCGCGGCCCGCGCGGCACGTCGAGGCAGGGCAGGGTCGTGCCGTCCGGGGCGGGTTGCGGGCGGCCGGTGGACGGGTCGAGTTCGGCGAGCACCCGGGCGGGGTCGTCCCGGTCGACCTGCAGGACGCGGTCCGGGAGGTCCCGGACCCCGCTGCGGCAGATCCAGGGGCCGTCCTGGGCGGGCAGGTTGATCCACTGTTCGCTGCCCGGGGCCAGCAGCCAGGGGCCTTCGGGGCCCTCGCTGCCGACGAACACCCGGCCGCTGGGCAGCACGCGCAGCCAGTGCGGGCCGCCGGTCACCGCGGGCCCCGGGACTTCGCGGATCACGCCGTCGGTCACCCGGACCAGCTGGGCGCCGAGCGCGCGGTGCCAGCGGCCGACGGTGACGGTGCCGTCCGGGGTCCGGACCGCGTCCACCTCGACCGCCGAGACCTCGCACCAGTCCCACGGCAGCGGCGTCCACGCCGTCGCACTGTCGTACCCGCCCAGCCAGGCGTGGTGGCCCGCCGAGAACAGCGCGACGTCCATACTGCACTCCCCATGATCGTGACGGGCCACAGTACGGCGGGCGCCCCCCGGCGGCTCCACCGGGGGGGGGGGCTGCGCGGGGTGACCGCCCGCCGGGCAGGCCGTAGGGTGCCCCCGTGAACGTGGATGATCTTCAGTGGCAGGTGACGAACCTCTGCGGTGTCCTGCCGCGGATCGTGGACGAGGTCCTCGATGGCGGCGGGCTGGAGGCCCTGGTGGGGGCGGCGGAGGAGCGGGGGGACTGGTTCTGCGCCGAGGGGGCGGTGCGGGGGCTGTGCGCGGCGGGGGAGTTCGGGCGGGCCTGGGCGGTGGTGGAGCCGTTCGTGGGGACGGGGTGGCGGCCGGCGGTACGGGTGGGGGCCGACGTCCTGGTGCGGTGGGGCCGGATCGAGCAGGCGCTGGAGCTGTCGCGCCCGGCGGGGACGGTGGCGGCGGGGAGCGCGGGGACGGAGGACCTGGCCGCCGCGGTGCGGGACCACGCCGAGGTGCTGGTCCGCGCGGGGCGGGCGGAGGAGGCGGTCGACGTCCTGGCGCCGCACCTGCGCGACCGGCGGGTGCTGGGCGCCCTGGTGGAGCTGACCGAGGGGCAGGGGTGCGACGAGCGGGTGCTGGAGCTGCTGGCCCGGCTGGCGGACGAGTTCCGGCGCAGCCCGGGGCGGGGCGGGAGCGGCGGCCCGTGGGAGGTGCTGTCCGGGCAGGCACGGGTGCTGGAGCGCTCCGGCCGCGTGGACGAGGCGATCCGGCAGTTCGGCGCGGACGTGGCCGCGCGCCGGTACGGGCCGCTGAACAACGTGGAGTCCTACGCCGACCTGCTGGCCCGGCACGGCCGGATCGAGGAGCTGCGGAGCCTCGCCGACACCGAGAGCCACGCCGCCGTCCCCAGGTACGTCAGGGCCCTGGAGGACGCCGGACGGGCGGGGGAGGCGGAGGCGTACCTGCGCGGCCTCATCGCCGCCGGAAAGCCCGGCTGGTACGAGAGCATGCTGATGGAGCTGCTCTTCCGACAGGGCCGCCCGGCGGACGGCATCGAGGCCGCGGCCGGCACGTTCGACGACCTCTACGACGACAACCTCCTCCAGTCGGCCCTGCTCCTGCTCGCCGAACACGGCCTGCACGACCGGGCGATCGCGCTCACGCGGGAGCGCAGCCCCGAATTCCTCGCCGAGAACGAGGCGTACTGGGTGCGCTCCAACCGCTGGTGGCTGATGGGCGAGGCGGGCCGGGCCGCGGAGGCGCTCGCGGAGATCGAGGCCCTGCCGGTCGACGGGGCCGACGAGGTCGACGACCGCGAGCTGACCATCGCCTGGCTGCTCGCCCAGGACGGCCGGGTCGCGGAGGCCGACGCCCTCCTGCGCGGGATGCCGGGCAAGCGGGCCGGCACCCAGCTGGCCGAACTGCTGATCCGGCAGGGCCGGTTCGCCGAGGCGATCGCCGCGATCCCCGACGTCGCCGCCCAGCGGGAGGAGGAGAAGCGCCGGCGGGCGAAGTGGCGGGAGGCGGCCGCGTCCGGCGTCGCCGGCGGGTGGGGCGGCCGGTGAGCGGCACCGGGCGCCGCCCCGCGGGCTGACGACCCGTCGGCCGTACGGCCGCTACGGCTCCTGCAGCGGCTGTGACCCCGGCGCGGGGTGAGTACGGAGGAGGGTGTCGAGGGAGTCGACGATCCAGTCCCAGGACTCCTGCGCGGGAACGGGGGTGTGGGCGAAGCCCCCGGCGGCCTCGAGGTCGATGTAGCCGTGGAAGACGCCGCCGAGGAGGCGGACGGCGTGGGTCTGGGCGGGCTCGGGGAGGTGGTAGCCGCGGAGGATGGCCCGGGTCAGCCGGGAGTGGCGGGGAGCGGCGCTGGCGGCGGCGGTCTCGGGGTCGAGGCGCAGCCGGGCGGCGGCGTAGCGGCCCGGGTGCTCGCGGGCGTAGCCGCGGTAGGCCTCGGCGAAGGCGGCCAGGGCGTCGCGGCCGGCCCGGCCGGCGACGGCGTCGGTGGCGCGGTCGGCGAGTTCGGCCAGGGCGAGCAGGGCGATCCGCACCTTGAGGTCGTGCGAGCTCCTGACGTGCGAGTACAGGCTGGCGACCTTGACGTCGAAGCGGCGGGCCAGCTCGGTCACCGTCACCTGCTCGAAGCCCACCTCGTCGGCGAGTTCCGCGCCCGCTCGGGCCAGTACCTCCGGGGTCAGACCTGCACGTGCCACCGCGGTCACCCGTCCCTTCCTCGTCGTCCGGTCACGCTTCCTGAACCCATTATCCATTTGCCTAAACGACTTAGGCAAATTAGCGTGGTGTTTCGTGAGACAGCTGACCGACCCCGAGATCCGCGCCGCGTTCCTGAACTGCTCCAAGGGCGAGGCGAAACGACTGAACCTGCCCCGCGAGCTGCCCGAACAGCCCTGGCCGGAGCTGGACTTCCTCGGCTGGCGCGACCCGCAGGCCCCCGACCGGGCCTACCTGGTCGCCGAGCTGGACGGCCGCCCGCAGGCCGTCGTCCTGCGCTCCTCCTCCGGCGCGTCCTGGCAGCCCCGCCGCAGCATCTGCTCGCTCTGCGTCACCACCCACACCGGCGGGGTCTCCCTGCTGGTGGCCCCGCTGGCCGGCCCCGCCGGGCGACAGGGCAACTCGGTCGGTGCGTACATATGCAGCGACCTGGCCTGCCCGCTGTACGTCCGCGGCCTGCGCGAGACCGGCACCAAGATCCACGAGTCGCTGACGCAGGAGCAGCGGATCGAACGGATGCGCGGCAACCTGGCGGCCTTCCTGGCCAAGGTCCGCGGGGAGACGGCGCCGACGGGCTGAACCACCGCCAGGGGGAGCGGGGCGGCTGGGTAGGCTGCGGTCGAACCGGCGTGCGGACGGCCGGTGTAACGGGCGAACCGGTGTGCAGGCGAAGGGGCGGGTGGGGTGGATGGCGGGCTTCGCGGTGGACGACGCGGCCGGGGTACCGGACACGGCGGCCGTCCTTGAGGCGTTCGACGCTCTGGAACGGCGGATGTGGAGCGGGCGGGCCGCCGCCTACGCCGCGAGCTTCGCCCGCCTGTGCGCCCACCCGGTACCCGCGCTGCTGGACGCCGCCGCGGCCGCCGCCTGCGCGCGCGACGCCCGGGTCACCGCCGTCGACGCCGAACCGAGCATGCTCGCCGAGGCCCGGCGCAACGCCCCGGCGGCCGAGGTACGCGCCGCGACGCTCCCCGAACTCCCCTTCGCCGACGCCTCGTTCGACGCGGTGGTCGGCAACTTCGTGATCAACCACGTCGGGCGGCAGCGCGCCGCCGTCGCCGAACTGCGCCGCGTCCTGCGCCCCGGCGGCCGCCTCGCCCTCACCGCCTGGGCCACCCCCGCCCCGCCCGGACAGGCCCTGCTGGGCCGGGCCGTCGAAGCCGCCGGCGTGCCCCGGCCCGCCCACCTCCCGCCACCACCCGCCGCACTCCAGGCACTCGGCAGCCCCGACGGCTTCACCGCGCTGCTCACGGCCGGCGGCCTGCACGACGCGCAGTGCCGCACCCTGCGCTGGGACCACCGCACCACCGAGGAGGAGTGGTGGTCCGGCCCCGCCACCCGGGTCGCCTTCCTCGGCGAACTGCTGCACAGCCAGCCACCGGCCGTCCGGACCCGGGTCCGGCGGGAGTTCGGGCGCCTCGCCGAGGAGTTCCGCACGGCGGACGGCGGATTGGCCCTCCCGCACGCGGCGTTGCTGGTCTCGGCCCGTCGCTGAGCGGAGCCGGGCGGTTGACGCGTCGGCGAGGGGTTTCCCCGGGGCTCTCAGTGGCCGCCCTTCGGGCGTTCGCAGCCGCCCTCCAGGTACGGGCCGTGTGCCTCGACCCGGGGGGTGGCCGACAGGGTGCCCGACAGGCAGGGGCCGACTCCCGGGACGGAGACGGAGAACTGGACGCCGTTCGTGGTCTGGCCGACTGCCGCTCCGGGGTAGCCGAGGCGGGTGAGCAGGGCCTTGGCCTGGTCCGGTCCGGTGGGGGGCTGTTTGGCGACCTCGGCGGTGACGCGGGCGGCGTGGGCGTCGCCGCGGCACTGCTGGAGCGGGTTGAGCGGCACCAGTTGGGCGTAGACGTGGTTCTCGTTGTACTTGGGGTTCTCGGGCTGGTAGCCGCCGGACGCCGTGGCCGTGGCGGCGGGCGACGGTGTCGCGGTGGACTTGCCCGCGCAGGCCGCGGCGACGGCGGGGAAGGTCCTGTCGTGCTCGGCCGCCGCCTGCTTCCGCTGCTCCTCGAACTTCCGCTGGGCCTCCTCCGGGGTGCTGCCCGCCGAACCGGACGCGGAGGCCGAGACGGAAGGGGAGGCGGAGACGGCGGGGCGTGCGGCGCCCGCCTGGTCGGAGGGGGCGTGGGTGGAGCCGCAGCCGGTGAGCAGGGCGCCCGTTGCGAGTGCGGCGGTGGCCGCGGCCAGGGCGGGACGTTTCACGGTGGGCGCTCCGGTCGGTTCGGTGGGGCGGGCCCGGCGGCCCGGCGGTGTGACGATCGTTCCGTGTGCGGTGGATCGGCGGACAGAGTACCCGTACTCAACTGCGCTGCGCGGGGCGGGTGGTGGCGGATGGCCCGGTCCGCGGGAGGTGTAGGGCGCGGACGGCCGGCGCGGGCCGACCGTCCTGCCGGGGGCCACGTCAGCCGGTGTCGGGCAGGCCGGGAGCGGCCAGTGGCTTCGCGTAGCACCTGTCCCAGTGCCAGAACGCCGGTCCGCGACGGTGAGACGGCGAAAAACAGGTGAGCCGGCCGGTGGGATTCGTCGATGATGGTCACCATGGGCCGCCACGTGATCGAACCCCCTGGCCGTGACGACGCCGCGGCGCTGGGCCCGCTGCAGTTGAGGGTCTGGCTGCAGACGTATCCCTGCACGGACGCCGGGATCGACGAGGGCTGGATCCGCGAGCACCGCGGCTCCTCCGCCACCGCGGAGGGGATCGCCCGGTGGCGGGAGTTCATCGAAGCGGCGGCGAGACAGCCGGACCTGCTGTTCTGCCGTGTCGTCCGCTCCGGAACGGAGATCGTCGGTTTCCTGTGCGGCCGCCGGGACGAGATGGTCGCCCTCGGACCGATGTACCTGCTGGACGAGGCCCAGGGCCGGGGCACCGGAGACCGGCTGATGGACGAGTTCCTCACCTGGGCGGGAGCCGCGCCTGTGCGCCTGTGGGTCACCGACTACAACGAACGCGCGATCCGCTTCTACCGGCGCCACGGATTCGAGGCGACAGGCGAACGAGAGCTCTGGCGGGGGAAACTGCCGAACCTCCGCATGGTCCGTGACGCCCCACCTGACGGAAACCCCGGCTGAGGGGGTCGTACGCGGTCGTTGACTGATCGTTTCAGCATGGGAGCCGGACGGTCAGTCGTCGTCGAGTCGCTGTAGAACCTGTGCGAAGTCGCCGTCGTCGAGCAGGCCAGCCAGCACCTGCGTCCACGCTGGTCGAGTGCGGGCGCTCCGGGAGGCGGTCAAGCGCTCCGACCCGGCCGGACGGGTCGAGTGTGGGCTATTGCGCCGGCAAGTCGCGGTGGCCGCCCGCCCGGGTGGCGGCCGGAGTGAGGTCGGGCCAGGGGTGTCCCGTCCGGGTGGAGGCGGCGGAGCGTAGGAGGTCGAGGACGGTGTGCCCCGGGTGGTTGCGGAAACTCGGGTGGGCGGCGCGGTGGTAGCAGCTCCAGTAGCTCACGACGCGCCGTTGGGTGCGGGCGAAGAAGGCCGGGTTCTCCGCGATGAACTGTCCGTAGGCGAGGTGTGCGGCGGTGCCCGGGGCGGCGAGGCCGGAAAGCGCGTCGCGGATGACGACCAGGATCTCCAGGACGTACTCGCCGACCAGTTGCACGACGAACGGGACGACCCAGGGGTCTACGGATCCGACGATCTCCTCCAGGTGGCGCTGCCGGATTCGCCCGTCCCGGCTCCGCGTGTAGAGGCAGTGCAGGAGCTGCCGTTGGCGCTCCGACAGCGACGCCACCGCGCGGGCCGGCGGCTCGTCGTTGTAGAGGCGCCCGGGGACGGTGACCTGCCGGCCCCCGACGAGGACGGGGAACGGGGTGATCGGCCGGAAACGGGAGGCGGGCATGACCGCCAGCACCGCTCGGGCGTCTTCGGCGAGTTCGGCCGGGAACGCGGCGGTCAGCGGGGCGTTGCCGGTGGAGGGCGGCTGCACGGGCTGATCATAGGGTCCGGCCGACGGCGGGCGGACGGGCAATTCGCCTCCTGGCGTCGACCGAGCCGTTCCGGCCTCTCCTCGACGTCCGTGCCCGTGCCCGTGTCCGCTCCGGTCGGCCGGCCGGTCGGCTGTTCTTGCCGGAGGTCGGCGCGGGGGGCTTCCGGGGCGGGTGTTCAACAGGGGGTGGAACTTTCAACACATTCAAGGCTCATATGACTGGATGGTGGGTGTACTGATTGGGCACTGTGGTGGCGGGCCGGACGCCGGCCGCGCCGAGGGGGGTCGGCGCGGGGGCGGGCGTGGTGCGGCCCCTGCCGGATCGGCCCTCTCGCTGCTGCGGAGCGTGCAGTCATGCCCGTGTCGGTTCACATGTTTCCAGGCCAGGGGGACTTCCCCGTGCAGGTGCTGTCCCGGGCCGCCGCCCGGGACGGGGCGCTGCGCCGCGCGTTGCGGGCCGTCTACGAGGAGATCGACGCCAGCGCCGGCGCCGGGGCACTGCCGTCGCCGGCCGCTCTGCTGCTGGGTGCGGACCCGCCCGGCGGGCGGGAGTTGGCGCGGGGGCCGGTCGGGCTCCAGCAGGTGGCGCACTACGGGGCGGCGGTGGCCTGGCAGCGGGTGCTGGCCGCGCGGTACGGGCCGCCGGACGCGCTGCTGGCCGTCAGTTTCGGTGAGCTCGCCGCGCTGACCGCGGCCGGCGCCTGGACGGTCGGGGCCGGGGCGCGGGCCGCGTACGGGCTGGCCGGGGTGCTGGCGCGGACGCCCGGCGGGCTGACGCTGATCGGGTGCGGGGAGGCGCGGGCGGCCGAACTGGCGGCGCGGGCCGGGGGCGGGCGGGTGGCGGTCGGCTGCGTCAACAGCCCCCGGGAGTGCGTGCTCGGCGGGCCGCCGGACCGGCTGGCCGCCGTCGAGGGGCTGGCAGCGGCCGAGGGACTGAGCGCCGTCCGGCTGCACCTCCCGTTCGGCTCGCACCACCCCGAACTGGGCCGGCAGCGCGGCGAGTTCGAGGAGGTGCTGCGCGACGGGCCGCCGATCGGGCCGACCGCCGTGCCGGTCTACTCGGCCGTCGCGGGACGCCGCTACACCCCGGCCGACGACCTGGCGGCCCGCGTCGCCGACTGCCTGGTCCGGCCCGCCCACCTGCCCCGGGTCCTCGCCCTGCTGGCCGCCCACGGCCACACCGACTACCGCGAGGCCGGACCGGGCAGCGCGCTCGGCCGCAACGCCGCCGACTGCCTGCGCGGCACCGGCGCCCGCGTGCACGCCACGGGGGAGGAAGACAGCGAGAGGGGACCGCGAACGGTGACGACGGACCGCACCCTGGACGAACTGCTGCACGGCCGCCACCACCCCGGCCGGCTGCCCCGCCTGCACCGGGCGCTGGCCCGGTACCCCTACCGGGTCGCCGAGGCCGCGGCCGAACGCGAGCCCTACCTGTACCGCCGGCTGCGGGCCCTGCTGCGGGCCCTGCCCGCGGCCGCCGACCTGCACGCCGACCCCGACGGGCTGGCCGCGGCGCTGGCCTGGGCCGCTGTCGCCGATCCCCGGCTCGGGATGACGGTGGTCACCCAGAGCGTCCTCGGGCAGGGGTCGCTGCTGCGGCTGGCCGGTGCGCGCAAGGGCGTCGCCCCGGAACTCGGCGCGGTCGACGCGGGCGACCTGCGGATCGGCTACCTGGTGACCGAGGCGGGCCGGGCCAGCAGCCACCTCGGCGCCGGCACCGTGGCCGAATTCCGGCCGGAGCGGCGGGAGTTCGTGCTGCGTACCGCCGAGGAGGCGGACGTCAAGTTCGGCGGGGTGCCGCAGTACCCGGGCCCGCGCGGGGCCGTGGTGATCGCCCGCGCGGTGGACGCGGCGGGCCGGGCGGGCGGGGTGTTCGCCTTCCTGGTCCGGCTCGCCGACCACGACGGGCCCCGCCCCGGGGTGGCGCTCTCCCCGCCCGTCCCGGTCGGCGCGCTCCCGCTCAGCTACCACCGGGTCCGGTTCGACGGCGTCCGCGTCCCCGAGGCGCACTGGCTGCGCGACGACGCCGACCTCGACGCGGACGGGCACCTGCACGACCCGCGCACCCCCGAGGACCGGCTGCGCCGCACCCTCGCGGTCGGCCAGGACCTGTGGGGCGTCCTGCCCACCGCGCTGGCCGCGCTCGCCCGGCAGTCCGCGGTGCTCGCCGTCCGGCACTCCCGCCACCGCGAGACCCGGGCCGCGCTCGCCCCCGGCAGCCCGCTGCTCGCCCACCGCAGCCAGCAGCGCGCCCTGCTCGGCGCCCTCGCCGACGCCTTCGCGCTCAGCTGCGCCGCCGCCCGGGCCCGCGAACTGCTCGCCGCCGCCCGGGAGTCCGACGCCGCGGGCGCGGAGAGCGGCTTCGCGCCGTGGGCCGCCGTCAGCCGCCCGCTGTCCGCGTACAAGGCGCACTGCGCCGACGAGGCGGAGCGGATCATCGCCGAGTGCCAGCGCCGCTGCGGCCACGCCGGGCTCGCCGACGGCAACCGGCTGGCCGGCTACCACGGCTTCGCCCGCTCCTTCGACCCGGCCGGCGGCGACAGCCGGCTGATCCGCTACGACCTCGGGCGCGCCCTGCTGGCGGAGGCCGGCCCCGGCGGGCCCCCGCCGGTCCCGGCCGACCTCGGCGACCCCGGCTGGTGGCCCGCCGTCCTGGCCCGGCACCAGCACACCCTGACCGACTGGCTGCGGCGCGCCACCGCCGAGCGGGCCCGCGGCGGCGCCACCCCCTTCGAGGTGTGGAACCCGCTGCTCGACCGGGCGGCCGAACTCGGCGCGGCGTACGCCGCCCGGCTCGCCGCCGAGGACCTCCCGCGCGCCCTGGCCGCCCTCCCGCCGGACGGGGCCACCGACGCCCTCGCCCACCTCGCCGCCCTGCGCGCCGCCGACCGGACGGCCGGCGCCCTGCTGCGCCACCGCACCCTCGCCCCCGGCGAGCTGGCCGGGCTGGAGAACGCCCTCGAACGCGGCTACGACCGGCTGCTGCCGCACCTGGAGCAGGTCGAGCGGGCCTTCGCCTTCCCCGACGACATCGTCCTTCCGGAGGGATCCCCCGACGGGTTCCCGGAAGGCTTCCCCGACGGCCCCGCCCGGGAGGGCCGTCCCGAGGGGCCGAACGCCCCGTCCGGGCGGGGGTTCCCCGAGTGAGGAGTGCGCGGTGGTGAACGCGGTGGGCGTGTGGGGCACCGGGCGGTACGTGCCGGTGCGGGTGCGGGGCAACGGGGAGGTGGCGGCCGGGGCCGGGGTGACGCCGGAGTGGATCGCGGAGCGGACGGGGGTGCGGCGGCGGCACGTCGCGGCGGACGGGCAGGCGGCCTCGGACCTCGCCGCCGAGGCGGTGCGCCGGGCGCTGGCCTCGGCCGGGGTGCCGGCGGAGCGGCTCGGCCTGCTGGTGTGCGCGACGTCCACGCCGGACGAGCTGGGCCCGGCCACGGCCTGCCGGGTGCAGGCGCTGGTCGGGGCCGGCAACGCCGTCGCGCTGGACGTGTCGGCGGCCTGCTCGGGCTGGCTGTTCGGGGCGAAGGTCGCGCACGACTGGCTGCGCGAGGCGGACGGGCCGGTGCTCGCCGTGGTGGTCGGGGCGGAGGCGTACTCGAAGTTCCTGGACCCGGCGGACCGGGCCACCGCCGTGCTGTTCGCGGACGGCGCCGCCGCCACCGTGCTGGGCCCGGTGGAACCGCCGGGCGGGCTGGGCGGGTTCCGGCTCGGCACGGACGGGCGGCTCGCCGACCGGGTGCTGATCCCGGCCGGGGGCAGCCGCCGCCCGGCGACCCGGGAGACCCTCGCGGAGGGCGCGCACCGGATCCGGATGGACGGCCGGACGGTGAGCCGGTTCATCCGGGACGCCTTCCCGCGGATGCTGCACGAGACGCTGGAGCGGCACGGCCTGGGCGTCGACGACATCGACCACGTGATCACCCACCAGCCCAACCCGGTCCTGGTGCGCCGGCTCGCCGCCGAGGCGGGCCTCGCCGACCGGATGACCGTGGTCGGCGACCTGGTGGGCAACATCGGCGCCGCCAGCGCCCCGTACGCGCTGGCCACCGCGCACGCCGAGGGCCGGCTGCGGCCCGGCGACCTGATCCTGCTGACCGTCTTCGGGGCCGGCATGACCTGGGGCAGCGCCCTGCTGCGCTGGTCCGCGGCCCCGGGGGGAACCGACCACGAACGGAAGGACGCACTGCCATGAGCAAGAGCACACTGCCGGGGGCGTTCCGGCTGGACGGCGCCCGCGCGCTGGTCACCGGGGCGTCGCGGGGCATCGGCCGGGCCTGCGCGCTGGCGCTGGCCGAGGCCGGGTGCGACCTGGTGCTGAGCGCCCGGACCGGGGCCGCGCTGCGGGAGGCGGCCGAGGAGGCCGAGGGGCACGGGGTGCGGGCCGTGGCGCTGGCCGCGGACCTGGCCGACCCGGGCGCGCCGAGCGCCCTGGTGGAGCGGGCGGCCGCGGCGCTCGGCGGGATCGACGTGCTGCTGCACAACGCCGGGGTGCTGCCCACCGCGGCGGACGGCAGCCCCGTCCTGGTGCCGTTCCAGCACTCCACCCAGCAGGACTGGGAGCACGTGATCGCCGTCAACCTGAACGCGACGGCCGAGATCTGCCGGGCCGCGCACCCGCACCTGGCGGCGTCTGACCGGGCCTCGCTGATCCTGATGTCCTCGGCGTCGGGAGTGATGGGCACCCCGCTGCTGGACGCGTACGCCGCGACCAAGGCCGGGCAGATCTCGCTGGCCCGCAGCCTGGGCGTCGGCTGGGCCCGCGAGGGCATCCGGGTCAACGCGGTCTGTCCCGGCTGGATCACCACCGACATGACCAGCTTCGCGTCCGGCACCGAGCCGTTCTCGCAGTGGCTGATGGCGCACGTCCCGCAGGGCCGCTGGGGCACCCCCGAGGACGTCGCCGGGGCGGTGCTGTTCCTCGCCTCGCCCGCCTCCGCGCTGGTCACCGCGCAGGCCCTGGTGCTGGACGGCGGCCTGAGCACCCCCGACGGCGGACTCGGGGCCATCCCCAAGCCGCCCTCCCCGTTCGCGGCCTGAGGGGGCGTCCGGTGCCCCGCGCAGCCGTCGTCGGGATCGGCTCCTGCCTGCCCGCCCGCAGCGTCGACAACCAGGAGGTGATCACCGAGGGGTGCCTCGACAGCAGCGACGAGTGGATCCGCCGGCGCACCGGCATCCACCGCCGCCGGCGCGCCGCACCCGGCACCGCCACCGGAGACCTGGCCGTGTACGCCGCGGCCGCCGCGATCGAATCCGCCGACGCCGCACCGGACTTCGTGCTGCTCGCCACCACCACCCCCGACCACCCCTGCCCCGCCACCGCACCCGCCGTCGCCCACCGGCTCGGCCTGCCGCGGGTCCCCGCCCTCGACCTGTCCGCGGTCTGCTCCGGCTTCCTGTACGCGCTGGCCACCGCCGACGCGCTGGTCCGCGCCGGGGCCTGCCGCCACCCGCTGGTGATCGGCGCCGACACCTACTCCACCATCGTCGACCCCACCGACCGGGACACCGCCGCCCTGTTCGGCGACGGCGCCGGGGCGGTGCTGCTGGCCGCCGCCGAGGACGGCGCGCCCGGCGCGCTGCACGCCGCCGACCTGGGCAGCGACGGCGGCGGTGCCGCCCTGATCACCATCGACGCGGGCGGCTCCCGCCACCCCGACCGGCAGCGGCAGGATCCGGACGGGCACTGGTTCCGGATGCGCGGCCGCTCCGTCTACGGCCGGGCCGTCCGGCACCTCACCGACTCCGCCGCCCGGGCGCTGGCCGGGGCCGGCTGGAAACCCGCCGACCTCGGCGCGTTCGTCGCCCACCAGGCCAACCAGCGGATCCTCGACTCGGTCGCCGACCGCCTCGGCCTGCCGCCCGCCGTCCGCTTCGGCAACCTGCGCGAACTCGGCAACACCGCCGCCGCGTCCATCCCGCTGGTGCTCGCCGACGACGGCCCGCAACGCGCCCTCGCCCCCGGCACCCCGACCCTGCTCACCGCCTTCGGCGGCGGCCTGACCTGGGCGTCCGTCGCCCTCACCTGGCCCGCCGCCACCCCCGTCCGCCGCACCCTGGACTGACGTCCCACCAGGAGGAGAGACCCCGTGGACCAGGTCACCGAACGCATCGCCGCCGTCCTCACCGGGAAGTTCGACGTCCCCGCCGACCTCATCACCGCCCGGGCCAGCTTCCAGGACCTCGACCTCGACTCGCTGTCCGTCGTCGAGCTGTACGTCACCCTGCAGGAGGAGTGGGGCGTCCCGCTGGACGCCGAAGCCGCCACCGGCGACGTGACGGTCGGTGAACTCGCCGACGAAGTACGCACGTTGCTGGACGGGCGGCGACCCGGAGATGACTGACCGGACCGACCGGGCACGGATCGTCGTCACCGGCACCGGGGCCGTCACCGCCGGGGGCGACGGGATGGCCGCCACCTGGCGCACCCTGTGCGGGGGCCGCGGCACCGCCCGGCACGACCCCGCCCTGGACGGCACCCCGGTACCGATCAGCTGCCGCCCGCCGCACCCCGAGGACGCCCCCGTCCGGCAGGGCTGGCGGCTGGACCGCTCCACCCGCTACCTGCTGACCGCAGCCCAGGAAGCGCTCCGGGAAGCCGGGATCGAGGCGTTCGGCACCCGGCCCCCCGACTGGGACCCGGCCCGGGTCGCCGTGGTGGTCGGCTCGGCCGCCGGCGGCGTGGCCGTCCTGGAGGACGCCCACCGCCGCCTGCTCGAACGCGGCCCCGGTGCGCTCTCCCCGCTCACCCTCACCGGCTACCTGCCCAACCTGTCCGCCGCCGGCCACCTCGCCCTCGCGCTGCGCACCACCGGCCCCGCCCTGCACACCTCCACCGCCTGCGCCTCCGGCGCCAACGCGATCGCGCACGCCGCCCTGCTGCTCGCCACCGGCGCCTGCGACCTCGCCGTGACGGGCGGCACCGACGCGATGGCCACCCCGCTGTGCGCGGCCGCGTTCGCCCGGACCGGCGCGCTGTCCCGGCGCACCGACCGGCCCGCCACCGCCTCCCGGCCCTTCGACCGGGACCGGGACGGCTTCGTGCTCGGCGAGGGCGCGGGCGTCCTGGTGCTGGAACGCGCCGCCGACGCCGCCGCCCGCGGCGCCCCCGCCCTGGCCCACCTCGCCGGCTGGGCCACCACCTCCGACGCCCACCACCCCACCGCCCCCGACCCGGCGGGCCGCGGCCTGCGCGCCGCCGTCGCCCTCGCGCTGCGCGCCGCGGACGCCGCACCCGGCGAGGTCGAGCACGTCAACGCGCACGGCACCGGCACCCCGCGGGGCGACCGGGCCGAGGCCGCCGCCATCCGCGACCTGTTCGCCCGCACCCCGCCCAGCGTCACCTCCGCCAAGGGCGCCCTCGGCCACACCATGGGCGCGGCCGGCGCGATCGAGGCCGCCCTCACCGTCCGCACCCTGCGCACCGGCACCGCCCCGCCCACCGCCAACCACGACGCCCCCGGACCCGACACCGCCGGAATCGACCTGGTCACCGGCCGCCCCCGCGACCACGGCCCCCGGCTGGCGCTCAGCCACTCGCTCGGCTTCGGCGGCCACAACACGGTGCTGGCCCTGCGCCGGACGGACGCGCCCTAGTGTCCGGTCTGCGCCAGGTACCGGGCCAGGCACTCGGTGACCAGGCGGTGGTCCTCCACCTGCGGCAGGCCGGAGACGGTGACCGTGCCGACCATCCCGGTGCCGCGCACCAGCAGCGGGAAGGAGCCGCCGTGCGCGGCGTAGCGCGCCGGGTCGAGGTCGAAGGCCCGGCCCTTGACCCGGTGGCGCTCGCCCACCAGGTAGGATGCCTCGCCGAACCGGCGGACCACGGCCGCCTTGCGGCTGATCCAGTCGTCGTTGTCGGCGCTGGTGCCCGGCAGCGCGACGTGGAAGACCTGCTGCTCGCCGCGCCGGATGTCGACCGTCACCGCGAGGCCGCGCTCCAGGGCCACCGCGACGATCAGCGAGCCGAGCCGCCAGGTGTCCGCCAGGTCGGCCGAGGGGAGCTGCAACTTCCGGTGCTGGCGCTCGAGTTCGGCGATGTCGGGACGGGCGTCGCTGTGGCGGGTGCCGTCGCGGCCGTCGGCGTCCGGGTTCACAGGGCCACCGCCGTGCCGGTGCGGGAGGAGCGCTGCGCCGCATCGAGCACCCGCAGTGCCTGGACGGCGTCCCGCGCCTCGACCGGGACGGGGCCGTCGCCGCGCAGGGCCCGGGCCAGGCCCGCGTAGTAGTCCTGGTAGCGGCCGGGCAGGGTGGCCACCGGCTCGACGGCGTCCCCGGCCCGGAACGAGCCCCGGTGCTCGGGGGCGCACACGCCCCAGTCCGGGTCGGCGGGGGTGCCGCCGCGGCGCAGCGCGTCCTCCTGGCCGTCCAGGCCGTGGGTGACGTACGCGCCCCGGGAGCCCAGGACCCGGAAGCGGGGGCCGAGGTCGCCGGCGGTCGCGCTCATCCACAGGTGCGAGCGGGTGCCGTCGGCGTGGGTGAGGGCGACGAAGCTGTCGTCGTCGGTCGCGGCGCCGGTGCGGCGGGCGTCGAGTTCGGCGTAGACCCGCTCGGCCGGGCCGAACAGGACCAGGGCCTGGTCGACCAGGTGCGCGCCGAGGTCGTAGAGCAGGCCGCCGGCCTCGGCCGGGTCGCCCAGTTCGCGCCAGGCGCCGCTGAGTTCGGGGCGCCAGCGCTCGAAGCGGGACTCGAACCGGTTCACCCGGCCGAGCCGGCCCGAGTCGACCAGCTGCCGGACGGTGCGGAAGTCGCCGTCCCAGCGCCGGTTCTGGAACACGCTGAGCAGCACCCCCCGCTCCCGGGCCAGGGCGGCCAGCCGCTCGCCCTCGGCGGCGGTGGCGGCGAGCGGCTTGTCGACCACCACCGGCAGCCCGGCCTCGACGGCGCGGGTGGCCAGCGGGATGTGGGTGCGGTTGGGGGAGGCGACCACCACCAGGTCCAGGCCGAGTTCGGGCGCCGCGGCCCACAGCGCGTCGGTGTCCGGGAGCAGGGCGGCGCCGGGGTGGTCGGCGGCCGCCCGCGCGCGGCGCTCCGGGTCGGCGGTCACCACGGCCGCGAGGCGCAGGCCCGGCGTGGTGCTGATCAGGGGCGCGTGGAAGACGGCGCCGGCCAGGCCGTAGCCGACGAGTCCCACGTTCAGGGGCGAGGAGTCCATGCCCCAAGTTAAACAACAGCGTGGATTAACTGGCAAGCACCCGTACCATCGACTCCGTGACCAGCGACCCCGCCCCGCACCGCGCCCTCAACCTCGCCCTGCTCCGCGACCGCAACGACGCGGCCGTGCTGCGCGCCGTCCGCGCCGCCGAGGACGGCACCAGCCGGGTCGAACTGGCCGCCCGCACCGGACTGACCGCCCAGGCGATCAGCAAGATCACCGCCCGCCTGCTGGCCGACGGCCTGCTCACCGAGGCCGGCCGCGCACACGTCGCCGGCCGCAGCGGCAAACCCCGCACGCTGCTCCGGCTCGCCCCCCGCTCCCGGCACGCCCTCGGCGCCGAGATCGGCCGCCACGGCCTGCACCTGCTGCAGGTCGACCTCACCGGCACCGTCGTCGCCCAGGACCGGGCGCCGATCGCCCCGGACGCCCAACCCGGCCCAGTCCTCGACCGGCTGGCCGCCATGGTCCGGGAACTCACCGCCCGCACCGGGACGGACGGCCGCGTCCTCGGCCTCGGCCTCGCCTGCCCCGGCCCGCTCGACACCCGCGACGGCGTCCTCCACCAGGTCACCGGCATGCCCCGCTGGCACGGCCTCCACCTGCGCGAAGCCGTGCAGGACCGGACCGGGCTCCCGGTCCTGGTGGAGAAGAACACCACCGCCGGGGTGCTCGGCCGCCCGGGCCCCGACCACCGCGCCTTCGTCTCGCTCGGCGACGGCGCCGGGGCCGGCCTGGTGCTCGGCGGCCGCGTCCAGCGCGGCGCGCGCACCAACGCCGGCGAGTTCGGCCACCAGTGCCTCGACCCGGCCGGCCCGCCCTGCGCCTGCGGCGCCCGCGGCTGCCTGGAGGCCCTGTGCCTCACCGCCCTGCGCGACGGCCGCCCCGACCGGGCCGCCGCCGCCCTCGCCGTCGGCGTCGCCAACCTGGTCCGCCTCCTCGACGTCGAGGAGGTCACCCTCGGCGGCACCGCCCTCCTCGACGACCCCGAACGCTACGAGGCCGCGATCCGCACCGAACTCGCCACCCGCCTGCCCGACCCGGCCTGGCAGCACGTCACCCTCACCCGCGCCGACCCCCTCGCCGTCCCCCGGGGCGCCGCGGCCCTCGCCCTGGCCCGCCTGTTCGGCTGACGGCCCGGCCTCCGGACCCGGACCCCGCGCCGTCCCGCGGAGTGCAGCCGCCCTCGCGTGGTCCGCCTGTTCGGCTGACGGCTGACGGCTGATGGCGGGGGAGGGGGAGGGGGAGGGGCGAGGACGGAGGCGGGGTGCGGCGGCCTCCGGGCGGGGTCAGGCGCCGTAGCGGCGTTTGCGGGTGGCGTAGGTGTGCAGGGCGCGGAGGAAGTCGACCTCGCGGAAGGCGGGCCAGTAGGCGTCGCAGAAGTAGAGCTCCGCGTAGGCGCTCTGCCAGAGCAGGAAGTTGGACATCCGCTGCTCGCCGCTGGTGCGGATGACCAGGTCCGGGTCGGGGCTGCCGGCGGTGTAGAGGTGGCGGGCGATGTGGTCGGAGGTCAGTTCCTCGGCCAGGGCCCGGACCGGGCGGCCGGTGTCGGCGTGGGCGTGCAGCAGGTTCCGGACGGCGTCGACCAGTTCCTGGCGGCCGCCGTAGCCGACCGCGAGGGTGAGGCGGGCGCCGGTGGTGCAGTCGGCGGTGGCTGCTTCCGCGCGGGCCAGGGCGCGGGCCGTCGACTCCGGCAGGGTGTCCGGGTCGCCCGCCACCCGGACCTGCCAGCGGGGGCGCGGTCCGGCCAGGTTGCGGGTCAGCACCTCCTCGATCACCCGCATCAGGAACGCGACCTCCTCGTCGCCGCGCCGCCGCAGGTTCTCCGCCGAGCAGACGAACACCGTCACGTGCCGCACCCCCACCGCCTCGCACCAGCCGAGCACCGCGCTCGCGTGCTGCGCGCCGTAGCGGTGGCCGAGCCGGATGTCGGCGAGGCCGTGCTCGCGGGCCCAGCGGCGGTTGCCGTCCATGATCAGGCCGATGTGCCGGGGCAGTTCGGCCCCGGCCAGGCGGCGGCGCAGCCGGCCGGCCCGCAGGGCTTGCAGGGACCGCAGGGCACGCAGGGCACGCAGGGGCGGGGCGGGCTTCACGGTGGGCAGGGGCTTCACGGCAGGCAAGGTGACGGCCTTTCGGACGACGGGCGGACCGCGTGGTGCACAATGAATAGCACGCGTCGCGTGTCATCGAGAAGCGCGGCCGGACGGGCGAACGGCCGCGGACCGGCCGAGAGCCGTCGAAGGACCGACGAAGGACCCGCGAAGGACCCCGGAGGAACGGAGCCAGGTGCGCACCAACGACGCCCAGATGCTGGTGCTGTCCGCGCTCGCGGACGGACCGCTGCACGGCTACGCCGTCAACACCGCCGTCGAACGGATGACCGGCGCCCGGCTCGGCCGCGGCAGCCTCTCCGGCGCCCTGGCCCGGCTGCGCGACAAGCAGCTGATCGAGTACCTGCCCGGCGAGGGCCGCCGCCGCCCGGTCCGCCTCACCGACGCGGGCCGCAGCGCCCTCGGCCGGGAGCTGAACGCGCTCGCCGACGTCGCCGGGCAGCTCTTCGAGACCGTCGTCCCCGACCGGATCGCCTACCAGGAGCGCCTCAACGGCACCGACCAGGCCCGCGCCTACCAGCAGGTCCTGCTGGACGCCCTGGACGCCCGCCCCGGGCAGCACCTGCTCGACTGGGGCTGCGGCACCGGCGCAGCGCTGCCCGCGCTGGCCCGCGCCGCCACCGCCCGCGGCCGGGTGCTGGGCATCGACCGGGACCCGCGGATGGCCCTGCGGGCCGCCGACCTGGCCGCCGGGCTGCCGAACACGGCCGTCCTGCGCGCCGACGTCCACCGCCTCCCGCTGGCCCCCGGCAGCGCCGACCGGATCCGCACCGACCGGCTGCTCCAGCACCTCGCCGACCCGGTCGCCGCCCTCGCCGAGGCCCGCCGGGTGCTGCGCCCCGGCGGCCGGCTGGTGGCCGCCGAACCCGACTGGGACACCCTCGCCGTGGACCACCCCGACCCCGCCCCGGCCCGCGCCTTCACCCGGCACCTCACCGAGCGGATCGTCCGCAACCCGCTGATCGGGCGCCGACTGCCGCGGCTGGCCGAGGAGTCGGGGCTCGCCGTGCGGGCCGTCGTCCCCGTCCCGGTGCTCTTCCGCGAGGTCCGGGCCGCCGACCGGGTGCTCGGCCTGCAGCGCAACACCGAACGGGCCGTCGCCGCCGGGTACCTGACCCGGGAACAGGCCGGGGAGTGGCTGGAGCACCTGGCGCGCGGGCCGTTCCTGGCCGCCGTCACGGTGTTCGTGGTCACCGCAGAGAAGCCCGGCCCCGGACCTGTCGGCGGGGTGGGCTAGGGTCCCCGCCATGACCGAGAACGCGCACGTCCGCCCGCTCACCGTCCGGCTGGTGGACGGGGTGATCTGCGCCTACGACCCGGCCGCCCCGGAGCTCGGGGTGCTGGCGCCGGTCGCCCGGTTCCGGCCCCGGGACGGCGACGACGTGTGCGACCGGGCGGTGGCGCGGGACCTGTCGCGGGCGTACTACACCACGCTGGACGCCGCGGTGTGCGTCGCGGCGGACGGCAGCGAGCTGTGGCGCTCGGCCATCGCGGGGGAGCGCACCGAGGAGCTCGGCCACCGGCCGGGCTGCGGGCTCACGGCGGACGGCCGGCAGCTGTGGCTCTACCAGCCCGACGCGATGGCCGGCCGGGCCGGCCACGACCACTGGACGGTGCTGGACGCCGACACCGGCGCGCTCCTGGCGCAGAGCGCGCTGGACACCGTCGGCCACGGCGGCGAGCACTTCACCCACCCCGGCGGCGAGGTGCTGCTCGACGTCGGCGAGGGCCAGGACGGCACGACCGTCTTCCGCGGCACCGCCGCCGACGGCGCCCTCGACCTGCGCCCCTACCCCTGGAGCGACCGCTGCCTGATCGGCCTCTCCCCGGACGGGAAGCACTTCCTGACGGTCGACCATGGCCAGGCCGACCTCGTCGTGCACGCCCACCCCGGCGGCGAGGCCGAGTTCACCCTGACCGTCGACGACTTCGGCTACGACAGCGCGGAGTGGGAGGCCGTGGTCGAGTGGAGCGGCGGCTACCTCGACCCGGACACCCTCGCGGTGGTGCTGTACGGCGAGGACGAGGAGACCGAGCAGGAGTGGTTCCGCAGCTACCGGGTCGACGCGCACACCGGCCGCATCCTCGGCGAGTTCGACTCGCACGCCGCCGACTGCTACGACCTGCGCCCGCTCGGCGACGGCAGCTGGCTGACCACCGACGCCTCCGGCCACCCCGTGCGCCGGACGCTGCACTGACCGGCGGCGGTCAGGAGTTCCACCAGGCCGGGCGGACCCGCAGCGACTCCTCCTTGACGCAGCCCAGCCCGTTGACGATCTCCCGGGCGTGCAGGTCCCAGCCGACCACGCCGTTGCCCTTGCGGTCGAGCTCGATCAGCCGGGACTCCTCGGTGTGCGACCCCGCCGTGACCTCGCAGCGCAGCACGGTGTCCCAGGCCAGCCCGTCCAGCGCGGCGGCGAACGCCGTCAACGGCAGCACCAGCACCGTCAGCAGCAGCGCCGCCCACTGCTCGGCCGCCACCAGCCGCAGCCGCCACGGCGCGAGCGCGGCGGTGTCCGGCCGCCCGGACGGGTGGGTGCGGCGGCCCGCCCGGTACTCCTGGACCACGCCCTGCCGCAGCGCCAGCGCGGCCAGCGCCACCCCCAGCCCCCACCACGGCCCGTAGAACACCCAGCACAGCACGCCCATCGCCAGCGGGTTGACCAGGATCAGCGCCACCGTCCGGGCCAGCGCGCCCGCCGAGCGCCCCCGCGGGACGGCGCCGCGCGCCGCGAACAGCGCGAACACCAGCCGGGAGGTGACCATCGCCACCAGCGAACCCAGCAGCGGACGGGTCGTCACCATGCCGACCAGCACCTCGCCGAGGTTCGGCACGCCCATGGTGGTGACCACCTCGCGGGTGTGCGAACCGCCGCCGACCGTCCAGGCGATCTTCACCAGCGGCACCGCCGCCAGCAGCGCCAGCAGCACCGTGTGCCCCGGCCCGCCCTTGCGGTCCAGCTCGGCGCGCCCGTCCGCCGCACTTCCCTCTGCTGCCACTGCGCCCGCCTCCCGTGGTGGTTCCGCGAGATGCATAGCCGCTCCGGGCGGCGACGATCCGGGGGTTCGCCGGTGCGGGTGACGGCTTGGGCCGGGCGGCCCAGCCGGGCGGGCGGTTCGGGCGGTGGGTGGCTCAGGCGGCGGGTTTGCGGGCCTCGAAGAGGGTGCGGGACATGGTGGAGACGAAGACGCCCTCGCGCTCGATCCGCTCGTGCAGGGCGCGCAAGCGCTCGCGGTAGCGGTCGACCGAGAAGTCCGGCACCGTCCAGACCACCTTGCGCAGGAACCAGACCACCGCGCCGACGTCGGAGAACTCCAGGCGCAGCCGCTCGTTGCGGCACTGCACCACCTCCAGCCCCGCCGCCCGGGCCAGCCCGGCCTCCACCTCGTGCTCGCGGGCGGTGGGCACCGGGAACGGGCCGAGGAAGAACGCGCTCAGCTCGACGTTGGTGCGCCCGCCCACGTGCTGCGCGAAGTAGCTGCCGCCCGGGGCCAGCACCCGGGCGATCTCCGGGAAGTCCACCGCCGCCGGGTGACGGCTCGTCACCAGGTCGAACGCGCCGTCCGCGAACGGCAGCGGCGCGTCGGCCGGGGAGGCCACCAGGACGGCGCCCAGCGGGTGCAGCCGGCGGGTGGCCAGCGCCGCGTTCGGCGGCCAGCCCTCGGTGGCCGCCATGGTGCGCGGGAAGTTCTCCGGCCCCGCCCCCGCGAGCACCTCGCCGCCGCCGGTCTGCAGGTCGAGCGCCGCACCGGCCGCCGCCAGCCGCTCGCCCAGCAGCCGCTGGTACCCCCAGGAGGGGCGCTGCTCGGTGGCCCGGCCGTCGAGCCAGGCGAAACCCCAGCCGTCGACGGGAGCGGCGGCGGCCTCGTCGACCAGGGCGTCGAATGATCGGTCCATGAGGGGCATCCAAGCACGTCAACCCGGTCGGGACGAGGGAATTAACGCCCTGTGGGAACTTCCCGACAGAGTGTCGGCAACGGCTTGACTTAGGTGAGCCTCACCTAAATAATCGAGGGGATTCGATCTCTGGAGGCACTCCCCGATGTCCAGCCCCGACCAGCAGCCCGCCGCCTTCTCCGCCCTGCTCCGCACCGCCAGCGCCGAGGAGCACCAGGCGGCCGAACAGTCCTCCTTCATGGGCGACCTGCTCGGCGGACGGCTCGGCCGCCAGGCCTACACCGACCTCACCGGCCAACTCCGGTACGTCTACCGGGCCCTGGAATCCCGGCTGGACACCCTCGCCGCCCACCCCGTGGCCGGACCGCTGATCGACCGCGCCCTGCTGCGCACCGCCGCCATCGAGCGCGACCTCGACCACCTGGCCGGCCCCGACTGGCGCACCACCCTCGCCCCGCTGCCCGCCACCGAGGCGCTGGTCGCCCGGATCGAGGAACTCGCCGAGACCTGGCCGGCCGGCTACCTCGCCCACCACTACACCCGCTACCTCGGCGACCTGTCCGGCGGCCAGATCATCCGCGGCGTCGCCGAGCGCACCTGGGGCTTCGAACGCAAGGGCGACGGCGTCCGGTTCTACGTCTTCGAGGAGATCGACAACCCCGCCGCGTTCAAGCGCGACTACCGCGCCCGGCTGGACGCCGCGGGCGAGCTGATGGACGAGGTCGAGCGCCGCCGGGTCGCCGAGGAGTGCAAGCGGGCCTTCGTCCTCAACGGCGCGATATTCGGCGAGCTCGGCGGCCGGTACCCGCTGAGCGCCTGAGCACGCCGCGGACGGGCCGCCCTGCCGGGCCCGGTACGGGAACCGTTCCCGTACCGGGCCTCGTCGTCGTCGTGGTGCGTGCCGCTGCCGCGGGGCGCGCCGCGCTACGTGTCGCGGGGCGGGTGACGGGGCGGCCGTCCGCTCGGGCATCATCGTCCGCATGAGCGACACGCACGACGACCAGTTGGCCACCCTCTGGCAGGGCTTCCTCGACCTGCCCTTTCCGCGGAGCTGCTACCGGCGTTCGCCCGCCGGTGAAGACCTGGTGCTGCTGGAGAGCCATCTCGCCGGCTGCGTGTCCGCCGCGTTGACCGGCCCGCTCGACCAACGCCGCAGAGAGGCGCTGCGCACCGGCATAGCGACCGTCGACCGGATCCTGCCCGAACTCGCCGACGACCCGGGGGCCGCCGACTACTTCACCCGCCTGCGCGAACTCGCCGTCCTGGCCTGCGCCCGCTGACCCCGCCGCCCCCGCAGCACGCCCGTCGGGCCCGTACGGAGACTCCGTACGGGCCCGACGCGGTGTCAGCGCCCCTACTCGGCGGCGGTGGTGCCGGAGGAGCGGCGGCGTACCAGGACGGTGGTCGCCCCGCCGACCAGCAGCAGCCCGGCCGCGGTGGCCAGCATCGGCACGGTGCCGGTGCCGCCGCCGGTGAAGGCCAGTTCACCGCCGGAGCTGGTGAGGGTGGCGCCACCGGTCGTGCCGGAGCCGGTGGTGCCCGTGCCGGTGCCGGTACCGGTGCCCGTGCCGGTGGTGGCGCCGGTGGTCGGGGCGGTGGTCGGCAGGGTGGCGTTCCGGTCGAAGGAGAGCACCGCCGTCACCGGGGCCAGCGCCTTGCCCGCCGGGTACTGGCCGAACACCGGCACGCCCTCGGCCGTCAGCTTCGCCGGGACCTGGCGCAGCGTCACCACGCCGTCGACCGGGGCGAGGTCGGCCCCGGAGAGGTCGAGTTCGGCGATCCGGGCCCCGGTCAGCCGCACCGGGGCCCCGCCGGAGAGCGAGTTGGCGACCACGTCGGCCACCAGGTACGCGCCGGAGGCGTCCACCCGGACGCCCGGGTTCGAGAGCGTGGTGTCCAACTGGTAGTGCCCGTCGGCCGCCTGGTGGCCCAGGAAGCGCACCGACCCGGCGAAGCCCGCCGACAGCGCGTGGGTGTCCGTCCGGTAGCTGCCGCTGCCCGCACCGAACCGGAACCCGCCCGCGCCGCCGCCGAACTCCACCTTGCCGCCCGCGATCGGCCCCGTCACGTAGGCCAGGAAGTCCGCCTGCACGCCCCACTCCAGCCGACCGTCCACGATCGCCAGCTCACGACCCGCCGGGGTGGAGGCGGACGCGGACGGAGAGGGGGCGGAAGAGGGCGAGGAGGAGGCGGAGGGGCCGGGGGAGTTCGACGGTTCGGGGGAACCGGACGGTCCGGTGGACGGGGAGGCGGAGACGGACGGCTCGGTGGACGGGGAAGCGGAGGCAGAGGCGGATGCGGACGCCGAGGCCGAGACGGACGGCGACGGGGACGGGGCGGGCGTCTGCTTGAGGACGATCGACAGCGCGTCCAGGGCGGTGCCCTCCGGGTAGAAGCCCGCGAACGCCTTCGCGCCGTCGGCGGTCAGGGTGGCGGGGGTGGCCCCGCCGTTGGTGGTGTCGCGGGCGACGGTGAAGGTGGCCAGCGCGACGTCCTGACGGAGGGTCGGGGCGGTGGCGCCGATGCTCTCCTTCGAGGCGGTGTCGGCGGTGAGGGTGCCGGTGGTGCCCTCGGTGACGATCCGCAGGTCGCTCAGCGCGACGTCCAGCGCGCCGCCGTGGGCGAGGAAGCGGACCCCGCCGTCGAACGCGGCGTTCAGCCGGTGCGTCGTCAGGTCGTAGCCCGCGGAGGCCAGGTTGAAGTGGTACGAGCCGTCCGCGTTGGTGGTCGCCCCGCCGCTCAGCTCGACGCTGCCGCCGCCGGCCGGGCCGGTCACGTAGTTCCGGAAGCTGGCCTTGACGCCCCAGTCCAGCGAGCCGGTGTCGTAGCTGACGGTGGTGGGGGCGCCGGCGCCGAAAGCCGGCGAGGGCAGGCCGAAGGCGGTCAGACCGAGACCTGCGGTCGCGGCGGCCAGTGCGGCCAGCCGGGTGCGGTTGCGGTGACGGGCGGGGGCGTGGGACATGGGTGTGACTCCGGAATTCGGTGGTCGGGAAACGGGGGGAGGGGGCCGCGGTCGGCCTGAGGGGAGGTCAGGAGCGCTTGCGGCGGCGGACGGCGTAGGCGGCTCCGCCGGCCGCGGCGGCCAGGGCCAGGGCCAGGACGGTCAGCAGGACGGCGGTGCCGGAGGAAGCGGAGGCGGAGGCGGCCGCGGCGGGCGTGCCGGCGAGGGGGGTGGCGGAGGGGGTCGGGGCGGGCGTCGGGGTGGCGCCGAGGTCGGGGAGCGGGGGGACGGTGGCGGTGGGGGTGAGCGGGAGGTTGACGGTGAGCGGGTCCATCGCGGTGCCCGCCGGGTAGAGGTTGCCGAAGGCGCCCGCACCGGCGGGGGTGAGGGTGAGCGGGAGGTCGGTGGCGGTGAGCAGGTCGTTCTCGGTCTTCAGGGCGCCCGCGTCGAAGGTGGCGATCTCGGTGGCGGTGGTGGTGCGGGTGGTGCCGTCGGGGGTGCGGCCGGAGACGTCGACGGTGAGGCGGCCCTCGGCGCCGGTGGCGGTGAGGTGCGGGTTGGCGAGGGTGAGGTCGAGGCGGTCGGCGTCGCCCTCGCGCAGGCCGGTGAAGCGGACGGTGCCGGTGAAGGCCGCGTCGAGGGTGCCGGTGGCCGGGTCCCAGCTGCCGCGGGCGGGCGTCCAGCGGAAGAAGGCCCCGCCGTCGGCCGCTCCGTCGCCGAGCTGCCAACCGCCCTGGGCGACGGAGCCGGTGACGTAGTCGCGGAAGGTGCGCCGGACGCCCCAGTCGAACGCGCCCCGGTCGAGGACGGTGGCGGCCGGGGCCGAGGCGGTCGGAGCCCCGGTGGTCGGGGCCACGGTCGGGGCGGGTGCGGCGGAGGACGGGGCGGGCGTCGAAGCGGGCGCGGCGGCCGGGGACTTGAGGGTGACGGAGAAGGTGAGCGGGTCGAGCGCGGTGCCCGCGGTGTAGAAGCCGCCGAAGGCGTCGGCCCCGGCGGAGGTCAGTGTCGCGGGGACGTTGCTCAGGGTCAGGGTGCCGGCGGCGTTCCTGAGCGAGACACCGGCCAGGGAGAGGTCGGCGATCCGGGCCTGGGCGGCGCTGGAGGTCCGGCCGGTCTGCCGGGACTTGGAGCTGACGTCCGCGTACAGGGCGGCGCTGCCGTCGGCGCCGGCCTTGACGGTGAGCCGGGAGAGGGCGAGGTCGAGTGCGTTGCCGCCGTTCTCGGGGTGGCCGGTGAAGCGGACGCCGCCCTGGAAGGCGGCGGAGAGCGCGCCGGTGGCCGGGTCGTAGCTGCCGGCCGCGGAGTGGAAGCGGAACACCGAGCCGCCGACGGTGGCCGTACCGCCTGTGAGGGCCCACTTGCCGTTCGCCACCGGGCCGGTGAGGTAGGTGAGGAAGGACTGCTTGACGCCCCAGTCGAGCCGGCCTCCGGAGACCGCCGGGTCGGCCGCGGCGGCCCGGCCGGGGAGCCAGGCCAGGGCCAGCAGCAGGGCGAGCGGCAGCACCAGGGTGGCGCGCAGCCGTCCGGCCGGGCGGCGGGGTGGTACGGGGGGCCGTCCGGGGACGGGCATGGCGGATCACTCCTCGGCGGAGGGGAAGTGGGCAGGTGGCAGGGGATGCGGAGGACAGGACCCCCTTGCCGAACTGAGGTAAGGCTAACCTAATATATGAGTCAAGTGTTCCGCCCACGACCCCCCCGGGTCGGCCTCGACGGGACGTCAACGCACCGAGAAAGGCCCGAGGTTGACCCGCACCCTCCGCGACCGGACCAGAACCGCCCCCGCCGTCCTGCTCGCCGTCCTCGGACTCCTGCTCGGCGCCTCCGCCTGCGCCACCGGCCGGGCCGCCACCGCCACCGACCCGAAGGCCCCGGCCGCTGCCACCGCCGACCCGGACCGGATCGAGGCGCTGCCCGACACCCCCGCCCCCCGACTGCCCGTCACCGTCCCCTCCGCCGACGGCCGCCAGGTCACCGTCACCAGCGCCGAGCGGATCATCCCGCTCAACGGCAGCCTCGCCGAACTGGTCTTCAGCCTCGGCCTCGGCGACCGCGCGGTCGCCCGGGACGTCTCCACCACCTTCGAACAGGCGGCGAAGCTCCCCGTCATCACCCAGGCCCACGAGGTCTCCGCCGAGGGCGTGCTCTCGCTGCGCCCCACCGTGGTCCTCGCCGACCGCAGCACCGGCCCCGCCGAGGCCGTCGAACAGATCCGGGCCGCCGGCGTCCCGCTGATCGTCCTGGACGACGCCAAGCAGCTGTCGGACATCGGCCCCCGGATCGACGCCGTCGCCGCCGCCCTCGGCGTCCCCGGGGCCGGCGCGCAGCTCAAGGAGCGGACGCAGCGCCGGATCGCCGAGGTGCGGGCGCAGCTCCCGGCCGCCGGGGCCGCCCGCCCCAAGGTGGCGTTCCTGTACCTGCGCGGCAGCGCCTCGGTCTTCCTGCTCGGCGGCCCCGACTCCGGCGCGCCCTCGCTGATCGAGGCCGTCGGCGGCGAGGACGCGGGCACCGCCGCCCGCCTCACCGGCGACTTCACCCCGCTCACCAGCGAGGCCCTGGTCAAGGCCGCCCCCGACGCGATCCTGGTGATGAGCAAGGGCCTGCAGTCGGTCGGCGGCGTCGACGGCATGCTCAAGCTCCCCGGCGTCGCCCAGACCCCCGCCGGACTCGACCGCCGGATCATCTCGATCGACGACGGCCGCCTGCTCTCCTACGGCCCGCGCACCCCCCAGGTGCTGCGCGAGATCGCCGACCAACTGCACCGGGACGCCAAGTGACCACCACCGCACCACAACTCGCCGCCGAACCCCTGGAACGCAAGCCGCCCCGCGACAAGCGTCCGCTGCTGCTGGCCGGACTCTGCGCCGCCCTGCTCGCCGCCGCCCTGCTCGCCGCCGGGACGGGCGCCTACGCCATCCCGCTCGGCGACATCCTCGCCTCGCTCGCCCACCGAGCCCACCTCGGCGGCCACGCGCTGGAGCGGGTCCCCGAATCGGTGCTGTGGAACGTCCGGCTGCCCCGGGTCGTGCTCGCCCTGCTGGTCGGCGCCGCGCTCGGCTGCGCCGGGGCGCTGATGCAGGGCGTGTTCGGCAACCCGCTCGCCGAACCCGCCGTGATCGGCGTCTCCTCCGGCGGCGCGGTCGGCGCCGTCGCCTGCATCGTGCTCGGCCTGGACGCCCTCGGCTCGTGGACCGTCACCGCCGCCGCGTTCGCCTCCGGCCTGCTCACCGTCGGCGCCGTCTACGCCATGTCGCGCAGCGGCGGCCGCACCGAGGTGGTCACCCTGCTGCTCACCGGCGTCGCCGTCAACGCCTTCTGCGGCGCCCTGATCGGCCTGCTGCTGTTCACCGCCGACACCGCCGCGATCAGCCAGGTGACGTTCTGGCAGCTCGGCTCGCTCTCCCAGGCCGACTGGACCAAGGTGCTCGCCGTCCTCCCGTTCGCCGCCCTCGGCCTGGCCGTCGCCCCCCGCTACGCCCGCCGCCTCGACCTGCTCGCGCTCGGCGAACGCCCCGCCCGGCACCTGGGCGTGGACGTCGAGCGGATGCGGATCGTGCTGATCACCGTGGTCGCGCTGCTCACCGCCGCCGCCGTCGCGGTCAGCGGCATCATCGGCTTCGTCGGCCTGGTCGTCCCGCACCTGCTGCGGATGCTCGCCGGGCCCGGCCACCGCTTCCTGCTGCCCGCCGCGGCCGTCGGCGGCGCGCTCGTCCTGGTCGCCGGGGACCTCGCCGCCCGCACCCTGGCCACACCCGCCGAACTCCCGCTCGGCGTCCTGACCGCACTCATCGGCAGCCCGTTCTTCTTCTGGCTGCTGCGCCGCACCCGACGCCGCCAGGGAGGCTGGGCATGACCGCACTGCTGGAGGCCGAGGGGATCGGCTTCGCCGCCGGGGGACGGGAGTTGCTGGCGGACGTCGACCTGGCCGTGCACGCCGGGGAGATTCTCGCCCTGCTCGGGCCCAACGGCGCCGGGAAGTCCACCCTGCTGTCCGTGCTGGCCGGCGACCAGCGCCCGGCCCGCGGCGAGGTCCGGATCGACGGCCGCCCGCTGGCCGGGCACAAGCCCGCCGAACTCGCCCGCCGCCGCGCCTTGCTGCCGCAGACCCACGAGGTGTCCTTCCCGTTCCCCGCCGCCGAGGTGGTCCGGATGGGACGCGCCCCCTGGGCCGGCCGCTGCACCCCCGCCGAGGACGAGGCCGCCGTCGCCCGCGCGATGGCCGCCACCGACTGCACCCACCTCGCCGGGCGCCCGTTCACCGCGCTGTCCGGAGGCGAACGGGCCAGGGTCGCCCTGGCCCGGATCCTCGCCCAGGACACCGCGCTGCTGCTGCTCGACGAACCCACCGCCGCGCTCGACCTGCGCCACCAGGAACTCGTGTTGCGGATCGCCCGGGAACGTGCCGACGCCGGACACGGCGTGGTCGTCGTCCTGCACGACCTCACGCTGGCCGCCGCGCACGCCGACCGGATCGCCCTGCTCGACGCCGGACGCACCGTCGCCGTCGGCCCCACCGGCGAGATCCTGGACGCCGACCTGCTCAGCCGGGTCTACCGCCACCCCGTCGAAGTGCTGGCGCACCCGCGCGGGGGCGCGCCGATCGTGCTGCCCGAGCGCCCCCGCGAAGCAGATTGACGGATCGTCGGCCCGGGAAGATCCCCCGATGGTGGGCGACCGATCGGGCGAGATCAGGGCCGGGGAACGGTCCGGGCGGGTGACCCGGGCGAACCGAGCACATGACCGAGCCGGGCACGGGTAACCGCACCAGCAGGAACCGGACCACCCGGACACCCGGAGGCACCACGATGCACCTCACCATGGTTCTGCTGCTCAGCCCCCTCGTCGTCGCCGCGGCCGTCACCGCGACCCGCGCCCCCGCCCGCCGCGGCCGCCACCGCGCCGTCCCGCGCGGCCGCGAGTCCTGACGCCCCGCCAGACCTGACGTCCCGCCAGTCCTGACGCCGTACCGGCCCTGACGTCCCGTCAGGGCCGGTACGGCGTCAGCCCTTCCGGCGATCGACGCTGAAGTGCCCCGCGCCGTGGTGGCCCGGGCCGCCGAGGCTCAGGACCAGCAGGGTGCCGTACCGGGCCCGGGCGTCCGCCGGCCGCGGCGGCCGGCGCGGGACGCTCCAGCGGCGGTGGCTCAGCCGGGCGGTCCCGATGCCGCGGCGCGGCGCCCGCTCCGGCTCGGGCGGCGGGAGCGGCGCCCCCGGCCGGTCCCAGTCGATCCGCAGCCCCGGGGCACCGAACTCCGGTGCGGGCGGCGGGGTGCCGCGCCGTCCCTCCGGCGTCGGCAGCCAGTCCGCGAGGCCCTGCCGCCGCAGCTCGTCCAGGACGTCGGCCACCTCGCCGCGGACGCCGAACCAGGCGACGGCCCGCAGGTCGCAGGTGACGCCGTGGACGGAGGGGGAGCCGAAGTTGACGATCCGGGTGTAGCGGGTGAAGGACTCGGTGAAACGCGTCAGCACGTGCTCCAGCCCGTCCACCGCGCCCACCCGCCCGATTGCGGCCCGCATCTCCCGCTCCGCCGCGTCCCGGCGGGCCCGCACCTCGGGCGAGGCGGCCAGCCGCCGCATCGTCCGCTTCGGGGGGCCGCCGATGTTCGACCCGTGGAGCCACAGCACGACGATCCCCCCGACCAGCCCGAACGCCCGGGCGCACCGGGCCCCCAGCGACTCGCTCCGCGCCACTTCCGCACCTCCGGGTCCGTCTTCCCCGCCTCCGGGCCGGCCGTTCGTACCCCAGGGTCGGCCGTTCATGCCTCCGGGTCAGGTTTCCGCTCCACTGCCGGCGAGCCGCGGCGGTGGTCGATGAGGGCGGCGAGGCCGTCGAGGATCCGGGCGATGCCGAAGTCGTAGGCGTCGTCGCGGCCGCCGGGGGGTTCGGCGAGGGCGGCGGCGAGGGCCGGGTAGCGGGTGGCGTGGGTGTGGATCAGGGGGACGAGGGCGCGCAGGAGTTCGGCCTCGGGCGAGCCGTCGCGGGACTGGCGGTGCTGGGCGGCGATCGCGCGGACGTGGCCGACCAGCAGCACGGCGGCGTCCATGCGTTCGGCGCCGGACAGGCCGTGGCCGTCCAGGGCCGCCACCACGCGTTCCAGCCAGGCGAGTTCGCGCGGGCCGGTGGGGCGGGGGGCGGCGAGGGCGTCCAGCAGCCAGGGGTGGGCGGCCAGGACGGCGGACATCCGGTGCGCCCAGTCGGTGAGCTGCTCGCGCCAGGGGGCGTCGCTCGGCGGCGGGGGGTCGCCCGCGGCGTGCTCGACCATCAGCGCGACCAGTTCGGCCTTGCCCGGCACGTACCGGTACAGCGCCATCTTGGTGTGGCCGAGCAGCCCCGCGACCCGCTGCATGGACACCGCCGCCAGGCCCTCGGCGTCCGCGGCCTCGATCCCGGCGCGGGCGATCGACTCCAGGGTGAGGCCCGGTTTCGGCCCCCTGGTCGGACGGGCGGGCGGCTCCCACAGCAGCCGCAGCGCCGGGTGCGGTTCGGTCACGGGCCCTCCTCGCGCCACGGGCCGGCCTTGTGCGCGACCCAGAACTGTGTCTACCGTACACAGCAACGAACTGCGTCCGGCGGACGCAATTATGCGACCGAGAAGGAGGAACACCGTGCGGATCCTGATCTCCGGCGCCGGCATCGGCGGCCCCGCGCTCGCGTACTGGCTCGCCCGGTACGGGCACCGGCCCACCGTGGTCGAACTCGCCCCCGCGTTGCGGGCCGGCGGGCAGGCCGTCGACTTCCGCGGCCCCACCCACCTGACCGTGCTGCGGCGGATGGGCCTGCTGGAGGAACTGCGCGAACGGCAGACCGGCGGCACCCCGATGACCTTCACCGACGTCCGCGGCCGCACCCGGCTGCGGCTGCCCGCCGAGTTCGCCGGCGGCGAGGTGGAGATCCGGCGCGGCGACCTGGCCGGGCTGCTGCACCGGCACAGCGCCCCCGGCACCGAGTACCTGTTCGGCGACACCGTCACCACCCTGCGGCAGGACGAGCAGGACGCCGACGGCGTCCGGGTGGGCTTCCGGCACGCCCCCGAACGGCACTTCGACCTGGTGGTCGGCGCCGACGGCCTGCACTCCCGGGTCCGCGCCCTCGCCTTCGGACCGGAACGGCAGTACGTCCGCCACCTCGGCTACTACGCCGCCACCTGGCCCTTCGCCAACCGCCTCGGCCTGCCCGCCGGCAGCACCGGCCTCAACACCCCCGGCCGGCTCGCCGCCGCCGGAGCCGACCCCCGCGACCCCGAACGGGCCGGCGCCTTCCTGCTGTTCGCCGCACCCGAGCTCGCCCTCGACCGGCACGACCCCGCCCGCCTCAAGGCCCTGCTGCGCGAGCGCTTCGCCGACCTGCCGCACCCCGTCCCGCAGCTGCTCGCCACCCTGGACGAGGTCGACGACCGCGACCTGTACGTCGACTCGATCAGCCGCGCCGACGTCCCCGCCTGGTCCACCGGCCGGATCGCCCTGCTCGGCGACGCCGCCTGCGGCGCCACCATCGGCGGCATGGGCACCGGCACCGCGCTGGTCGCCGCGTACGTGCTGGCCACCGAACTCGCCCGCGCCGACGGCGACCACCGCGCCGCCCTCACCCGCTACGAGCACACCGTCCGCCCCTACGCCGAACGCTGCCAGCGCGGCGGCGACCGCACCGGCCCCTTCCTCGCCCCGCGCACCGCCCGCGGACTGTGGCTGCGCAACACGCTGCTCGGCCGGCGCGTGCTGCTGGAGCGGATGCTCGCCATGGGGGAGGACATCGCCACCCTGGACCTGCCCGAACCCGCCCGCGCGCCGCAGCGCTGAGCGGCGGGACGGCGATCGACGTGGCAGTACCCTTATTCCATAGAATGCGCGAGGAAGAGGTGACCGCCGTGGCGGACCGGACCGCGAAGACCGAGCTGTACGAGGCGTTCGCCACCACCGGCAAGGCCCTCTCCAACGGCAAACGGCTCGAACTGCTCGACCTGCTGGCCCAGGGCGAACGCACCGTCGAAGCCCTCGCCAGGACCGCCGGGCTCAACCTCACCACCGCCTCCGCCCACCTGCAGACCCTCAAGCAGGCCGGACTCGTCGCCACCCGCCGCGACGGCGTCCGGATCCACTACCGCCTCGCCGGGGACGACGTCGCCGCCCTGTTCGCCCAGCTCCGCCGGGTCGCCGCCCGCCACCAGGCCGCCGTCGCCCCCGCCAGCGCCGCCTACCTCGGCGCCGACGCGGCCGACGACAGCCTCCCCCGCGAGGAACTGCACGCCCTGGTCGCCGCCGGACGGGCCGTCGTCCTCGACGTCCGCCCCGCCGAGGAGTACGCCGCCGGACACATCCCCGGCGCGCTCTCCATCCCCGTCGAGGAACTCGCCGACCGGATCGGCGAACTCCCCGCCGACACCGAGGTCGTCGTCTACTGCCGCGGCGCGTACTGCGCCCTCTCCCACGACGCCCTGCGACTGCTGCACGCGCGCGGCCGCCGGGCCGTCCGGCTCACCGACGGGATGCTCGAGTGGCGGCTCGCCGAACTGCCCGTCGAGGCCGCCTGAACCGGCGGGAACGCCCCTGCGCGGGGGGTGTCGAAGGGGCGGGGGCGGGGGAGCGCCGTCGGGCCGGTGCGGGGGTGTCGCAGGGTCGGCGCGGGGGTGTCGCGGGGCCGGTGCGCGGGTGTCGCGGGGTTGTCGTCGGCGTCGGCTAGAGTCCGGCACGAAAACCGGAGAACGGCGACGGGGACCTCGGGTAACGTGCCCGTCGGCACCGGGGGCGGAGACACCGCGCCCGGAGCGTTCCCAGGGGGAGAGAAGAAGCTCATGCGCACAACCGGACGTACGTTCCTCGCCGTTGCCGCCGTCGCGCTCGCACTGACCGCGACCGGCTGCGGAAGCAAGGGCGCCGGCGGCGACGCCGCCCCGAACGGCTCGGACAACGGTAACGGCAATGGCGGCGGCAGCTCGGCGGCCGCCACGAAGGACGCCGCCCTGACGCCCGCCGCGCTGCTCAAGATGGTCGGGGACAAGACCAGCGCGGCCAAGTCCGCCAAGGTCGAACTGGTCACCGAGATCGGCGGCGCGAAGAACGAGATGAAGGGCGCCATCGCCTGGGACCACGGCATGCAGGGCCAGTTGACCGGCAGCCTCGGCGGCGCGTTGGGCACGAACATCGCCAAGGCCGGCGGCGACGGCAGCTTCACCGCCCGCTACCTCGGCGACGCGATGTACGTGAACATGGGCGACGGGATGGCGAGCCAGCTCGGTGGCGCCCACTGGATCAAGTACAACTACGCGGACCTCGCCAAGCTGATGGGCCCCTCCGGCGAGAGCCTCAAGAAGCAGCTGCAGACCGCCGACCCGATCGCCTCGGTGCGGGCCCTGATCGCCTCCGGCAAGATCAACGAGGCCGGCACCGAGACCGTGAACGGCGCCAAGACCACCAAGTACACCGGCGACGTCACCGCCGACGACCTCGCCGGGCAGGCCATCGCCCAGGGCCTGACCCAGGAACAGGTCGACGGCCTCAAGCAGCAGCTCGCCACCGCCGGAGCCACCAGCGACCACATCGAGGTCTGGATCACCGCGGACAACCTGCTGGCGAAGAAGGTCGAACAGCTCCAGATGAAGGCCGGCCTGTTCACCGCGACCGGCCTCTACTCCGACTACGGGACCCAGGTCGAGACCAGCGCCCCGCAGGCGAGCGACACGGTGGACTTCACCGAACTGATGAACGGCGCCAAGACCGGCAGCTGACCGGTGGTCAGCGCCGTGCGCAGGGGGCCGGGCCGGGCCGGGATTCGTCCCCCGGCCCGGCCTCCGCTCGTTCCCCCGGCCGGTTCCACCGCCGGGGCGGGAACGGGGTGGGAACGGGGCGGAAACAGGCGGTGGGTGGTGGGCGGTCGTCGGTAGGGTCGGGGCCGTGTGCACCTACGCCGTCTTCCCCGCCAAGATGCACTACGCGTGCGTGTCCTGCCGGGTCAGCTTCAAACGCCACCCCGCCGACCACCGCGGCCCCGGCTACCGCTGCCCGAACTGCACCGGGCCGCTGGCCTGCGCCGGCCACGACTTCGCCGCACCCCGCCGGACCGACCGGAAGGGCTGGTCGGTGGTCGCGGCCGTGCTGGCCGCCGGACTGCGCTACGAGGGCTTCGAACCCTGCGGATGCGGACGGGAACCCGAGTTCCGCCCCCGCACCCGCGCCCAACTACGGGCCCGCCGGGCCGTCGCCGCCCGCACCGGCACCCCGCTCGCCGAACTCCTCACCCGGGCCGACCCGTTGACGGCCGACTGAACCGGCGGCGGCCTGCCGCCCCGCGCGGGTGCTCGGGTGGGTGCTCGGGCGGGTGCTCCGGTGGCCTCTTCGGTGACCGGGGATGAAAGTTTCCCGGATTCGGCGGGTTGTCGGACCCCCTTCCGAAGTGCGGTGCGACGTGTGCGAAGGGGCCGTTCGACAGCAGTTCGACAGCGTGGCGCGGGGTCAGCGGCGGGTGGCGGGCCGGGAGTTCGTGGCGCGGGGGGCCTGCCGCGGGGGCGGGTCGGGCCGCTAGCATCGGCCGCGGTTCGCTGCGGGAGCGCTCCCACGCTTCGGTTCCCGCATCGTCCCCGGTCAGCATGCCCCCACCTCGATGCCGACCGCCTCTCCCACCCGAGAGCACCCCCCGGAGGACACCGTGCACACCCCCGACCCCCACCGGCGCGCCGCCGTCCCGCCCGCCCGGCCGACCCGTCGCGCCGCCGCCCTCGCCCTCGCCGCCGCGACCGCCGCCGTCGGCCTGGTCGCCGTCACCCAGTCCGGTGCGGACGCGGCCGTGCAGGGCAGCATGGCCGCCGACACCCAGTTCTACAAGGACCCGACCTCGCAGGTGGTCAAGTGGGCCGCGGCCAACCCCGGCGACTACCGGGCGCCGGTGATCTCCAAGCGGATCGCCAGCCAGTCGCAGGGCATCTGGTTCGCCAACTACCGTCCCGACACCATCACCTCCGACGTCCGCACGGTCACCTCGGCCGCCGCCCAGGCCGGTCAGGTGCCGGTGCTGGTGGCCTACATGATCCCCAACCGGGACTGCGGCGGCGCCTCGGCCGGCGGCGCCCCCGACCTCGGCTCGTACGACGCCTGGGTCGGCAAGTTCGCGGCCGGGCTCGGCAGTTCGCGCTCGGTCGTGGTGCTGGAGCCCGACTCGATCGCGCTCACTACCTGCCTGAGCGCCCAGCAGCAGAACGACCGGTTCGCCTCGCTGTCCCGCGCCGTCGGCACCATCCACGCCGCCAACCCGAACGCCAAGGTCTACCTCGACGCCGGCCACTCCGCCTGGAACTCGGCCTCCGAGCAGGCCAACCGGCTGCGCAGCGCGGGCGTGCTCAACTCGGACGGCTTCTTCAGCAACGTCTCCAACTTCAACACCACCGCCAACGAGACCTCGTTCGCGCACAACGTGCTGAACGCCCTCGGCAACCCCGGCAACCTGCACGCCGTCATCGACACCAGCCGCAACGGCAACGGCCCCGCGGGCAGCGTCTGGTGCGACCCGAGCGGCCGCAAGATCGGCAACTACCCGACCGCCGCCACCAACGACAGCGCGATCGACGCCTTCCTGTGGATCAAGCCCCCGGGCGAGGCCGACGGCTGCGCGGCCGCGGCCGGGACGTTCGTCCCCGACATCGCCTACCAGCTGGCCCAGAACGCGTCCGACCCGAGCACGCCGCCGACCTCGCAGCCCCCGACGTCCCAGCCGCCGACCTCGCAGCCCCCGACGTCCCAGCCGCCGACGTCGCAGCCGCCCACCTCGCAGCCGCCGACCGGGAACGCGTCCTGCTCGATCGCGTACCGGGCCAACTCCTGGGCGGGCGGCTTCACCGCCGACGTGACGGTGAAGAACACCGGCAGCAGCGCGATCTCCGGCTGGACGCTCGGCTGGACGTTCCCCGGTGACCAGAAGATCACCAGCGCCTGGAACGCCAAGGTCACCCAGAGCGGGGCCGCCGTCACCGCCACCGACCTCGGCTACAACGGCACCCTGGCGGCCGGTGCCTCCACCAGCTTCGGCCTGCAGGCGACGTACGGGTCGAACAACACCACCCCGTCCGCCTTCACGCTGAACGGCGCCGCCTGCACCACCTCCTGAACCATCCTTCCCAGCCCCGCCGGCCACCCCCCACCCGTGGGCCGGCGGGGCACCCCTTTTTCCGGCGGCCCGCGACGCGGGTCAGGGCCGGAGCTGAACGGCCGTCACCATCACGTAGCCGACCAGCAGTCCGAACAGGCACACCGCCGTGATGTACCGGGGAGTGAACGGCAGCCCCGCGAGCGACGGGTACAGCAGGACGGCGCCGCCCGCCGCGAGGTCCGCGACGTACAGGCCGTCCGGCGGCACGATGCCGGTGCTGCGGGCGGCCCAACCGGTGGCGATCAGGAACCCCGTCAGCAGGGTGAACCCGGACAGCAGCCCGGAGCCGATCGCCCCGAGCGTGGGATGCGGTTCCGGGAACGGCTCGCCCTCCGGAACCTCTGGGCGCACCCGGTGCGCCACCGCGAGCGCGCCCACCGCGAGCGCCATGGCCCCGAGGGCGCCGATCAACGGAGCGGGATTCAACGGCTCCTCCTGGAGAAGGCGAAGTGCTGCCCGGCGAGGGCCGCGAGCGCGGCCGGCAGCAGGACGGTGACGAGCAGGACGGTTGCCCAGACCGAGGGTTCGAGCGGCCCCGGCCCGGCCGGGGTGTCCGGCGGCGGGGCGGCGACCAGGGTCGAGTGGGCGGCGGTGGGGGCGTGCGTGGGGGCAGGGGTGTGCGTGGGGGTGGGAGTCGGTGAGCGGGACGGAGTCGGGGCCGGGGTCGGGGTGGGGGTGGGGACGAGGGCTTGGGCCTGGGGGTGGTGGGAGGCGGACGGGGTGGGCGGGTGCGGCGGGTGCGGGACGGCGGGTGCGGGTTTCGGCGCGGGGGCCGGGTGCGTAGTGGGTGCGGGAGTGGGGCTGGGAGTTGGTGAGTGGGTCGGGGAAGGCGAAGGGGTGGGGGCCGGGGTCGGAGAGGGCGAAGGGGTCGGTGTCGGCGTGGGGGTGTGGCAGTGCCAGGGCCAGGGCCAAGGCGGAGGCCAGGGAGGGTGGTGCGGCAGGGGGAGTGGGGGGAGCGGTGGGTGCGGGGGGAGCGGCGGCGGGTATGCGCCCACGGCATGGTCCATTGCCCGATCATCGGACCGTCACCGTGGTGCGCGGTAGTCGTTCGGGGTCAAACCCCACCGGCCGGTGAACCCTCCTGATCTACGGCGGAACGCGTGGGCGAAGGTCGGTCGCCCGTTCGATCGAAGGTGGCGGCGGCGAGGGCCACCGCAGCGGCGGCCAGCACCGGCCAGCCCGTGCCGAGCAGCAGGGCCAGCACCGCCGGGCAGCTCACGGCGGCGGCCAGGCGCGGCACGCCGTCCAGGACGCGGACCGCCGCCGCGGTGCAGGTCAGGTAGACGGTGAGGAACAGGGCGGTGGGGACGGCCACCAGCTGAGAGGTGGTCAGGGCGCCGGTGCCGACCAGGGCGAACAGCGGGACGCCGGTGAGCACGGTGGCGGCCAGCACGATCAGCGAACCGCGGCGGCCGGCCGCCGTCCCGGACGGGAGCAGGGCGTCCAACAGGGCGGCGGCGCCCGTCAGGTAGGTGTTGGTGGTGGCCAGGGTGAGCACCAGGGCGGCGCCGGCGGCCAGCAGCGGGCCCCGGCCGCCGATCGCGGCGCGCATCAGGTCGGCCAGCGGGACGGAGCCGCCCGCGCCCGGCCCGAGCACCGCGACCGTCGCGGCGGCCAGGCCCAGGCAGAGCAGCGAGGTGACGGCGAAGGCGATCAGCACCACCCGGCGCAGCTGGCGGCGCGGGTCGCGCAGCCGGGTGGTCAGCGAGGCGGCGGCCTCCCAGCCGACGAACGCGAACATCAGCGGCGGTGCGGCCTGCGCGACGCCGGTCCAGCCGTGCGGCAGGAACGGCGTCCAGTGCGCGGCCCGGGCGGCCGGGGCCGCACCCAGCACCGCGAACAGCACCAGGCCCACCAGCGCGGACACCAGCACCAGCTGCAGCCCCGCGCCGGTGCGCACCCCCAGCAGCCGGACCGCCAGCACCAGCACCAGCAGCACCAGCCCCGCCCGGACGGCGGCCGTCCCGTCCGCGCCGACGGCGGCCGCCGCGTAGCTCCCGCCGATCAGGCAGACCACCGGCGCACCGGCCACCACCCCCGCCAGGAAGCACCACGCGGCGGCCCGGCCCGCCCGCGCGCCCAGGCCCGCCGCCGTGTACCCGGCGACGCCGCCCGCGGAGCCCAGCCGGGTGCCGAGCGCGCAGAACACCACCGCGATCAGCCCGGACAGCGCCAGCAGCGCCAGCCACGTCAGCAGCGAGGCCGGGCCCGCCGCGCGCGCCGCGAGCCCCGGCAGGAGCAGCAGGCTCGGGCCGAGCAGCGCGCCGATGTACAGCGCGGACGCCCCGGCGGTGGAGAGGTGGGAGGACGGGAGGGCGGAGGAAGGACGGATCCGGGGGCGGGGACGGGTGTCTGACGGGCTGTTGGTCATGCCCTGATCCTGGCCCCGATCGCGCGGCATCCGCTGGCGAAATCAGCCCCGGAGGAGGGCTCGGGCGGCAGGTTCTGCCGGGAAAGCACCGTTCGGCGGCAGTGCGTACCGCAGGTGCGGGCCGGGGCGGCGGGGCGTGGCGGTGGGACGGAACAGCGGGCGATGTCCACGGCTCCGGGCCCGACCGCGCCCGCCGGGGCAGGTGCACCACCGGCGGACGCGGCGTGCACTTCACGGACCCGGCGGGCCACGCCGTGGAGCTCATCGCCGTGCCGTACGGCGGCTGGGCCTGACAGCGTCGGACGCGGCTCCGAGCGGTGCGCGCACGCCGTAGGGTGCACAGCATGTCGAGCCCGCAGTACGACCGTATCGACCGCGCCATCCTGGCCCACCTCCAGCGCCACGGCCGGACCCCCAACGTGGACCTCGCCGAGGCCGTCCGGCTCTCGCCGTCCTCCGCGCTGCGCCGCACCAAGGCGCTCGAGGCGGACGGGGTGATCGCCGGGTACCGGGCCGAACTCGACCGGGACCGGGTCGGGTTGGGGCTGACGGTGTTCGTCGCGCTGCGGGTGGAGCAGCACTCGCGGGAGACCTCGCGCTCCATCGAGGAGGCGCTGTGCGCGATCCCCGCGGTGGTCGCCTGCCACGTGGTCTCCGGCGAGGCCGACTTCCTGGTGGAGATCGCCGTCCCCGACCTGGCCAGCTACGAGCAGGTCCTGCTGGACGAGATCCTCGCGGTCGGCCCGGTCCGCGACGCCCGCTCCACCTTCGCCATCCGCACCGTCCGCTCCCGGGGCCCGCTGCCGCTCGACCACTGGCCGCCCCGGCGGGGCGGGTGAGCGCCGCGGGGCGGGCACCGGGCGTCAGGAAACCGTAAGGCCGGGTGCGGCGGGCCCGCCGGGCGTCCTCCGTAGGGTGAGGGGCATGACCACCACCACTGCTGGAAACACCGGGGCGGAACGGGTGACGGGCCGTCAACCCACCGCCGAACTGGGCGTCATCGGGGGGTCGGGTCTGTACGCCCTGCTCGATGATGTCGTCGAGGTGCGTGTCGAGACGCCGTACGGGCCGCCGTCGGATGCGTTGTTCGTGGGGGAGGTGGCGGGGCGGCGGGTGGCGTTCCTGCCCCGGCACGGTCGTGGGCACGGGTTGCCGCCGCACCGGATCAACTACCGGGCCAATCTGTGGGCGCTGCACGCGTTGGGGGTGCGGCAGGTGTTGGGGCCGTGTGCGGTGGGCGGGCTGCGTGCGGAGTACGGGCCGGGGACGCTGCTGGTGCCGGACCAGTTCGTGGACCGCACGTCGGGGCGGGTGCAGACGTATTACGACGGCCGGGTCCTGCCGGACGGGTCGGTGCCGGAGGTGGTGCACGTGTCGATGGCCGACCCGTACTGTCCGCCGGGGCGGGGTGCCGCGTTGGCGGCGGCGCGGGACCTGGCCTGGGAGCCGGTGGACGGGGGGACGCTGGTGGTGGTCGAGGGCCCGCGGTTCTCCACCCGGGCGGAGTCGCGCTGGTTCACCGCCAACGGCTGGTCGGTGGTCGGGATGACCGGGCACCCGGAGGCGGTGCTGGCCCGCGAACTCGGCCTCTGCTACACCTCCCTGGCCCTGGTCACCGACCTGGACGCGGGTGTCGAGAGCGGCGAGGGCGTCACCCACGCCGAGGTGCTGGAGGTCTTCGCCCGCAACGTCGACCGCCTGCGCACCGTCCTCTTCAAAACCCTGGAATCACTCCCCGCCACCCGAGACTGCCCCTGCTCCCACGCCCTGGACGGGCTGGTCACGGGCCTGGCCGGGGTGCCCTCCTGACGGCCCGGCGGACGAGGGCGGCGAGCGCGGCCGTAGCGGCGCTCGCGGCGAGGAACAGCAGCCAGTTGCGCAGGTAGGGCAGCGGCAGCAGGGTCGGGTTCCCGTGGTCGTCGCCCGCCCGCAGCACCGCCGGAACGGCCACCGCGCCCACCGCCGCCACGACCACCAGCCAACCCCGCAGCACCGGCCGCCCCGTGAGAGCCGCCCCCACCCCGCACACCAGCGCCAGCCACACCCCGTCGTGCAGCACCAGCAGCCCGGCGGCCCACAGCAGCACGTCGAACGGGTCGGTGACACGGGGGTCGGTGAGCAGGCCGGTCAGGCCGGTGAGGAGCAGGGTGAGACCGCCGAGCAGGAGGGCGGTGCGGACGGGGCGCATGGGGGCTCCGGGGGGGGAGGAGGGGCGGGGGTCAGAGCGGGTCGATCCGGGTGACCCACTTGGTCTGCAGGACGCCGGGGCGGTCCGGGGCGATCAGGCGGGCGGGGAAGCCGTGGTCGGGGGTCAGGGGACGGCCGTCCAGGGCGAGGGCGAGGAGGGTGCGGGGGTGGTCCGCGTAGGGGGCGGGGACGTCGGTGGTGCGGTAGGGGCCGTCGGCTTCCAGGGAGGTGACGCGGACGGCGGAGCCGGGTGGGAGTCCGGCGCGGCGCAGCAGGTCGGGCAGCGGGACGCCGGTCCACTGGCCGTTCGCGCTCCAGCCCTCCACGCAGGCGATCGGCAGGACGGCGGTGGTCTGGGGCAGGGCGCGCAGGGCGGCGAGGTCGAGGCGGTAGGGGGTCGGGCCGTTGACGGTGAGGTGCCAGTCGGCGGGGACGGCGACGGTTCCGGCCTGCGCGGCCGTGCGGTTGACCGGAAGGGCGCTGCCGCCCGCGCCGGGGCGGCGCGGGGCGAACAGGTCGAGGGCGCGCAGCCACGGCACGGACTGGCCGGCCGTGGTCAGGGTGACCGCCCCGACGGCGGCGGCCGTCGCCGCGAGCACCGCCCGCCGCCCGGCGGGCGGGACGGACCGGGCGCGGCGCCAGTGCGCGGCGATCTCCGGGGCCTTGACGGCGAGGTGGACCAGCAGCGCGCCGACCGCCGTCCAGGCCGTCCAGTAGTGGGTCTGCCGGAACGGGAACGGCCACGGGTACCACTGCAGGGTGTTCAGCAGCCCGGTGAACAGCTCCAGCAGGACGGCCGCCACCAGGGCGGCGACCGCCGCCCGCTCCAGGGCGTGCCGCACGCTCCGGGCCGGCGGCCACTCGAACAGGCGCGGGTACACCGACCACAGCTTCGCGCCCGCCAGCGGGACCGCCGCCAGACCGCAGGCCACGTGCAGCCCCTGCGTCACCCGGTAACCCCAGGGCGGCCGGGTCGGCAGCCCGACCGCGAGCAGCCGACTCGGCGGGTCCTGGAGCAGATGGCTGACCAGGCCGGTGGCGAAGCACAGCAGCAGCGCCGCACCCAGCCAACGGCCCAGTACCACGGCGGTGCGCGGACCCCGGGCCGGAGACCGGAACGCCCCCGCCCGGAACGGGCCGCGCCGCAGCGCGTCGGGCGGGGCGGGCAGCGGCCGGTCGAGCCGCCGACGGGCAGACGGAGGAAGGGAGTTCACGTCCTCCATCGAAGCGCGACCGGGCCCGGCCGACGGGCTGCGACCTGCTTACGGAATCCGAACGTCGGCGGTGAGGGACGGGGGACGAGGGGCGGCGGGCGGTGCGGCGGGGTGCTTACGGAATGCGAACGGCCGGGCCCGGCCGGGCCGTTCGGCGGCGGAACGGTGCCAGGCTGGGGCGGTGACCGGACGTCCCGCACTGCTCTGCGCCCTCGCCGTGGCGGCCCTGACCGGGTGCCTCGCGCTGACCTTCACCACCGGCGGCACGCTCGGCAACCGCCCGCCGCTGTACGGCTGGTACGCCGCCGACGTACTGCTGTTCGGCGGCGCGCTGCTCCTGCTGCGCCGGGTGCCGGAGCGGCAGGTGGCGCGGCTGGTGCTGGCCGGCGGGGTGCTGGTGGCCGCCACCGGGCTGCTCGTGCCGCCGCGCACCAGTGACGACGCCCACCGGTACGTGTGGGACGGGCGGGTGCAGGCGGCCGGGATCTCGCCGTACGCGCACGCCCCGCAGGACCCGGCGCTCGCCCCGCTGCGCGACCCCGGGCTGTTCCCGGCCGGCGACGGCTGCCGGGCATGGGACGAGCGGCGCACCGCCGACGGGGCCTGCACCCGGATCAACCGGCCCGCCGTGCACACCGTCTACCCGCCGCTGGCCGAAGCCTGGTTCCTCGCCCAGCACCCGTTCGGCGACCGGGTCCGCACCGCGCAGGCCGCCGGGGCGCTGCTGGCCGTCGCCACCACCGGCGTGCTGCTGGCCGTCACGGGCGGACGGCGGCGGGCCGCGCTGTGGGCCTGGTGCCCGGGCGTCGCCGTGTGGGCGGTCAACGACGCGCACGTCGACGTCCTGGGCACGCTGCTGACGGTGACCGGGCTCGCCCTGGCCGCCCGGCGGAAGGCCGCGGCCGGCGGCGCGCTGCTGGGGGCGGCGACGGCCGTCAAGCTGCTGCCCGCGCTGGCCCTGCCGGGTCTGCTCTCCGGGGCGCTGGGCGGCGGGGCGCTCCGGACCGGCCGCGGGGCGCTGCGGGCCGGGCTCGGGGCGGTCGGGGCCGCGGGCGGGGTGTTCGCGCTGTGCTACCTGCCGTACGTGCTGCCGTCCGGCACCGGGGTGCTCGGCTACCTGCCCGGCTACCTGCGCGAAGAGGGCTACCGGCAGGACGGCCTGGAACGGTTCGGACTGCTGCGGGCGGCCCTGCCCGACCGGGCGGTCCCGTGGGTCGCCGGGCTGCTGCTCGCCGCGCTGGTCCTCCGGGTGCTGCGCCGGGGCGACCCGCGACGCCCCTGGCGGGGCGCCCTGCTGGTGACCGGCGGGGCCCTGCTGCTGGCCGGCCCCGGGTACCCCTGGTACGGGCTGCCGGTGGTCGCGCTGGCCGCCCTCGACGGCCGCTGGGAATGGCTGGCGGTGCCCGCCGCCGCCCAGGTCCTGTACCTGGCAGGAGGGGAACGGGTGCAGCAACTCGCCTACGGGGCCGCCCTGTCGGTCGTCCTCGTCGCGGACCGGCTCCGGTCCCGCCGGGCACCGGAGCGGGCCGCGGTCCCCGCCCCGGTTCCGGTACCGGGTGCGGGACCGGGGCCGGGGCCGGCTCCGGAAGAGATGACGGAAGTCTGACAGTGCCCCCGCGGCCCTGGTCAACGGCCCGGCGGGCTGGTCGAATCGGCCCGTGGACGAAGACGACGGGACAGCCGGGACAGCCGGGACAGCCGGGACAGCCGGCACGGCCGGGACGGCCGGAACAGCCGGGACGGCCGAAGCGGCGGAGCGCGGTGCGCCGGTCGGACGGCGGGTGGTGCTCGGGCTGCTGGGGCTCGGGGCGGCCGGGGTCGCGGCCGGGCCCTGGCTGCAGCGCGCCCAGGACGCGGTCACCCGCAGCGACCCGACCGGGCTCACCGGGCTGCTGCCCGGCGGGGGCGGGTTCCGCTACTACTCGGTGACCGCCTCGGTGCCCGACCGCGGGGAGGCCGACTACACCCTCACCGTCGACGGCCTGGTGGACCGCCCGACCACCCTGCGGCTGGCCGACCTGCGGGCCCTCCCGCAACGCCGGATCGTCCACGACGTGCAGTGCGTCACCGGCTGGCGGGTGCCGGCCACCCCGTTCGAGGGCGTCCCGCTGTCCGCGCTGCTGGACGCCGCCGGAGTGCGGGCGGACGCCCGCGCGGTGAGCTTCGGCTGCTTCGACGGCGCCTACACCGAGAGCCTGACGCTGGAACAGGCCCGCCGCGACGACGTCCTGGTCGCCCTGCGGATGCAGGACACCCCGATCGGCCACGCCCACGGCGGACCGGTGCGCCTCTACGTGGCCCCCATGTACTTCTACAAGTCCGCCAAGTGGCTGTCCTCGATCACCGTCACCGACACCGTCCGCCCCGGCTACTGGGAACGGCTCGGCTACGACGTGGACGCCTGGGTCGGCCGATCGAACGGACGCGACGATGCCCCGACCGCCTGACCGCCGGCCCCGCTTCACCCCCGCCCAGCGCCGGGCCCACCGCGCCACCGCCGCGCTGATGCTCGTCTGCCTGGCCACCGCAGCCTGCCTCTACCTGCCGCCGCTGTCCCAACTCGTCGGCCGCCGCAGGCTGCTGGCCACGGTGCACGAGTGGAGCGGCCTGCTGCTGCCCGTCCCGCTCCTGCTGGCCCTCGCCACCCGGGCGATGCGCCGCGACGCCACCCGGCTCGGCCGGTTCACCGCCGCCGACCGCTACTGGCTGCGCGCGCTCCGCCGCCGCTCCCCGCACCGGCCGGCCGGGAAGTTCAACGCCGGGCAGAAGCTGTACGCGCAGTGGACGCTCGGCACGATCCTGGTGATGCTCGGCACCGGCCTGCTGATGTGGTTCACCCACCTGGCGCCCGCGGTCTGGCGGACCGGCGCGACCTTCGTCCACGACTGGTTCGCGCTCGCCGTCGCCGTCGTGGTGGCCGGCCACCTCCGGATGGCCGCCCGCGACCCCGAGGCCCGGCGCGGCATGCGCACCGGCAGCGTCGAACGGGACTGGGCCGCGCGCGAGCACCCGCAGTGGGCGGAACCGGACTGACGTCCCGTCAGGGGCGGGTCAGGGCCAGGAAGGACCGGCCGTGCGAGTGCCACTGTTCCCGGTGGGCCAGTCCGGCGGTGCGGGCGTGGCGCAGGGCGGCCGCCGGGCCGCAGCGGGCCCAGGGGAACGGGGGGCCGGCGCCGTCCGGGCCCTCCACCCGGACGTCCGCCACCTCGTCGACCTCTTCCGGTGCGGTCTCCACCAGCAGCAGGCCGCCCGGCGCGAGCAGCCCGGCGGAGCGGGCCAGCAGGGCCGCGGGGTCACCGCCGATGCCCAGGTTGCCGTCGGCGAGGAGCACCGCGCCCCAGCGGCCCTCGGCGGGCAGCCGGTCGAACACCGAGCGGTGCAGGGCGAGGCCGCCCAGGCCGGTGGTGCGGTCCACCGAGGCCGCGCAGACGTCCACTCCCAGCGCGGGCACCCCCGTCGCCAGCAGCTCCGCCACCAGCCGGCCCGGACCGCACCCCAGGTCCAGCACCGGCGCGGACAGCCCCCGGCAGCGGGCCAGCAGCCCGAGGTCCGCCCCGGCGGCCGGCGCGCACCAGCGCTCCACCTCCAGCGGCAGCCGCGAACCGTCCGCCCGGCGCAGCCACAGCGGGCCCCGCCCGGCCCGCACCGCCCGCCCGAACGGGTCGTCGACCCAGGGCACGGCGGCGTCGGCAGCGTCGGCGGTGTCGGCGCGGAGGGCGGCGGGGAGGCTCACCGGGCCGCCCCGGGCGCGGCCGCGAACTCCCGCAGCCGGGCGGCGAACCGCGTGCCGGGTGCCAGGGCAGCGGCGCGGGCGGCGTCCTCGGGGTGGTCGACGTCCAGCAGCGTCGGCAGCTCGCGGACGGTCAGGCCGTCCGCCGCCAGCCGGTCCAGGACGTGGCGCCCGGTGTCGGCGGTGGACATCGGGACGCCGTGCAGCAGCCGCTCGGCGAGGCGGGCGTCCGGGCGGGCCAGGCCGAGGGCCCAGAAGCCGCCGTCCTCGGCCGGGCCGAACCAGGCGTCGGCGCCGGGGCGTTCGGCGGCGGCGAGCGGCGCGGCCAGGGCGGCCGGGTCGAGCTGCGGGGTGTCCATGCCGACCAGCAGCGCGGGGGCGTGCGGGGCGAGCCGGGCGGCGTGGGCGAAGGCGGCGGCGAGTCGGCGGTCCAGGCCGCCGCCGTCCTGCGGCAGCACCTCCCAGCCCGGCGGCAGCCACCGGCCGGGCTCGCCGTCGAGCACCAGCAGACGCCGACCGGCCGGGACCAGGGCGAGGGCGGCCAGGGTGTCGGCGAGGGCGGCCTCGGCCAGGTCGGCGGCCTGCTCGGGGGTGAACGCCGGGGTCAGCCGGGTCTTCACCCGGCCCGGCACCGGCGACTTCGCCAGCACCAGCAGGGTCGGCGGCGGCGCGGCCAGCACCGCGCGCATGTCGCGCACCGCCTGCCGGGTGCCGCGCACCGTCCCGGTCACCTTCGACCGCCCCGCCCGGGGGCGGTAGTCGACCGGGACCTCGGCGATCCGCATGCCCGCCGCCGCCGCGGAGAGCACCGCCTCCAGCGGGTAGCCCGAGCGGCGGTCGCCCAGCCCGAGGGCCAGCAGCCGTTCCCGGCGGGCCGCCCGCATCGGCCCCAGGTCGTGCAGGTCGGCGCCGGTCAGCGCGCGCAGCCGCCGGGCCAGCACCAGGTTCGCCAGCCGGGCGTGCGGCGGCCAGGCCCCGAACGAGACCGGCCGCCGCCGCCCCAGCACCAGGTCGGCCGTGCCCGCGAGCACCGGGTCGGCCACCCAGGGCAGCTGCGCCGGGTCCAGCGAGCCGTCGCAGTCCAGGAAGCACACCAGCTCGGCGTCGGCCGCCAGCAGCCCCGCGTGGCAGGCCGCGCCGAAACCCCGGCGCGGCTCCGTCACCACCGTCGCGCCCAGCTCGGCCGCGATCCGCGCGGAGCCGTCCCGCGAACCGTTGTCGACCACGATCGCCCGCCAACCGGCGGGCACCCGGCCCAGCACCCAGGGCAGCGCCCGCGCCTCGTCCAGGCAGGGCAGCACCACGTCCACCGAGGACGGGAAGAGAGGAGGAGTCACAGCCGCCACGCTAACCACGCCGCCCCCGGCCGCGGCCGCTCCGCCGCCTTACGGAAGTCGTACGGCGCACCCGGCTCGGGCGGCAGGTCCGACCGCTCCGGCCCGGGCGGCGGGTCCGGCGGATCTTACAGAACCCGAACGGCGGCCCGAACGGCGGCCCGGACCGGACCGGCCCACCCGCCCGGGCTCGTATCCTCGGCCGGGTGACCCACAGCCCCGCCCCCGCCGAACCGCCGGAACCCGCCCGCGTCCTGGTCGTCGACGACGACCCGACCGTCGGCGAGGTGGTGGCCGGCTACCTCACCCGGGCCGGCCACCTCGTCGACCGGGCCGAGGACGGACAGCACGGCCTCGACCTGGCCGAACGCCACCGGCCCGACCTGCTCGTCCTCGACCTGATGCTGCCCGGCCTGGACGGCCTCGAAGTGCTGCGCCGCCTGCGCGCCCGCCCCGACCGCGCGGACCTGCCGGTGGTGCTGCTCACCGCCAAGGGCGACGAGGCCGACCGGATCCTCGGCCTGGAACTCGGCGCCGACGACTACGTCACCAAACCCTTCAGCCCGCGCGAACTCGTCCTGCGCGTCCAGTCGATCCTGCGCCGCGCCCGCACCGCCCCGGCCGACGGCGCCGCCCCGCTGCACTCCGGCGACCTGGCGCTCGACCCCCGGGCCCGCCGCGCCCACCGGGCCGGCCGCGAACTCGCGCTCACCAGCCGGGAGTTCGACCTGCTCGCGTTCCTGCTCCGGTACCCCGGGACGGTGTTCTCCCGGCAGGAGCTGATGCAACGGGTCTGGGGCTGGGACTTCGGCGACCTGTCGACCGTCACCGTCCACGTCCGCCGCCTGCGCGAGAAGATCGAGGACGACCCCGGCGCACCCCGGCTGATCACCACCGTCTGGGGCGTCGGCTACCGCTACGACCCGGCCGCGCCGGGCGCGGACCCGGCCCCGGGGACGGGAACGGCCGGGGCGGCGCCGGGTGGTGCGGCGTGAAGGACCTGCTGCTGATCGCCCTGTTCGCCGCGCTCGGGGCCGCCGCCGCCGGGCTGCTCGGCCTGGCCGCGCTGCGCCTGCTGCGCCGCCGCTCACTGGCGCTCACGCTGTTCGCCGTCGCGGTGGTCAGCGTCCTGGCCGTCACCTCGGGGACGTTCGCGGTGGCCCAGGCGATGTTCCTCTCCCCCCACGACCTCGGGGTGGTCGTCACCGTCCTGGCGATGGCCTCGGTGGTCGCGCTGCTCACCGCCGCGCTGCTGGGCCGGCAGGTCACCGCGGGCGGCCGGGCCCTGGCGGCGGCCGCCCGCACCGTCGGCGGCGAGGCCGGGTTCACCCCGCCGGACCGGCCGCTGGGGCGGGAACTGGCCGCGGTCAGCGCCGAACTCGCCGCGACCAGCGCCCGGCTGGCCGAATCCCGGTCCAGGGAACAGGCGTTGGACGCCTCCCGGCGCGAACTCATCGCCTGGATCTCGCACGACCTGCGCACCCCGCTGGCCGGGCTGCGCGCGATGGCCGAGGCCCTGGAGGACGGCGTCGTCGAACAGCCCGAGCGCTACCTGGCCCGGATCCGCACCGAGGTGGAACGGCTCACCGGCATGGTCGACGACCTGTTCGAGCTCTCCCGGATCCAGGCCGGGGCGCTCTCCCTGAGCCTCTCCCGGGTCTCCCTGCACGACCTGGTCGACGACGCGCTGGCCGGGGCCCACCCGCTGGCCCGGCAGCGCGGCGTCCGCCTCGAAGGCCGGCGGATCGAGCCCGCCCCGGTCGAGGCCGACCCCCGGGAGATCACCCGGGTGATCGGCAACCTGCTGGTCAACGCGATCCGCGCCACCCCGCCCGACGGCCTGGTCGCCGTCTCCGCGCACCGCGACGCCGACACCGTCGTGCTCGCCGTCACCGACGGCTGCGGCGGCATCCCCGAACCCGACCTGCCCCGGGTCTTCGAGACCGGCTGGCGCGGCACCCCCGCCCGCACCCCCCGCCCCCCGGAACCGGGCACGAAGGACGGGGGCGACAGCGGTGCCGGGCTCGGCCTCGCCATCGTCCGCGGCATCGTGGAGGCGCACGAGGGCCGGGCCCGGGTCCGCAACGTCGACGGCGGCTGCTGCTTCGAGATCACCCTCCCCGCCGCGCGGAGCGGCTGACGGGGACGGAGGGGGCGGGGGAGGGGGAGCAGTTCGGGCGGCGGGGCGTCAGGCGGACCGCGCGGCCGGGGCGGTGGCGAACTCGGCGAGGCCGGTGGCGAAGGGGACCCGGGGGCGCCAGGCGAGTTCGGTGCGCAGCCGGGTGGAGTCGGCGGTGATGTGGCGGACGTCGCCGAGGCGGTACTCGCCGGTGGTGCGGGGAGCGGGGCCGCGCAGGGCGGTGGCGAGGGCGCGGGCGAGGTCGCCCACGGTGCGGACCTCGCCGCTGCCGACGTTGTAGGCGCGGGTGCTGCCCGGCGGACGGTGCGGCAGGGCGGCGAGGGCGGCGGCGTTCGCGGCGGCGACGTCGGAGACGTGGACGAAGTCGCGGCGCTGGGCGCCGTCCTCGAAGACCCGGGGGGCCTCGCCGCGGGCGAGCGCGGAACGGAAGAGGGCGGCCACGCCCGCGTACGGGGTGTCGCGGGGCATGCCCGGGCCGTAGACGTTGTGGTAGCGGAGGGTCAGGACCCGGCCCGCGCAGGTGCGGGCCCAGGCGGCGGCCAACTGCTCCTGGGCGAGTTTGGTGACGGCGTACACGTTGCGCGGGTCGGCGGGGGCGTCCTCCGCGACCAGCCCGGGCAGCAGCGGCTCGCCGCACACCGGGCACGGCGGCTCGAAGCGCCCCGCGACCAGGTCGGCCGCCCGCCGCGGGCCGGGGGCGACCGGCCCGTGCGCCGGACAGCGGTACGCGCCCTCCCCGTAGACCACCATCGACCCGGCCAGCAGCAGGTCGCGCACCCCGCGCCGGGCCATCGCGGCCAGCAGCACGGCCGTGCCCAGGTCGTTGCACCCCGCGTAGTCGGGGGCGTCGTCGAAACCGGTGCCCAGACCGACCATCGCGGCCTGGTGGCAGACCGCCGACACCCCGTCCAGGGCGGCCTCCACCGCCGCCGCGTCCCGCACGTCGCCGTGCCGGAACTCCGCGCCCGCCGGAACCGCCGACGGCAGCCCCGAGGGGTGCACCGCCGGCAGCAGCGCGTCCAGCACCCGCACCTCGTGGCCGTCCGCGAGCAGCGCGCCGACCACCGCGGAGCCGATGAAACCGGCCCCGCCCGTCACCAGGATCCTCATGCCCCGTGACGCTACCGGCGCCCGCGGCCGACCCGGCCGGGACGGACGGCGCCGTCACGGACCGGTAAGGACCTCGTGCAAGTACCTCGCGCAAGGACCTCACGGACCGGACCGGGTCGGGCCGGGGCGGGCGCGGGCCGGCGGGGCGGACTCCGCTACGCGGGGAGCGGCGGGTTCCACTTCTGGGCGGCGGTTCCGTTGCAGTCCCAGATCTGCAGTCGCACGCCGTTGGTGGTGTCGGAGGACGGGACGTCCAGGCAGCGCCCGGAGCCGGGGTTCACCAGGGTGCCGTTGACGGCCTGCCACTGCTGGGCGCCGCTGCCGTTGCAGTCCCACAGCTGGACCGGGGTGCCGGCGGCCGTGCCCGAGGAGGTGACGTCCAGGCACTTGCCGAGCACCTGGAGGGTGTCGCCGGCCCTGGTCCAGTTCTGGGCGCCGCTGCCGTTGCAGTCCCAGATCTGGATCGGGTTGCCGTTGGCCGTCCCGGAGGCGGAGTCGTCCACGCACTTCGCGCCGTTCAGGCCCGAGGTGACCGGTCCGGACCCGGTGCCCGGACCGGTGGCGTAGGCCTCCAGTTCGTAGAGCCGGGCGGCGGCGTCGCCGCCGGTGTTGGTCGGGGCGGAGACCACCACCCGCACGTACCGGGCCGAGCGGGCCGGGAACGGGCTGTAGGTGCGGCTGGCGCGTGATCCCGTGACGGTGGCGGCGGTGTCCCAGGTGGTGCCGTCCGTGCTGGTCTGCACCTGGAAGGCCGCGGTGTTCCAGGCGGTGTTCTCGCCACCGAGCCCGGCGTGCTTCAGCACCACGGAGGCGACCGTCTGCGCCGATCCCAGGTCGACCTGGAGGCTCGCGCCGGCCGTCTTCGAGCACCACTTGCTGTTGTTCCGCAGGCTGCCGTCGACGGCCTTGTCCGCGGACTCGGCCGCGGTGCACGCGGCGGAGGCGCTGGTCGGCCGGCCCAGGGCGAGGTCCGGGCCCAGCTCCGGGGCGGCGGGCAGCGGGGTCGCGCCGTCCTGGAACGAGGGCGGGACGTCGCCCGCGCCGGTGCCCCAACTCGGGCTGGGCGCCGCGCCCATGGTGAAGTCGAGGGTGCCGCCGGCCGCGAGGTCCGGGTAGCGCAGGTAGTTGTGGCTGGTGGCCGTCCCGTTGACCTTCAGGCCCTGCACGTAGGAGCCGGTGCCGGACGCGTTGACGGTGATGTCGCCGCCCGGGCGCCGGATCAGCACGGACGGGAAGGACGGGCCGTGCACGGCCAGGGTGTCGGCGCCGGGCGTCGCCGGGTACAGGCCGAGGGCCGCCCAGACGTACCAGGCGGAGGTCGCCCCGAGGTCGTCGTTGCCCGGCAGTCCGCCCGGGCCGGTGGTGAAGGACTCGGTCATCACCTTGCGGACGGCCGCCGAGGCCCCGGCGGGGTAGCGGGCGTAGTTGTAGGCCCACGGGACGCCGTGCTCGGGCTCGTTGCCGATGTAGTAGTAGGGCAGGCTCTGCCCGGCGTTGACCTGGGTGAAGTGGTGGTCGAGCCGCTGCACGGCGGTCTGCCGCCCGCCCATGGCGTTGACCAGGTCGGCGAAGTCGTAGGGCACCATCCAGGTGTACTGGGCGGCGTTGCCCTCGGTGAAGCCGGCCTGGGCGGCGGGGTCCAGCGGCCACTTCCAGGTGCCGTCGGAGTTGCGGGGCTGCACGTAGCCGGACTCGGCGCCGTAGGTGTTGCGCCACCACTGGGCCCGGGTCATGAAGGTGCCGTAGTCCGCGGTGCTGCCGAGGGCCTTGGCGAACTGGGCGACCGCGAAGTCGGAGGCCGAGTACTCCAGCGAGTCGGAGGGGGCGCCGGGGATGTAGTGCAGGCTGGTGTAGGTGCCCTGGTTGCCGCGGATCGGCGAGCCCTGCGCGGTGCCGCCGGACGAGGACTTCTTCATCAGGGCCAGCGCGGCCGCGGTGTCGAAGCCCCGGGTCCCGAAGGCGTACATGCTGGCGACGATGATGGGGCCGGGGTCGCCGGTCATCACGAAGTCCTCGGCGGTCTGCTGCGACCACTTGGGCAGCAGGCCGCCCTGCTGGCCGTCCAGGACCATCGAGTTGGCGATGTCGGCGGCCTCGTCCGGGGCGATCAGCGCGATCAGCGCCGCCCAGGAGCGGTAGATGTCCCAGCCCGAGTAGTTCTGGTAGACGGGGCGGGCGGAGTTGTGGACCGCGCCGTCGAAGCCCCGGTAGTCGCCGTTGACGTCGCTGGCGACGTTGGGGCTCTGGAAGACGTGGTACAGGGCGGTGTAGAACTTCTTCAGGTCGGTGGCCGAACCGCCGCTGACCCGGGCCCGGTCGAGGACCTGGTTCCACGCGCCGGCGGCGGCGGAGCGCACGGCGGCGAAGTCCCAGCCGTTGTTCTCGGCGGTCAGGTTCGCCTGCGCGTTGGCGACGCTGACGTAGCTCAGGGCGACCTTGAACTGCACGGTCTGCGAGCCGGTGGTGTCGAAGGTGACGTACGCGCCGGTGCCGGTGCCGGACGCGTTCGCCGAACCGGCGTTGACCGTGGAGCCGGACCAGGTGCCGAAGCCGCTGGGTGCCCGGTCGAAGCGGATGTCGAAGTAGATCTGGTAGGTCTTGGAGGAGCCGCAGAACCCGCCGGCGGTGACGCTGCCGGTCAGTTCCGAGCCGTTGACCTGCACCGATCCGCTGCGGTTGCCGGTGGCGCTGCGGCCGGTGGCGACGAGCAGCTGCGCGGCGCCCGTGGCCGGGTAGGTGAGCCTGCCCATGCCGGTGCGGGTGGTCGCGGACAGCTCGACCGTGGTGGCGTACTTGTCGAGCCTGTTCTTGTAGTAGCCGGGGGACGCGGCCTCGTTGGACTTGGTGTAGCCCGAGGCGTAGCCGGTCCAGTTGCTGCCGGGCGAGGCGCCCAGGGCGCCGGTGACCGGGAGCAGCGGCAGGTCCTCGTTGTTCGGGCAGCCGGCCCCGTCGAAGTGGGTGAGGCTGAAGTCCTCGATCGTGGTGTCGGAGTTGCGGTAGCCGGACGGCGAGGCCGTCGGGGTGTCGGGGCTGAACTGGACCCCGCCGAAGGGCACCACGGCGCCCGGGTAGGTGGAGCCGCCGGCGCCGCCCCCGACGGGGTTCGGCGCGTTGCTGTCGTCGGTCCCGATGAACGGGTCGACGTACGGGGTGAGGTCGGTCGCCGCCGCGGCGGCGCGGGCCGCGGGCGCGGCGAGGGCGACGCCCGGGCCGAAGGCGGCGAGCAGGAGACTGCCGGCCGCCACGGCGGCGCGGATCTTGCGGGTGGGGAGGGACACCGGGAACACCTTCCGGTAGCGATGTGAACGTTACCGAGCGGGTGGAATTGTTCCGGCGTGGCAATGTGCGCGTCAAGGTCGGGCCTGATGGTCAACTCTCGTGTTTTTTCGGCGGTTTGACGTCTCATAGCAAGTGGCGATGAAGCTATTGACAGCCCGTCACATCGCCATCAGACTCCCAGCACTTGCGTGAACGTTACCAATCGCGGCACGGAGGTCAGCTCGATGTCCCAACCCCTTTTGGAAGCCCGGAAGGTGAGCAAGCGCTACGGCCGGGTGCACGCGCTCCAGGGCGCCGACTTCACGGTCCACCCGGGCGAGGTGGTGGCGCTGATCGGCGACAACGGCGCGGGCAAGAGCACCCTCGTCAAGACCCTCTCCGGGTCCACCGCCCCCGACGGCGGCGAGATCCTGGTGGACGGGACGCCCGTCCGGCTCACCGGCCCGCTCGACGCACGGCGCCACGGCGTGGAGACGGTCTACCAGGACCTGGCCCTCGCCCAGGACCTCGACGCGGCCGCCAACCTCCACCTCGGCCGCGAACTGCACCGCCCCGGCCTGCTCGGCCGGCTGGGCGTGCTGGACAACGCGGCGATGCGCCGCTCCGCCGTCGCCGCCTTCGCCGAACTCGGCGTCGACCTGCGGGACGTGACCGTCCCGGTGGCGGCGCTCTCCGGCGGGCAGCGGCAGTCGGTGGCGGTCGCCCGCGCCGTCGCCTTCGCCGGCCGGGTCATCTTCATGGACGAACCCACGGCGGCCCTCGGCGTGGTCCAGCGCGGCCGGGTGCTGGAGACCATCAGGCGCGTCCGCGACCGCGGCATCTCCGTCGTCCTGATCAGCCACAACATGCCGGAGGTGCTCTCGGTCGCCGACCGCGTCGAAGTCCTGCGCCTGGGACGGCGGGTGGCCGTCCTCGACGCCGCCGCCACCTCGGTCGAGGAACTGGTCGGCGCGATGACCGGCGCCCTGGACCCGGCCCAGGACCCGGCCCTCGACCCGGCCCTCGACCCGGAGCCCGCCTCCGGAACGGACGGTGCGGCATGAGCACCCGACCGCCCGGCAGGACCGGCCGCGGGGCGCCGGTCATCGCTCCGACCGCGGACGCCCCCGGACCGCGACGGCCCCGGGCCGCCCTCCCCGGCTGGGCGCGCCGGCTCGCCTCCGCGAACGAGACCTGGACCTCCGGGGTCCTGCTCCTGCTCGTCGCGTTCTTCACCGCCGCCCGGCCCGACACCTTCCTGACCCGCTACGACCTGACCCAGATCGCCACCAACGCCGCGATCTACCTGGTGCTGGGCGTCGGCATGACGTACGTGATCATCGTCGCCGGCATCGACCTGTCGGTCGGCTCGGTGCTGGTCCTCTCCGCCGTGCTGTCGGCCGAGTACACCGTCCACCACGGCGGCGCGGAGGCCGGCTGGGGCACCGTCGCGGTCTCCGCGCTGATCGCGCTGGCGACCGGACTGCTCTGGGGCGCGCTCCAGGGCTGGCTGGTGGCGAAGGCGAAGGTGCCGCCGTTGATCGTCACCCTCGGCGGCTTCGGCGCGGCCCTCGGCATCGCCCAGGTCGTCACCGGCGGCCAGGACCCGACCGGCGCGGTCCCGTCGCGGCTCCAGCACACCGTCGGCTTCGGCAAGCTGTTCGGGCAGGTCCCCTGGCTGGTCGTCATCGCCTTCACCACCACCCTGGTGTTCGGACTGGTCCTCACCCGCACCCGGTTCGGCCGCCACACCTACGCCATCGGCTCCAACCCGGAGGCGGCCCGCCGGGTCGGCATCGACGTGGACCGCCACCTGGTGAAGGTCTACGCCCTGACCGGCCTGCTCGCCGGACTCGGCAGCACCATGTGGCTGGCCTACTTCGGCACCACCTCGATCGCCGGGCACTCCACCGACAACCTGAAGGTCATCACCGCCGTCGTGCTCGGCGGCGCCAGCCTCTTCGGGGGCCGCGGCACCGTGCTCGGCACGGTGATCGGCGTCTTCATCCCCGCCGTGCTCACCACCGGGCTGATCATCATGGACGTCCAGCAGTACTGGCAGGACGTCGCGATCGGCGTCGTCCTGGTCGCGGCGGTGTACCTCGACCAGTTCCGCCGCCGCGGCCGCGAGCGCGGCTGACCGCCTCGACGAGCCCCGGGCACCGCACCGCTCCGCGCACTCCCGCTCCGCGCACCCCCAGTTCCCCAGCCGCAAGTTCCCCAGCCGCAGGAGGAAACCCGCCATGCCCACCACCAGCAGACCGCGCACCCTCGTCCGCTGCTGCGCCGCCCTCGCCCTGACCGCGGCCGCCACCGCCGGCTGCGGCAGCGGCAGCGCAGGCAGCGGCCCGGACGGCGCCAAGGGCGCCACGCTGAAGCTCGTCACCGGCGTCAAGAGCGACCCGTTCTACATCACCATGGCCTGCGCCGCCCAGGACGAGGCGAAGAAGCGGGGCGTCAAGCTCACCGTCGACGGCTCGGCGCAGTGGGACGTCGCCGTGCAGCGTCCCGTCATCGACTCGGTCGGCGCGAGCCGCCCCGACGGGCTGCTGGTCTCGCCGGTCGACACCCAGGCCCTCACGCCGTCGCTGGCGCAGGTGCAGAACGCCGGCACCAAGGTCGTCCTGGTGGACACCGCCGTCAGCGACGCCTCCATCGGCGTCTCCCGGATCTCCTCCGACAACGAGGCCGGAGGGCGGACGGCCGCCAAGGCGCTGGCCGAGCTCATGGGGGACAAGGGCTCCGCCATCGTGATCAGCGTCAAGCCCGGCGTCTCCACCACCGACGCCCGGATCAAGGGCTTCACCGAGGAGATGAAGGCCGGCCATCCGGCGATCACGCTGCTGCCCGTCCTCTACGACAACGACCTGCCCGCGACCGCCGCCTCCCAGATCCAGGCCACCCTGGCCGCCCACCCCGACCTCGGCGGCGTCTTCGCCGGGAACACCAACACCGCGCAGGGCGTCGCCACCGGCCTCCAGGCGGCCGGCCGGCAGGGCGGCGTCAAGGTCGCCGCGTTCGACGCCGAACCCGACGAGGTCACGGCCCTCAAGAACGGCGCCCTGGACATCCTGGTCGCCCAGGACCCGGCCGGCATCGGCACCCAGGGCGTCGACCAGGCGCTCGCCGCCATCGAGGGGAAACCGGTCACCGCGCGGATCGGGACCACGATGGTCGCCATCACCAAGGCGAACCTCGACGACCCCGCGGTCAACAAGTACGTCTACCGGTCCGCCTGCTGACAGCACGTCCGGGCCCGCGTCCGCGCACCGGCTCCGCGGCCGCCGCGGGGACGCGGGCCCGCGCACGGGCGCCGATAGGATGCACTCCCCGACGCCCGGGCCGACCGGCCGGTGCCCGGGGAGCGCGCCGAGGAGGGGACCTGGTGAAGCGCCCGACGATGAAGGACGTGGCCGAGGCCGCCGGGGTCAGTCTGATGACGGTCTCCCGCGTGGTCTCCCACACCCCCGGGGTCTCGCCCGACACCGTTGCCAAGGTCGAACAGGCCGTGCGCAGGCTCGGCTACCAGCGCAACGTCAACGCCCGGAACCTGCGCCAGAAACGGCTCGGCACCTCCACCATCGGCCTGGTCGTGGACGACCTCGCCAACCCCTTCTACGCCCTGATGGCCCGTTCGATCGAGGACGAGGCGCACCGCCGCGGCTGCGTCGTGCTGGTCGGGAGCACCAACGACGAACCGCGCCGGGAGCGCGAGGTGATCGCCGCCTTCACCGCCCGGCAGGTCGACGGCCTGATCGTCGTCCCCACCATCGGCAGCCACGGCTTCCTCCGGTCGGCCATGGAGGCCGGCACCCCGGTGGTCTGCGTGGACCGGCCCGCCGAGGACCTCGACGTGGACACCGTCACGGTCGACAACCGCGACGGCGCCCGGCACGCCGTCACCCACCTGCTCGGCCACGGCCACACCCGGATCGCCTACCTCGGCGACCGCTACGACATCTGGACCCAGCGCGAGCGCTACGCCGGATACCTGGACGCGCTCTCCGCCCACGGCCTGTCCGCCGACCCCGCCCTGGTCCGGCACGGCCTGCGCTCCCACCCGGAGGCCCGGTCCGCCCTCGCCGACCTGCGCGCCCTGGCCGACCCGCCGACCGCGCTGTTCAGCAGCAACGACCTGATCACCCTGGGCGTCCTGGACGCGATGGACGACCCGGACGACCCGGACGACCCGGACGACCCGGACGACCCGGACGGCCCGGACGGCCCGGACGGCCCGCGGGCCGCCGCGCGCCCCCTCCCGATGGCCATCGTCGGCTTCGACGACCTGCCGCTCGCCAAACGGCTCGACCCGCCCCTGACCGTCGTCAGCCAGGACCCGGTGGCGGTCGGCAGCACCGCGGCCAGCCTCCTGTTCTCCCGCATAGCCGGCGACCGCTCCGCCCCGCGCAAGGTCATCCTGCTCACCCGCCTCGTCGAACGCCGCTCCGGGGAGCGGACCGCCCACCGGCCCGAACGGCCCGCCCACCGCCCCGAGCTGCCCGCCGCGTCCTCCTGACCGCTGTGCCGCGGGCTGAAGGCGGGCGCGGCGCTGGCGGTCAACTCCCGGATTTGGCACCGGATTTCGCACCGGCGGGGGAGCCGAGTTCTTCGGGTTCACCATGATCCGCTTTCCGGTGGGTGGGGAGGTGGGTGACCGGCCGGGGACTTCGGATCCTCGACCGGGGCGGATATTCCAACGTTGGAACGAGCGGACAGAACGGCATGCAACCACCGGCCGTGCCGCATGTCCAGACCTCCGGCGAAAGTCCCCGGCCGGCTCGGCCGGGGCGCTGCGGACTCCGCCACGCCCGCCGGGAGGAGGGGCGGCGCGCAGTATTGACTTCATTGGTTCAGTCCAAATAGGTTCACCGCGCAGAATTTGTACTGCACAACTCAACTGCCCCGGAAGGGTTCTGGCGCTCCCTCACCTGCTGCAAGAAGGCCACCGCAGCGCCGTGCGCCACACCCTCCCCCCCGCGTGCACCGGTGGACTTCGGCCCGGGCACGTGCGGGGCACCGGCCCCCCACCGATCCCCCGCGATCGGATCCCCGTTCGGAGGCTGAACACATGCGACCCCAGCAGACACGGACACGACACCGGCGGTGGCGGAGAGCGCTCTCGCTGCTCCCCGCCGCCGCGCTCACGGTGGCCGCCACCATCAGCGCGACGACGGCGGGCACCGCGGTCGCGGCGCCCGCGCCCCCGTCGGGCTTCTCGCTCACCTGGAGCGACGACTTCAACGGCGCCGCCGGGACCGGCATCGACCAGGGCCTGTGGAAGTACGACACCGGACCGGGCAGCAACTTCGGCACCGGTGAGATCGAGACCATGACCAGCAGCACCTCGAACGTCTACTACGACGGCCAGGGCCACCTGGTGCTCCAGGCGCTGCACTCCAGCTCCGACCCGCGCGCCGGCTGGACCTCCGGCCGGGTGGAGACCCAGTCGGCGTCCTTCGGCGCCCCGGCGGGCGGGGTGGTGCGGATGGAGTCCGTCCTCCAGCAGCCCGACGTCAACACCTCCAACGGCGCCGGGTACTGGCCCGCGTTCTGGATGCTCGGCGCGCCGCTGCGCGACGGGGTGACCTGGCCGAAGTCCGGCGAGATCGACGTCATGGAGGACATCAACGGCCGCAGCTCGGTCTTCAGCACCCTCCACTGCGGGGTCAACCCGGGCGGTCCGTGCAACGAGTCCACCGGCATCGGTTCGGGCGAGCGCGCCTGTCCGGGCTGCCAGACCGGCTTCCACGACTACGCGGTGGAGATCGACCGCTCGGTGGCGCCCGAGCAGATCCGGTTCTACCTGGACGGGAGCAACTTCTACACCGTCAACGCCAACCAGGTGGACGCGGCGACCTGGGCCAACGCGGTCGACCACCCGTTCTTCATCATCTACGACCTGGCGATCGGCGGCGGCTTCCCGGACGCCTTCGGCGGCGGCCCGAACGCGGCCACCGTCTCCGGCGGCAAGCTGATCGTCGACTCGGTCGCCGTCTACAACAAGGGACCGGGCTCCGGGGGCGGCGGCGGCACGGTGACGGGCCAGACCATCACCGGGCCGGGCGGCAAGTGCGTGGACGTGGCCGGTGACGACACCGGCGGCGACGGCACGGCCGTGCAGCTGTGGGACTGCCAGTCGGGCGCCAAGGACCAGCACTGGACCTGGAGCGGCCAGACCCTGCAGACCCTCGGCAGGTGCCTGGACATCGCGGGCGGCAACAGCGCCGGCGGCACCAAGCTCCAGCTCGCCACCTGCAACGGCGGCGGCTACCAGAACTGGGTCCGCCAGAACGACGGCTCGCTGCGCAACCCGACCAGCGGCCGGTGCGTCGACTCGCCCTCGGGCGCCACCGCCAACGGCACCCGGCTGCAGATCTGGGACTGCAACGGCTCCGGCGCCCAGAAGTTCGCCATCGGCACCCCGATCTACGGGCCGGGCGGCAAGTGCGTGGACGTGGCCGGTGACGACACCGGCGGCGACGGCACGGCCGTGCAGCTGTGGGACTGCCAGTCGGGCGCCAAGGACCAGAAGTGGACCTGGAGCGGCCAGACCCTGCAGACCCTCGGCAGGTGCCTGGACATCGCGGGCGGCAACAGCGCCGGCGGCACCAAGCTCCAACTCGCCACCTGCAACGGCGGCGGCTACCAGAACTGGGTGGCCAACGGCGACGGTTCGCTGTCGAACCCGACCAGCGGCCGGTGCGTCGACTCGCCCTCCGGCGCCACCGCCAACGGCACCCGGCTGCAGATCTGGGACTGCAACGGCTCCGGCGCCCAGAAGTTCGCCCTGGCCTGAGCGGACGGCCCCGGCGGCGCGGACCCGCACGGGCCCGCGCCGCCGGACGCGCCGGTCCGTGGGCGTTCTCGGCGAGGGCCACCCTCCGCGCCGGACAGGTCTCCGACGGCGGTCAGCGCTTCGGCGAAGGCGCAGCGGTCCTCGTCCTGGTCGAACAGCGCCGAGTGGAAGCGGTCGTGCGGATCGTTTTGCACGTGCACCACGGCGTCGGCGAGGCACTGTTCGTTCCAGGTGTCGGCCGTTCTCCCGGCGTACGCGGCGGCGGTCGCGAGACCGCCCGGGCTCGCCGCGTCCTTGGCCGCCGTCCGGGACCGCGTCGACCGGATCGGGCTGGATCGGGCCGGATCGGGCCGGATCGGGGAGGAGGTGCAGCGCACGGGAGTGACCGCCACCGTCGGGGGCGTCATCCCCGGCGTCACCTCCCTGGCCGCCCCCGTGTTCACCGCGGGCGAGCCCTTCTCCCTCGTCGCCGCCCTGGTGATGCCCGCGCGTGGCCTCACGGAGCGCGACCCGGTCCGCCTCTCGGCGGAGCTGCTGAGCTCGACCCGGGCGATGTCCGAGGTGCCGCGGGACACCCGGTGGACCCGCGCCGCCCGTGGCGCGGCCGTCCCGGCGGGCACGCGGGTGCCGCCCGGTTCGCCGGTGGCGGGGAGCGCCCCGGGCCCGGGGGGTGTCCGGGTCGGGAGCAGGCGGTCAGCCGACGAAGCCGATGATGCCGAAGCCGGGGCGGCCCTCCACCTGGCGGAGCCAGGCGATGACGTCGAAGACGGCCTTGGCCACGTCGGGGTCCAGCGGCGGGGCGTGGTCGTCGCGCTTGGTCTGCTCGAACTGCTCCAGCGCCGCCAGGCACCGCTCGTGCGTCCACTCCCCGCAGGCCGGGTAGTCGAGGCTGCGGGGCAGGCCGGCGGGCAGGCCGCGGTTGTAGCCGAACTCGGCCACCGAGACCTCCGTGATCCGCAGCGCCCGCAGGCCCTCGTCCACGGCGTCCAGCCAGGCGCCCCGGAATGGGGAGAAGCTGGAGTTGTCGAGGAACCGGCCGGTCGTCCAGCACAGCCGCTGGTAGGCGCAGACGTACTGGAAGGCGTGCTCCTGGTCCTCCGAGTAGGGTCCGCCGTTCACCACCGCGCGCAGCGCCTCGGCGGAGGACGGGGCGCCGCGCTCGATCTCGAAGGAGAAGTAGTCGTCGTCCGCGGCCAGTTCGTCACCGTGCCGGTCGTGGACGAGCTGCAGCAGGCGCTCGTCGCCGGAGCCGACCAGGCCCCGGGCGGCGGTGGGGTCGAGCAGGAAGACGTGGAGGGAGGAACTCATGCGGTGCACCCTATGCGCTGCGGCGGACAGCAGGGCGAGGGAGGACCCGGCCCGGATCAACCCGCTTGGGGCGAGGGCCAGTTGCCCGAACGGGCCAGGGTCAGGACCAGGGCCGCGATGTTCCAGGCGTCGTCCGCGCCGCTGTGGTGGCGGCCCTCGAGCGGGAGGCCGGCCAGCTCCAGGGCCTGCGCCATGCCGGGCCGCTTGCGCAGGCCGCGGGCGTCGGTGAAGGCGGCCTTGGCGTTGGTGTGCCACTGGCCGAACGGGTACGCGGTGCCGGTCGCCCGGCACTGGCGGGCGAACTGCTTGCGGTCGTAGTCGCCCCAACTCGCCCACGGCCGCTCGCCCGCCCCGTGCTCGGCGGCCAGCAGGCGGCAGGCGTCCGGGAACGGCAGGCCGGTGTCCACCTCGGACCGGGTGAGGCCGGTCAGCTCGGTGCAGAAGGCGCTGACGGCCGACCGCCGGGGACGGACCAGGATCCGGTGCCGGGCGACCCGTTCGAGCGAGCCGAGGTCCACCACCGTCAGCCCGACCTCGATGATCTCGCTGACCTGGCCGGGCGGCGGCTGCCCGTCCCAGCAGGTGGCCTCGATGTCCACCACGTTCAACAGCCCCTGTTCCATGGGGGGATGGTGTGCGGCGCCCGCCGCCCCGGTCAACCGGATATCGCCCCGGTGGCGCGGTGCCCCGGCAGTTCCTAGCAGCTGGGGCGGGGTCGGGTGGCGCGAAGCGGAAACGATTCACCCGGGGGAGGGGCCGGGGCGGCGGAGCCGTGCGGGGCCGGGCGGCCCGGGGTGATGGTGGGGCGATGGAGACGGGACACGGACCGCACGCGTTCGCCGACGTGGTGGTGCTGACGGCCATCGCCCTGGTACGGGCCGGGGACGGCGGGACGGAGGCGGCGCTGCTGGACGAGTTCGTCGAGCGCCACGGCACCGGCGCCTGCCGGGCGCTGGTCGCCGCGCTGGCGGAACTGGTGGCGCGGCAGGCCGCCGACCGGCAGGTGCTGGCGGAACGGCTGGAGGAGTGGGAGTTCGCGGTGCTGACGGGGACGTACTGGAACCGGTAGCCCCCGCGGCCCCTTCGCGCACCCCGTGGGCGGTGCACGGACCGCCGGTGGTGCGCGGGTCGGGCCTCGCCGGCGGTGCACGGGCCGCCGGTGGTGCGCGGGTTGCGCCTCGTCGGCGGTGTGCGGGTCGGGGCGAGGTGCATCCGGGTGGTGACGGAGATGCACATTGCGTGTCGGGACCGCCATATGACGGCAATGCAATCTTCACGGCTTGGTATCTACCCGCATAGACACCCGGCTGCCACGCTGGCCCGGCACCCTCACCCCGCCCCTTCGCCGAGCCCAGGAGCGCCCCCGTGCAGAATCGTTCCCTCCGCCGTCTCGCCGCCGCCGCGGTCACCGCCGTCCTCGCCGCCGGAGCCGTCACCGCGAGCACCGGCACCGCCCAGGCCGCGCTGCCCACCCCGGTCTCCGCCGCTACCGCCCGCGGCTACCTGGCCCAGCTGACCGTCAAGGCCGAGAACCGCACCGGCTACAGCCGCGACCTCTTCCCGCACTGGATCACCATCTCCGGCAGCTGCAACACCCGCGAGACCGTGCTCAAGCGCGACGGCTCCGGCGTGGTCACCGACGCCAACTGCGCCGCCACCTCCGGGACCTGGTTCTCCCCGTACGACGGCGCCACCTGGCACGCCGCCTCCGACCTGGACATCGACCACCTGGTGCCGCTGGCCGAGGCGTGGGACTCCGGCGCCTCCGCCTGGACCACCGCGCAGCGCCAGGCGTTCGCCAACGACCTGACCCGCCCGCAGCTGATCGCCGTCACCGACAGCGTCAACCAGGCCAAGAGCGACAAGGACCCGGCCGAGTGGCTGCCCTCGGTGACGGGTTACCGCTGCACCTACGTCCGGGCCTGGGTGCAGGTGAAGTACTACTACAAGCTGTCCGTGGACAGCGCCGAGAAGACCGCGCTCACCAACGTCCTCAACGGCTGCTGAGGACCGCACAGTTCGGCCCGGACCGTCCGCGCGGGGGTCTCGGTGCGGACGGTTTGGGGCATTTGTGCCCTCGAATGGCGAAATGTCCGATCGGCGCGTCTTCGTCCTGGTCAAACCCCTTTTCCGGCATGCTTGCTGACGGAAACGACGGGTGGTCGGGTGCGGGCGGAGGGCGGGCGGATGGACAGGCGGAGCTTCCACCGGGCGGGGGTCGCGGCCGGCACCGGGCTGTTCGCGGCCACGACGGGCGGCCGGACGTACGCCGCACCGGCGCACCAGGCGCAGGCGCACGCGTACCCCGCGCCGCCGTACTCCGCCGGCTACCCGGCCCCGGGGTACGCGGAGCCCGGCTACCCGGCACCGGCCTACCTGACGCCGCCGTACGGGCCCTCCGGGTACGGGGCTTCCGGGTACGGGGCCCCGGCGTACCCGGAGCCCGGGTACCCGGCGCCGGGGTACGTGGTGCAGCCGCGGGCGGCCTCGTACGGGTCGGTGCTCTCGGACGGCCTGGTGGCGCCGTGGACGCTGCGGCAGGTGGCCGCGGGCGAGTTGAACATCGGGTACGCGGAGTGCGGCCCGTCCGACGGCCCGGTGGTGGTCTGCCTGCACGGCTGGCCCTACGACATCCACAGCTTCGCCGACGCCGCCCCGCTGCTGGCCGTGCGCGGCTACCGGGTCGTGGTGCCCTACCTGCGCGGCCACGGCCGCACCCGGTTCCGCTCCGAGCGGACCCCGCGCAACGCCCAGCAGGCGGCCGTAGCCCACGACCTGGTCGCACTGCTGGACGCGCTCGGGATCAGCCGCGCCCTGCTCGCCGGATTCGGCTGGGGCGCGCGGACGGCCGCGATCGTCGCCGCGCTGCGGCCCGAACGGGTCCGGGCACTGGTGTCGATCGGCGGCTACCTGATCACCGACGTCCGGGCGCAGGACGAGCCGCTGGACGCGGAGTCCGAACACGCCTGGTGGTACCAGTACTACTTCACCACCGAACGCGGCCGGCGCGCCCTGAACGACCGCCGCCTGCGCCGCGACCTGTGCCGGCTGGTGTGGCAGACGGTCTCGCCGACCTGGCGGTTCGAGGAGGAGGTGTTCGACCGCGCCGCCACCGCCTTCGACAACCCCGACTACCCGGAGATCGTGCTGCACAACTACCGCTGGCGGCTCGGCCTGGCCGACGGCGAACGCCGCTACGACGCGGACGAACGGCGGCTCGCCACCCGGCCGGTGATCACCGTCCCCACCATCACGCTCGACGCGGGCCGCGACCCGTTCACCGCGCCCGGCAGCAGCCGTGCCTACCGCGACCGGTTCGTCGGACCCTACCTGCACCGCACCATCGACGGGATCGGCCACAACCTGCCGCAGGAAGCGCCCGGCGAATTCGTCCGCGCGGTGCTCGACGCCGACCGGCTGTGAGGGCCTTCCGCCAACCCTCCGGCGCAGTACGGCGGTCGGGGCGCGATCGGCGCGGCCCGCACCGCCGGTGCCCCCGCCGGTTCCGGTGCGTAGCATCCTCGGCAGGAACGACGGCACCACACCGGAACCGGCGGGGGAGCACCACATGAGCGAGCAGCGCAGGCACTGGTGGCAGCCCCGCGAGGTCCGCGACCCGCTCCCCGAGCCACCCGCCCCGACCGGCCGACCTACCTTCGACCTGGTGCGCCGCGGCTACGACCGCGCCCAGGTCGACGCCCACCTCGCCCTGCCACCCGCCCAGCGCCCCCGCCCCGCCGCCTTCGACCTCGCCCGCCACGGCTACGACCGCGCCCAGGTCGACCGGGCCCTGGCCGCCGAGTCCTGAACGGCGGGCCCGACCGGGCGCCCGCCAGCTGGGCGGAGCTGCTCCACGACCGCTCCGGGCCGCTGCCGGTCGACGACCGGGGCCGCTGGAACGAACGGTGCGAACAGGAGGTCGCCGTGACGCCCGCGCAGCTGATCGCGGCCGCCGACGGCAGCCCCGTCGGCACCGGGCACCGGCCCACCGCCGCACCCCCCGGCCGGGAACCGGCCCGCCGCCCGCGCACCGCCACCGGCCCCGCCGAGCGCTGCACCCGGTACGGCCCCCACCTGCCGCGGAGCCGCCCGCACCCCGACATCGCCCTCGTCCCGCTGCCCGCAGCCACCGGCGAGGTCTGGCCCGCGACGACCCGCGGCCACCCTCGTCCGGGGCCCGCAACGCCCCGGCCCGGGCAGGATCGTGACACGGCGTCAGGCGGCGGGGGCGGTGGGTTGCTCGGGGGCGGGGGAGGGGTGGTGGGCCGTCTCGGTCCGGCGGGCGGTTTCGGTGAGCCAGGTCCGGAAGTGTTCGAACGACAGCGGGGGAGAGGGCGGGAAGTCCGGCCGCAGCGGGTCCGCGGGGAGGAAGGCCGCCCGGCAGCCCCGGCACAGCCAGGCCGCCTGCCAGAGCGCGTACACGGGGCGCCACTGCTGCCGGGTGGCCGGCCAGGTGCCCGCGGCCTGGTGGCGGCGGTCCGCCGCGCGGCGCAGTGCCGTACTCGCCCGGTAGAGGGCCACGGTGACCGCGGCCCGGCAGAGGAGGGAGAGCAGGGCGTGGACCGGCCCTCCGGCTTCCGACCGGACCAGCAGGACGAGGGCGTCCAGGGTCGACAGCGCCGAGAGCACCGCGAGCAGGAGCAGGACGGTCGAGGTGCGACTCCTGGCGACGGGTTCGTCCGGGACGGCCAGCAGCTTGCGGGTCGGCCGGTCCAGCCGGGTCTCGCGGTCCCGCAGGGCGGCCGGGACGGGCACGGTGAGGTCGGCCAGCGCGCACGCGGGACAGGTGGCGGCCATCGGGAGCAGCTCCAGGGCGTCGGGTGCCGGACGGGGAAGAACCGGCCGGTCGGGCCAGCACTATAGGACCACCGGGAGGAGCACGCGGCGCCGGACCACCCGCCGGACAAGGCCGTGGGCGCACCGTCCCTGCACGGCTGAAGGTTGAAGGCTCAAGACCGAAGAGGGGCTCTCCGATCGTGACAGGCGCACCGCACCCGCTGCTGGCGTACTTCCTGGCCGCCGCCGACGGCCGCTTCCCGCCCGCGGACGGCCGGGTCACGGTGCTGCCACCGCTGCCCGGCGGCCTGGAGTGCTCGGTGGCGTTCACCGGGCACGCCGTCGTCGCCACCGCCCTCGGCGCCCGCCGGGTCGCCGCGGCCGGGGCGGACGGCTACGGCGGCTCGCTCGCCCCCGGCTTCCTGCTGCACCTGGCCGGCCCCGGCGGCTGGATCGGCGTCACCGACGCCACCCTCACCGCCCGGGCCACCGGCGGCCCGCCCCGCCTCCCCACCCGCACCGACCAGGACGACCACCCCCGGGTCCGCTTCGCCCGCGACCAGCGCGCCGACGTCACCGTCCACGGCGACGAACGCGGCCTCGTCACCCTCGCCCACGGCCTGGCCGGCCGCCACGAACTCAGTATCGAACTGCACGACACCCGACCCGACAGCCGCGGCCACGGCCGCTCCCTGCTCCGCGACGCCCTGACCCTGCTGCCCGCCGGCACCCCCGTCTTCGCCGCCGTCGCCCCCGGCAACGCCCGCTCCCTGCGGGCCTTCCTGGCCTGCGGCTTCACCCCCGTCGGCAGCGAAGTCGTGCTGCGCCCCGGTCAGTCCAGGCCGTCGGCGGGGTCCGGGTCGGCGGGGCCGGGCACGCCGCTGTAGGCGGGGGCGAAGAGGACCAGGGCGACCAGGTCCTCGGTGATGTCGTGGAAGCGGTGCGGTTCGCGGGCCGGGACGAAGAGGGAGGTGCCGGGGGCGACGTCGACGGTGCGGGCGCCGGAGGTGAAGCGGGCGCGGCCCCGGGTGACGACGTAGACCTCGTCCTGGAGGTGGGGGGACTGGTCGTCGGTGGAGCCCGCGGGCAGGGAGTAGGTGCCGAAGCTCAGCGCGGGGACGCTCAGGTGCTCCGCGTAGTGGGGCGAGCCGTCCGGGGCGGGGCGGAAGTGACCGCTGTCGATGATCTCCATGACGGCCGATCCTCGCACGGGGCAGGGGTGCGGGGGGAGGCGCGACGGGGGACGGGCGGAGGCGGAGGCGCGCCGGGCCGGGGCGTGGCGGCGGGTCAGCCGAGGTGGGTGAAGGTGTCCGGGACGGGCAGGGTGGTCCAGCGGTCGGCGGGCCAGAGCAGGACGCGGGCGCGGCCGATGACGTCGTCGACCGGGACGAAGCCGCCCGCCGGGTTGTGGAGTTGCTGGTAGCGGGAGTCGCGGGAGTCGTTGCGGTGGTCGCCCATCACCCACAGGAAGCCCGCCGGGACCTTGACGGTGCCGACCGGGAAGTCGTCGCAGGGGGTGGAGCCGGGGTAGAGGTAGGGCTCGTCCAGGGCGGTGCCGTTGACCTTCAGCGGTTGGCCCGCGTTGCACTCGACGGTGTCGCCGCCGACCCCGATCACCCGTTTGATCAGGTCCTTCTCGTCGGCGGCGGGCATCAGGCCGAGGTGGCTCAGCACGCCCTGCAGGACGCCGCCGGAGCCGGTCGGCCCGGTCAGCCAGCCGCCGGGGTCCTCGAAGACCACCACCTCGCCGCGGTGCGGCCGCTCGCCGAGCCAGGGGCTGAACTTGTCGACCGCGACCCGGTCGCCCTTCTGCAGGGTGCCCATCATGGAGCCGGACGGGATCACGAACACCTGCACCAGGAAGGTCTTGATCAGCAGGGAGAGCAGCAGCGCGACGGCCACGCAGCCCAGCACCGTCCGGGTCCGGGAGGGGCCGAACACCCGGCGCCGGAACCGGAACCGGCGCCGGAACCGGTTCTCCGGCCCGGGGGCGGGGACAGCGGGGACGAGGTCGGGGCCTGCGGTGGTCACGGCGGCTCCCGCCCGGGCGGTCGGGCCGTCCCGGGGCGGGGTCGGCGGCGGTCGGCTCGGCGGCCATCGTACGTTCACCGCACGTGTGCCCGGCGTAAGGTGACGCCCTCCCGGGGGCGGGCCGCCGGGGACGCAGGTGTGCCGCGACCCGTCCCCCAACCGGTCGCGGCACACCCGTCTCACTGGGCCCTGCTGTTGTCGCCGTTCACGTGCTCCGGGTGGCTACAGGCGCTGCCACAGGGCCGGGACGACGTCGGGCGTCCAGGTGCTCTGCGAGGTGTGGGCCTGCAGGCACTTGTAGCTGACGCCGTTGTAGGTGACCACGTCGCCCGCGTTGTAGGCCACGCCCGCGGCCCAGGTGCCGCCGCCGGTGCCGCCGCCGTTGACCACCAGGGTGTAGCCGGTGGTGTGGGTGGCGGAGGGGCCGGTGCCGGTGACCGTGACGGTGTAGGTGCCGGCGGGGGTGGAGGAGGAGGTGGAGACCGTCATGGTCGCGCTGCCGCCGCTGGTGACGGAGGACGGGCTGAACGAGACGGTGGCGCCGGACGGGGCGCCGCTCGCGGTCAGCGACACGCTCTGCGCGCTGCCGGAGCTGGTCGAGGTGGCGACGGTGGCGGTGGCCGCCGAGCCCGCCTGGACGGTGCCGGTGGCCGGGTTCACCGCGAGGGTGAAGTCGTTGACCGGGGTGGTCGTCCCGCCGACCGAGGTCTTCCAGATCGCGTACGCCACGCCGTCGGCGTTCCGGTTCAGCACCGTCGCGTTGACGTTGGAGGTGGTGTCGCACGCGGAGTGGTAGCAGGAGTCGTAGGACGCGTACGCGGTGCCGCCCCACTTGCCGGCCTGGGCCGCCGTCTTGGTGGCGTCGGCGCCCGCGGCGTAGCCGGAGGTCGGGATGCCGCCCTGCTGGAAGGAGTAGTCGTCGGAACGGCCCTGGCCCTCGACGTTCTCCTCCGGCTGGAGGTTCAGCGAGTCCCAGTACGCCTTGAGCGGCGCGGCGGTGGCCGAGTTGACGTTGTTGATGAAGTAGCCGGCGTTGGGGGAGCCGACCATGTCGAAGTTGTAGTAGCCCTTGATCGCGGAGCGCTGGGCGGAGGAGAGCTGGCCCACGTAGTACTGCGAGCCCTGCAGGCCCTGCTCCTCACCGGCCCACCAGGCGAACCGGACGTGCTTGCTCATGGTCGGGTTCTGCTGCGCCAGGGCGAGCGCGTTCTCCAGCAGGACGGCCGAGCCGGAGCCGTTGTCGTTGATGCCCGGGCCGGCCGAGACCGAGTCCAGGTGCGCGCCGAACATGGTGACCTGGTCGGACGGGCCGCCCGGCCAGTCGGCGATCAGGTTGTTGGCGGTGTAGGTGCAGGAGGTGCAGGTCTGCTCGGTGACGGTGTAGCCCGCCGCCTGCAGCTTGCCCTTCACGTACGCCAGCGACTGGCTGTAACCGGCGCTGCCGGCCCGGCGGTTGCCGCCGTTCTGCTGCGCGATGGTGTACAGCTGGCTCAGGTGCGCCTGCACCTTGGCCACGTCGATGTCGGGCGCCGAGCCGCCGGGGTTGCCCCCGCCGCCGACCGTCAGCTGGTACTGCGCGGTGTGGGTGGCCGGGCCGGAGCCGGTCACGGTCAGGGTGTAGGTGCCCGCCGGGGTGTTCGCGCCGACGTTGACGCTCAGCGTCGCCGAGCCGCCGGACTGCACGGTGGACGGCGAGACCGTCGCGGTGGTGCCGCCGGGCGCGCCGGTCACCGACAGCGAGACGTTCGCGGCCGAGCCGGAGGTGACGGCGGTGGAGACGGTCGCGCTGGTCGAGCCGCCCGCCTGGACGGTGCCCGCGGACGGGTTCAGCGCCAGCGAGTAGTCGCTGGTCGGGGACGCGGTGCAGGTCGGGTCGCCGGTCTGGGCCGGCACGCTGACGGCGTCCCAGGCGGCCTTGGTGCGGTTGAAGAAGTTGCAGGTCGCGTCGAGGTTCTTGGCCGCGGTCAGGGTCGCGGTCCGGTACCTCTTGTACGTCATGCCGCTGGTCTTGAGCAGCATGCCGCCGTAGAAGACCCGGCCCGCGTCGCGGATGCCGATGCCGGTGACGGACGAGGAGTTGCAGGTCGGGCTGGACGGCTTGCCGCCGCCCGGGTTGGAGCCCTCGGCCAGCAGGTAGAACCAGTGGTTCAGCGGGCCGGCCGCCGCGTGCTCCTCGGTGTTGGGGATCGAGGAGGAGTAGCAGTTCGGGTTGCCGGAGATCTGCGAGGGGTTGTACATCACCCGGATCGGGCCCTGCCCGACCAGGTTGATCATCTCGCCGACGGTGTAGTCCGGGGAGTCGTACGGGGCCGGCTCGTTGGCGTACGCCTCGGTCAGCGCGCCCATGATGTCGCCGGTGCCCTCGCCCAGGCCCGCCTCGTTGTTGGCGCCGCCCGGCGTGTACTGGTCGATGCCGTGGCCGAACTCGTGGCCCACCACGTCGATCGCGGCGATCCACTCGTTGGACTGGCTGTGGCCGATCGAGATGGTCGAGCCGTCCCAGTACGCGTTGACGTCGTTCAGGCCGACCTTGACCGGCCAGCTGCCGCCGTTGCCGTTGTGGCCGTTGCGGCCCAGCCAGTCGCGGAGCATGTCCCACTCCTTCTGCGCCGCGAACATCGCGTCGGCGCAGCCGGTCTCCTTGGAGGTGGCAGCACCCGTGCCCCAGGAGTCGGTGGACTTGCTGAAGACCTGGCCGGTCGAGTAGTCCGAACAGCTCAGGCCCGGACGGGTGGAGTCGCGCAGCGAGTACGAGCCCGCCGAGCCGCTGGTGTTGATGGTCAGGCCCGCCGGGCCGTTCCACTTGCTGTTGATGGTGCCGGCCCGCACGTCGTCGTAGCTGTCGGCGACCTTGCCGGTCACCGCGTCCACGAACACGTGCAGGTGGCTGGGCCGGTTCTCGGCCGAACCGGTCAGCACCGACTCCCAGGCCAGCCGGGAGGTGCCGTCCTTGACCCGCACCACCAGGCGCGGGGCCTCGGCCGAGTCGACCCTCGCCAGCTGCCCGCGGGCGGTCCGCTCGGCGGCCGCGGCGCTCACCTTCGCCCTGGTCGGCACGCCGACCGGGCCGGACGCGGCGTTCTGCACGGCGCGGACCTTGCCCTGGCCGTCGGCGAGCACCACCGCGTCGCCGCCGACCACCGGCAGGCCCTTGTAGCTGCGCTCGTAGGAGACCGAGTACAGGCCGTTCAGGAACTGCGTGACGCCGCGGCGCTCGTAGCTCTCGTCCGGTCCCTTGGCCAGCGCGTCCAGCCCGGCCGACGCCGCCAGGTCCGCCGCGGAGACGGCGGCGGCCAGCGGAGTGGGGGCCGGTGGGGCGGGGGGAGGCGCGGCGTTCGCCTGTCCGGCGAAACCACCGAGCATGCCGCCCAGCACGGCCAGGGTGGTGCCGGCGGTCAGCAATCTGCGTTTCATCAGAGCTCCTCAGCTCCTCGGATGTGGGGGTGCCCGGAACCCTCACACCGTCGCCATGGCCCGGTCAACGCTCGGGACAATCCTCGGCACGTGATGGCAAATTCCGTCAAAGGCGTTGATCTAGAAGGCAATTGACCCCGCACCGGCAAGGGTTCCGGGCACCCCCGCGCAGGGTCCCAGCAAGGGCGATGGCAAAGAAGAGGTACAGACCACACCATGTACGGGGCCCGTCCCCGCCCGGTACGGTCTCGGTAGCAGGAGCACAACCGGAACCGGGAGAGGTGTCGGCGCATGCTGGGAGCACCCAACCCGGTCGAACTGCCGGACGGCGGGAGCCGGCAGGAGTTCGGCGCCCTGCTGCGCCACTGGCGCCGCCACGCCGGCTGGACCCAGGCCCAACTCGGCGCCGCCGTCGGCTACGACCACACCGCCGTCAGCCGCCTCGAGCACGGCGCCCGCCGCGCCACCCCCCGCCTGGTCCGGCAGCTCGACGAACTCCTCGGCAGCAGCGGCGAACTCACCCGCTGCCACGCCCGCGCCGAGAGCGCCGAAGGCGACCGCCCCGCCCTCCCCCCGCACCTGCTGCGCCCCCCGCTGCCCCCCGGCGCCGGCCCCGTCCCCGCCGCCGACCCCGCCGACCCCTGCCCCGCCACCCTCCCCGACCACGACGTCCAGTGCCCGCTGCACGGCGCCACCGGCTGCCACCTCCCGCCGCCCGCCACCGCCCTCGCCCTGCACGCCGCGTTCTGCGCCGACCCCGCCGCCCCCCTCGACACCGACACCGTGCACGCCCTCGCCGCCGTCCTCGGCGCCCAACTCCACAGCGCCGAACGGGCCCTGCGCGAACGCGCGGTCGGCGAACGCGGCCCCGGCACCGTCATCGAAGGCACCCTGCGCGCCGTCGTCGCCCGCCTCGCCGACGCCCCCACCCGCCACCGCCGGGTACTGGCCCGGCTCGCCGCCGAGTACTCCCACGCCGCCGGCAGCCTGCGCCTGCACGGCGGCCGCCCCGCCACCGCGATGGCCTGCTTCGACCGCGCCCTCGGCTGGGCCGCGCTGGCCGGCGACGCCACCACCCAGGCCGCCGCCCTCAGCGACATGGCCGTCCTCGGCCTGCTCGACGACGACCCCGCCGCGGCCGGCGACTACGCCCGCGAGATCCGCCGCGCCGCCCCCGGCCGCCCCTGGTCCGACGCCCTCGCCACCCTCGGCGAGGCCCGCGCCACCGCCCTGGCCGGCGACATCCGCGCCACCGTCCGGCACATCGGCCGCGCCCGCCAGCACCTCGACCGGCCCGCCACCGTCGGCACCGAGGACCACGTCCCCTGGCTCGCCCCCGCCGCCCTGCGCCTGCGGGTCGAATCCGGTTCCTCCGCCGCCCTGCGCGACCTGGCCGCCGCCACCGCCGACCCCCGCCTCGCCCATCGCGCACTGACCGCCGCCACCGCCGCCCTCGACCTGCTCGGCGACGGCCGACTGCCCGCCGCCCGCACCATGCTCACCGTCCGGGCCGCCGACTGCCACCTGTGCGCCGACGACCCGCACACCGCCCTCGCCACCCTCGCCCCCGTCCTCGACGGCGCCCCGCTGCCCGCCCTGGTCCGCCACGAACTGCGCGGCCTGCGCGACCGCCTCACCGCCGGCGCCGACCGCTGGGGCCCCGCCGCCACCGAGGCGGCCGCCCGGCTCGGCGCCGCGATCTGACGCGCCGTCAGGCGGAGTGACGGGCCGTCGGGCGGAGTGACGGGCCGTCGGGCGGGGTGGCGGGCCGTCGGGTGGAGTGACGGTGGGCGGGGAAACCCGGTGCGCCGGAACGGCGCCGGAGCGCAGACTCGGCGGATGGAACCCGACGCCGCCACGACCGCCGCCGCCTTCGGGCTGGGCCGCCCGCTGGGCCCCTGGCGCCCGCTGGACAACGGGGGCGCCCCGACCGACAGCCGGCGACTCGACACCACCCGGGGGCGGTGGACGGTCCGCACCGGCCGCCTGCACAGCGACTGGCACCACGAACAGGCCCGCCGGGTGCACCGCCTGCAACGGGCCGCCCGCGCCGCGGGCATCGCCATGCCGCCCCCCGTCCCACCCCCGGCCCCCGCCGTCGGCTACTGGCACCGGCCCGCCCCGGACGCACCGGAGGTGGTCCGGGTCAGCGGCTGGCTGGACGGCCACGACCTGCGCGGGCCCGGCGCCGGGCCCGAAGCCCCGGCCGCCGCCGGCTGGGTCGGCCGCACCCTGGCCCGGATCGCCCGGCTGGACACCGGCGGCGGCACCCCCGAACCACCCCACCCCCTCGCCGAGTGGCAGCAGTGGGTGGCCGAGGCCGAAGCGGGCGGACTCCCCGTCGCCGCACCGGCCCGCGCCCTGCTCCCCGCCGTCGCCGACGCCACCGCACTGGTCACCGACGCGCAGCGCACCGCCCCCGCCGCCGTCCTGGTGCACGGCGACACCTCCCGGGCGAACGTGCTGCGCACCCCCGACGGTTACGCGCTGATCGACTGGGAGACGGCCCGGCTCGAAGTCCCCTGGTGGGAGGCGGTGGACGTGGCCCTCCGGTTCGCCACCCCCTCCAACGGCCCCACCGTCGCCCCCGACCCCCGGACGGTCCGCCCGCTGCTCACCGCCTACCTGGACGCCGGCGGCCCGCCCGGACCCGCCGACCCCACCGCCTTCGCGGGCCTGCTGCGCAGCCAACTCGCGTTCACCGCCTGGTGCCTGTGGCTGGCCCTCGGCCACCGCGCCGCCACCCCCGAACAGCGCGCCTTCGGACTGCGCCAGGTCACCGCCACCGCCCGCGACCTGCCCCGGGTCCTCCGCTCGCTGGCGGACTGGACCGCCCTGCTGCGCTGAACCCGCCCGGTCGCCCGTCCGCCCGCCCGTCCGCCCGTCCGCCCGTCCGCCCGTCCGCCCGTCCGCCCGTCCGCCCGTCCGCCCGTCCGCTCGCGCCGGACCATTACCTCGTCTTGGGAAAGGCATATGATCTCCCCGTCACGTCGGCCCGGACGCGAACCGGCCGACCACCGAGACGACGGGGGAGCGACGATGGCAGCAGGACGGGACGACGACTTCGGCGGCCGGGAGATCGACGACGACGAACTGCTGGACGTCGCCGACAACCCCGAACAGGCCGCCGAACTGCACCGCGCCCTGCGCACCCTGGCCACCAACGACAAGATCGGCCCCGAACTGCGCGAAATGGCCCGCGAGGTGCTCACCGGCCGGATCGGCATGCGCGAGGCGATCCAGTCCGACCGCTACATGTCGGCCATCGGCACCCGCCTGGACGAGATGCGCACCGCGGCCCAGAACCTCTCACCCGAGGAACGCGAAGCCTCCGAGAAGCGGGCCGTCGGACTCCGCGAACAGTACGAGGCCGAACACGGCCCCGACGAGGACGACGAGGACGACCCCTGGACCCGCCCCCGCGACGACCGCCCCTGACCCCGGCGGGCCGGCCGACGGCCCGAACCGGCCCGGACGGCAACGGTGTTCGGGGCGGGAAGGGGGTGCCGGGAGGCGGGCGGTAATTCGGAGGAGGGCCGGTCGGGGCGCTGTTAGGGTGGCCCGATGGCAGTGCTCAGACAATTCCAGGTCACCTTCGACTGCGCCGAACCCGGCCGGCTCGCCCGGTTCTGGTGCGAGGTGCTCGGCTACGAGTCGAACCCGCCCAAGGGCTTCGGCAGTTGGGAGCAGTACGAGGAATCGCTCCCGGCCGCCGAGCGCGACACGTGGTCGGCCTGCACCGACCCCACCGGAGTCGGGCCCAGGCTGTACTTCCAGCGCGTTCCCGAGGGCAAGGTCGTCAAGAACCGGGTGCACCTCGACGTCCGGGTCGGGACCGGGCTGCTCGGTGAGGAGCGGCTGGCCGCGCTGGAGGCGGAGTGCGCCCGGCTCCTCCCGCTCGGCGCGGTGCGGGTGCAGCTGCTGTACGACGGCGGCGACGACTCGTGCATCGTGATGCAGGACATCGAGGGCAACGAGTTCTGCGTCGACTGACCCCTCGTAGCCCTCGCAACTCCGGCCCGCCCGGCCCGGACCACGGCCCGGACCGGCGGTCGGGCGAGGTCGGGCGGCGGGAGTGGCAGACGGATCCGGCAGGTCGGGGTACCGTCGAGGCACACGCACGGGAGGGCAGAGGCATGACCGCGACAGCAGAATCCGGGACGTTGCGCGTGCCGCGCAGCATCAACGGCATCGAGCAGGCGCTCACCTACGAGGAGCGGGCCAGGTTCTACGACGAACTCGGTCCCGTCGAGGACCCGGCGGACCGGGAAGCCGTGATCACCACGTGGTGGCTGCGGGCGATGTCCGCGGCCTACGGCGGCGACCGGAGCGGCTTCCGCGCGGCCGTCGCCCAGGTCCTGGCCACCGGCCGGGCGCAGCAGGCGGGAGCCGCCGCGTGAGCGGTTGGCGGATATGGCTCCAGGACCAGCCCGCCCACACCATGGTCGCCATCTCGAAGGCGGACGACATCCTCTTCGCGCTGGTCACCGCGTCCCTGGTGCTGCTCGACGACCGGGCCGGCGCCCCCGTCGACGAGTGGGGCGACCTGCGCAACGTCGTCCTGGCCCCGTCCGTCACCGCCGAGGTGTTCGTCAACCCCGACGAGCGCACCATCGACGTGGTGCGCCTGGTCTGGCTCCCCGGCTTCGACAACTGACCGATGGGCGACGACATCTGACGCCCCGTCTGAGATGCGCTTCCGGCGGTACCCCCCTGCGGGCGTACGCCTGCAGGGCGGGGGGCGTGCCCGCCGGCGGGGGACGGTGATCGAGCCCTGCCGCGCCGCCGCGCTGTTCGCCGCCACCTCGGTGGGAACGCCGCCGTTCACCGGGATCGGGGCCCGCGGCCTGCCCGCCGTGCTGCTGGCGCTGCCGGTCGGTGCCGTCCTGGTCGGCGTCCTCGCCGCCACCCGGCCGCCCCGCCCCGCCCGGTCGTCGCCCTGCGAGCCGACCGTCCCCTTCCGGTCTGATGGTCGGAAGCTCTGACGGACCGACAGTCCGATGGTCTAACAGCCCGACCGTCTGATGGTCAGTCGACAAACGACCCGGGCGCCGCCGCGCGCGCCGAAAGACAGCAGTGCGCACGTTCGTGCTGAAATCTCGGGTAGCATCGGCTCCATGACGGACATTCAGGACCTCGACGCCCGCGCACTGAAGACCACCCGGTCCCTGGTCGACCGGGTCGACGCCGACATGCTCCACCTGCCGACCCCCTGCGGTGCCTGGACGCTCGGGCAGTTGCTCGCCCACATGACCGGCCAGAACCACGGCTTCGCCGCGGCGGCCCGCGGCGGCGGCCGCGACCTCGCCGACTGGGCCGACCGGCCGGTCGGGGACGACCCCGGGGGCGTCTTCGCCGCCTCCGCCGAGGAGGTCACCGCCGCGTTCGCCGAGGAGGGCGTCCTCGAACGGGGCTTCTGGCTGCCCGAGGTCCGCGACGGCGGCCCGTTCCCCGCACCGCAGGCGATCGGCTTCCACTTCCTGGACTACGTCGTCCACGGCTGGGACGTCGCCGCCGCCCTCGGGATCCGCCCCGACTTCGACGCCGAGCTCACCGCCGCCGTCCTCCCGATCGCCGCCTTCGTCCCCACCGGCCCCGCCCGCGAGCGCCCCGGCGCGGCCTTCGCCCCCGCCCTGCCCGCCCGGGACTCCGCCGCCGACCCGCTCGACCAGGCCCTGCGCCTGCTCGGCCGCGACCCCGACTGGACGCCGCCGCACGCCCGCTAGGTGTTCGGCGGGTGCCTCAGGGCTGTTCGTGCAGGCGGGGGAGGGGCGCCGGGCGGGGGTCGGGGGTGTCCAGGCCGGCGAGCAGGCGCAGGCTGTCCTCGGTGGGGCTGCCGGGGGTGGCGGAGAGGACCAGGAGCTCGACGCCGGAGCCGTCGGGGAGGGCGAAGTTCTCCTGGTGGAGTTCGAGCAGCCCGACCAGGGGGTGGCGGTAGGACTTGCGGCCGTGGGTGCGGGCGCGGACGTCGGCGCGGGCCCACAGGCGGCGGAAGCGCTCGCTGCCCATCGACAGTTCGCCGATCAGCGAGGCCAGCCGGGGGTCGTCGGGGTACTTCCCGGCGGCCAGCCGCAGGTGCCCGACCACGTCGCGGGTGCAGCTCTCCCACTCCCCGTAGAGGCCGCGCTCCTGCTCCTCCAGGAAGATGTGCCGGGCGGTGTTCAGGCCCTGCGCGGGGCGGCCGTACAGGAGTTCGGCGAGTCGGTTGCAGGCCAGCACGTCCAGCCGGTGGTCCATGATCAGTGCGGGTGCGCCGGAGACCAGGTCGAGGACGCGCAGCAGTTCCGGCCGGATCCGGCCGCCCGGGGCCTTGGCGCGGCGCCGGGGCTGCCGGGCCAGCCGGTGCAGGTGCTCCTGCTCCGTCGCGTCCAGCCCCAGCACCCGGGCGAGCGCGTCGAGGACCTGCTCGGAGGGCTGGGTGGCCCGCCCCTGCTCCAGGCGCACGTAGTAGTCGACGCTCACCCCGGACAGGTGCGCGACCTCCTCGCGCCGCAGCCCCTCGACCCGTCGGCGGCTGTCGGTGGGGATGCCGGCCGCGGCCGGGTCGACCCGGGAGCGCCGGGTCCGCAGGAAGCCCGCGAGATCGTCCATGCCTCCGAGTATCGCCCGGCGGCGGCCCGCCGTGGGTGGCCCTGCGAGTACCAGGAAGCCCGGTCCTACGGAAGCGGAGCCCCTGAACAACGGGCGCCGCGGCGCCCAGGATCGGAGGCGTCGAAGAACGCCGCACCGGAGGAGACCCCGATGAAGACCCTGATCGTGCACGCCCACCCCGAGCCGAAGTCGCTCAACGGCTCGCTCAAGGACCACGCGGTGTCCGTGCTGGAGGCCGCCGGGCACCAGGTGCGGGTCAGCGACCTGTACGCGATGGGCTGGAAGGCCGCCGCCGACGCCGCCGACTACGGCCCGCACGCCTCCAGCCCGCTGAAGGTCCCGCTGGACTCCGGCCGCGCCTTCGAGGCCGGGGAGCTCACCGCCGACGTCCGCGCCGAGCAGGAGAAGCTGCTCTGGGCCGACACCGTCATCCTCCAGTTCCCGCTGTGGTGGTACACGATGCCCGCCATCCTCAAGGGCTGGGTCGACCGGGTCTTCACCTACCGCTTCGCGTACGGCGTCGGCGAGCACAGCAACACCAAGTACGGCGAGCGCTTCGGCGAGGGCACCCTGGCCGGGCGCCGGGCCCTGCTCTCGGTCACCGTCGGCGGCCCCGCGCCGCACTACGCCGCCCGCGGCATCAACGGCCCGATCGACGACCTGCTGTTCCCGATCCAGCACGGCATCCTGCACTACCCCGGCCTCGAGGTGCTGCCGCCCTTCGTGGTCTACGGCGGCGACCGGCTCACCCCCGAGCAGTACTCCGCCGTCGCCGCGGCCTGGGAGCAGCGCCTGCTCACCCTGGGGACCACCGAGCCGATCCCGTTCCGCCGGCAGAACTTCGGCGACTACGAGATCCCCGCCCTGCACCTCAAGGAGGGCCTCGAACCGGCCGGCCGCACCGGCTTCGGCCTGCACACCCGGGCCTGAACCCGGAGCCGCGGCGGGGCCTGCCGCCCGGGGCGCCGCGCCGCGGTTAGCATCGCCGGATGACCGAGTTCCGCACCGTCCGGGCCACCCCGCTGTCCGCCGAAGAGGCCTGGCGGCGCGTCACCGACTGGCCGCGGCACGGCGCGGGCGTCCCGTTCACCACCGTGCGCTCCGACGGCCGGACGGTGGCGGCCCGGACGGGAGCGGGCCGGTTCGGCTTCGACGACGTGATGGACCTGGTCCGCCACGAGCCCCCGGACGGCGGCCGCCCCGGAATCTGCCGCCTGGTCAAACGCGGCCCGCTGGTGACGGGTTGGGCCGAGATCGAGGTCCGCCCGCACCCCCGCGGCGGCGCCGTGGTCCGCTGGCGCGAGGACCTGCGGATCGGCCCGCTGCCCGCCCTGCTGGACCGCCCCACCGCCTGGTGCGGCCGCCTACTCTTCCGCCGCACCCTGCGCACCCTGCTGCGCTGAACGCCCGGACCTGCCCGCCCTGCTGCGCTGAACGGCCAGGCCGGTCCGCCCTGCTGCGCTGAACGCCCGGGGCCGCCCGCTCAGTCCTCCTCCCGGACGCGGGCGTGCAGGTGCATGTCGTGCCAGCCGTCGGCGTGCAGCAGGGCGCTGCGGCGGGTGCCCTCCAGGGCGTAGCCGTTCTTGTCGGCGATCCGGCAGGAGGCGGGGTTCGCGGTGGAGTGGCCCAACTCGATCCGGTGGAAGCCCACTTCGTGCAGCGCCCAGTGCGAGGCCCGCGCCACCGCCCGCGAGCAGACGCCCCGCCCGCGGGCCTCGGGGGCGGTCCAGTAGGCGATCTCCGCCTGCCCGCCGTAGAGCACCAGGGACTGCAGGGAGACCCGCCCGAGCAGCCCGCCGTCGGCCCCCGCCACCGCCCAGTGCGCGGCCTTCTCGTCCGTCCAGTCGCGCCGCCACCGGACGATCCACTCGCCCGCCTCCTGGTCGGAGTCCGCCCCGCGCAGGTGCCAGCGCCGGATCGCCGGGTCCCGGAACACCCGGGCGACGTCCGCGGCGTCCGTGTCGAGCCAGGGCCGCAGCAGCAGGCCGCCGTCGAGCGGCAGGACGGGCTGGGCACAACGGTTGAGGCTGCCCGGCGGCACGACCGGGGGAACGAGGGGAGGCATGCCCCGCATCATGGCAAGGCCCGGCGGTCCGGTGCCACCGGGTTCCCGTCCGGTGCGGCGCGGGGTCAGGCGTGGTCGACGACGGCGGTGACCACGGTGTGCAGGTGGCGGCGGAAGCGGTCCAGGACGGGGAGGTCGAGGGGGCCGCGGCGGGTGCCGTCCGGGTCGATGACGCCGGCCCGGCCGAAGGAGTGGGAGGTCCAGACGATGGTGAAGACCAGCATCTCGACGTCGGTGCCGGGGCCGAGGCCGGACCGGTCGAGGACGGCGCGGACGGCGGTGGCGACCTCGGCGAGCAGCGGGCCGGCGAACTCGGTCTCGATGTCGGAGTGGTCGGCGCCCTCGGCCAGCCAGCGGCGCATCCACAGGGCGGGCACCTCGGGGTGGCCGAGGCAGAAGGACAGGTAGTCGTCGACGAAGGCGAGCAGGGCGGCGCGGGTCTCGCCGGGGGTGGGGCCGCAGGCGTGCAGGCGGACCAGGGCCTCGGTGACGACCCGGCGCTGGGCGAGGTGGGCGCGGCGCATCACCTCGCGGTAGAGCTCGGGCTTGGCGCCGACGTGGTAGGCGACGGTGGCGATGTTCAGACCGACCGCGTCGCCGATCGCCCGGGTGCTGGTGGCGTCGTAGCCGCGTTCGGCGAACAGCCGGGTGGCGGTCGCCAGGATGCGTTCGCGGGGGCCGTCCTCGGGCAGGTCGCTCATGGGCCCTGAGGATAGCGGACCGGAGCGGACGAAATCCATCAGGTGATGGACGGGGAACAAGCAGGTCACCACCCATTGTGCCGGACTCCATCATTCGATTGAATGAGCGCCTTTCCATGAGAGGAGCACCCGGCATGGGCTCGACCAGGGTGGCGGTGATCGGCGCCGGTGCGGCAGGACTGGCCGCCGCCAAGGCACTGCTCGACCACGGGCTGGACGTCACCGTCCTGGAGCGCGGCACCCGCGTCGGCGGCCTGTGGGCGGGCGACGACGGCGACGCGGGCTCCCCGGCGTACGACAGCCTGCACCTGAACACCAGCAGGGGCCGCACCGAGTTCGCCGACTTCCCGATGCCCGCGCACTGGCCGGACTTCCCGTCCGCCGCCCGGGTGGCCGGCTACCTCGCCGACTACGCCGACCGCTTCGGCGTCACCGGGAGGGTCAGGTTCGGGACGCACGTCGAGCGGGTCGTCCGGGACGCCGACGGCTGGCGGGTCGACGGCGAACGCCACGACGCCGTGGTCGTCGCCAACGGCCACAACCGGGACCCGAAGTGGCCCAGCCCCGGCTACCCCGGCGACTTCGACGGCACCCAGCTGCACGCCCACGACCACCGCGGCGCCGCCGCCTACACGGGCAAGCGGGTGCTGGTCGTCGGCACGGGCAACTCCGCGATGGACATCGCCGTCGACGCCTCGTACACCGCCGACGGCCCGGTGCTGCTCTCCGCCCGGCACGGCACCCACGTCGTCCCCAAGTACCTGTTCGGCCGCCCCGCCGACGCCACCGGCGGCGCACTCGCCGTCCTGCCCTGGCGGCTCCGGCAGACCGTCGCGCAGAGCGTGCTCAAGCTCGCCGTCGGCACCCCCCAGCGGTACGGGCTGCCCGCCCCCGCCGGCGGCCTGTTCCAGAACCACCCCACCATCAGCGACACCGTCCTGCACCGCCTCACCCACGGCGAGATCGAGGCCCGCCCCGGCATCCAGCGGCTCGACGGCACCCGCGTGCACTTCACCGACGGGCGCAGCGACCAGGTCGACGTGATCGTCTGGGCCACCGGTTACCGCGTCACGATCCCCTTCCTGGACGAACGCTGGACCGGCCCCGACCCCGAACAACTCCCGCTCTACCAAAGGGTGTTCCACCTCGACGACCCCACGCTGAGCTTCGTCGGACTGATGCAGTCCACCGGCGCCGCCCTCCCCGTGGTCGAGGCCCAGGGCCGCTTGGTCGCCGCCCACCTCGCCGGCCGCTACGCCCTCCCCGGTGCCGAGCAGCAGCGCGAACACGTCCGCCGCGCGCACGCCGCCGCCGTCCGGCGCTGGGGCGACAAGCGGCCGATGATGCGGATCGACTTCGACCGGTACGTCGCCGCCGTCCCCCGCGAACTCAAGGCCGGCGCCCGCCGCGCGCAGAAGGAGAAGACCCCGTGACCGTACTCAACCGCCGTCAGGACCCGCGCGGCCGCCGGGTGCTGATCACCGGCGCCTCCGGCACCATCGGACGCGCCCTCGGCGAACGCCTCACCGCCGCCGGGGCGCACGTCCACGGCCTCGACCTGCGGCCCACCGGCGACGAACCCTTCCCCGTGCTGCGCTGCGACGTCACCGACGACGACAGCGTGCGCCGAGCCGTCGCCCGGGCCCTGGAGGCCCTCGGCGGCCTCGACGTCCTCGTCAACAACGCGGGCACCGGCGGACCGGCCCCCGCCGAGTACGCCCCCGGCGCCGAGGTCCGCCGCCAGCTGGAGATCAACCTGCTCGGCACCTGGCGCACCACCGCCGCCTGCGTCGACGCCCTGGTCGCCGCCCGCGGCCGGGTCGTCATGGTCGCCTCCCGGATGGCCGTCCTGCAGCTCCCGCTGGCCGCCGCCTACGGCGCCTCCAAGCGCGCCATGGTCGCCTACGCCGACGCGCTGCGCCTCGAACTCGGCACCCACGTCGGCGTCAGCTGCGTCTACCCGTCCGCCGTGCGCAGCCCGATCCACGACTCCACCAGGGCCGCCGGGCTCTCGCTGGAGGGCATGAGCGTGTACGAGCCGCTGGAGGGCGTGCTCGACGCGATCGGCAGGGCCGCGTTCTCCACCCGCCCGCACCGCGACGTCACCACCACCCGCAAGGGCGCCGTCGAGTTCTTCCTGGCCCGCCACCTGCCCGCCCTCACCGACCGGATCGTCGCCCGCGCCCTGAACGCCCGGGCCGCCGCCGGGGCCCTCGACGGCGCCGAACCGGCCGCCGGGGTGGTCGCCCGGAACAGGGGGACGAAGTGACGGAGGTCCGGGCCGGGCGGAAGGCGCTCACGCTGTACGCGGCCGGGTCGGTCGGCATGGGCGTCTGGGTCACCGTGCCCGGACTGCTGCTGCTGTACTTCCTCACCGACGTGCTCGGCGTGAGCGCCGCCCTGGCCGGACCCGCCCTGCTGCTGCCCAAGGCCGTCGACGTCGTCGTCCACCCGTTGCTCGGCTCCCGCTCCGACCGGCAGGCCCGCCGCGACGGCCACCGGCGCCGGATGATGCGCGGCGGACTGCTGCTCGGCGCCGCGCTGGCCGCGATGTTCAGCGTCCCGCCCGCCCTGACCGGCCGGGGCGCCGCGCTCTGGGTCGGCGGCTGGTTCACCGCCGGGAACCTGCTGTTCGCCGCCTTCCAGGTGCCCTACCTGACCACCCCCTCCGACCTGGCGGTCGGCTACCACGAACGCACCCGGGTCTTCATGTTCCGGATGGCCCTGCTGACGGCGGGCCTGCTCGCCGCCGGGGTCGCCGCACCCGCGCTCTCCTCCGGCGGCACCCGCACCGACTACACCCGGATGGCCCTGCTGCTGGCCGCCGCGATGGCCGCCTCCGCCGCCGTCGCCCTGCGCGGCGTGCGCCGCCTGACCGCCGAGTGCGGGTTCAGGGCGCCCGCCGAACGGGCCGGGCACTCCACCCGCGCCGCCCTGCGCACCGCCCTGCGCGACCGTAACTTCCGCCCCCTGGTGCTGTCCTACCTGTTCACCGGCACCACCACGCACCTGTTCCTGGCCGCCCTGCCCTACGTCACCGCGTACGTCTTCCGGGACGGAAGGCTCACCGCCCTGTTCATGGGACTCTTCCTCGCCCCCGCCATGCTCTCCGGCCCCGCCTGGACGGCCTGGTCCCGGCGGGCGGGCAACGGCAAGCAGCGCGGACTGCTCATCTCCCAGGCCGGGTTCGCCACCGGCTCGGTGCTCCTGCTGCCCGCCGCCGCCCTGCTCGACGGCCCCGCCCGGACCGCCGCCACCGCCGCCGTGGTGATGGCCATGGGCACCGCCTTCGCCGGACTCCAGCTCTTCGCGTTCGCGCTGCTCCCGGACGCCGTCGCCGCCGCCGACACCGCCGAAGCGGGCGCCTACACCGGCGTGTGGACCGCCGCCGAGGCCACCGGCACCGCCGTCGGCCCCTACCTGTACTCCGCCGTCCTCGCCCTCGGCGGCTTCGTCTCCAGCACCGGCGGCGCCCACGCCCCGCAGAGCGACACCGCCCTGACCGCCCTGCTGACCGGGTTCACCCTGCTGCCCGCCGCACTGATGGCCCTCGCCCTGGCCCTCCAACGCCGCTGCGCCCTGGACACGGGACAGCGGCTCGGGTGAGCAACCACCGGGGACCGGGGAACGGCGGGTCCGCGCTGCCGATGGCCGGAGCCCACCGGAGGCCCGTGCTGCCGCGCACCTCGAACGGAACCGGAAGCAGATCCGCACTACGGCAGTGAACCGCCCGCAGACCCGGGCCCGCCGCTCCCCGAGCCCCCGGACGTGCGCTTCAGCGCAGGACGGCGGCCAGCAGGTCGGTGCCGAGCGTGCCGGTCGCGGCCAGGTCCAGGACGTGGTGCACGTGCCGCCCCCGGCGGTGGGCGGTCAGCAGGCCGGCCCGGCGCAGCACGGCGAGGTGGCGGGAGACCTCCGGCGCGGTGAGCTCCCAGGCCCGCGCCAGCTCGCCGGTGGTGTGCGGGCCGCGCGCCAGGGTGCGGACCAGGCGCAGCCGCACCGGATGGGCCAGCGCCTCCAACCGCAGGCCGACGGCCTCCAGCGGGACGGCCGCCGGGCGCCGCCCGTCCGCCGCCGGGTACTGCACCACCGGCTGCCAGCCGGGGGCGTACACCGCGACCAGGTGCGGGTGGCCGAACACGCTGGGCAGGAAGGTCACCCCGGCCGGGCCCGCCTGCGCGGTGGAGTCCTGCAGCTTGTCGAGGACCAGCGAGCCGCCGTCCGGCGTGACGGCGACCGCCGCCGACACCTCGGCCAGGGCCGCGCCCAGCCCCTGACGGCGCCTCAGCTCGGCCTTGTCCCGCACGTCCCGGCCCAGCCGGGCCGCCAGCGCCGGCCACTCCGCGTCGAAGAACGCCGCCGCGCACAGCTCCAGGGTCTCCCGCACCCGGGCCCGCACCGCCGCCGGATCCGCCAGCAGGCGCTCCGCGAACGCCTCCTGGACCGGCCCGCGGGCCTGCGCCCGGTCCAGCGCGGCCGCCCGGGCCGCCGGGTCGTGCAGCGGGGAGCGGCCGGCGAAGGTCCGCCGGTTGGAGCCGCAGGTGGTGACCAGCGCCGCGTGCGCGTACCGCTCGTCGCCGATCGCGTCGACCTCGTCCAGCTCGGCCGCCAGGGTGGCCCGCGGCCGGGCCGGCACCAGGAAGTCCGCCCGGGAGGAACGCCACAGGAACTCCGCCTCGCGCAGCCGCTCGGCCAGCTCCGGACGCAGCCCCGCCCACACGCCCGCCGCCCACCCGGCCAGCTGCGGATGGTGCTCCGGCGAGGCCAGCACGTGCAGCATCGCGGTGAGTTCGGCGAGCGGGGAGACACCGAACCGGATCCGCTCCGGCGGCGTCCCGGCGAGGTCGATGCGCAGGGTCACCCCGGTATTCTCGCTGCTCACGGGCGGCGGACCGGCGCCGGTTGACGGAAAGCGTCAACCGACGCGACCGCCCCGCCGCCCCGCCCGCACCGTGGCGCCATGACCACCACCACCCCCGCCACCGCCCCGCCGCTGCGCCCGCCCCGTCCGACGCTCCGCCGCCTCGTCCGGGCCGGCGGCGGCCCGCGCTACGCCGCCGCCCTGCTCGTCGACGCCCTCGGCTCGGGCCTGCTGCGCCCGTTCCTGCTGCTCTACGGCATCTCGGTGCTGCACCTGGACGCGGCCGCCACCGGGCTGGCGATGACCGGCGGGATCGTCGCGGGCCTGGCCTGCATGCCGCCGCTCGGCCGCTGGCTGGACCGGGGCGCCCGCAGCGCCGCCGTCGCCGCCGCGATGCTGGTGCGGGTGGTCGGCGTGGCCGTACTGCTGGCCGCGCCGACCGGGCGCGCGGCCCCGTTCGCGCTGGCCGCGCTGTTCCTCGGCATCGGCAACCAGGCCTGGCCCGCCGCGCACGCCGCCCTGGTCACCACCGTCGCCGAGGCCCACCTGCGGGACACCGCGCTCGCCGCCGCCCGCTCCGTCCGCAACGCCGGGCTCGGCCTCGGCGCGCTGCTCGCCACCGTCTGCCTCACCGGCGGCGCCCCCGCCCTGCGGGCCCTGGCCGCGGTCTCCGGCGCGGGCTTCCTGGCCGCCGCCGCCCTGGCCCGCTCGGTGCGGGTCACCGCGGGACACGCCGAACGGGCCCCCGGCGCGGCGGCGGACGGCGGGACGCGGCGGCTGCGCGCGGTGCTGCTGGCCAACGTGGTGTACGTGTTCTGCCTGAACGTGCCCGAAGTGGCGGTGCCGCTGGTGCTGGTGACGGTCCTGCACGCCTCCCCGGCCTGGCCCGCCGCGGTGTTCGTCGCCAACACCGTGCTGGTGGTCACCCTCCAGGTGCCGGTCACCGGGTGGGCGGCGGCCCGCTGGCCGCGGGCGCGGGTGCTGGCGCTGTCCGGGGCGGTGCTCGCCGCGAGCTACCTGGCCTTCCTGCCGGCCACGGCGCTCGGCCCGCTCGCGGTCGCGCTGGTGACGATCCCGTGCACCCTCGGCGAGATCCTCTACGCGGGCAGCGCCACGCCCCTGGTCACCGCCCTCGCCCCGGCCGGCGGGCTCGGCCGCGCGCTCTCGCGCCTGCAGCTCTCCACCGGCCTGGGCCTGGCGCTCTCCCCGGCCGTCATCACCGCCCTGGCCCCGCTCGCCCTCTGGCCCGCCCTGGCCGGCGCCACCCTGGCCGCCGCCGCGGCCGTCCACCGCACCGGTGCCCGGACGGCTCAGCCGCAGGTCAGGTCGCGGGCGGGCAGCCGGCCCGCGGTCGGGTAGCGGGTGACGCTGCCGTCCGCGCAGGACGGCCCGTTCACCACCACGCCGTGCCCCCCCGCCCCCGGCGACCGGGACCGTCCGGGCACCGTGCAGGGGCCGCCGCGTGCCGCCGGCCACGGCCAGGGCGGTCCGCGGGGCTCACCGGGCCCGGGACCCGACTTCCGGCGCACGGCGCCGCCCTGACGTCCTGCCACGGGCGCACCCCCGGGTGCCCGCGGCTCGGGGCATGCACCGGCCCCGGGCGGGCACACGGCCGGGCATGAGCGAGCAGCAGCAGCCACCGCACCCGACCGTCCCGCCGCGGCCGGTGGGCCCGCCGCCGCCGACGGCTCCGCCGCGACCCCGGCACCGGGCCGGGCGGTGGGGCGCGGTGGCGGCGGCCCTGGTGCTGGTCGGGGCCGGCGCCATCGCCCTCGCCGACCGGGACGGGACGACGGACACCGGGGCCGGTCCGCACGTCCTGCCGGGCAGCCCGCAGGCGCTGCTGCTGGACGGCGTGTCGGGCCGGGTGGAGATCACCGCCGCGCAGGGGACCGCCGCCACCGCCGAGTACCTGCCCGAGGGCACGGGGCACCCCGGACCGGTCGCCCTCGGCCCGGCCGGGAGCGACGGCGCCGTGCCCGTGCGGTGCGCCGCCGCGGACGGCGGGCCGTTCGACCGGTGCGGCGGGCTGCTGCGGCTCGCCGTCCCCGAGGACACCGCGCTGACGGTCCGCCAGGAGTCCGGGGAGATCACGCTGTCCGGGCTGCGCGGCGACCTCGCGCTGTCCCTGGCCTCGGTCCGCTGCACCGCCGTCGGCCTGCGCCCGCAGCACGCGACGGTGTCGATCCGCTCCGGCAGCGCCGACCTGGGCTTCGCCGCCCCGCCCGGCGACCTCACCGTGGAATCCGCCTCCGCCTCGGTGGCGCTGCGGCTCCCGCAACCGGACGGCGGCTACGCGTTCGACTCGGATGCGTCCTCCGCCGACGTCCGGATCGGCCTGCCCGAACAGCCGGGCGCCGCCCACCGGGTGCGGCTGCGCACTACCTCGGCCTCGGTGGCGGTGCTGCCCGCCGCCGTCGAGCAGCGGGCCGAGCCGTAGACCGAGCGGTGGGCCGATCCGTGGGCCGAGCGGTGGGCCGATCCGTGGGCCGGGCCGTGGCGCCCCGCCGGACGAGGTGAGGGGCCGTCAGCCCGCCGCGCCGCAGCGCTCGGTGTCGATCTCCGGGAGGTGCGCCGGCGCGTAGCGCGAGCCGTGCACCGTCTCGTCGGACAGCACCCGACCGGCCGCCGCCAGCAGCTCGGCGGGGACGTCCAGGTCGAGCACCGCGACGTCCTCGCGCAGGTGCTCCACCGAGCGGGTGCCCGGGATGGCGAGCACGTGCCCGCCGCGCGAGAGCACCCAGGCCAGCGCCAGCTGGGCCACCGTCAGGCCAGCGGGCGCGGCCAGGGCGGCCAGTTCGGCGCGCAGCGCCAGGTTCGCCGGGTAGTGCGCGGCGGTGAAGCGCGGCATGGCGTGCCGGATGTCCGCGGGCGGCAGGTCGGCCATCCGCGGCGGGGCGTCGGTCAGCACGCCGCGCCCGACCGGGCTGAACGCGACCAGCGCGATGCCCAGTTCACGGGTCGCCGCCAGGGTGCCGCGCTCCGGGTTGCGGGTCCACAGGCTGTACTCGTTCTGCAGCGCGGCGACCGGGTGCACCGCGTGCGCCCGGCGCAGGGTGGCCGCCGACACCTCGGACAGGCCGATGGCGCGGACCTTGCCCGCCGCGACCAGCTCCGCCAGCGCGCCCACGCTCTCCTCGACCGGGACGGCCGGGTCCAGCCGGTGCAGGTAGTACAGGTCGATCACGTCGGTGCCGAGCCGGGCCAGCGACTGCTCCGCGGTGCGCCGGATCGTCTCGGGGCGGCCGTCGATGACGCGCCGTCCGTCCACGCCCGTCATGCCGCACTTGGAGGCCAGCACGATCTGCTCCCGGTGCGGGCCCAGCACCCGGCCGACCAGCTCCTCGTTGGCGCCGAACCCGTACAGCGCGGCCGTGTCGAACAGCGTGACGCCCGCGTCGAGGGCGGACAGCAGCAGTTTCGCCGCGTCACCGGCGGACGGCGGGGTGCCGTAGGCGTGGCTGAGGTTCATGCAGCCCAGTCCGACGGCCGGGACCTCGAACGGCCCGAGCCGGCGCGGGGCGCGGCCGTCCGGGACGGTGGAGGGGATGGGGCCGCTGACGGCGTTCGGTTCGTCTTCTCCGGTCACCGGGCCATCGTAGCGAGCGGTCGTCGGACCCGTCCGGGATGCTCTGCGGATGGACCTGGCAGTGCAGTTGACGATCGACTGTTCCGACCCGCAGCGGATGGTGGCCTTCCGGGCCGGGCCCTGGGCCACCTGCCCGACCCCCCGCCGGACGGGGCCTGGCGGGCCCACTGGGCGGCGCTGGGGGTGCCCGGGTCGGTGCTGCCGCCCGGCGCCGGGGACGTCCCGGAGTCGATCGTCGACCCGGCGGGCCGCGGATCCGGTTCCAGCAGGTGCCGGAGCCGAGGGCCGGCAAGAACCGGTGGCACTTCGACCTGAAGGTCGGCGGCGGCCGCGACGTGCCGGCGGACGTCCGGGCGCGGTGGGGCCGGGCCGCCTCGTCAACCTGGCGACGCGGCACGCCGATAACGGCTGGACGGCCCCGCACCCGGTCCCGAGACTGGGTGCGGTGACGACCCATACGGACCGCCCGGCGGCCCCCTCCACCGACCTCGGCGAACTGCGGCGGCAGTTGGCCGTCCTGCACGGCGGCACGGTGACCTCGGTGCACGTCCCCGGCGGCGGCGCGGGACTGTTCGCCCTGCTGATCGGCCTCCCGGACCACCGCCCCGACGGCACGGCCGAACTCGCCCACCGCTGGCTCACCGTCGCCCGCAGCGGCTGGACCCTGGACCGCCCCGCCACCGCGGCCCGCGCCACCACCCCCGCCGCCGGGGCCGGCCGCCTGGCCGAGGACCTGCGGGCGCTGATCGGCCGCCGGATCACCGACGTCCAGGTCACCGAACCCGGCTGGGGCACCCTGATCGCGTTCGGCGACCACCGGCTGCGGATCGACCCCGCCGCCCCGCCGGCCCCGCACCTCCCGTTCGACGAGACCCCGGACTGGGCCCTGCGCCTGCCCTCCCGCCGCCTGCTCCTGATCGGACCCGGGCCCCGCTGGGCGGAACGCGGCTGAGCAGCCGCGGCCGGGCGCCCCGGACGGCCGGGTCCGGGGCGCCCGCGGCCGGGCCTACAGGGTGGTGAAGTACCCGCCGAGCAGCCGGGCGTCCACGCCGTCCGGGTCCAGCTCGCCGTGCTCGGCCAGGATCCGCCCGGCGTACGCCTCGGCGTCGTCCTGCGGGTCGTAGCCGAGCGCCCGGGCCGGGCCCAGGTCCCACCAGGCGCGGGTGTTGGCGCTGATCGCGTTGACCACGGTGTGGCCGACGCCGGGCGCGGTGAGGGCGGCGTGCACCAGGCGCGCGCAGTCGCCGGGGCTGAGCCAGGTGGAGAGCATCCGGGGCGAGCGCGGCTCGGGGAAGCAGGAGCCGATCCGCAGCGAGACCGTCTCGATCCCGTGCTTGTCGGCGTACAGCGAGGCCAGCGACTCGCCGAACACCTTGGACAGGCCGTAGTAGGTGTCCGGGCGCGGCGGGATGTCGGCGCGCACCGGCAGTTCGCCGTCCAGCGGGGTGAAGCCGACCGCGTGGTTCGAGCTGGCGAAGACCACCCGGCGCACGCCCTCGGCCCGCACCGCCTCGTACAGCCGGTAGGTGCCCTCGATGTTGCTGTGCTGGATGTTGGCGAAGGTGTCCTCCAGGGCGATCCCGCCGAGGTGGACCACCGCGTCCACGCCGCGCACCGCCTCGCGGACGGCGTCGGCGTCGGCCAGGTCGAAGGCCAGCGCGTCCGGCGCGCCCTCGACGGGTTTGAGGTCGGCCAGCCGCAGCCGGTAGCCGTACGGGGGCAGCAGCTCGCGCAGCATGGTGCCGACGCCGCCGGCCGCGCCGGTGAGCAGGACGAGTGTCACGACACCTCCACGGTGTGGGACTTGATGTAGTCGAGGTCGAAATCGTCGCCCAGACCCGGGCGTTCGGGGAAGACCACCACGCCGCGTTCGTCGATCGCGTCGACCGCCGAGTTCAGGTGCGGCGGCAGCAGGTCGAAGTCGACCAGCGGGTGCAGCAGTCCGCGCTCGTACCAGCGGGCGTTGGTGGCGGCGCCGAGCAGGGCGAGGTTGCCGGAGCCGTTGCCGTGCACCTCGCAGTCCAGGTTGAACGCCTCGGCCAGGTGCAGGGTGCGCACCGCCGGGGTGATGCCGCCGACGTCGGTGGTGCCGGTGCGCAGGATGTCGCAGGCGCCGGAGGCCGCCCACTCGGCGCGGGTGAAGTTCTTGCCCCAGGAGGTCTCCGGCCCGATCACCGGGATCTCCAACTGCTCGGCCAGCCACCGGTAGGAGGACACCGACGCCTCCTCCATCGGCTCCTCCAGCCAGTAGAACCCGAGCTCCTGCAGCGCCCGGCCGAGCCGCAGCGCCTCGGTGCGCGAGTACCAGTGGTTGGCGTCCAGCATCAGTTCGACGTCCGGGCCGACCGCCTCGCGCACCGCCGTGCAGGCCGCGACGTCTAGGGCCACGCTGGGGGCGCCCGCCACCGGCGGCATCCAGGTGTGCAGTTTGATCGCCCGGTAGCCCTGCTCGACCAGCCGCACCGCGAAGGCCGCGTAGTCGGCCGGGGTGGCCAGCCCGCCCGGTGTCCCGTCGCCGCACATGGTGGAGGCGTACGCGGGCGCCTCCCGGCGGGCGCCGCCGAGCAGCCGCCACACCGGCTGGCCCAGCCGCTGCCCCGCGAGGTCCCACAGGGCGAGGTCGACGAAGCACAGCGCCCGGTCGGTGAGGCCGCCGCCCGCGCCGCGCTGGCGGCGGGCCAGTGAGGTCCACAGCCGTTCGCGTTCCAGCGCCTCCTGTCCGAGCAGCGCGGGCCGGACGTACTTGTCCAGCACGTGCGGGCGCAGGTGGTCGGGCTGCACCAGCACCCGGCCGGCGGCGCCGTCGGTGTCGGTGACGGTCAGCAGGGCCTCGCGGACCTCGTGCGGCTCGGCCGGGTGCCGGTGGCCGTGCGGGTCGACGGCGGTGCGGGCGAGGGTGGTGAAGAAGGACACCTCGACCGAGGCGACGGCTGCCACCGCCGTCAGCCGTTCTTCGCCCGGTAGTCGGCCTGCGCCTTGGTGAGGGCGTCGGCCACCGACTTGGCGAAGTCCGCGGGGGACATCCTGCCCAGCAGCACCTTCTGGAAGTTCGGTTCCGCCTCGGTCTTGGTGATCTTCGAGTACTGCGGCAGGTAGACCGGCGGCTGCACCAGCTTCCCGCTGTTCAGCGCGTCCCCGGCCCGCTTGGTGATGCCGGACTTCACGTACCAGTCGTCCGCGTACGCCTCGGTGTTGGCGGGGATCTGGCCGGCGTTCTCGTTCCAGTACGAGTTGGCCCCGTGCGAGTCGAGGTACTCCAGGAAGGTCCAGGCGGCGTCCTGGTGCTTGGAGTTCTTGAACACGCCGAAGCCGTCGACCGGGTTGGCCAGCGTCGCGGTGCCGTTCGGCCCGGCGGGCAGCAGCATGCCGGCCGCCTTGTCGCCGAGCGCGCTCCGCACGTCCTTGGTGGAGCCCAGGTTGTGGTGCACCATCATCACCTGGTTGGCCTGGAACTGGGCCAGCATCTGCGGGTAGGCGTTGGAGACGTCGGCCTCCGGGGTGGTCTGCTTGTACTGGGCGGCGATCCTGGCGATCAGCTCGACGTTCTTCGGGTCGTCGACGGTGGACTTCCCGTTCGCGTCGAACACCTCGGTCAGGCCGGAGTAGGCGTACGCCTCGGCCAGCACCTGGAAGCCGGAGCCCGCGCCGCCGCGGATGGTGAAGCCGTACTGGTTCTTCGACCTGTCGGTGAGCTTCGCGGCCGCCGCGAACAGCTCGTCCCAGGTCTTCGGGACGCCGATCCCGGCCTCCTCGAACTTGTCCGCCCGGTACCAGATGACGTCCTGGTTGCCGGAGGACGGCAGCTGGTACAGGCCCTTGCCGCCGGCCGCCGCCTTCGAGGTCTCCAGCATCGCCGCCGACAGCTTCCCGTTCAGCGGGCTGCCCGCCAGGCGCTCGTCCAGCGGGACGAGGGCCTTCTGCGCGGTCAGCGAGGCCAGCAGGGCGGTGGTGACGCCGCCGACGTCGGGCGTGGAGCCGGCGGCGATCGCGGTGTTGTACTTCTCGGCGACCTCGGAACTGGTCACGCCGACGTACTTCACCTCGATGCCCGGGTGCGCCTTCTCGAACTCGTCGATCAGGTGCTGGTACAGCGGGGTGCGGGCCGGTCCGGCGTTGTTGTCCCAGAAGGTGATCACGGTCTTCTTCGCGGAGTCGCCGGCGGAGCCGCCGGAACCGCAGGCGGTGAGCAGGCCGAGCGCGGCGAGGGCCGCGGCGGCGGTGCGCAGGGAGCGGGCCATGGGTGGGAGTGTCCTGTCTGTGACGGGGTGGGGGAGGGGGATCGCGGGGGGCGCTCAGCCCTTGACGGCGCCGGCGCTCATGCCCTGGACGAGGTACTTCTGCACGAAGGCGAACACCAGCACCACCGGCACCGCGGCGACCACGCCGCCCGCGGCCAGCGCGCCGAAGTCCACGGTGTTCTCGCCGATGGTGGTCTGCAGGCCCACCGGGACGGTCTGCAGCTCCGGGTCGTTGAGGAACATCAGCGCGAACAGGAAGTTGTTCCAGCTGCCGATGAAGGCGAACGAGCCCACCGCGACGATGCCCGGCCGCAGCAGCGGCAGCACCACCGCGAGGAAGGCGCGCAGCCGGCCGCAGCCGTCCACCATCGCCGACTCCTCCAGCTCCACCGGCACGTTCTTCACGAAACCGCTCATCAGGATCATCGCCAGCGGCAGCTGGAACACCGTCTCGGCGACCACCAGGCTCCACCGGGTGTCGATCAGGTGCAGCAGCTGGAAGACGTTGAACAGCGGGATCAGCATCATCGCGCCCGGCACGAACTGGGTGCACAGCAGCGCCAGCATGAACGCCCGCCGCCCGCGGAACGCGAACCGGGCCAGTGCGTAGCCGCCCATCAGGGCGAAGAAGGTCACCGACACCAGGGTCAGCGCGGCGATCAGCACGCTGTTGGTGAAGTAGGTGCGGAAGCCCATGCCGTTCCACACGGTGTCGAAGTGCTCGAAGGTCACCGGCCAGGGCAGCAGCGAGGTGGAGCCGGCCGGGCGCAGCGCGAACAGCAGCATCCAGTAGAACGGCACCAGGGTGAAGAGCAGGTACAGGCCCAGCGGCAGGAACAGCCGCAGCAGGCGCCCGGTGCGGTCCCGGACGGCGGTGGCCCGGACGGAGCGGGCGGCCCCGCGGCGGGCGGCCGGCAGGCGGGTGGCGTCGGCGCTCATCGCTGCACCCCCTCGCCCCGGCCCTCGAAGCGGCTGAGCCGCAGGTACAGCACCGAGCAGAACAGCAGCAGCACGAAGGCCGCCGCGGTCAGCGCCGACCCGTAGCCGAAGTCGTAGGACTTGCGGGCCAGTTGGGCCACGTACAGCGGCAGGCCGGTGGTCGCCCCGGCCGGGCCGCCGTTGGTCAGCGTGTACAGCAGGTCGACGTTGTTGAACTCCCACACCGCGCGCAGCAGGGTGGCCAGCACGATCGCGTCCCGCAGGTGGGGGAGCGTCACGTGCAGGAAGCTGCGGACCCGGCCCGCGCCGTCGATCGACGCCGCCTCGTACAGGTCCTTCGGGACGGACTGCAGGTCGGCGAGGATCAGGATGGCGAAGAACGGTACGCCGCGCCAGAGTTCGGCCACCACCACGGCCGGGAACACGGTGTCCGGGTCGCCCAGCACCGAGGTCGCCGGGTCGGCGAGGCCGAACTCGGACAGCTGGTGGAACACCCCGGTGGCCGGGTTGTACAGCAGCAGCCAGATCCCGGTGGTCAGCACCCCGGACACCGCCCAGGGCGAGAACACCAGTGCCCGGGCCGCGGCCCGGCCGACGAAGGTCTCGTTCACGATCAGGGCCAGCACCAGGCCGAGCAGCAGCTGCAGCCCCACCTCGGCGGCCACCCACTTCGCGGAGAACAGCAGGCTGTGCCAGAACTGCTGGTCGCCCAGCATCCGGGAGAAGTTGTCCAGCCCGACGAACGCGTCGTCGTACGGCTCGTTCACCACCCGGTGCTGCAGCGCGTAGTAGCCGACGCTGCCGAGCGGCACCAGCAGGAAGCCGACCAGCAGCAGGACGGTCGGAGCGATCAGGGCGTACGGGGTGAGCGCCCGGCGGACGCGGGCTCCGTACGGACCGGCGAGCGTCACAGGGAGCTCACCTCCTCTACATTCGTGGACGCCGTTCACATGCGTGGACACATTAGGGAGGGTGTGAGGGGTCGTCAACCCTCCTCGCGCGCAAGGATTCTGATTCGCCGTTCATGGATGTGTACTGCGATCAGAATGATGTATAACGCTGCTGTGGCGCCCGCAGGCCCGCCGCCCGCCGCCCAGCCGTTCCGCAGCCCAGCGTCCCGCCGTCCCCACAGGAGGAACCCATGCCCGACACGCCCGACCGACTGCGCAGCCGCCTCGACGGCCTGCTGTTCTTCCCCGTCACCGCCTTCGCCCCCGACGGCAGCCTCGACCTGACCGCCTTCCGCACCCACGTCCGGGCCCGCCTCGACGCCGGGGCCGGCGCCGTGTTCGCCGCCTGCGGCACCGGCGAGTACCACGCCCTCGACCTCGACGAGTACCGCGCCGTGGTCGCCGCCGCCGTCGAGGAGACCGCCGGAGCCGTCCCCGTGGTGGCCGGCGTCGGCCACGGCACCGCCCTCGCCCTGGAGTTCCTGCGCCGCGCCGAACAGGCCGGCGCCGACGGCGTCCTCGCCCTGCCGCCCTACCTGGTCAAGCCCTCCCAGGCGGGCCTGCTGCGGCACTACACCGAACTCGCCCGGGCCACCGACCTCGGCGTCATCGTCTACGCCCGCGACAACGCCGTCCTCGAACCCGACACCGTCGCCGCCCTCGCCGCCCTCGACAACGTCATCGGACTCAAGGACGGCATCGGCGACCTCGACCTGATGCAGCGCGTCATCAGCGCCGTCCGCACCACCCACCCCGGCCTCGACTTCCGCTACTTCAACGGCCTGCCCACCGCCGAACTCACCGGCCTCGCCTACCGCGGACTCGGCGTCACCCTCTACTCCTCCGCCGTCTTCTGCTTCGCCCCCGACCTCGCCCTCGCCTTCCACAAGGCCGTCACCGGCGGCGACGACGCCCTCGCCAACCGCCTGCTCGACGGCTTCTTCCGCCCCCTGGTCGAACTGCGCAACCAGGGCCGCGGCTACGCGGTCTCGCTGGTCAAGGCCGGCGTCCGGCTCGAGGGCCTCGACGTCGGCACCGTCCGCGCCCCGCTCGCCGAACCCGACCCCGCGCACGTCGGCGCGCTCGCCGAACTGATCGCCCACGGCCGCAGCCTGCTCTGACCCCGGCCCCGCCCCGCCGGCCGGGCCCGCACGCCCGGCCGGGCCGCCCGCCCCGCGCACCGGACCCGGCCGCCCGCGCGGGCCCCGGACGAACCGCCCGCCCGCCGCCCGGCCGGACCGCCCCCGGCCGGGCGCCCCCGCACCCACCGCCAGGAGACCCCGTGCGCGCCTCCGCCTTCCTCTACCCGTGGGACGTCACCGGCGACCCCGCCGCCCCCGACCGGCTGGTCGGCCTCGGCCTGCCCCGGGTCACCCTCGCCGCCGCCTACCACTCCACCCGCGCCCTGACCCCCCGCCACCCCACCCGGCGGATCGTCACCGCCGAGCACTCCGCCGTCTACTACCCGCCCGACCCCGCCCACTGGCGCGGCCGCGCCCTGCGCCCCGCCGCCCAGCACTGGCTGCCCGGCGACGACCCGTTCGGCGAGGCCGCCGCCGCCCTCACCGCCGCCGGACTGGAGGTGCACACCTGGGTGGTGCTCGCCCACAACTCCCGCCTCGGCACCGCGCACCCGCACCACACGGTGCACAACGCGTACGGCGAGCCCTACCCCTGGGCGCCGTGCATCGCCCAGGACGAGGTGGTCGAGTACTGCGCCGCCCTCGCCGCCGAGGCCGCCGTCCGGCCCGGCGCCACCGGCACCGAACTGGAGTCCTGCGGCTGGTACGGCCTCGCCCACCTGCACGCCCACGACAAGATCGGCGGCGTCCCGCTCGGCCCGGCCGGGCAGTTCCTGATGTCGCTGTGCTTCTGCCCCGCCTGCCGCCGCGGCTACGGCCCCGACGCCGACGCCCTGCGCACCGCGGTGCGCACCGCCCTGGAACCGCTGTGGCGCGGCGCCCCCGAACCCGACCTGCCCGAGGAGTGGGCCCGGATCGAACGGCTGCTGGGCCCCGGCCCCGCCGCCGCCGCCCGCACCCACCGGCTCGCCGCCGCCCGCCGCCTGCAGGCCGCCGCCGTCGACGCCGTCCGGGCCGCCGCCGGCCCCGGCTTCCGGATCCTGCTGCACGCCGACCCCGTCCCGCACCGCAGCGGCCCCAACCCCGGCGTCGAGGCCGACTGGCTGCTCACCCGCGCCGACGGCCTGGTCCTGCCGCACCACCTGCTGCCGCTCGCCGCCCCGCACCGCCGCCCCGGCACCGTGCTGGCCGCCAACCGCCCGGTGGTCGCCGCGCTCGGCGGCGGCCCCCCGCACCCCGTCGAGGGCGCCGACGAACTGCGCCTCTACCACGCGGGGCTGGCCTCCGACACCGACCTCGAGGCGGTCCGGCGGCTGCTGCGCCCGCACTCCGGCTGACACCGCCTCAGCCCTCCCACGGCCGCCAGCCGTCGGCGCCCGCCAGGTAGACCTCCCTGGTGTGCGCCGCGGCCTCCCCGGCGGTCAGCTGCGGCCGGTTCGCGGGCACCGGGACCGCCGCGCCCGGGCCGGTGTCCGCGTACTCGGCGAACCGCTGCTGCTGCCACGGGTGGGCGGCCGCCATGTTCGCGTACGGCTCGACGGCGTCGATGCCCGGGCCGAGGTGCGACCGGCGGACCGTCAGCATCGGCCAGGCGGTGGGGTCGCTGCTCGGCACCCACGGCCGGGCCAGCCGGAAGGCGCCGGCCGGTGCGGTGCCGGTGAAGGCGCAGCGGGTGGCCAGGAAGCCGCGCGGGTTCGCCCGGGCGGTGCTCGGCGCGAACACGAAGCCCTGCGGGACGGCGGTGGTGTCGGTGCGGGCCAGCGTGCGCAGCTCGCACCGGTCCAGGACGGCGGTGGCCCGGCCGAACACGAAGTCCACGTCGCCCTCGACGTAGCAGCGGCCGTAGTACTGCCGGGCGAAGGAGGCCAGGTCGGCCGAGTCCGCGTACAGCGTGTCCTGGTGCCCCAGCAGCCGGCAGCGCAGGAAGGCCGTCCGGTCGCCGGTGGCCTTCACGGCCACCGCCTGGGTGCCGGTCCAGTCCGGGTGGTCGGCGCGCAGCCAGTCGTTGGCGAAGGTGACGTCCGCGGCGGTGAAGCCGTCGGCCAGCGCGGTGAGGGTGGCGCTCCCGGTGGTGCCGGTGGTGCCGCCGCCGGGCTTCGGCGTGCCGGCCGCGGTGTCGTGCACCACGACCACGTCCCGGGCCCGGCCGGTGGCGCCCAGCACGGTCAGGTGCCGCCGGTCGGCCGGGACGCGCACCGGCGCCCGGTAGGTGCCGGCCGCCAGCACCAGCGTCCAGCCGGTGGCCGGGTCGCCGTTGGGCGGGGTGGCGTCCACGGCCGCCTGGACGGTCGGGTGGTCGCCCGCCCCGGCCGGATCGACGTACAGCGTGCGGGAGTCGGGGCGGGCGGCCGGCGAGCCGTACCGGCCGAAGCGGGGCCCGGCGGCTTCGGGGGCTCCGGCGGTTCTGGCGGCTTCGGTGGCGGTGGCGGTGGCCGGGGTGGTGGCGAGTCCGGGACCGAGTCCGGTGCCGAGCAGGGCTGTGGCGGCGCCGAGCAGGACGGTGCGGCGGGTGGGCACGACGGTTCCTCCTGGGGACGGACGACGGGACGGGTGGCGGGACGGGGAGGGGTGGCGGGGCGGAGTGGCGGGGACGGGGGCGGGCCCCGGCGGGAGTTCTCGCCGGGGCCCGCGGGCGGTCGGTGCCGCCGGGCTCAGAGGTGGCCGACGCCCGCGCCGGCCGTGACCTTCGCCGGGACGGTGTTCGCCGCGTCCAGGCCGGTGCGCAGGGTGGGCGTCCAGCCCGCCGACGTGCCCAGCTGCTTGCCGGAGTTGGCGGCGTTCCAGGCGGCGATCAGGTCGCTGGTGGTGCCGTTGACGGAGTTGCCGCCCGCGGTCAGCGCGGTGCCGCCCCAGTTGTAGAGCACCTTGGCGGCGGTGATGCCGGAGGGCAGCGCGAAGTAGTTGTTCTGCGCGACGAGCTGCGAGGACTTGCCGACCCCGAGGCTGTACTCGTAGTCCCCGGCGGACGGCACGTAGTAGTTGTTGTAGGCGTCGACCTGCCCGAAGCGGACCCGGGGCGCGCGCTGCACGGTGTTCTGCCACAGGTTGTGGTGGAAGGTCACCCGCAGGTGGCCCGCGTCGGTGGCGGAGGCGCTGTCGCTGTTGCCGATCAGGTTGGTCTTGTCGTGGTTCTTGAACACGTTCCAGGACGAGGTGACGTAGTCCGCGCCCTTGACCACGTCCAGCAGCCCGTCGTGGACCTCGTAGATCCGGCCGAAGTAGCTGGGCAGGCTGGAGTCCGGGACGGCGCCGTCGGAGAAGGTGTTGTGGTCGACCCAGACGTGGGTGGCGCCGTAGACCGTCATCGCGTCGTACTCGGAGTTCCAGTTGCCGGTGGAGCCGTCGGTCGGGTCCCACTGCGGGAAGCAGTCCGCGGCGTTCTCGAAGGACAGGTTGCGGACGATCACGTTGTCGACGTTCTTCACCACCAGCCCGCCGCCGCGCAGCGTGCCGCCGTTGACGCCGACGAGGGTGGTGTTGGCGCCCACGTTGATCTGCACCTTGTCGGCCTGCTTCTTCTGCGAGGCGGCGCGGGCGTCCTCCTGGGTGCCCGAGGGCACCTTCGAGGTGCCCCAGACCTTCGGGTCGTAGGCGGCCAGGTAGGCGGGCAGCGAGTAGCCGCCGGTCGCGTACGCCGAGCAGTCCAGGTGCTTGCCGGAGTCGTCGGTGTTGAGGTCGATGACGCCCGAGACGTAGATGATCTTGGCGGTGGCGTTCGAGCCGTTGCCGGAGTTCTTGCCGCCGAGCGCGGCCACCAGCTGGGCCCGGGTGGAGACGGTCACGGTGTGCGCGGCGTCGGCCTTGGAGCCGCCGGTGGTGCCGGTGGTGGCCGAGGCCCAGCCGTCCTTCGCGGCCAGCACGGCGTGGCCGAGGTCGGCGGCGTGCGCGGAGGGGACGCAGGCGAGCGTGCCGCACAGGGCGGCGGAGGCGAACAGCGGTCCGACGGTGCGGACGGTGCGGGGCAGGCGCATGACGGGGCTCCTCGTCGAGCGGTCGGGGTGGGGGTGCGGGCGCGAGGTGCGGTGCGTGGCGCGCGGTGCGGTGTGACGCGCGATGCGGTCGGATGCCCGGGGTATGTTCACAAGCATGAACGTCGGTCGCATCCGTGTCCGCAACCTAGGGAGCCCCGCCCGGCCCTGTCAAGGCGTCCGGCGCCGGAACGCGACGGCGCCCCGCACGCGGGGTGCGGGGCGCCGAAAGGTACATGACGCCGCGTCAGCGGCGGGCGGGCGCGGGGCTCACAGGTGGCGGGTGGCCAGGGTCAGCCGGTCCCGGGCGTCGAACAGCGCGTCCCGGATCAGCTGCTCGCGGCCCGGCGTCAGCCGCGCCACCGGCACCGACACCGACACCGCGTCCCGGGCCGGGGTGCGGTACGGGATCGCCACGCCGAAGCAGCGCAGCCCCAGCGTGTTCTCCTCCCGGTCCACCGCGTAGCCGCGGGTGCGCACCTCGGCCAGCTCCCGGATCAGCTCCTCGCGGTCGGTGTGGGTGTGCTCGGTCAGCGGCTCCAGCCGCTCCGGCAGCAGCCGCCGCACCGCCTCGTCGCCCAGCGTGGCCAGCAGCGCCTTGCCGTGCGAGGTCGAGTACGCGGGCAGCCGCCGCCCGATCCGGGTGAACGGCCGCAGGCTGTGCTGGGACTGGCGGGTCGCCAGGTACACCACGTTCGCCCCGTCCAGCCGCGCCAGGTGGATGGTCTCCCCGGTGTCCTCCGCCAGCACGTCCAGCGCCGGGCGGGCCGCGGCCACCGCCGCGTCCCCGTCGATGTACGAACTGCCGACCAGCAGCGCCCGCACCCCGATCCCGTACCGGGTGCCGGTCGCGTCCGTCTCCACCCAGCCCAGCTCGGCCAGCGTGCGCAGCAGCATGTACAGGCTCGACTTCGGGTAGCCGGTCTGCTCCTGCACCTCCGCCAGGCTGTGCATGCCGGGCCGGCCCGCGAAGTACTCCAACAACTCCACCGTCCGCACGGCGGACTTCACCTGGGCGCCGCCGCCCTGGCTGGTGCCGCCCCGGGCGGCGTTGGTCGGCGAGGGCATCCTTGACCCCATTCTGTCCCGCGGCGTATCGTCCCGCGAAGTTCAAATAGTTGACTGCTGTTCAGCATACTGAACAGTTGAGGGTTGAGGGACCGTCCGGCCCCCGCGACGGGCCGCACACCGCCGCGCACCGGACGCTACCCGACCCCGCCACCCCACGAGGAGGCCCGCGCCATGACCGCCGCACCCCGCCCCGGCGCCCCCATCCCCAGCGTCGACCCGCGCACCGGCGCCGTCCGCGCCCACCCCGCCCGCGAGGCCGGGCCCGCCGACGTCGACCGGGCCGTCACCGCCGCCCACCACACCCTCGACGCCCTCGCCGACCGCCCCCGCCGCGCCGCCCTGCTGCACACCGCCGCCGACCTCCTCGACGCCGCCCGCCCCGAGATCCTCGCCGCCGCCGACGCCGAGACCGCCCTCGGCGAGACCCGCCTCACCGGCGAACTCGCCCGCACCACCCACCAGTTGCGCACCTTCGCCGAGACCGCAGCCGACGGCGGCTACCTCGACGTCCGGATCGACCGCGCCGACCCCGCCACCGGCCGCCCCGACCTGCGCCGCACCAAGACCCCGCTCGGCGTCGCCGCCGTCTTCGCCGCCGGCAACTTCCCGCTCGCCTTCAGCGTCCCCGGCGGCGACACCGCCAGCGCCCTCGCCGCCGGCTGCCCCGTCGTCGTCAAGGCCCACCCCGGACACCCCGGGACCGGCGAACTCTGCGCCCGCCTGCTGCGCCGCGCCGCCGAACGCGTCGGCCTGCCCGCCGAGATCCTCACCACCGTCCACGGCCTCGCCGCCGGCACCCGCCTCGTCCAGCACCCGCTCACCGCCGCCATCGGCTTCACCGGCTCACTGCGCGGCGGCCGCGCCCTGCACGACCTCGCCGCCGCCCGCCCCCACCCCATCCCCTTCCACGGCGAACTCGGCAGCCTCAACCCCGTCCTGGTCACCGAACGCGCTGCCGCCACCCGCGCCGAGGAGATCGGGGCCGGCCTCGCCGCCTCCTTCACCCTCGGCCAGGGCCAGTACTGCACCAAACCCGGCCTCGTCCTCGTCCCCGCCGGCCACCCCGCCCTCGAACGCGCCGCCGTCAAGGCCGCCGCCGCCGCGGACGCCGCACCCCTGCTCGACCCCCGCATCCGCGACTCCTACCTCACCGGCGCCGCCCACCGCGCCGCCCTCCCCGGCGTCGAGACCCTGCTGCCCCCCGGCCCCGCCCCCACCCCCGGAGCCCCGCTCGCCGTCCGCCCCGGCATCCTCGCCGTCGCCGCCACCGACCTCCACGACGACCTGCTCGACGAGTGCTTCGGCCCGCTCACCGTCCTGGTCCGCTACCGCGACCACGCCGACCTGCACACCGCCCTCACCCGCCTCCCCGGCACCCTCACCGCCACCCTCCACCTCGCCCCCGACGAGCCCCCCACCGAAACCCGCCCCCTCCTCGCCCTCCTCACCCCCCTCGCCGGCCGCCTCGTCCTCAACACCTGGCCCACCGGCGTCACCGTCACCCCCGCCATGCACCACGGCGGCCCCTACCCCGCCGCCACCACCCCCACCACCTCCGTCGGCACCTCCGCCATCCACCGCTGGCTCCGCCCCGTCACCTACCAGGACACCCCGCCGGAACTCCTCCCGGCCGAACTCCGCGACTGACCCCGCCCCGCCCCGCCCCGCCGGGGCGCCAGGGCGCCGGGCGTCACCGAAGCGGACTTTCCGGACGGGCCGCGGTGACCGGGCGTCAGGAGGGGACGGGCCAGGGGCGGGCGGTGACCTGGAAGGGGGTGGGGTCGGCGAGGGCTACGGCGGCGTGGTGGTGGGGCGGGGCGGGGGTGTCGGTGAGGTGGTAGGGGAGGGACCAGGTGTCTTCGGGGGCGAGGGGGCCTTCGAGGGGGACGCGCAGGCCCTGGACCAGGCGGCCGCCGTGGGCCTTGACCAGGGCTTCCTTGCGGGCCCAGAGGCGGGCGAAGAGTTCGGCGCGGTGGGTGGGGTCGGGAGTGGCGCGCAGGAGCTGGGCCTCGGCGGGCGGGAAGTAGCGGGCGGCCATGGCGGCGGTGTCGGTGGCGGGCAGGACGCGCTGGATGTCGACGCCGACCGGGCGGGTGGGGGAGAGGGCGATCAGGGCGTGGGCGCCGGAGTGGGAGAGGTTGAACTGGGGCCCGCCGGGGAGGGCGGGTTTGCCGTGCGGGCCGTGCTGCCAGCGGAGTTCGGCGGGTGCGGCGCCGAGCCGTTCGGCCAGCAGGCGGCGGAGGGCGGCGTGGGCGAGGACGTAGCGGCGGCGGGTGTCGGGGTGGCGGCAGGCGTCGGCGCGGCGCCGTTCGGCCGGGTCGAGGTCGGCGAGCAGGGGCGCGAGGGGGAGGTCCGGCCCGGGGTCGGTCACCAGCCAGAGCAGGACGGTGTCGGCGCTCACCGGGGCGGGGCGAGGGTCGCGGCGGTGCGGTCCAGGGACGGGAGGGCGGGGCGGCCGGTGAGGGCCATGGTGTGGGAGAGCTCCTCGGTGGCCAGGTCCAGCACGCCCGCGACGCCGTCCGCGCCACCGGCCGCCAGGCCCCACAGCACCGGACGGCCGAGCAGCACCGCCCGCGCGCCGAGCGCCAGGGCGGCGAACGCGTCCGCACCGCTGCGCACCCCGCCGTCGAACAGGACCGGGCAGGCGGCGCCGACCGCGGCCACCACCTCCGGGAGGGCGTCCAGGGCGGCCGGGGCGGTGTCGAGCTGCCGGCCGCCGTGGTTGGAGACGACCACCGCGTCCGCCCCGTGGGCCACGGCGCGGCGGGCGTCCTCGGCGGTCAGGATGCCCTTGAGGACCAGCGGCAGCGTGCTGCGCCCGCGCAGCCAGGCCAGGTCGGCCCAGGTCACCGACGGGTCGACGGCCTCGGCCGTGTGCACGGCGAGCGCGGAGCGGCCGGGGGCGGAGCGGTGGGCGGAGGCCATCAGCGACGGGTCCAGGTTGACGGCGCGGACGTCCGGCGGGACGGCGAAACCGTTGCGGGCGTCGCGGTGGCGGCGGCCCAGGTACGGGGCGTCCACGGTCAGCACCAGGGCCCGGTAGCCGGCCGCGGCGGCCCGTCCGGCCAGGTCCGCCAGCACCTCGCGGCGGCGCAGCCAGTACAGCTGCAGCCAGCACGGCCCGGTGGCCGCGGCGGCGATCGCCTCCAGCGGACTGGAGGCGAACAGGCTCACCACGTACAGCGCCCCGGCCCGCCCGGCCCCGCGGGCGGTGGCGAGCTCGCCCTCCGGGTGCAGCAGCCGGTGGTACGCGGTGGGGGCGACGCCCACCGGGGTGGCCAGCGGGGCGCCGAGCAGCTCCGTCGCGGTGTCGCACACCGAGACGTCCACCAGCACCCGGGGCCGCAGCGTCACCCGTTCGAACGCCTGCCGGTTCGCCGCCAGCGCCCGTTCCCCGCCCGCCCCGCCCTCGACGAAGTCGCGGACGGGGGACGGGAGTCGGCGGTACGCGGCGGTGCGGTAGTCGGCCAGGCGGAGCGGGGCGGGCGGCGGGTCGGGCAGCGGGGCGGTCATCGGGACACCTCGGCGGATCGGTCCGGGCGCGGGGACGGGAGCGGGCGCGGGCGCGGGCGTGCTCACCGGGGCGCCCCCGGGTCCGGCAGCGCTCCCGGGTCTGGCAGAGCCCCCGGGTCCGGCAGTGCTCCCAGTTCCCACCACAGGCCGGTGCCCGGCTGGGCCGGGTCGGCGGGGTGCGGTCCGGCGGGGGCGATGCCGGCCGGGTCGAGCCGCAGGACGCGCTCGCCCGGCAGCGGGTCGCCGAACAGCAGCGCGACGCCCCGGCTGGTGGCGGGGACGGCGACCGGGACGCCCGGGTCGTACGGCAGCCAGTCCTGCTCGACGACCAGCAGCAGGGCCCGGCGCAGCCCCGCCGTGTCCGCGTACGCGGTCAGCAGCCGCAGGGCGGTGAACGCGGCCGTGCCGTCCGGGCCGGTGACGGCGAACGACAGCGGGGCGCCCGGACAGCGGTGGCTCAGCCAGCAGGCGGTGGCCCGGCCCGGGGTCAGGTCGGGGACGGCGTGCGCGAGCACCAGCAGGTCGACCTGTTCGCCCGCCGGGACCACCGCCCGGATCAGCGCCTCGGCCATCTCCCCGTACGACTGCCCGGACGGCTGGCCATACGACTGCCCGGACGGCTGGCCGCCGGCCGGCGCGTCGACGGCGGGGGAGGGGCCGTACGGGGCGAGGGCGAGGCCGTACGGGGCGAGCAGGTCGGTCAGGTAGCGGCGCAGGCGGGCCGCGTGCACCGGGTCGGCGGCCAGTGCGGACGGCTCCGGGAAGGTCAGCCGGGCGGTGCGGCGCACGCCCCAGCGGGAGGGGCCGGCGGCGGGCGGGCGCGGGGGGAGGAGGGTGCGGAGCGTCACGCGTCCGCCAGCAGGTTGCCCGCGACGTAGGCGGCGAGCGAGCCGACGGTGGTGAAGTCGTCCCGGCCCAGGTCCTCCACGCTGATCTCCAGGCCGAGGCGCTCCTCGAGTTCCAGGACGAGTTCCAGGCCGGTGGTGGAGTTCAGCCCGAGGGCGTCCAGCAGCGCGGTGTCGGCGTCCGCGCCGGTCACCTCGCGCTTGAGCACGACCGGCAGCAACGCGCAGATCGCGTCGACCAGTTGGGGGGAGGGGACGGGGGAGGTCATCAGAGGGCTCCTTGGGGAGGGAGGGGGTCAGTGCTGGAGGACCATGGCGGCGAACGTCGCGCCGCGCCCGGCGCCCGCCGCGGCCAGGACGTACGGCTCGCCCCGGCGCAGCAGGCCGCGCTGCCGGGCGGTGCGGTGGTTGACGAAGTGGTCGGCGCAGAAGACGTGCCCGACCGCCGGCACGTTGTCGAGCACCACCCGCTCGCGCGGGTAGCCGAGGAGACGGCAGACCTGGTGCCAGGCCGCCCGGTTGACGTTGTGCGGCAGGACGGCCGTGACCGCCTCCAGCGCCAGCCCGGCCCGCTCGACGGCGGCCAGCACCGTCGCCGCCAGCGCCTCGCCGTAGATCCGCTGGAACTCCAGGGCCTGCTCCTCGGCGTCGGTGTCGAACTCGCCGCGCAGGTCGGCCGCGTACGCCAGCACCCGGTCCCGCCCGCCCACCGGGGAGACCAGGCAGGCCCCGGCACCCTCGCCGAAGAACGAGCTGCCCGGCACCATCCCCGCCTCCGGGGTGAACGCCTTCTCCCCGGCCAGCACCAGCGCCAGCGCGTCCGGATCGCCGTCGGCGGCCAGCAGCCGGCCCGCCGCGTCGATCGCCAACAGGCCCGAGGCGCAGGCGTGGTGGCCGACCGAGAAGACCGGCACCCCCTCGTCCAGGCCCAGCTCCGCACACAGCTCCCGCACCGGGTCGTGCGGGAACGGGACGACGGTCGGGAACGAGCGGGCGTGCAGCACGTACCGCACCCGGTGCTCCCGGCCGCGCAGCGCCGCCAGCCCGGCCGCCGCGCCGCGCAGCAGGTCCAGCAGGCTGCCGCCCGGGTCCCGGGCGACCTCGCCCAGCCCGTGGTAGCGGCGGAAGATCCGCAGCTCCATCGGCGTCAGCCCGTACTCCCCGGCCAGCGCCTCGATCGGGACCCGGCCGGACGGCAGGTGGTCGGAGACGGCCAACAGCGACGTCACCGCGGCACCCCAGCCCGCACGGCACCGGAACCCGCGGCCGCGTCCACACCTGTTCCGGCGTCCGCGCCGGCGTCCGCGCCGCTCTCTGCTTCGGCGTCCGTGCCGGCGTTCGTTCCGGCGTTCGTTCCGGAGTCCGCTTCGGCGTCCGCCGCCAGGAACGCCAGCGCCGCCTCGACCGCGAGTTCCTCCACCGTGCGCGCCAGCGCCTCCGCGTCGGCGGGGGAGACGTGCCGGGTGTCGGTCAGGACTTCCATCAGCAGGCCCTCCGGGGCGTCCTCGAACTGGGCCTGCAGGATGCGTCCCGGCAGGTCCGTGCGCCGGGTCCAGCGGAAGGTGCTGCGGGCCCGGGCGGCCCGCAGGGCCGGGGCGGTGGGCGGCGGGGTGTCGGCGGCCGGGAGGCCGGTGGTGCGGTCGTTGAAGAAGCACTGGACGTCCAGGTCCTCGCCGCGTTCCGCCGCGACCCGGGCGATCAGTTCGTTCAGGCGCTCCGGGTGGAAGTAGGCGTGCTTGTACGCGGCCAGGGTCGCGCCCCGGGCCGCCGCGACGGCGGCCGGGACGCTGCCGTCGCCCAGGTCGAGGACGGCGATGCCGGCCTGCGCGGCCATGCAGACCGTCCCGCCGATCGCCGAGCGGAAGCGGTTGTTGACCACCGGGCGGAGCACCACCGGCTGCGCCGCGCCGATCCGGCGCAGCGCCAGGGCGTACAGGCCCAGCAGGGCGGCGCGGGTGTCGCCGCCGGTGCGGGCGGCCACCAGCGGCAGCGCCAGCGGGAGGGCGGGGGAGCGGAACTCGCCGGTCCAGTGGCGGGGTTCGCGCGGGTCGGTGGAGGGCGCGAAGCGCCGGGCCGGGACGGTGCGCAGGATCCGCTCCCAGTGGCGCAGCGCCCGGGCGTTCTGCTGCTGCCCGGCCGGCGAGCCCTGCCAGGCCGCCTGTTCCAGCTGCTGCAGTCCGCTGACCGGGCCGCTCGCCCGCTCGCGCACCTCGCGGAGCATGATTGTTCCGCCCGCCGCGTCCGCGACCAGGTGGTTCATCACGCTGACCAGGTGGGTCGGGCGGCCGCCGGAACGCACCACCGCCATCCGCACCGGCCACTCCCCGGCGTAGTCGAACGGCCGTTCCCGGTAGGCGAGTTCGACCTGTTCCGCGAGCCCGGCCGGGTCGGTCCCGGCGGGTGCGTCGTACAGCTCCAGGGCGATTCGGCCGGAGGCGGACAGCTGCTGCGTCGGGTGCCCGTCCGGGCCGAACCGCAGCCGGGTGCGCATCGACGGGAACCGGCCCATCAGGTAGCGCAGCTCGGCCGCCACCGACTCGACGGTGCTGCCCGCCGGGAGGGCGGCCGTCCCGCCGATCGGCAGCGAGTTGCGCTGCGCGACCATCGCGTGCCAGATCTCCCACATGCCCCAGGAGAGTTCGCCGACGCCCGCGCCCTCCCCGGCGAAGGGCACCTCGATCCGCTCGGCGGGTCCGGGTCCGATCGCGAGGCCGGGGTCGGGGCCGGGGCCGATCGCGAGGCCGGGTCCGGGGCCGGGTCCGATCGTGGGGCCGGGGCCGACCACGGGGTCGCTGCCGGTCATGAGGCCACCACCGTCGCGGCCCGGTGCCGCTGCCGCATCAGGAACTTGCGGACCTTGCCGGTCGGCCCGAGGATCAGCTCCTCCTCGCCGATCACCAGCACCGCGCGCAGCGTCGCCGCTGCCGCGGGCGTCAGCGCCGCCCGCACCGCCGGGGCCCGGTCGACGGACGGGTCGGCGTCCGGGCGCAGCGCCAGCAGCACGTCCGTCACCACGGACCCGCCTCCGGCGCCGCCGCCCGCCGGTTCCGTCCGCAGCGACACCACCGTGCAGTCCAGCACGTCCGGGCAGGCCGTCAGGACCCGTTCCTCGCTCAGCGCCGTGTACAGCCACTCGCCGCCGCCCAGGTCGACGGCGTCCACCGCCCGGTCCACGTGGAAGTAGTAGCCCTCCTCGTCCCGGTACAGCAGGTCGCCGGTCAGGTAGTAGCCGTCCAGCCGGTTGCGGTAGGTGGCCGCCGAGTCGTTCCAGTAGCCCGGGGCCAGCGTCGGGGCCCGCAGCGCCAGGTGGCCGACCTCGCCGACCGGGACCTCCCGGCCGGTGGCCGGGTCGAGCAGCGCCACCTCGGCGAAGCCGTGCGGGACGCCGACGCAGCGCCCGTAGCGCCCGGTGTCCGGACCGTGGGTGAGGTGGAACGCGGAGTGGCCCATCTCGGTGGAGCCCAGCCCGTCCACGAAGTGCGAGCCCGGCACCCGCCGCACCCCTTCCCGGGTCACCGTCACCCGCGAACCGGCCGCCACCAGGCGGCGCACGTGCGGCTCGTGCGCGCAGTCACCGGTGTTGAACCAGAGCGCGACGGAAGAGAGCCGGCGCTGCGTCAGGTCGTGCCGGGCCAGCTGCGCCCAGGTCGCGGCGAAGCCGAACACGCCGGTCGGCTCCCAGCGCTCGATCGCCGACAGCACCTGCTCGCCGTCCTGCCCGGACAGGAACAGCACCTCGCTGCGGTGGCACAGCGCCAGGTTCAGCGTCGAGACGCCCGCCGCGTGCGCGGTCGGCAGCGCGCTGAGGATCCGCTCGGTGCCCCGGGCGCGCGGCGCCGCCAGCCGGAACAGCTTCACCGCCGCGAACAGGCTGGCGTGCGAGTGCACCACCGCCGCGGGCAGCCGGGTGGTCCCCGAGGAGTGCGTGATCACCACCGGGTCCTCCGGGTGGTGCCGGTACGGGGCGGGCGCCGCCGCCGGGTCGCCGCCGCCCGGCCCGCCGGCGTCCTCGTGCAGGGCAACGCCCGGGTCCTCGCCCGCCAGCCGCTCCCGGTGCTCGGCGTCCGTCAGCAGCGCCACCGCCCGCAGCCGGCGCAGGTACCCGGCCGCCACGTCGCCCGGCAGGTGCCGGTTCAGCAGCGCCGGGACGGCGCCCAGCCAGGCCAGTGCCAGGAAGTTCAGCAGGCAGTCCGCCGACCCCGACACGTACAGCGCCACCGGGTCGCGCGGCCCGATCCCGCGCCCGTGCCACCACGCCGCCCGGGCCGCCACCCGCTCGTGCAACTGCCCGAGCGTCAGCCCGTGCCCGGCCGGGAAGCCGTCGACCGGCACGTCGAACGCCGCGCCCGGCCCGTCCGGGTCCGCGCCGTGCGCCAGCAGCGAGGTCAGCACGTTGCCCGTGCCGAGCCCCGGGTCGGCGGCCAGCCGCGCCCTGATTCCGGTGTCCCTCACGTCCTGCCGCCCTTTCCGAGCACGTCCGTCACGTCCTGCCGTCCTTGCCGAGCACGTCCCTCGTCACGCCCCTCACGTCCCGCCGCCCTCCCCGGGCACGCCCGTCACCTCCCCGACGAGCACGCCCGTCACCTCCCCGATCGCCGCCAGCAACTGCGCCCGGCCCGGTTGGCAGGCCCGGTCCAGCGCCGGGGCGAACGGCAGCACCGCCCCCTCCGGGCGGGTCACCCGGCGCGGCGCGGCCCGCAGCCGCGGCCCCTCGGCGGCCGTCGCCAGCACCTCCGCGGCGAACCCGCAGGAGCGGTTCGAGTCGTCCAGCACCACCAGCCGCCCGGTCCGCCGCAGCGAGGCCGCCAGGCCCGCCCGGTCCAGCGGGTGCAGGGTGCGCGGGTCGAACACCTCCACCGAGACCCGGCCCGCCAGCTCCTCGGCCACCGCCAGCGCCTCGTGCACCAGGTGGCCGACCGCCACCACCGTCACGTCGGTGCCCGCCCGGTGCACCCGGCCCAGGCCCAGCGGCACCGGACCCAGCGCCGCGAAGTCCACGTCCTCCCGCACCCCCAGCGCCCCCGACGGGGCGAACACCACCACCGGGTCGTCGTCCCGCAGCGCCGACAGCAGCAGCCCGTACGCGTCCGTCGGCGTGGCCGGCACCACCGTCTTCACCCCGACGTGCGCGAACAGGCCGTACGGGTGGTCCGAGTGCTGCCCCGCCCAGGACTCCCGCGAGCCCGAACCCGGCAGCAGGTACGTCACCGGCACCCGCAGCCGGCCGCCCGACATCAGCGAGAGCTTGTGCGCCTGGTTGGCGATCTGCTCGAACGCCAGGAACAGCAGCGACGGGATCTGGAACTCCACCAGCGGCCGCACCCCGGCCAGCGCCGCGCCGGTGGCGAACGAGGTGAACGCCTGCTCCGAGATCGGCGTGTCCAGCACCCGCTCCGGCCCGAACCGCCGCACCAGCCCCGCCGTCACGTACGACACCGCCACCCGGACGTCCTCGCCGAACACGCACACCGACCCGTCGCGCGCCATCTCGTCGCCCAGCGCCCGGTTCAACGCCTTCAGGTACGACAGCTTCGGCACCTCAGCCCACCTCCGTCGCGTACAGGTACGCCAGCGCCGAGGCCGGGTCAGGGTGCGGCGCCGCACGCGCGAACTCCACCGCGGCGTCGAGGAGTTCGTCGAGCTCCGCGTCGATCGCGGCGCGGACGGCGGCCGGGATCCGGGCCCCCTGCACCTCCAGCGGGTCCCGGGCCCGGCCCGCGGCCTCCTCCTCCGGCGAGCGGTAGCCCGGCCGGGCCGCGTGCTCCCAGGTGTGGTGCGCGTCGAAGCGGTACACCGCACACTCCAGCAGCGTCGGCCCGCCGCCCGCCCGGGCCCGGGCCACCGCCTCCGCGGTCGCCGCCAGCACCGCCCGCGGATCCGTCCCGTCCACCGCCAGCGCCGGGATGCCGAACGCCGCCGCCCGGCCCAGCACGCTGCCCGCCACCGCGTCCGCCGTCCGGGTCGAGGTGGCGAACCCGTTGTTCTCGCACACCAGCACCACCGGTGCCCGCCACAGCGCCGCCAGGTTGAACGCCTCCAGCACCACGCCCTGGCTCACCGCGCCGTCCCCGAAGTACGCCACCGCCACCCGGTCCGAGCCCGCCCGGCGCAGCGCCCAGGCCGCGCCCGCCGCGATCGGTACCGCCGCGCCCACCATCGCGTTCGCGCCCAGCACGCCCAGCGCGAAGTCCGCCGCGTGCATCGACCCGCCCCGGCCCCGGTTCAACCCCGCCTCCCGGCCCGCCAGTTCGGCCATCATCCGCGCCGGGTCCGCACCCTTCGCCAGCACGTGCCCGTGCCCGCGGTGGGTGGAGGCGATCAGGTCGTCCGGCCGCAGCGCCGCACAGGTGCCCGCCGCGACCGCCTCCTGCCCCGTGCACGGGTGGATGCCGCCCGGCACCACCCCCGCCCGGACCAGCTCCACCGCCCGCCGCTCGAAACCCCGGATCAGCGCCACCGTCCGGTACAGGCCGGCGTCAGCAGTCATCCCGGCCCGCCTCGGGAGAGCGCCACAGCACCGGGCAGAACTCCGGGTCCGCGTAGTCCGGCCGCCCGTCCGGCAGCCGGCGCACCAGCACGTCGTGGTTGTACACCGCCGCGCCGCCGTCCGAGAGCGGGAAGCGCCGGTACTCGTTCGCCCCGTCCTGGAGGTGGAAGGAGACCGCCCGGCGCGGCCGCCCGCTGAGGTTCGGCCCCGAGCCGTGGTACGTGCGGCAGTGGTGGAACGACAGGTGCCCCTTCGGGATCACCAGCGGCACCTTCCGCACCTCGACGCCGTTGTGCGCCGCGTTCACCGCCAGCAGCCGCTCCAGGTCGCCCCGGTCGCGGTCCGCGAAGTGCCGGGTCACCGAGTCCTCCCGGCCCACCTCCCGCCAGCGGTGGCTGCCGTCCACCACCGTCAGCGTGCCCATCTCCTCGTCGCAGTCGTGGAACGGCACGAACGCCGTCAGCATCCGCTCCGAACTCGACGTCGACCAGTAGTGCTTGTCGAGGTGCCAGGGCACCACGTTGCTCGGCTCGCCCGCCACCGCCGGCTTCAGGATCAGCGTCGACTGGAACACCCGGATCTCCGACACCCCCGCCAGCAGCGCCGCCACCGCCCCCACCAGCGGCTTGCACAGGATCCGCGCGATCGGGTCGCTCTCGTAGTGCACGTAGTCGTTGTGCCGCTGCACCGGCCCGTCCGACGGCTGCCAGGCCGCCAGCCGCGGCGGCCGCACCGGCAGCTCCCGGCTGCGCGCCCCCGCGTAGTACCCCTCGGCGGCCGCCGCCAGCGCGTCCACCTCGGCGTCCGTGAACAGCTTCGGCGCCAGGTACCAGCCGTGCTCCGCGTAGAACGCCACGTCCGTCGCGCTCGGCAGCAACTCCCGCTCCTCGGCGGTCAGTTCGAACCGCAGCTCGGCCCCGCCCGGCACCCTCGGCTCGGTCCCGCCCGCCGGCTTCGGCTCGGCCCTGCCCGCGGGCTTCGGCCCGGCCCCGATCACCGCGCCACCGCCGGAGTCCGGACCGCCGCCAGCTCGCGCTCCTTGGCCGCGTACAGCGCCGGGATGTTGGCGGTGCCGAAGGTGCGGGCGCCGTGCCGCTCGATCAGCTCCCAGAAGAACGTCCGCCGCACGTGCAGCGAGGTGGCGAAGATCTGGTACAGCTCGCCCCAGTGGTCCCGGTCCAGCAGGATCCCGCGGCTGCGCAGCCGCTCCGCCGGACGGGCCGCCAGCGTGTCGTAGTAGGCGTCCGGCGTCGGCGCGAACCCCAGCCCGCGCCCCGCCATCGCGTCCACCGCCGCCGCGACGTCCGGGCAGGACAGCGCCAGGTGCTGCACCCCCGGGCCGCCGTGCCAGGCCAGGAAGTCGTCCACCTGCCCCGGCTCGCGTGCCCCGTCCGGCTGGATCAGCGTCAGGGTGATCCCGCCCGACGGGCTCTGCACCACCCGGGAGAACATGCCCTGCCCGCCGACCTCGATGTACTCCTCGAACACGACGTCGAAGCCGAACGCCTCCCGGTAGTACGCCACCGTGGCGTCCAACTCCCCGTCCGGCACGCACACCGCCGCGTGGTCGATCCCCCGGACCAGGCCCGGGTCCGGCACCCCGCCGTCCGGCACCCCGCCGTCCGGCACCGCGACCAGGCCCGGCAGGAACTCTCCGCTTCGGCGCTCCACCAGCCGGTGCACCACGTCGCCGAACCCCGAGACCACCGCCGTCACCACCCCGCCGTCCTCCCGGGGCGGTTCCACCCCGCGCGCGCCGCCGGCCACCGCCGCCGCGTACCCGGCCGTCGCGTCCGGCGTGCCGAACGCCAGCACCGCCACCCCGTCCCCGTGCCGGGCGACGTACTGCGCCGCCGGGTGCCCCGGCTCCAGTCCCGAGGTCAGCAGCACCCGGCAGCCGCCCTGCCCCAGCAGCAGACTGCGCTGCCCCGGCAGGCCGGTCTCCGGACCGCCCTGCGCCAGCAGGCGGAACCCGAGCCCCGCGGACAGCACGTACGCCGCCTGGCGTGCGTCCCCCACGTGGAACTCGACGTGGTCGAGATCGAGGAAATCCATCGCGTAGCAGTTCCTTCTCTTCACCGACGGTGCGTCAGATTGCTTGTCGTACAAGGGACTTGCTCAGACCTTCCGGGCCAGGCGGGTGCTCGGCAGGCCCAGCACCAGGCTGACGTTGTGGCCGCCGAACCCGAACGAGTTCGCCACCGCGTGGCCGATCCCCGGCGCCGGACGCGGACCCTTCCGGACGTGGTCCAGCGCGCACTCGGGGTCCGGATCGTCCAGGTTGTGCGTCGGCGGCAGCAGCCCGCGCCGCAGCGCCAGCGCCGTCACCGCCGCCTCCACCACCCCCGAGGCGCCCAGTAGATGGCCGGTCACCGCCTTGGTCGCGCTCACCGGCGGCCCGTCCGCCCCGAACACCTGCCGGAGGGCCGACGCCTCCGCCCGGTCGCCCAGCCGGGTGCCGGTGCCGTGCGCGTTCACGTACCCCACGTCGCCCGGCGCCAGCCCCGCGCAGCGCAGCGCCAGCCGCATGCAGGCCGCCGCGCCCTCCCCGTCCGGGCGCGGCGTGGTCGGGTGGTGCGCGTCGTTGGTCGCCCCCCAGCCCAGCACGTCCGCGTACCCCGCCGCGCCCCGGCCGTCCGCGTGCCCGGCCCGCTCCAGCACCAGCACCCCCGCGCCCTCGCCCAGCACCAGACCGTTGCGCCGCCGGTCGAACGGCCGGCTCGCCCCCGCCGGGTCGTCACCCCAACCACGGGCCAGCGCACGGGCGTTGGTGAAGGTGTCGGCCAGCGTCGGGAACAGCGGCGCCTCCGAACACCCCGCCACCACCACGTCCGCCACCCCCTCGCGCAGCAGCCGCCACCCCTCCGCGACCGACTGCGCCCCCGCCGCGCAGGCCGTCCCCACCGAGGAGCTGTAGCCCCGGATGCCGTGCCCGATCGCCACCCGGGCCGCCGCCATGTTCGGCAGCATCCCCGGCAGCAGGTACGGGCTCACCCCCAGCCGCCCGCGCTCCGTGCGCGCCACCACCTGCGACTCCAGCGTCGCCAGCCCGCCCGTCCCCGACAGCACCACCGCGATCCGGTACGGGTCCACGTCCCGGCCCGCCACGATCCCGGCGTCCGCCAGCGCGTCCGCCGCCGCCCGCAGCGCCATCACGATGTACCGGTCCACCACCCGGGTCTCCGGCGCGGGCAGCACCGACACCGGATCGATCGGCGGCGCGAACCCCGCCACCTCCAGCGACCCGGCCAACGGCCCGTCCGGCTCCGGCCGGCGCAACCCCGACCGGCCCTCGCCCATCGCGGCGAACACCGCCCCGGCGCTGCTGCCGACCGGCGTCACCAGGCCCATCCCGGTGATCACGACACCCGCGTTCACGGCTGTGCTCCTTCCTGTTCCTGTTGACGGTCGGGATGGCCTGGGCGGCCGAGATGGTTGGGATGGCTTGGGTGGTCGGGGTGGTCGGGCCGGTTGAGACGGTCGGGGTGGTCGGGATGGTCGGGCCGGTCGGGATGGCCTGGGTGGCCGGGCTGGTCGAGATGGCCGAGGTGGCCGGGTCGGTTCGGGAGGGGCGGTGGGGCGAGCAGCACGGCGGCGGCCCGGTCCGATCCGCCGTCCGGGCCGGCGGCGGCCTGTTCGACCAGGACCAGCAGGACTAGCTCGGCGTCCCCGTCCGCGAGCAGCAGTTCGGCGACCTCCAACCCGGCCCCCGCACCGCCGACGCACACCACCGGGCCGGTCAGTCCCCGGCGCGCCGCCAGGTGCCCGGCCACCGCGTTCGGGACGGCCTGGAAGAACAGCAGCGGCCCGAGTCTCGCCCCGCCGTCCACCGCCTCAGCCACCTGCACCGCACCCGCCAGGTCGCCCAGCTCGCTGGCCACCACCACGGCGGTGACCGGCAGTTCGGCCGGGACGCCTCCCTGGTGCGCGTCCAGGCAGCGCCGGGCGGCCTCGGCGGCCAGCGGGCTGAACGAGGACGCCACGAACCCGGGCAGCACCGGCGGTTCGAGATCCGCCGCGGACCGCGGCCACCGTCCCGCCGCCAGCACCCGCAGCCCGGCGGCGGCCGCGGCCGCGGGCAGGTCCTCGGGCCGCACGGCGCTGTCCGCGGGCTGCGCGGCGCGGCTCACGGGAGGCCCACCAGCAGCGCGGTGTTCGCCCCGCCGAAGGCCGTGCTCAGGCTCAGCGCGTGACCGGCCCGCACCGTCCCCGCCCCGGCCTCCGCGCCCGGGTCCACGCCAGGGCCCGTCCCCGCCCCCGTCGGCTCGCGGACCAGGTTCAGCGCGCAGTCCGGGTCCGGCCCCAGCAGGCCCGCGTTCACCGGCAGCCGGCCCGCGCGCAACGCGGCCACGGTGACGACCAGTTCGAGCAGCGCCCCGGCCTCCAGGGCCTGGCCGTGCACCGACTTGGTCGAGGAGACCGGCACCCGGGCGGCGGCCGGGCCCAGGGCCAGATGCAGCGCGGCGGCCTCGGCCCGGTCGCCGAGCACGGTGCCCGCGCCGTGCGCGTTCACGTACCCGACCCGCTCCGGGCCCACCCCGCCCCGGTGCAGCGCGGCCCCGATCGCCCGGGCCAGCCCCGCCCCGTCCGGCCGGGGCCGGCAGACGTGGTGCGCGTCCCCCGCCCGGCCCCAACCGGTCAGCACCGCAAGGCAGTCGGCGCCCCGGGCGCGCGCCGCGTCCGCCGCCTCGACCACCACCGCGGCCACCCCGTCCCCGAGCAGCAGCCCGGTCCGCCCGGCGCTGAACGGGCGCACCCGCCCGTCCCGGGCCAGCGCCCCGCCCGCGTCGAACACCGCGAACTGGTCCGCCTCCACCAGGTACCCGGCCGCCACCACCACCCGCTCCACCCGCCCGCGGGCCACCGCCGAAGCGGCGTCCGCGACCGCGTCGGCCGAGGCCGTGCAGCCCGAGGTGTACGCCCGCCCGGCCCCGGACAGGCCCGCCCGGCGGGCGACGGCCGCCGCGAAGGCGCCCGCCCCGTGCCCGGCCCGCTCCGCCGGAGCGGCCCGGGCCAGCGCCGGGTCACCGTGCACCGCCAGGTACAGCGGGCAGTCGGCCCGCCGGGCGGCGGACAGGCCCGCCGAAGCGCAGGCCGCCTCGATCGCCCGGTCCAACTCCCCTTCCAGCACCAGCGGTTCGGGGTGCACCGCGGCCCGGTCGACCCGCCGCCCGGACACCTCGAACCGCCCCACCGGCCCGAACGCCGCCCGCCCGTCCAGCGCCGCCCGCAGCAGCGGACGCACGCCCCGTCCGAACGCGCTCAGCACCCCCGTCCCGCAGACCACCACGGACCGGGGGCCCCGGCGGGCCGTCAGTACGGTGTCGGTCATCGTCGGTCACCTCTCGATCCACTTGGTCAGCAAGGAAGTTGATGGTCCATCAGGTTCGTTCGGGCGGGAGTGGGTCGGCGATACGGCGCCGTCCCACGGCCCGCCGGCTCACCGCTGCGGTTCGGCCCGCAGCGCGCCCAGCAGCTCCGCCGCGTCGGACACCGTGGCGATCCGGGCCAGCGTGTCGTCGTCCAGCCGCCGTCCGTGCCGCTGCTCGATCACGTGCGCCAGCCAGGCCAGCTCCATCGAGTCGACCCGCTCCGGCACCTCCTCCGGCGTCCGGCCGCCGAACTCCGCCAGCAGCAGCAGGACTTCGTCCCGCGCGGTCGCCGCACTCACGCCGGGCCGCCCGCCACCGCGGCCCGCAGCCGGGCGGCCACCGCCGCGCCGAACCCGCCGACCGTCATGGTGCCGAGCTGCTCCGCCTCGTCGTCCTCGAACCGGACGCCGAAGCGCTCCTCGACCCGCACGCCCAGCTCGGCCAGCGCCAGCGACTCCAGGTCCGCGCCGGCCGGGCCGAGCGGGGTGTCGTCGTCGACCTCGCTGGTGTCGTAGTTCATCTCGCGCAGCGCGGCCAGCACGAACGCGCGGATCTCCGCCGGGGAGGCCGGGGAGGCCGTGCCGGGGGTCGCTTCGGAGGTGGTTCCAGTGGACATCGCCGCTTCTTCCTTCTCGTGTCTCGATCAGATGAGGGGTCCTGGCATCAGGCGCCGGGACCCGGTCAGCTCGGGCGGGTTCGGTTCAGGCCCGCCGGGCGGCACCCGCCGCACCCGCCGCAGTTGCTGCACCCGCGGCACCCGCCGCCGCCGCAGCGGCCAGCGCGGACCGGTCGCGGACCGGCTTCCCGGTGGCGGTGCGCGGCAGTTGCTCCAGCACGTGCAGCAGCCGGGGCCGCTTGTACGCGGCCAGCTGCTCGGCCAGCCGCTCCTCCACCCGGGCCGCGCTGCCGCCGGGGGCGAGCACCAGGTAGGCCTCGATCGCGGAGCCGTGCAGGACGACGGCGGACTCGACCTCGGGCAGGGCGGCCACGGCGTGCTCGACCTCGGTCAGGTCGACCTTCAGGCCGCCGATCGACACCTGCGAGTCCAGCCGCCCCCGTACCCGGACCCGACCGGTGCCGGGGTCGACATCGGCGCCGTCCCGGGTGCGCAGCCAGCCGTCGGCCCAGCGGTCCGCGCCGACCGGGTCCAGGTACGGCGAGTGCGCGGCGGAGACCAGCAGTTCGCCGTCCACCGCGCACACGCCGAGGCCCGGCGCCGGGGTCAGTTCGGGGCGGTGCGCGCCGTGCAGGTCGGTGGCGATCACGCCGACCTCGGTCATCCCGTACATGCTGCCAAGCCGCACGCCGTACCGGTCCACGAAGGCGTCGTGCACCTGCGCGCGGACCGGCTCGCCGCCGGTGGTCATGCCGGTGAGCTGGGGCAGCCGGGGCGGGTCGGCCGCCCAGCCGAGCAGCTCCAGGTGGAACGGGACGCCCAGCAGGGTGGTCGGCTCGGGGCCGGCCGCGACGGCGGCCAGCACGCCGTCCGCCGTCACCCGCCCGGGGAAGGCCAGCCGCACCCCGGCGTGCAGGCAGTGCAGCAGGCCGCCGACCAGGCCGAGCACGTGCACCGGCGAGGCCAGCGACACCATCCGCTCGCCCGCCCGCGGCACCCCGTCGATCCGTTCGTACCGGCCGAGTTCGGCGACCAGGTCGGCCGCCGTCCGCCCGATCACCTTCGCCGGACCGGTCGACCCCGAGCTGAACTGCACCAGCGCGTGCGGCCCCTCGGCCGGCCGGCCCGGCCGGGCGGTGACCACCGGCCGCTGCCGGTAGTGGCCGCGGGCCGGACCGCCGGACACCGGGTGCTCGGCCGTGACCACCACCTGCGGCTCCAGCCGGGCCAGCGCCCGCTCGGCCTCGAACGCGGTCAGCCGGTGGTCGAGCAGCGCCGCCCGGGCCCCGGTCCGCCAGCTCGCCAGCAGCTCGGCCACCAGCGCCAACGAGGGCGCCAGCCGGATCGCCACCGACCCGCCCCGGCGCAGCCCGGCCGCGCCCAGCACGGCCTGCCGCTCCCGGACCAGCCGGCGCAGCTCGTCCCGGGTCACCGGGGCGTCGAAGAAGAGACAGGGCTCGCCGCCCGGGCCGGCCAGGAGCACCTCGTCGACCCATTCGGGGTCGAGCGCTCCCGGCGAGACGGGTGGGAGCGCTCCCACGCTGCTCGTCGGAGCTGCCGAAACGTCTTTCACGGTGAATCAGAACCTCTTCCGGATCGCGCCGCCGGTCGCGTCGCCGGTCAAGCCGGTCGCGGTCGTGGGGAACCTGTGAAATTCCCACGCCGAACTTTCATCGCTCAATTGACCGGGTGTCAAGACCTGTCACCCGAATCGAATTCCACCGGCCGGTCGGACCGGCGGGAGGGATCGGCCGACCGCGTTGACGAGGGACCACCCCGTCGCTAGTGTGACCGCCGGTTGGCCAACTTGCCTGGTACGGCAGCATGTTGCCAGCCCCTGACCGTCCGTCTGCTGACTGTGCGTCAGCCCTGGTCGGCGGCCCTCCGAGCACGGCCACCCCTGCGGGTGGCGTGTCTTCCGCATGCCCACGGACCCTTTGTCCGGCGGGGCGATCATGCGATGGACCAGACCAATCCGGTGTTATCGCGCCTATTTCCGCGGCCTTTTCGGCTGCCATTTTTGAGCGCATCCATGTCAACTCAGCGAGGATCGGCCCAGTGGAACCTGCAGTGGAAGCAGCCCGGGAACCCGCACCGCGACCGGTCGCCGGCAGCGGCCTGAACCCGGCCGTCGAGCGCTACTACGACATCACCCTCGACCTGTACGAGGACCTGTGGGGCGAACACGTCCACCACGGCTACTGGGACGAGGGCCAGAGCCCCGCCCAGGACGGCGCCGACCGGCACGCCGCCACCGACCGCCTGGTCCGCGAACTGATCACGCACGCCGCCGTCCCGGCCGGCTCCCGGATCCTCGACGTCGGCTGCGGCATCGGCGGCCCCGCCCTCCACCTGGCCGGCCCGCACGGCTGCACCGTCGAAGGCGTCACGCTCAGCGCCCGCCAGGCCGCCCGCGCCAACCAGAAGGCCGCCGACGCCGGACTCGCCCACCGCGCCCGCTTCCACCAGCAGGACGCCCTCTCCACCGGCCACCCCGACGCGTCCTTCGACGTGCTCTGGGCGATGGAGAGCCTGATGCACCTCGCCGACCGCCCCGCGTTCTTCGCCGAGGCCCACCGCCTGCTCCGCCCCGGCGGCACCCTCGCCGTCGCCACCTGGGCCGTCCGCGACGGCGCCCTCGACCCCGACGAGCAGGAACTCGTCCGGCAGATCCTGCTCCACCAGGTGATGCCCGACTTCTCCTCCCTCGAGGAACACGAACACCTCGCCCGCACCGCCGGCTTCACCGACATCGCCGTCGCCGACTGGAGCCGCGCCGTCGCCAACTCCTGGGACCCGGGCTTCGCCCGCATCCCGCAGCTCGACCGCGGACCGGCCGCGATGCGCGACCTGGCCCGCGCCCGCGGCGTCGACGTCCTCGGCTTCTTCCACGCCGGCCCCCTGATGAAGAAGGGCTTCGACACCGGCGTCATCACCTACGGCGCCCTCCGAGCCGTCAAACCCCGGCCATGACCCCGGCCATGACCCCGGCCATGACCCCGCACCCCCTGCCGCCCCTGCTGCGCGAGATCGCCGAACTCCTGCGCACCGTCCTCGACCAGGACCCCGCCTGGACCGGCACCCTCACCCCCGACACCCTCCTGGACGCCGAACTCCACCTGGAGAGCCACGACCTGGCCGCCTGGAGCCTCGCCCTGCGCACCCGCTACGGCCCCACCGCCGACCTCGCCACCCACCTCACCACCCTCGACCTCGACGCCCTCACCACCCTCACCCTCGCGGACGTCGCCGCCCTCGCCGCGCCCGGAGCCACCGGCGCTCCGCGCCCGGGGTCGGGTCCGCGCCCGGGTCCGGAGCCGGTGGTCGACGAGGCGTCAGGCCGTGGCGCGGACGAGGATGCCGGGCGCCCGGTGCGCGTGTCGCCGGGGGCCGCAGGCCGGGCGGCCGGGCCGAGTGCGGGTGCCGCGGCTGCCGCGGTTGCCGCCGACGGGGCGTCAGCACCCGGCGCTGCCGGCGACGACCCGGACCCGGTGCCGACCGGCGCTGCGGCCCCCGTCCGTGCCGTGGCCCCCGCGCGTGCCGTGGCGCCGCTGTCGCCTGCCGCCCCGCCGGCTCCTCCGCCCCTGTCGGCCGCCGTTCCGCCGTCCCCGCCACCCTCCTCGCCCGCCGTCCGTCCGTCGCCTTCCCCGCCCCCCGCCACCGGGGCCGGGCGCGGGCGCTTCCTGTTCGTCTCGTTGCCGCTGTTCGGGCACGTGCACCCGCTCGCGGCCGTGGCGCGGGAGCTGGTGGGGCGCGGGCACGAGGTGGTGTGGGCCGGGTCGGAGGCGTTCCTGCGGCCGCTGGTGGGGGAGGCGGCGGTGATCGCGCCGATCCCGCTGCGGGCGCACCGGGGGCAGGCCGACCACGGGATGGCGGCGGCCCGGTCCCGCTGGGAGGGGTACATCGTTCCGCACGCCCGGCACACACTGCCCGGGATCGAGCGGGCGGTGGCCGCCTTCCAGCCCGACGTCCTGGCCGTCGACCAGCACGCCGTGGCCGGGGCCCTCGCCGCGCACCGGGCCGGCCTGCCGTGGGCCTCCCTCGCGCCCACCACGATGGAGCTGACCCGCCCGTACCGGACGGCCGCGCCCCGGGTCGAGGAGTGGATCGAGCGGCGGATGGCCGACATGTGGACCGCCGCCGGGCTGCCCGGCCCGCCCCCGCACGACCTGCGCTTCTCGCCGCACCTGCTGATCGGCTTCACCGGCGAGGCCCTCACCGGCCCGCTGCCCCGGCCGGACAACGCCGTCCTGGTCGGCCCGGCGCTCGCCGCCCGGGAGCCGGACCGCGACTTCCCGTGGGAGTGGCTCGACCCGACCCGCCGCCAGGTGCTGGTCACCGTCGGCACGCTCTCCCTGGACCTCGCCGCCGACTTCCACGCCCGGATGGTCGAGGCGCTGCGCCCGCTCGGCGACCGCCTCCAGGCGATCGTCGCGGCCCCCGACGGCACGGTCGCCGACCCGCCCCCGCACGTCCTGGTCCGGCCCCGGGTACCGGTGCTCGAACTGATGCCCCATCTGGACGCGGTGGTCAGCCACGGCGGCCTGAACACCGTCTGCGAGGCACTCGCCCACGGCGTGCCGCTGCTGGTCGCCCCGATCAAGGGCGACCAGCCGATCAACGCCGCCCAGGTCGCGGCGGCCGGCGCCGGCCGCCGGGTCCGGTTCGCGCACGCCCGCCCGCAGACCCTGCGCACCGAACTGCTGGCCGTCCTGGACGACCCCGCGCACGCCGCCGCGGCCCGCCGGATCAAGGAGTCCTTCGCCGCGGCCGGCGGCGCCCGGGCCGCCGCCGACCACCTGGAGACCCTACTCCCGCCCGCCCCTGACCCCGCCCGCCCCGGCCCGCTCCTCCGACGGCCGCACGCCCCGGCCCGCCCCTCCGACGGCCGGACGCCGAGCCCCTCCGACGCCCCGAACAGGACAGGAAACGCCCACCCGTGAAAAGCCTCCGCGACACCTGGCTGGTGTTCCAGCGCCACCTGCTGCTGCTGGCCCGCTCCCCGCTGCAGATCTTCCTCGGGGTGGCCCAACCCGTCGTCTACCTCGCCCTGTTCGCCCCGCTGCTCAAGCCCGCGCTGGCCTCGATGGGCGCGGGCACGATGGCCGACGCCTACCGGATCTACGTCCCCGGCATGCTGGTCGCGCTGGCCCTCGGCGGCGGCCTGTACGTCGGCTTCGGTCTGCTCGCCGAACTCGGCTCCGGCGTGATCGAACGGGCCCGGGTCACCCCGGTCAGCCGGGTCGCGCTGCTGCTCGGCCGCTCGCTGCGGGACGTGGTGGTGCTGGCCGTCCAGGCCGCGGTGATCATCGTGCTGGCGATCCCGCTCGGCCTGCTGGTGCGCGTCCCGGACCTGCTGCTGGCCTACCTGCTGCTCGCGCTGATCTCGCTGACCAGCTCCGCGGTCTCCTACGGCCTGGCGCTCAAGGTCGGCAACCCGGACGTGCTGGGCCAGCTGGTCAACAACCTCGCCCAGCCGCTGATGCTGCTCTCCGGCACCCTGCTGCCGCTCGCGCTGGCCCCGCTGTGGCTGCGCCGGGTCTCCGACTGGAACCCGTTCAGCTGGGCGGTGGTCGGCATGCGCGAACTGTTCGCCGGCCACCCCGGCGACCCCGCGGTGTGGCGCAGCCTCGCCCTGATGGCGGCCGTCGCGCTCGCCGCCCTGCTCTGGTCGGCCCGCCGCTTCGCCCGCACCGTCCGCTGACCCCGTCCCCCCGTCACCCCCCGAAGGACCCAGATGATCGAGACCAGCGGACTGCGGAAGTCCTACCGGACCGGCCGCCGCCGCCACGCCGCCACCGTGGACGCGGTGGCCGGACTGGACCTGCACGTGGCCGAAGGCGAGATCTTCGGACTGCTCGGCCCCAACGGCGCGGGCAAGACCACCACCCTGCGGATGCTCGCCACCCTGCTGCCCCCCGACGGCGGCAGGGCCACGGTGGCCGGCGCCGACCTGCTGACCCGCCCGGCCGAGGTCCGGCGCGCCATCGGCTACGTCGCCCAGGGCGGCGGCACCTGGGACGAGGTGACGGCCCGTGAGGAACTCGTCCTGCAGGCCCGGATGCACGGCCTGGGCAAGGCCGAGGCACAGGCCAGGGCCGCCGCCGCCGTCGACTCCTTCGACCTCGCCGAGTACGCCGACCGCCCCTGCCGCGGCTACTCGGGCGGCCAGCGCCGCCGCCTGGACATCGCGCTCGGCGTGGTCCACCGCCCCACCGTGCTGTTCCTGGACGAGCCCACCTCCGGCCTCGACCCGGCCGCCCGGGCCCGGCTGTGGGCCGAGGTCCGCCGCCTGCGCGACGCCGGCATGACGGTCTTCCTCACCACCCACTACCTGGACGAGGCCGACGCGCTCTGCGACCGGATCGCCATCGTCGACGGCGGCTCCCTGGTCGCCGAGGGCACCCCCGCCACGCTCAAGCGCTCCGTCCACGGCGAGGTGGTCACCGTCGGCGTCGCCGAACCCCACCTGGCCGCCAAGGCCGCCGAGGTGCTCGCCGCCCAGGAGTGCGTCCGCGGCGCCGAGACCCGCGCCGACGGCGCGCTGCGACTGTCCGTCGACACCGGCGAGAGCGCGATGCCGCAGGTCATGCGGGCGCTGGCCGAGGCGGGCATCGCCACCGCCACCATCGAACTGCACCGCCCCACCCTGGACGACGTCTTCCTCGCCCACACCGGCCGCTCGCTGCGGGAGTCCTGACCATGGCCCACCCCACCCGCACGGGCCCCGGCACCGGCACCGGCACGGCCGCTGGCCCCGGCTCAGGCACCGGAACAGCCGCCCGCCCGGTCACCCGCCCGGCCGCGGGCCCGGCCGCCCGCCGGGCCGTCGTCACCGGCGGCGCGGGCTTCGTCGGCTCCCACCTGTGCGACCGGCTGCGCGCGCAGGGCACCGAGGTGGTGTGCGTCGACAACCTGCTCACCGGCAGCCTCGACAACCTCGCCGACCGCGCCGGCGACCCCGGCTTCACGCTCCGCCGCCACGACGTGTGCGAGCCGTTCGACGTCGACGGGCCGGTCGACCTGGTCGTCCACCTCGCCTCGCCCGCCTCCCCGCACGACTACGCCCGCCACCCCGTCGAGACCCTGCGGGCCGGCGCCCACGGCACCCACAACGCCCTCGAACTGGCCCGCCGCAAGGGCGCCCGCTTCCTGCTCACCTCCACCTCCGAGGTGTACGGCGACCCACTGGTCCACCCGCAGCCCGAGACGTACTGGGGCAACGTCAACCCGATCGGCCCGCGCAGCCAGTACGACGAGGCCAAGCGCTACGCCGAGGCGCTCACCACCGCCTACCGCACCGCCCGCGGCACCGACACCGTCATCGTCCGGCTGTTCAACACCTACGGCCCGCGGATGCGCCCCACCGACGGGCGGGCCGTGCCCGCCTTCATCACCCAGGCCCTGGCCGGACGGCCGCTCACCGTCGCCGGGGACGGCAGCCAGACCCGCTCGCTGTGCCACGTCGACGACACCGTCGCCGGCATCCTGGCCGCGGCCGCCGCCGGCCACCCCGGACCGATCAACCTCGGCAACCCCGCCGAGCTGACCATCCTCCAACTCGCCCACCGCATCCGCGCGTTGTGCGGCTCCGCCTCACCGGTCGAGTTCGTCGAACGCCCCGGCGACGACCCCTCGCTGCGCCGCCCCGACATCACCCTGGCCCGCACCGCGCTCGGCTGGCAGCCCGCCGTCGGCACCGACCCGGGCCTGGCCGCCACCATCGCCTGGTTCGCCCGCCGCCCGGTCGGCGTCGGCGCCTGAGACCCGGGCCGGGACGGGGGTCGGCGCCGGGACGGGGCGAGGGACGTCACCCGGTCCGCAGCGGGCGGCGCAGTTCGGCGTCCAGGTGGGCGAGCACCTCGGCCGGCCGCTCCAGGTGCGGGAGGTGCCCGGCGCCGGGCACCGGCACGAAGCGGGCGTCGGGGAACGAACCGGCGTAGGCGGCGCCGTAGCCGGGGGTGGCGACCCGGTCGCTCTCGCCCCACAGCACCAGGACCGGCACCCGGACGCCGGACAGCCGCTCCCGCAGCCCGGGGTCGTACATGTAGGGGTCGCCGGCCAGCACCTGCATGGTGGCCAGGTTGCCCCGGCGGCGGGCGAGTTCGGCCGGGGGCAGGGTCGCCGGGTCGACGAAGAAGCGGTCGGGGTCGTGCCAGGAGTGCTCGGCCAGGCCGCGGGCGTCCAGGGCGAAGACGTCGGTGAGCGGCTCCCCGTCCACCCCGATGCCCACGGCGTCGATCAGCACCAGCCCGCCGACCACCCGCTCCCGCGGGTCCTGCGCGCCGTCGAGCAGCGCCAGTTCGGCGCCGATCCAGCCGCCGAGGGAGGAGCCCACCACCAGTACGTCCCGCAGGCCGCGCCGCCGCAGCAGGTCGAGGTAGAGCGCGGCGAGGTCGGCCATCCGGGTGATCCCGGCGGGGCGCTCGGTGCCGTCCCAGCCGGGGTGGACGGGGGAGAGGACGTGGGCGGTCCGGGCGAGGTGGGCGGCGAGCGGGGCGACGGTGGCCGGACCGCCGCCGCCGTGCAGGAGGAGGACGGGGCGGCCGGTGCCGGCCTCGGCGAGGAGGAACTGTTCGGTGGTCATGCGCCCACTCTAACTAAGGATCCTTAATTAAGCTAGTTGAGTCATGGGTAGGCTGGCCGCATGAACCCAGAGCTCCACGTCCTCGGCCGGGCCGTCAAGAAGGTCCAGTACCGCCAGCACCGCGCCCTCGACACCGCCCTCACCGCCGCCGGCACCACCCTCGCCCAGTGGGACGCCCTCCGGGCCGTCGGCCGCCGCCCCGGCGCCTCCGCCCGGGAACTCGCCACCGCCACCTTCCAGACCGAGCAGTCCTTCGGCACCCTCGCCGGCCGCCTGCTCGCCCAGGGCCTGATCACCCGCACCCCCGGCCACGGCCGCCGCCTCGAACACCACCTCACCCCCGCCGGCCAGGCCCTCCTCACCGCCGGCGAACAGATCGCCGACACCGTCCTCACCGACCACTTCGCCCCCCTGACCCCCGAAGAACGCACCACCCTCCTCCACCTCCTGCACACCCTCGCCCCCGAAGACACCTGACACCCGACACCTGACACCCCGTCAACGGGGAACAGGCCCCGACCGGTATCGGGAAACCCCGGGCGCGCCGACCGGTCCCGACGGCATGCTGGTGCCCGACGGAACGCCGGACCACGGGCGGGGAGGACGCGATGGGGGCCTGGGGCTGGGCGGTACTGGCCGTCCTGGTGGCGGCACTGGCCGGAGCCGGCTGGTGGATGGACCGCTACCCGGGAGGCTGGCGCTTCGCCTTCCACCAGCAGTACGCCGCCGACCGGTCCCGGTTGGAGGCCCGGCGCGGCACCCTCCGCCGCCTGGAACGCGAAGCCGCCCGGAGCCTCGCGGCACTCCGGGCCGACCTCGCAGCGGAACGCGCCGCCCACCGCAGCCGGATCGCCCGGGCCGAACTCCGCCTCCAGCACCTGCGCGACCCCGGCCGGGGCCCCCTGCTCGCCACCCTCGGACCGGTCGACCTGTACCAGTGCCGACTGGTGCTCTCCGCGGGCGGCGGCACCGCCGAGTACCCGCTCGAGGAGATCGCCGTCCGCAGCGAGCACACCGAAGGCACCGGACACCTGCACCTGGTGCTGCCGGACGGCCGACAGCAGGTGGTCGACCTCCCCGGCGAGGAGACCGACCGGGCCGCGCTGACCGAGTTCACCACCAGGACGCACGACGCGATAGCCGAAGCCAAACGCGCCAAACCGCGCCGCCTGGCCGAGATTCCCGAAGCCGAAGCCGAACTCGCGGAAGCCACCGCCGACACCGCCGGCCGCGAACGGGCCGAAGAACGACTGGAACAGGCCGAAGCCGACCAGGCCGCCGACCCCAGGATCCCCGGTGCCCGCCGCGCCCTCGACGCCGAGCGCGACCGCTGGCACAAACTGACCGGCAGCCGCCCCCGCTGAACCCCGGCCGGTCGAACGGGGGCCGGGCCGTGGGAGCCTGACGGGGTGAACGACGCCCTCGCCGCCGCCCTACGCCGTGCCGCCGACCACCAGGAACGCTTCGAAGCCCGCTTCGCGGCCCACTTCGACGCCCTGGCCGACCCGGAGGGCGGCGGGGCCCGACTGCCCCCGCACGGCAGGTTCCCGGCCCGGGCCCTCGAACTGGTGCGGGAGCTGTCCCTGCGCGGCGGCAAACGGCTCCGGGTGGCGCTGCTGCACGAAGCCGCCGCCCTGGTCGCCGACCGGCCGGCGCCCGGCCTGGACGCCGCCGCGATCAGCGTCGAACTGCTGCACACCCACGGCCTGATCCACGACGACATCATCGACGACGCCCCCCTGCGCCGCGGCGGCCCGTCCACCTACTACGCCTACCGCGCCGAATTCCCCGACCACCCCGACACCGCCCTCGCCCTCGCGGTCCTGGCCGGCGACCTGGCCGCCTTCCTCGCCGTCCGGGCCCTGCTCACCGGCGACCTGCCCCCCGACCGGGCCCTGGCCATGGCCACCGTCGCCACCGACGCCGCGGCCGCCGCCGTCAACGGCCAACTCATCGACCTCGAACGCGACTTCCACCCCGCCCCCGACACCGCCTTCCTGCACACCGTCACCGAGTACAAGTCCACCCACTACTCGATCCTCGCCCCGCTCCGCCTCGGCCTGCTCGCCGCCGGCACCGACCCCGCCCCGCACGACGCCGACCTGCGCGCCTACGCCACCGCCCTGGGCACCGCCAACCAGATCCACGACGACTGGCTCGACCTCTTCGGCAACCCCGACACCCTCGGCAAACCCCTCGGCACCGACCTCCGCTCCGGCCGCCACAGCTACCTCGTCCACGCCCTCCTGGCCGCCACCGCCGACGACCCGGCCGCCCGCACCGCCCTCCGCGCCGCCCTGGGCACCCCCGACCCGGCCGCCGTCGCCACCCTCCGCACCCTCGCCCGCACCCACCACCTCGACCGCACTCTCCCCGCCGAAGCCGCCCGCCACGCCCACCGCGCCGCCGCCCTGGCCGCCGGCTGGCACCACTGGCACCCCGGAGCCGTCGCCTTCTTCACCCACCTCCCGGCCTGGTCCGTCACCCGCGACCACTGAACGCCGCCCCACCGGACCGGAAGCGAGCCGCCGGACGACTGCCCGGACGGGCCCCGGCCGTCCCGTCCCGGAGGGACTCGGTGCCGGAGCGGGGGCGGGCGGCGGGCCGGGGACTGACGGGGCGTGGCCGGGTCCGGCAGGATGGGGACGTGACGGAACGTCCTCGCACTGCCTCCGAGCCGGTCGTCCGGGTGCCGGTCGGGCTCGTCGTCCTGGTGGGGCCGCCGGCCGCGGGCAAGACCAGCTTCGTTCGGGAACTGGTCGCGGGCGGGCGGATCGACGCCGGCGCGGTGGTGTCCAGTGATGAGATCCGCGCGGAGCTCTTCGGCGCCGCACCGGCGGGAGCGGACTCCGACGCCGCGGACGCACGGATCTTCGAGGAGCGGGACCGCCGGATCGCCGCCAGGCTCGCCGCCGGACGCAGCGCGGTCGCCGAATCGACGAACGTCACGCCGCGGGCGCGCGCCCGGCTCCTCGACCTGGCCGGGCGCTTCGGCGTGCCGGTGACCGTGCTGCGGTTCGACCCGGAGGTCGCCGACCTCCTCCGGCAGTACGCCGAGCGGGGCCGCACCGACCTCACCGCCGCGGACGTCCGCGCCTACGCCGCGGTCATGAGCCGGGACGCCGGTGCCGACCGGCTCCGGGCCGAAGGCGCCGCCGCCGTCCACGACGTCCCCGGACGGCGCGACGGGGTCACCCCCGCCGAGGCCGCCGCCCGCTTCGTCTTCGGCTGACACGTCCGCTGACACGTCCGCGCCTCGGCCCGCAGCGGGTCCGGTGGCTCAGCGGAAGAAGCGCCGGCCCGGCGGGGGCCACTGGTTCAGCGCAGGACCACGGAGAGCCGCGCCGGGCCGGTCGGGGTGGTGGTGTCACAGAAGTAGGTGACGGCCTGCTGGCTGTTCACGTACGCCTGGCCGGCCGTGTTGCAGGCGGCGGCGGTGGGGTACACGCCGACGTAGGTGTAGGTGGCCGCCTGGGCGCCCGGGGCCGCGGCCAGGGCGCCGCCGGCCACGACACCGGCCACGGCGACGGCGGAGAACGCCTTGCGAATCGACATGGGTCTTCCTCTCGACGGCGAGCGCCGGGCCTGTGCCCGGCGCTTCGCCGAAGAGCATCCCCCGAAGGCGATGACGGGACAATGGTAGAGACCAATTCCGACCGGAAGCAGTGGGGTGTTCCTGCGACCGTGCACGTCAGGGGCCTGCCTGTCAGGCTGACGATCATCTTCCGGACAGAACTTGCACTGTTCGGTACCTGACAGGCCGTCTGCCCGATCCGCCGGGACGGTGCCGGTCCGCCAGGACGGTGCCGGGCCGTCAGGCGGTGCCCGGGGCGGGGAGGAAGCCGGTGGTGCGGAAGTAGGACAGGTAGCGGATGAGGACCTCCTCGGTCAGGGGGGCGGGGCGGACGCCGAGGCGGGCTGCGGCCTCGGCGGTGCGGCGGGAGTCGAAGCGGCGGGCCGCCGCGGGTTCCGGGGCGGGGCCGGTCTCGCCGAGGAAGAGCTGGGCGGCGTTGTCGTGGCGGGCGGCGACGGTGGCGCGCCAGTGGTCGGCGGGCAGGGTGCGCAGGCGGTAGCCGAGGGTTTCGGCGGCGGCGAACACCTGGGCCAGGTCCGGGGGTTCGGGGTGGGTGAGGTGGAAGGTGCCGGTGCCGGCGGGGGCGGCGAGCACGAACGCGGTGATCGCGGCGCTGACGTAGTCCACCGGGACCCAGCCGGTGGAGCCGGGCGGCAGGTCGGGGACGGCTCCGGCCTGGAGGCAGCCCTTGATCAGCTGCCAGAGCAGGTCGCGGTCCTGGCAGGCCCCGGTGGCGGTGTCGCCGCTGATCCGGCCGGGGCGGTGCACGGTGACCGGCAGGCCGCGCTCCCGGGCCAGGGCGACCAGGCCCTCGGCGACCCACTTGCTCTGCGCGTAGCCGTCCGGCAGCGCCTCGACCGGACCCGCGGGGGTGCGTTCGGTGACGGTGGCCGGGCCGCCGGTCGCCGGGTGGACGCCGGTGGTCGAGACGTGGTGCAGGCCGGGGGAGCGGGAGTCCGCCAGCAGGCGCAGCAACTCCTCGGTGCCCGCGACGTTCGCGCCCCGCAACTCCCGGTACCCCGCCGCGAAGTTGACCCGGGCCCCGTTGTGCACGACCGGCCCCAGCCGGCGCAGCAGCGCCGCCCGCGCCTGCGGGTCGAGCCCCAGCCCGGGCGCGCCGAGGTCGCCGGGCACCGGGCGGACCAGGTCCCGGTAGTGCTCCCGCCACAGCCCGTACCGCCGCAGGTTCCGTTCCAGCCGCAGCGCCCCGTCCCGCTCGTCCGCGGCCCGCACCAGGCAGTCCACCGGCCCGCCGGTCGCCTCCAGCAGGTCGCGCAGCAGGAACGCCCCGAGGAACCCGGAGGCACCCGTCAGCAGTGGCACGGGAGCGGGCAGGACGGCCCGGGGCCGGTCAGCCCGGGGCCGGGCGGTGCCGGTGATGTCGGGGGCCAGCCGCACCTCGGCGGCCCAGTCCACCGCCTCCGCTCCCGCACCGGACCCGGGCGCGGGCCCGTCCAGCAGGCGGGCGACGCCCTCCGGGGTCGGGGCCGCGAACAGGGCGCGCAGCGAGAGGCGGCGGCCGCAGCGCTCCTCGATCCGCTGGGCGAGGGTCACCACCAGCAGGGAGTGGCCGCCGGAGGCGAAGAAGTCGTCGGTGGCGGCGACCCCGGGCAGGCCCAGGGTCTGCGCGAACACCTCGCACAGCACCCGTTCCCGCTCGGTGCGCGGCCCCCGCCCGGCGGTGGCCGGGCCCTCGGGGGCGGGCAGCGCGCGGCGGTCGGTCTTCCCGTTGGGGGTCAGCGGCAGCGCGTCCAGCCGGACGTACGCGGCGGGCACCAGGTGCCCGGGCAGCACGTCCGCCAGCCGGGCCCGCAGTTCGGCGGCGTCGGTCGGGGCGCCGTCCGGCCCGTCCGGGACGGTGTACGCGACCAGCCGCCGGTCGCCCGGCCGGTCCTCGCGGACCACGACGCAGGCCGCCGCGACGCCCGGCAGCGCGGTGAGCGCCGCCTCCACCTCGCCCGGTTCGATCCGGAAACCGCGCAGCTTGACCTGCTCGTCGGCGCGCCCGACGTACTCCACCTGCCCGTCGCGGCGCCAGCGGGCCAGGTCGCCGGTGCGGTACATCCGCTCGCCGGGCGCCCCGGCCGGGTCGGCGACGAAACGGGACGCGGTCAGGCCCGGGCGGCCCAGGTAGCCGCGCGCCAGGCCCTCGCCGGACACGTACAACTCGCCCACCACGCCCGGCGGGACGGGCGACAGCCGGGCGTCCAGGACGCGCACCCGGGTGCCGTCCACGGGAACGCCGATCGGCACCGCCCGGTCCGGCCGCTCCCCGGCCGGGAGGGCTCCGGCGGGCCGGAAGCCGCTCATGGTGGCGCAGACCGTGGTCTCGGTGGGGCCGTACGCGTTGACCAGGAAGCGCCCCGGGGCCCAGGCGCGGGCCAGCGCGGGCGGGCAGGTCTCGCCGGCCAGCACCAGGGTGGTCCCGGCGGGCAGCGAACCGGCGGGCAGCACGGCCAGGGCGGCCGGGGGCAGGGTCAGGTGGGTGATGCCGTGCTCGCGGACCCGGGCGGCCAGCGCCGGGCCCGGCAGCAGCGCCTCACGGGTGTCGAGCTCCAGGCAGGCACCGGACAGCAGGCCCATGCACAGCTCCCAGAACGCGGCGTCGAAGCTCACCGACGCCAGTTGCAGCACCCGGCTCCCGTCCCCCGCCCGCAGCCGCTCCCGCTGGGTGCCCGCCAGCGCCGCGATGCCCCGGTGGGTGACCACCACGCCCTTGGGCCGCCCGGTCGAGCCCGAGGTGTAGATCACGTACGCGGGGTGGGCCGGGTCCACCGCGGGCTCCGGCCCCGGCGGCACGTCCGGAGCACCGCCGGCCGCGTCGGGGTACAGGTGCGGCACCGCCGAGCCCGGCAGGCCCGCGTGCACCTCGGGCGTGGTGAGCAGCAGCCGGGGCGCGGCGTCCTCGAGCATGTACGCCAGCCGGGCCGCCGGGTAGGCCGGGTCGAGCGGCAGGTAGGCGGCCCCGGCCCGCAGGACGGCCAGCAGGGCCACCGCCAGGCCGCTGTCGCGGGGCAGCGCGACCGCGACCCGGTCCTCGGGGCCGACGCCCAGCGCGGTCAGCCGGCGGGCCAGCGCCCCGGCGCGGGCGTCGAGCTGACGGTAGGTCAGGGTGGTGCGCGGGTCGCGGACGGCGGGCGCGTCGGGTGTGCGGCGCAGCTGCCGGGCGAACAGCTCCGGGAAGGCGGCGGGCGGCTCGGCCCGCGGGCCGGTGCCCCAGCGCTCCAGCCGGGCCTGCTCGGCCGGGTCGAGCACCGGGTAGGCGTGCAGCGGCAGGCCGGGGTCGTCGGTGACGGCCCGCAGCAGCCGCACCAGCCGCTCGGCCAGCGCCCGGACGGTGTCGGCGTCGAACAGCGCGGTCGCGTAGTCGACGGTGGCGGCCAGGCCCCCGGCGCCGTCCGGGACCGAGCCGTCCGGGGCCGCGCCGTCCGGGGTCGCGACGAAGGTGAAGGACAGGTCGAACTTGCTGGCGCCCAGGTCCACCGGCACCGGGCGGACCGCCAGCCCGGGGAGTTCGGCGGGCGCGGCGGGGGAGTGGTTCTGCAGCACCAGCATGGTCTGGAACAGCGGGTGGTGGTCGGCCCGGGCCGGGTTCAGCAGCTCGACCAGCCGCTCGAACGGCACGTCCTGGTGGGCGTACGCGGCCAGGTCGAACTCCTTGACGCGGTCCAGGAGTTCACGGAACGTCGGGTCCCCGGACAGGTCGGTGCGCAGCACCAGGGTGTTGACGAAGAAGCCCACCAGGTCGGCGGTCGCCTCGTCGGTGCGCCCGGCCACCGCGGTGCCCAGCGGGACGTCCTCGCCCGCGCCGTGCCGGTGCAGCAGCAGCGCCAGCGCGGCCTGCAGCACCATGAACTCGCTGCACCGCCCGGCCCGGGCCAGCGCGGTGATCCGCCCGGCGGTGGCGGCGTCCACGGTGAAGTGGTGGGTGGCGCCGCCGTGCCCGGCCCCGGCCGGTCGCGGCCGGTCGCAGGGCAGCTCGATCCGCTCGGGCAGGCCGGCCAGCGCCCCGCGCCAGAAATCCAGCTGACGGGACGCCAGGGACTCCGGGTCGTCCTCGGCGCCGAGCAGCTCGCGCTGCCACAGCGTGTAGTCGGCGTAGTCGACCGGCGGCGGCGCCCAACCGGGGGCGCCGCCCGCCAGCCGGGCCCGGTAGGCGGCCCCCAGGTCGCGGAAGAGCGGCGCCAGCGAGGAGCCGTCCGCGGCGATGTGGTGCACCACCAGCACCAGCACGTGCGCGTCGGCGGCCTCCCGCAGCAGCACCGCCCGCAGCGGGACCTCGCGCTCCACGTCGATCGGCTCGGCGACCGCCGCGGCCACCCGGTCCGCGCACTTGCCCGGCTCGACGTCCTCCACCGCGAACGGCAGCCGCACCTCGGCGCCCGGCACGATCCGCTGCACCGGCCCGTCCGGCCCGTCCGGCCCCGACGGCCCCGACGGGAAGACGGTGCGCAGCGCGGCGTGCCGCTCCACCACGTCGTGGCAGGCCAGCCGCAGCGCGTCCACGTCCAGCGGCCCGTCCAGGCGCACCGCGAACGGCACGTGGTAGGTCGCGGACGGGCCGTCCAGGCGGTGCAGGAACCACAGCCGCTGCTGGGCGGGGGAGAGCGGCAGCCGGGCGGGCCGCGGGCCGCGGCGCAGCGCCGGGCGGGCCGGGCGCCCGGCGTCGCGCAGGGCCGCGGCGAGCGCCGCGACCGTCGGGTGCTCGAACAGGGTGCGGATCTGCGCCTCGGTGTCCAGCGCGGAGCGGATCCGGCCCACCAGCAGCGTCGCCAGCAGCGAATTGCCGCCCAGCGCGAAGAAGTTGTCGTCCGCGCCGACCCGGGGCAGGCCCAGCGTCCCGGCGAACAGCCCGGCCAGGATCTCCTCCCGGCCCTCCAGCGGCGCCCGGCCGCCGGTCGGCGCGGCCGCCGCGGGGGCGGGCAGCGCGGCCCGGTCGAGCTTGCCGTTGGCGGTCATCGGCAGCGCCTCCAGCACCACCACCGCCGAGGGCACCAGGTACGCGGGCAGCCGGCCGCCCAGGTACCCGGCCAGCGCCGCCGGGTCCGCGGTCCGGCCCGCCGCCGGGACGGCGTACCCGACCAGGGCCCGGTCGCCCGGCCGGTCCTCGCGGACCACGACGCAGGCCGCCCGCACCGACGGGTGGGCGCGCAGCACCGCCTCCACCTCGCCCGGCTCGATCCGGTGGCCGCGCAGCTTCACCTGCTGGTCGGCCCGCCCCACGTAGGCGACGCTCCCGTCCGCGCACCGGCGCACCAGGTCGCCGGTGCGGTACATCCGGGAGCCCGCCGGGCCCGCCGGGTCGGCGACGAACCGGGCGGCGGTCGCCCCGGGCTGCCCCAGGTAGCCGCGGGCCACGCCCGGCCCCGCCAGGTACAGCTCGCCCTCCGCGCCGTCCGGCACCGGCCGCAGCGCGCCGTCCAGCACCAGGGCGCGCACCCCGTCCAGCGGCCGCCCGACCGGCGGCGCCCCGGCCGGGGCGCCCGCGGCGGGCACCCGGTGCAGCAGCGCGAAGGTGGTGGCCTCGGTCGGCCCGTACGCGTTCAGCACCCGGGTGCCGGGGTGCGCGGCCGCCAGGCGCTGCAGCACCCCCGGCGCGGCCGCCTCGCCGCCGCAGGCCACCAGCCGCAGCAGGCCCAGCGCGCCCGGGTCGGTCTCGGCGACCACGTTGAACAGCGCCGTGGTCAAGAACGCCGCCCGCACCCCGTCCCGCTCCACCGCCTCGCGCAGCGCCGCCGGCTGCAGCACGCCCTCCGGCGCCACCACCACCCGGCCGCCGCGCAGCAGCGGCACCCACAGCTCGAAGGTCGCCGCGTCGAACACGTACGCCGAGTGCAGCAGCACCGCCTCGCCCGCGCCGTCCCCGTCCCAGGTCCGGTCGGCGGCCAGCGCGGCCACGTCCGCGTGCGTGACGCCCACCGCCTTGGGCAGGCCGGTCGAGCCGGAGGTGAACATCACGTACGCCAGCCGCCGCCCGCCCGCCGGGGCGGGCAGCGCGCCGGGCCGCTCCGGCGCCCCGGCCAGCACCCGGCCCGCGCCGTCCACGGTCAGCACCCGCACCCCGGGCCCCAGCGCCCGCACCCACGGGTGCCCGGCGTTGGCCCCGTCCACCACCAGCAGCCGCGGGGCCGCCGCCGCGGCCACCCGCTCCAGCCGCTCGGCCGGCCAGCGCGGGTCCAGCGGCACGTACGCGCCGCCCGCCCGCAGCACCGCCAGCGGCGCGCTGACCTGCGCGGCCGACCGGCCCAGCAGCAGGCCCACCCCCTCCTCCGGGGCCACCCCGAGACCGGCCAGCGCACCCGCCAACCCGTCCGAAACATCCACGAGTTGACGGTAGGTCAGGTGCTCGCCCGCCCCGGCCACCGCGACCGCGCCCGGCCGCCCGGCCGCCCGCCGGGCCACCGCCGCCGCCAGGTCGGTGCCCTCGACGCCGGCCGGCAGCGCCGCCCCCGCGCCCCGGGCCAGCAGCCGCTCCCGCTCGCCCGCCAGCAGCACCGGCAGCGCGTCGGCCCGCCCCGCCAGGCCCCCGCCCAGCACCTCCAGCAACTGCCGCAGCCGGGCCACCGTCCGCTCCGCCCACGGCCGCTCCAGCACCGAGGGCCGGAAGGCGAAGGTGATCCGCAGCGTCCGGCCCGGCGCCACCGTCAGGGTCAGCGGGTAGTGCGCGGCGTCGCTGCCCGCCATGCCGGTCACGGCCAGGCCCGGCAGCGCCCGCCCGGCCGCCCGCAGGCCCTCCTGGTCCAGCGGGTAGTTCTCGAACACCAGCAGGGTGTCGAACAGGGTGTCCAGGCCGGTGGTCGCCGCGATGTCGGTCAGCCCCACGTGCTGGCTGCCCAGCAGCGCGCCCTGCTCGTCCTGCAACCGGGCCAGCAGCGCCGCCAGGCCCTCGCCCGGCCGCACCGCCAACCGCACCGGCACCGTGTTGATGAACAGGCCGACCATCGACTCGACCCCGGGCAGCTCCGGCGGCCGCCCCGACACCGTCGTCCCGAACAGCACGTCCGAGCGGCCGGTCAGCCGCGCCAGCAGCAGCCCCCACGCGCCCTGCACCAGCGTGTTCAGCGTCAGCCGGTGCGCCCGGGCGGTGGCCCGCAGCCGCTCGGCGGCCGCCGCGTCCAGCTCCAGCACCAGCGTCTCGGGCAGCTCGCCCGCGCCCGCCGCCCCGGCCGCCGCCCGCCCCGCCAGCAGCGTCGGCGCCTCCACCCCGGCCAGCGCCGCCCGCCAGGCGTCCAGCGCCGCGCCCCGGTCCTGCCCGGCCAGCCAGGCCAGGTAGGAGCGGTACGGGGCGACCCGGGGCAGCCCGGCCGCGTCGCCCCCGCTCCCGTACAGCTCGAACAGCTCGCGCAGCAGCAGCGGCACCGACCAGCCGTCCAGCAGGACGTGGTGCGCGGTGATCACCAGCCGGTGCCGGTCCGGGCCGGTGCGCAGCAGCGCGAAGCGCATCAGCGGCGGGGAGGCCAGGTCGAAGCGCCGCACCCGGTCGGCGGCCAGGAACTCCCGCAGCCGCCCCTCCACCGCCGCCGCCCCGCCCCCGGCGGCCGCCAGGTCCTGCTCGTGCAGCGGCACCGGCACCTCGGCCGCCACCGCCTGCACCGGCTGGTCCAGGTCCTCGTGCAGGAACCCCACCCGCAGGTTGGCGTGCCGCCGCAGCAGCGCGCCCAGCGCCGCCCGCAGCACCGCCGCGTCCACCCCGCCCTCCAGCGACAGCACGAACTGCGAGGTGTACACGTCCACCGCCTCGGCGTCGTACAGCGCGTGGAAGAGCATGCCCGCCTGCAACGGCGTCAGCGGCAGTACGTCCTCCAACTGGAACCCGGTCATGCGCGTCCACCCCACTTGTTCTGCAGTCGGTCGAGTTGGGCCTGGTCCAGCGAGACCAGGGGAAGGTCGGACGGCGTCCAGCCGCCCGCGTCGGGCTGCGCGGAGTGCTCCGCGACCGCCCGCAGCGCCCGGTCGAAGGCGTCCGCGAGCGCCGCCACGTCCGCCTCCCCGAGCAGGTCGGCGGCCCACGTCCAACGGGCCGTCAGGCGCGGGCCGTCCGGCCCGTCCTCGGTGTGCGCGTTGACGTCCAGCACGTGGTGCACCGGCATGCCCGGGTCCGCCGGAGCCGGCGCGCCGCCGTCCGGCAGCACCTCCCAGTCCGCCGCCGGGCCGTCGCCGGGCGCCGGGTGGCGGCCCAGGTAGTTGAAGCCGATCCGCGGCCCGGCCCCGCCGGACAGCCGCCCCCGGGCGGCCGGGTCCAGGTGCCGCAGCACCCCGTACCCGACGCCGTGGTCCGGCACCGCCCGCAGCTGCTCCTTGACGTTCTTCACCGCCCGGTCCACCAGCCCGGCGTCGAACCGGCCCGGCGCCCGCGGGTCCAGCGGCCCCGGGTCCAGCAGCACCGGGTACAGGCTGGTGAACCAGCCCACCGTGCGCGACAGGTCCAGGCCCTCGGCGAGCTGCTCGCGCCCGTGGCTCTCCAGGCCCACCAGCACCCCCGCCCGCCCGTCCGACCCGGACCGCTCCGCCCGCCAGGAACGCACCGCCAGCGCCAGCGCCGTCAGCAGCACGTCGTCCACCCCGGCGTGGAACGCCTGCGGCGCCGTGGTCAGCAGCTCCCGGGTGCAGCCGGCCGCCGGACGGGTGGTCAGCGACCGGGTCCGCCCCGCCGTGTCCCGGGCCGCGTCCAGCGCCCGGGCGCCCAGCGGCGGCTCCTCGGCCCGCGCCACCGCCTCCCACAGCGGCAGCTCGCCCGCCCGGTCCCCGGCCGCGCCCTGCGCCGCCAGCAGCCGCGCCCAGGCCCGGTACGAGGTGCCCACCGGCGGCAGCACCGCGTCCGGCGCGCCCGACACCGCCCGCCAGGCGGTCGCCAGGTCCTCGACCAGGATCCGCCAGGACACCGCGTCCACCGCCAGGTGGTGCACCAGCAGCAGCAGCCGCCCGCGCGCGGACGGCCCCGCGTCGCACCACACCGCCTCCAGCACCCCGCCGTGCGTCGGCCGCAGCCGCCCCCGGGCCCGCTCGCCCTCGGCGGCCAGCACCTCCCGCACCCGCGGCTCGGCCAGGCCCGCCACGTCCAGCCGCACCAGCCGCGGCCCGACCGGCACCGCCCCGCGCGGCAGCGCCTCCAGCGCCGCCGCACCGCCCGCGGCCCGGGTCACCCGCACCCGCAGCATGTCGTGGTGGTCGACCAGCAGCTGCAGCGCCGCCGCCAGCCGCTCCCGGTCCGCCCCGGCCGGGGTGCGCAGCACCACGGACTGGTGGTAGCCGTCGGTGGGGCCCGGCCGGTCCAGGAACCAGGCCGCGATCGGGGTCGGCGGCATGGCGCCCGTCCCGTCCCCGGCCGCCGCCGCGGGCACCGCGCCCGCCGCCCGGGCCACCTCGGCCACCGCCCGCGGCGTCCGGTGCAGGAACACGTCGCGCGGGGTGACCAGCAGCCCCGCCTCCCGGGCCCGGCTGACCAGCTGGATCGACAGGATGCTGTCCCCGCCCAGCGCGAAGAAGTCCTCCTCCGGCCCGACCTCCGGCACCCGCAGCACCCCCGCGAACACCTCGCACAGCACCCGCTCCGGCCCGGCCGCGGGCCGGCCCGCCCCGCTCCCGGCCACCGCCGCCGCGGGCCGCGGCGGATCGGGCAGCGCCCGCCGGTCCGCCTTCCCGCTGGGCAGCAGCGGCAGCGCCGCCAGCCGCACGAACACCGCCGGCACCAGCGCCGCCGGCAGCACCTGCGCCAGCCGGGCCCGCAGCTCCGCGTCCGACGGCAGCGCGCCGCCCGCCGCGGGCACCAGGTAGGCCACCAGCCGCTCCGCCCGCACCAGCACGCAGGCCGCGCCCACCCCGTCCAGCGCGGTCAGCGCCGCCTCCACCTCGCCCGGCTCGATCCGCAGGCCGTGCAGCTTCACCTGGTCGTCGTCGCGCCCCAGGTAGCGCAGCAGCCCGTCCGCGCCCCGCCGCACCAGGTCGCCGGTGCGGTACATCCGCGTCCCGTCCGCCGCGAACGGGTCCGCCACGAACCGGGACCCGGTCAGCGCCGCCCGCCCCAGGTAGCCGCGGGCCAGGCCCGCACCCGCCAGGTACAGCTCGCCCACCGCCCCCGGCGGCACCGGCCCCAGGGCGTCGTCCAGCACGTACGCCCGCAGGTTGTCCACCGGACGCCCCAGCGGCACGCCGCCCGCCCCGTCCTCCGCGGGCCGCCAGCGGTGCGCGGTGGCGTCGATGGTCGCCTCGGTCGGCCCGTACAGGTTGTGCACCGCCACGCCCCAGGCCCGCGCGGCCCGCCCGGCCAGCGCCCCGGTCAGCGGCTCGCCGCCGCACAGCACCGCCCGCAGCGCGGCCGGCGCCGCCTCCCGCTCCGTCTCGCCCAGCACCAGCGCCAGCAGCGACGGCACGAACTGGGCCACCGTCACGCCCTCGGCGCGCATCCGGGCCAGCAGCCCGGCCGGGTCGTGGTTCAGCTCCGGCGGCACCGGGCAGGTCGCCCCGCCGTGCAGCAGCGGCAGCCAGGTCTCCCACACCGAGGCGTCGAAACTCGGCGAGGTCCTGGCCAGCACCCGGTCCGCCCCGGTCAGGCCCAGGTGCCCGGCCAGCCACGCCATGTGGTTGACCAGCCCCGCGTGGGTGACCAGCACCCCCTTGGGACGGCCGGTGGAACCCGAGGTGTGGATCACGTACGCGGCGTCCAGCGGCGCCGGGTCCACCAGCGCCACCTCCGGGACCTCCCCGGCCCCGTCCGGCGCCCCGCCGCCGTCCAGCGCCAGCACCGGCACCGGCAGCTCCGGCAGCGCCGCCAGCACCCCCGCCGGGGCCAGCAGCAGCACCGGCCGGGCGTCCTCCACCACGAACCGCAGCCGCCCCGCCGGGTACTGCGGGTCCAGCGGCAGCCACGCCGCGCCCGCCTTCGCCACCGCCAGCATCGCCACCACCTGCTCCGCGGTGCCCGGCATCGCCAGCGCCACCACGTCCCCGCGCCGCACCCCGCGCCCGCGCAGCCGCCGCGCCAGCGCGTCCGAACGCGCGTCCAGCTCCGCGAAGGTCAACGACGCCGCGCCGGCCCGCACCGCGAGCGCGTCCGGGGTGCGCGCGCACTGCGCCCGGAACGCCCCCGGCACCGACCGCTCCGCCACCGCCCGCACCGGCCCGCGGGCCGCCTCGGCCAGCGCCGCCCGCTCCGCGCCGTCCAGCACCGGCACCGCGCCCACCCGCAGCCCCGGATCGGCCGCCAGCACGCCCAGCAGCCGCACCAGCCGCTCCGCCAGCGCCCGCGCCGTGGCCGGCTCGAACAGGTCCGCGGCGAACTCCAGCGTCCCGTCCAGCCCCAGCGGGCGGCCCCGCCCGTCCCGGCGCTCGGCGAAGGTGAAGGTCAGGTCGAACTTGCTGATCCCGGTGCGCACCGGCTGCTGCGCCACCACCAGCCCCGGCAGCTCCAGCTCCGCCCCGGCGTTGTTCTGCAGCGCCAGCATCACCTGGAACAGCGGGTGGCGGCTCTCGGTCCGCTCCGGCTCCAGCGCGTCCACCAGCCGCTCGAACGGCACGTCCTGGTGCGCGTACGCCGCCAGGTCGAACTCCCGCACCCGGTCCAGCACCTGCTCGAACGTCGGGTCCCCCGACAGGTCGGTGCGCAGCACCAGCGTGTTCACGAAGAAGCCCACCAGCTCGTCCAGCGCCTCGTCGGTGCGCCCCGCCACCGGCGTGCCCAGGGCGATGTCCTCGCCCGCGCCGTGCCGGTGCAGCAGCACCGCCAGCGCCCCCTGCAGCACCATGAACAGGCTGCAGCCGCGCGAGCGGGCCAGCGCGTCCAGCGCCCGGTGGGTGTCCGGGTCCACCGGGAAGGCGAACGCGTCGCCCCGGTGCGAGGCCACCGCCGGCCGCGGCCGGTCCACCGGCAGCTCCAGCACGTCCGGCAGATCCGCCAACGCCTCCTCCCAGAACGCCAGCTGACGCGCCGCCAGCCCCGCCGGGTCGCCCTCGTCGCCCAGCAGGGCGCGCTGCCACAGCGTGTAGTCCGCGTACTGCACCGGCAGCTCCGCCCAGCCCGGCGCCCGCCCCGCCGACCGGGCCCGGTACGCCGCGCCCAGGTCCCGGGACAGCGGCGCCAGCGACCAGCCGTCGCCCGCGACGTGGTGCACCAGCAGCACCAGCACGTGCGCGTCCGGCCCCAGCCGCAGCAGCCGGGCCCGCACCGGGCGCTGCACCGCCACGTCGAAGGCGTACGCCGTCTCGGCCGCCAGCACCGCGTCCAGCTGCGCCGGGTCCACCTCCCGCGGCGTCAGGTCCAGGTCCGCGCCCGCCGCGTCCAGCACCACCTGCCGGGGCACGCCCCCCGTCTCCGGGAAGACCGTGCGCAGGCTCTCGTGCCGCCCCACCACGTCGGTCAGCGCCCGGCCCAGCGCCGCCGCGTCCAGCGGCCCGTCCAGCCGCAGCACCAGCGGCACGTTGTACGTCGCGCTCGGCCCCTCGAAGCGGTGCAGGAACCACAGCCGCTGCTGCGCGTACGACAGCGGCAGCGGATCGGGCCGCCCGGCCGCCCGCTCCAGCCGGGGCCGCTCGGCCCGCGCACCGTCCAGCGCCGCCGCCAGCGCGGCCGGCGTCGGGTGCTCGAAGACCGTCCGCACCTCGGTGTCCACGTCCAGCACCGAGCGCAGCCGGGCCGCCAGCCGGGTCGCCAGCAGCGAGTGCCCGCCCAGCGCGAAGAAGTCCTCGTCCGCACCGACCGACGCCCGGCCCAGCAGGTCCGCGAACAGCCCGCACACCAGCTCCTCGCGGGCCGTGCGCGGCGCCCGCCCCGCCCCGGCGCCCGCCCCGTCCTCGGGCACCGGCAGCGCCGCCCGGTCCACCTTCCCGTTCGGGTTCAGCGGGAACGCCGCCAGCAGCACCACCGCCGCCGGCACCATGTACCCCGGCAGCACCCGGCCCACCGCCCGCGCCAGCTCCGCCGGCCGCGGCGCGGCCCCGGCCGCCGGGACGACGTACGCCACCAGCCGCCGGTCGCCCGGCACGTCCTCGCGCACCAGCACGAACGCGTCCGCGACCTCCGGCAGCGCCGCCAGCACGCCCTCGATCTCGCCCGGCTCCACCCGGTAGCCGCGCAGCTTCACCTGCCCGTCGGCCCGGGCGACGTACGCCACCTCCCCGTCCGCCGTCCAGCGCACCAGGTCGCCGGTGCGGTACATCCGCGAGCCGTCCGCCGCGAACGGGTCCGCCACGAACCGCTCCGCGCTCGCCCCCGGCCGGCCCAGGTAGCCGCGCGCCACGCCCCGGCCCGCCAGGTACAACTCGCCCACCACGCCCGGCGCGACCTGGTTCAGCGCCGCGTCCAGCACGTGCAGCCGCATCCCGTCCAGCGGCCGCCCGATCGGCGGCGGACCGGCCGGCAGCCCGGGGGAGACCCGGTGGCGGGTGGCGAACGTGGTCGTCTCGGTCGGCCCGTACACGTGCAGCACCGCCGTGTCCGGCGCGGTCGCCGCCACCCGCTGCATCGCGTCCGGCGAGGCCAGCTCCCCGCCCGCGCACACCACCCGCAGGCCCGCGAACGCCCCCGGGTCGGTCTCCGCCACCACGTTGAACAGCGCCGTGGTCAGGAACAGCGCCGTCACCCCCTGCTCGTGCACCGCCACGTCCAGCGTCCGGGCCTCCAGCAGCCCCGGCGGGGCGACCACCACCCGGCCGCCGTTCAGCAGCGGCGCCCAGACCTCGAACGTCGAGGCGTCGAAGACGTACGCCGAGTGCATCAGCACCGCGTCCACCGCCCCGTCCGCCCACGCCCCGTCCGCGGCCAGCGCCGCCACGTCCGCGTGGCTCACCCCGACGCCCTTGGGCAGACCGGTCGAACCCGAGGTGAACATCACGTACGCCAGCGCCTCCGGGCCCGCCACCCGGGCCGGACGCCCCGGCCGCGGCGGCGCGCCGCGCAGCACCCGCCCGCACCGGTCCAGCACCACCACCGGCAGGCCCCGCTCCGCCACCCACGGCGACCCGGCCCCCTCCTCGTCCACCAGCAGCAGCCGCAGCCCCGCCACCTGCGCCACCCGGTCCAACCGCTCGCCCGGCCAGCGCGCGTCCAGCGGCACGTACACCGCCGCCGCCCGCACCGCCCCCAGCGAGGCCGTCACCTGCGCCGCCGAACGCCCCAGCAGCACCCCCACCCGGTCCTCCGGACCCACCCCGTGCCCGGCCAGCACCCCCGCCAACTCCGCCGACAGCCCGTCCAGTTCGCGGTAGCTCAGCACCCCGCCGCCGTCCACCACGGCCGGCGCGCCCGGCGCGTGCCGGACCTGCCGGCCGAACAGCGCGGGCAGCGTCCCCGCCACCGCCGAACCCGGCCCCGAGGGCAGCTCCCGCGCCGTGCCCCAGCGCGACAGCCGCAGGTGCTCCCCGGCCGTCAGCAGGTCGTACCCTGACACCCGCCGGTCCGGCTCGGCCGCCACCAGCTCCAGCAGCCGCACCAGCCGGGCCGCCAGCGCCTCGGCCGTCGAACGGTCGAACAGCGCGGTGGCGTACTCCAGCCCCGCGGCCAGCCCGCCCGCCCCGGCGGCTCCGGCGCCGCCCGCCCCGGTGCTCCGGCGTCCCCGGCGCCCCCGGTGTCCTCGGCGAAGGAGAAGGTCAGGTCGAACTTGCTCAGCCCGTTGTGCACCAGCCGCTGCTCCACCGCCAGCCCCGGCAGCTCCGGCCGGGCCGCCCGCTGGTTCTGCAGCACCACCACGGTCTGGAACAGCGGGTGGTGGTCCCGGGCCCGCACCGGGTTCAGTTCCTCCACCAGCCGCTCGAACGGCACGTCCTGGTGCGCGAACGCCGCCAGGTCGAACTCCCGCACCCGGCCCAGCAGTTCACGGAACGTCGGATCCCCGACAGGTCGGTGCGCAGCACCAGCGTGTTCACGAAGAACCCCACCAGGTCCGCCAGCGCCTCGTCGGTCCGCCCCGCCACCGGCGCCCCCAGCGGCACGTCCTCGCCCGCCCCGTGCCGGGACAGCAGCGCCGCCACCGCCGCCCGCAGCACCATGAACAGCGTCCCGCCCGCCGACCGCGCCAACCCCAGCAGCGCCGCGTGCAGCGCCGGCGGCACCTCGAACTCCACCACGCCCCGCGCGGATCCGCCACCGCCGGCCGCGGCCGGTCCCACGGCAGCTCCACCAGCCCCGGCAGCCCCGCCAACGCCCCCCGCCAGTGCGCCAACTGCTCCCGCAGCAGCGCCCCGTCCTCCCGCAGCAGCTCGCGCTGCCAGCACGCGTAGTCCGCGTACTGCAACGCCCGCCCCGCCGCCGGCTCCGGAACGCCGCCCGCCAGCCGGGCCCGGTAGGCCGCCCCCAGGTCCCGCACCAGCGGCCCCAGCGACCAGCCGTCCCCCGCGATGTGGTGCAGCACCAGCACCAGCACGTGGTGCTCCGGCGCCGGCCCGCAGCAGCCGCACCCGCAGCGGCGGGTCCACCAGCACGTCGAACGGCTCGCCGACCGCCGCCAGCACCGCCGCCTCCAGGTCCTTCGGCGCCGTGCTCTCCACCGGCGGACGCGGCACCGCCACCGCCGCGTCCAGCACCACCTGGTGCGGCACCCCGTCCCGCTCCGGGAACACCGTGCGCAGCGACTCGTGCCGCCCCACCACGTCCAGCAGCGCCCCGCCCAGCGCCTCCGGGTCCAGCGCACCGCGCAACTCCAGCACCAGCGGCAGGTTGTACGCCGAACCCGGCCCCTCCATCCGGTTCAGGAACCACAGCCGGCCCTGCGCGAACGACAGCGGCACCGGACCGGACCGCTCCACCGCCCGCACCGGCGGCCGGCCCGACTCCGCGGCCGGCTCCAGCACCCGCGCCAGCGCCGCCGCCGTCGGGTGCTCGAACAGCGTGCGGACAGCCAGCTCCGCGCCCAGCACCGACCGCACCCGGCCCACCACCCGCATCGCCAGCAGCGAGTGCCCGCCCAGCTCGAAGAAGCCCTCCTCCGGCCCGACCTCCGCCCGCTCCAGCACCTCCGCGAAGATCCCCGCCAACAGCTCCTCGCGCACCGTGCGCGGCGCCCGCCCCGCCCCGGCGCCCCCGGCCCCCTCCGCGGGCACCGGCAGCGCCGACCGGTCCACCTTCCCGTTGGGCAGCACCGGCAGCGCCTCCAGCACCACCACCGCCTCCGGCACCAGGTACCCGGGCAGCACCCCGGCCAGCGCCCCCGCAACGCCCCCGCCGCCACCCCCGGCGCGACCGCGTACCCCACCAGCCGCGGCCGCCCCGGCACGTCCTCCCGGACCACCGCGCACGCCGCCGCCACCCCCGGCAGCGCCAGCAGCGCCGCCGCCACCTCGCCCGGCTCGACCCGGAACCCGCGCAGCTTCACCTGCTCGTCGGCCCGCGCCACGTACTGCAGCAGCCCGTCCGCACCCCACCGCACCAGGTCGCCGGTCCGGTACATCCGCGAGCCGTCCGCCCCGAACGGGTCCGCCACGAACCGCTCCGCCGTCAGCCCCGGCCGCCCCAGGTACCCCCGGGCCAGGTTCGCCCCCGCCAGGTACAGCTCCCCGGCCACCCCCGCCGGCACCGGCCGCAGCCGCCCGTCCAGCACGTACGCCCGCATCCCGTCCACCACCCGGCCGATCGGCACCGAGCCGCCCGCCACCGGCCCCGCCACCCGGTGCGCGGTCGCGTCGATGGTCGCCTCGGTCGGCCCGTACAGGTTGTGCACCGCCACCCCCCAGCGCCCCGCGACGGCCTCGGCCAGCCCCCGGGGCAGCACCTCCCCGCCGCACAGCACCGCCCGCAGCCCGGCCGACGGCCGCTCCGCCCCGCCCCGGCCGCCCCCCTCGCCCAGCACCAGCGCCAGGTGCGAGGGCACGAACTGGGCCACCGTCACGTCGGAGCGGCGCATCCAGTCGAGCAGCTCGCGCGGCTCCCGGTTGGCCCCGGCCGGGGCCACGCACACCTCCGCGCCGCAGGTCAGCGGCAGCCACAGCTCCCACACCGAGGCGTCGAAGCTGGTCGAGGTGCGGGCGAGCACCCGGTCGTCCGGGGTCAGCCCCAGGTGCCGGGCCATCCACGCCATGTGGTTGGCCAGCGCCAGGTGCGGGACGACCACGCCCTTGGGACGGCCGGTCGACCCGGAGGTGTAGATCACGTACGCGGCCTCCGCCGGACCGGCCGGACCGGCCGGACCGCCGCGGCCCGCCGGGGCCGGCGGCAGCGGGGCGTCCAGCGCGAGGCGGGGCACCCCGGTCGCCGCCGCCGACACCGCGGCCGGGACGTCCGGCCCGGTGAGCAGCAGCGCGGGCCGGGCGTCCGCCAGCATCTGCCCGATCCGCGCGGCCGGGTAGCCGGGGTCCACGGGCAGGTAGGCGGCGCCCGCCCGCAGCACCGCGAGCATGCCCACCACGGCCTCCACCGAGGGCGCCGCGGCCAGCGCCACCAGCGCACCCCGGCCCGCACCGCGCCCGCGCAGCACGGCGGCCAGCGCGTCCGCCCGGGCGTCCAGCTCGGCGTACGTGAGCCGGGTACGGGCGTCCCGGACGGCGGGCGCGCCGGGCGTGCGGGCCGCCCACCGGGCGACCTGCTCGGGCACGTTCAGCCCGGGCAGCGGACGCTGCTCGCCGCGCCCGCCCGCCAGCAGCCGCTCGCGCTCCGGCCCGGTCAGCGGGTCGAAGTCCCCGACCGCCCGGTCGGGGTCCGCGACGGCCAGCGCCAGGACGCGCGCGAACCGGTCCGCGAGCGCCCGCGCCGTCCCCGCGTCGAACAGCTCGGCGGCGTACTCCAGGTGCCCGCCCAGCCGAACCGTTCCGCCACCCGCCCCGCCATCCCCGGCCCGGACCCCGGCCCCGGCCCCGCTCTCGGCCCTGGTTTCTGCTCCGGCCCCGGTCTCGGCCTTCGCCTCGGCCCCGGCTTCCGCCCCGGCCCCGGCTTCCGCCCCGGCCCGGGTCTCGGTCAGCGAGAAGGTCAGGTCGAACTTGCTGGTCGTCGGCGCCCCGGACAGGTCCCGCACCGTCACGCCGGGCAGGTCCAGCTCGGGTGCCCGCTGGTTCTGCAGCACCAGCATGGTCTGGAACAGCGGGTGGTGGCCGCCGGAGCGGTCCGGGTTGAGGTCCTCCACCAGGCGCTCGAACGGCAGGTCGGCGTGGCCGAACGCGGCCAGGTCGAACTCCCGCACCCGGCCCAGCAGTTCACGGAACGTCGGGTCCCCGGACAGGTCGGTGCGCAGCACCACGGTGTTGACGAAGAAGCCGACCAGCTCGTCCAGCGCCTCCTCGGTGCGCCCGGCCAGCGCCGTGCCCAGCGGGACGTCGGTGCCCGCGCCGTGCGCGTGCAGCGTCACCGCGAGCGCCGCGTGCAGCACCATGAACGGCGTGCAGCCGCTCTCCCGGGCCAGCCGGACCAGCCCGGCGTACGCCTCGGCGGGCAGCTCGAACGGCACCGCGCCGCCCCGGTGCCCGGGAACCGCCGGGCGGGGGCGGTCCAGCGGCAGCGCCACCGGCCCGGGCAGGCCGGCCAGCGCCCCGCGCCAGAAAGCGAGTTGACGGGACGCCAGGGACTCCGGGTCGTCCTCGGCGCCGAGCAGCTCGCGCTGCCACAGCGCGTAGTCGGCGTACTGGACGCGCAGCGCGGGCCACTCGGGCACGCCGCCGCCGGTCCGGGCCCGGTAGGCGGCCGCCAGGTCCCGGCACAGCGGGGCCAGCGACCAGCCGTCGGCGCCCACGTGGTGCAGCACCAGCACCAGCACGTGCCGCTCCGGTCCGGTCCGCAGCAGCCGGGCCCGCACCGGCAGGTCGGCGGTCAGGTCGAAGGGAGCCCCGGCCGCCTGCCGCACCGCCCCCGCCACCCAGCCGTCCCCGTCCGCCGGAGAGCCCCCGTCCCCGTCCGCCCGGACGCCCTCGACGACCTCCAGCGGCACCCGCGCCGCGGCCTCCGCCGCGTCCAGCACCACCTGCCGGGGCACGCCGTCGCGCTCGGCCAGCACCGTGCGCAGGCTCTCGTGCCGGGCCAGCACGTCCGCCAGCGCACCGCTCAGCGCCGCCGCGTCCAGCGGCCCGTCCAGGGCCAGCACCAGCGGCACGTTGTAGACGTCCCCGGCGTCCTCGGCCCGGTTCAGGAACCACAGCCGCCGCTGCGCGAACGACAGCGGCAGCGGATCGGGCCGCCCCGCCGCCACCAGCGCGGGCCGCCCCGCCCCCGCCGGGCCGAGCACGGCCGCCAGCGCGGCCACCGTCGGGTGCGCGAACACCTCGCGCAGCCCCACCTCGGCCCCCGTCGCCGCCCGGATCCGGGCCACCAGCCGGGTCGCCAGCAGCGAGTGCCCGCCCAGCGCGAAGAAGTCGTCCTCCCCACCCACCGCGGGCACCCCGAGCACGTCCGCGAACAGCCCCGCCAGCAGCTCCTCGTACGGGGTGCGCGGCGCGCCGCCCCCGGCGGCGGCGAGCGGCGGCGCGGGCAGCGCCCGCCGGTCCACCTTGCCGTTGGCGTTCAGCGGCAGCGCGTCCAGCAGCACGAACGCGCCCGGCACCGTGTACGCGGGCAGCACCCGGCCCAGCGCCCGGGCCAGCGCCGGGCCCTCCACCCGGGCCCCGGGCTCCGGCACCACGTACGCCACCAGCCGCGGGTTGCCCGGCACGTCCTCGCGCACCAGCACCCGCACGTCCCGCACGCCCGGGCGGGCCAGCAGCGCGTTCTCCACCTCGGCGGGCTCGATCCGGAAGCCGCGCAGCTTCACCTGCCCGTCGGCCCGCCCCGCGTAGTCGACGTCCCCGTCCGCCGTCCAGCGCACCAGGTCGCCGGTGCGGTACATCCGCGAGCCGTCCGCCGCGAACGGGTCCGCGACGAACCGCCCGGCGGTCAGGCCCGGCCGGCCCAGGTAGCCGCGCGCCACCCCCGCCCCGCCCACGTACAACTCGCCCACCACGCCCGGCGGGACGGGACGCAGCGCCGCGTCCAGCACGTACAGCCGCATCCCGTCCAGGGCCCGGCCGATCGGCGGCACCCCGTCCGCGCCGGGCCGCACCCGGTGGCGGGTGGCGAAGGTGGTGGTCTCGGTCGGCCCGTACACGTGCAGCACCGCGGTGTCCGGCGCGGCCGCGGCGACCCCGCCCATCACCCCGGGGGCGGCCGCCTCGCCGCCCGCCGCGACCAGCCGCAGGCCCGCGAACGCCCCCGGGTCGGTCCGGGCGATCTCGTTGCACAGCGCGGTGGTCAGGAACAGCGCGCTCACCCCGTGCCGCTCCACCGCCGCCCGCAGCCCGGCCGCGTCCAGCACTCCCGGCGGGGCGACCACCACCCGGCCGCCGTTCAGCAGCGGCGCCCAGACCTCGAACGTCGAGGCGTCGAAGACGTACGCCGAGTGCATCAGCACCGCGTCCACCGCCCCGTCCGCCCACGCCCCGTCCGCAGCCAGCGCCAGCACGTCGGCGTGGCTCACCCCGACGCCCTTGGGCAGACCGGTCGAACCCGAGGTGAACACCGTGTACGCCAGCCGCCCGCCGGGCACCGCCCCCGGCAGCGGGCCGGGCCGCGGCGGCGCGCCGTCCAGCACCGCGCCCGACCGGTCCACCACCAGCACCGGCAGCCGCCCGGCCGCCCCCGCCACCCAGTCCGTCCCGGCCGCCGCCGCGTCCACCACCAGCGCCCGCACCCGGCCCACCCCGGCCACCCGCTCCAGCCGTTCGGCCGGCCAGTCCGGGTCCATCGGCACGTACACCGCGCCCGCGGACACCGCGCCCAGCGAGGCCGTCACCACCGCGGCCGACCGCCCCAGCAGCACCCCCACCCCGTCCTCCGGGCCGACCCCGTGCCCGGCCAGCGCCCCGCCCAACCCGGCCGCCAGCCGGGCCAGTTCCCGGTAGCTCAGCACCGCGTCGCCGTCCACCACGGCCGGCGCGTCCGGGCCGGCCGCCGCCCGGGCCGCGAACGCCGCCGCCAGCCCGCCCGCGGCCGGGTCCGGCAGCGCGGCGCCCCGCCCCTGCTCCACCAGCCGCCGGGCCTGCTCCGCGTCCACCAGCGGCAGGCCGTCCACCGCCGCGTCCGCGTCCGCCGCGGCGAACGCCGCCAGGAAACCGGACACCGCCCGCTGGTGCAGCCGCACGTCCTCGGGGTGGTACAGCCCCGGGTCGGTGTCGAAACCGATCAGCGGACCCGTCCCCTCGGCCCGCTCGGCGACGAACAGCGACACGTCGTCCACCGGGCCGATCGACAGCACCCGGGAGGTGGCCCGGCTGCCCGCGAAGTCCAGACCGTAGTCGTAGCCCATGACGTTCACCACCAGGTCGGTCAGCCGCGCCCCGCCGTCCGCCAGGTTCAACGCCCGGGCCAGCTCGGCGCGCGAGAAGCGCCGGTGCCGCAGCGCGCCGCGCATCTCCGCGGCCACGGCCCGCACCAGGCCGCCCACCGTCGCCCCCGGCTCCACCGCCAGCGGCAGCGGCAGCACGGTGGCGGTCATCCCCACCGCCTCCCGGAACCGGCCCGGCCGCCCGTGCGAGGCCAACCCCAGGCACACCTCGGACCGCCCGGCCACCCGCGCCGCGTACGCGGCGACCGCCGCGACCAGTACGGCGCTCCAGGTGGTGCGGTGCTCGGCGGCCAGCCGCCGCAGGCCCTCGAACACCGGCAGCGGCATCGTCCCGCCCGTGTGCAGCGCCCCGCCCCCGCCCGCCGGGGCCCCGTCGGTGCGCCGCCGCAGCGGCGTACCCGCACCGGCGTCGGTGCGCCGCCGCAGCAGGGTGCCCGCACCGGCGTCGGCCGGCCGGTCGGCGAACCGGCCCACCCAGTACGCCCGGTCCGCCGCGTACTGCTCCGAGGCCCGGTAGGCCGCCTCCTCCGCCACCAGCGCCCGCAGCGGCCCGCCCACCGGCCCCGCGACCTCGACCGGCTCCGCCCCGCCCGCCGCCCGGGTGTACAGCTCGGCCACCGCCCGGGCCACCACCGCGCCGCTCAGCCCGTCCATCGAGATGTGGTGGTAGCGGACGTACCAGTAGTGCAGTCCGGGCCCGAGCCGCAGCAGCGCCCAGTGGTGCGAGGGCGCCGCGAGGTCGTCGACGGCGGCCATGTCCCGCGCCATGTACCGCTCCGCCGCCGCCACCGGGTCCGGTTCCCCGCCCAGGTCCACCCGGCGCAGCCGCTCCCGCACGCCCTCCGGCCGCACCACCCGCTGGCGCACCGCGCCGTCCCGCTCGACCAGCACCGCGTTCAGGCTGTCGCAGTGGTGCACCACCCGGTCCACCACCGCGGCGAACAGCTCCTCGTCGAGCCCGCCGCGGATCTCCAGGCACTCGCCGATGTTGTACTTCGCGCTGTCCGGGTCGACCAGCTGGCCGTACCGCACCCCCTGCTGGGCGGCGGTCAGCTCCAGCAGTTCCGGCAGCTCCGGCAGCGGTTCCGGCAGTTCCGGGGCGGTTTCGGGCGAGGGGACGGGACGGTATTCAGACATGCCGACGACACCTTCGGTGGGGGTTTCCAGCGACGAATGGGAACGGCTGCGGGAACGGCCGACCGCGCGGTCGGCCCAGGGGCGTCCGCGGGGTGAATTCCCACTGAATGAAGGGGATTGCCGACGGGCCGCGGAACGTGCCGTCCGGCCCGCGTCAGCAATCCTTTAAATCAGATGATCTGATCAAGCGTCAGTCGGTGTCGGACTCCATGGCTGCCACCAGGGAGGCCGGGCGCATGTCGGTCCAGACCCGGTCGATCAGGTCCGTGCACTCCTGCCGCGACCCCTCGGGGCCCACCTGCTCCCAACCGCCCGGAACGTCGATGTGCGCAGGCCAGAGCGAGTACTGCGCCTCCGGGTTCACCAGCACCAGGAAGCGTCCGGATTCGTCGTCAAAAGGATTGCTCACGTTGCCCACCCCTTGCATCGCCTTGTGTCGGTTGCTGTTCCGAGCCCGCTCGGCGCCCCTGTCGGACCACCCCCGGACCCCTTTCGTCGGACCGCCCGCCACCGCCCCCGTGCGGATCGTTCCGGTGTTCCCCGTTCCGGCTTTCGAGCGTCTCACGATGCGGGGGTGACAGCACCCCGATCATGGACGCCCGAAATCCGTCCGGCGCACAACCCGGCGTATATGACATCCGCCGGCGCACGACTACCCCCGAAAAACATATCTATTCCTATCACGTCATTGGACGGGTCGAGGCCGCTATCGGCGATCGCTCTGTTACCGCCGCGTAATCATTCAGATGAGCGAATACGAAAAAGCCCCAGTCATATGCCGTGGCGCCCGTTTCCGCCCGTACGCGACCATCGGGCGCCCGACCCGTCCTGATCCGCCCCACTATCGCCCGAATCGCTCCCGGCCCACCCCGGCGCTCTCCCCGCGACCCCCTGCGCCCCTCCCGCACCCGCCGTGCCCCCGTGCGCCCGCCGTACGCCCCGCCGCGACCCGTGTCCCCACCCCGCCGCCGAGGGCGCGGGGCGCACCGCCGGGCCCCTGCCGGCGGCCGGGACGGGCCGCGTAGAGTGGCCGCTCGCCCACCGGGAGAGGACGGCAGCGTGCGCGAGCGTTCCGGGATCCTGTTCGTCACCGACCTCGCCTACCCGGCGCAGGGACGCCGGTACGGCGACGAGGACGTCTTCCTGACCTCGCGGCTGCGCGAGGAGTTCGACCTGGCGCTGTGCCACCCGCGGGACGCGGCCGCACTGATGGACGGCTTCGACGCGGTCGTGATCCGCAACAGCGGCCCGGTGCTGCACTACCGCGAGCAGTTCGACGCCTTCCGCCGCCGGGCCGCCGAACGCGGCACCCGGGTCTACAACCCGCTGACCGGCCGCGGCGACATGGCCGGCAAGGACTACCTGCTCGAACTGACCGCGGCCGGCCACCCGGTCATCCCCACCGTCGACCGCCCGGCCGACCTCCACCTGCTGCCGCCGGCCGAGCGGTACGTGGTCAAGCCCAAGGCCGGCGCCGACTCGATCGGCCTGTCCGTGCTCGACCGCGCGCAGCTGACCGACCCGTCCACGCGACCGCCCCTGGACGGCATGCTCGTCCAGCCGCTGATCGACTTCCGCTACGAGGTCTCGTTCTACTTCGTCGACGACGCCTTCCAGTACGCCCTGCACGCCCCCGACCCGGCCCGCCGCTGGGAGCTGACGCCCTACCGGCCGACCGGGCCCGACCTGGACTTCGCCCGCCGCTTCATCGACTGGAACACCATCGAGCACGGCATCCAGCGGGTCGACGCCTGCCGCACCGCGACGGGCGAGCTCCTGCTGGTGGAGCTGGAGGACCTCAACCCGTACCTGTCGCTGGACGTCGTCCCGCAGCCGCAGCGGGACGCGTTCGTCGCCGCGACCGCCGCCTCACTGCACCGCTTCCTGCGCACCGTGCCGGAGCGCACCGCCCCGGCGCGCACCGCGCCGGGGGAGTGACGACCCCTCAGCGGGCGCTCTTCGTCCGCCCGGGCCGCCCGGTCTGCGGCGCCCGCCCGGCCTGCGATGCCTGCTGGGTCTGCGCCGTCTGCGATGCCTGCTCGGCGTGCGCCGCCCGGGCCGCCAGCACCTCCGGGACGCGCGACTCGGCCCAGCGGGCCAGCGTCCAGACGTGCTGGGCGGCCTCCTCGCCGAGCGGCGTCAGCGAGTAGTCGACGCGCGGCGGGATGACGGCGTACGCCTCCCGCAGGACCAGGCCGTCCTGCTCCAGGGTCTGCAGGGTCTGGGCGAGCATCTTCTCGCTCACCCCGCCCACCGCGCGGCGCAGCTCGCTGAACCGGTGGGTGCCGTCCAGCAGGACCGCCAGCACCAGCACCGCCCAGCGGCTGGTGACGTGCTCCAGGACGCCCCGGGAGGCGCAGCACTCCGAGTTGACGTCCGGCAGGAGGCCGCCGGTCAGTTCCTTCACCCTGAGGTTCATGGAAGTAGCTTACCCACAAGTGGGTACTTCCGATTCGTTAGTGACTTTCCTACGGTGGGTGCGAAAGCCGTCGTCCCACCCCAGGAGCAGCATCACCATGAGCATCGTCGTCACCGGAGCCACCGGTCAGCTGGGCCGCCTCGTCATCGACGCCCTGCTGGCCCGCGTCCCGGCCGCCGAGGTCGCCGCCGCCGTCCGCGACCGGGGCCGGGCCGCCGACCTGGCCGCCCGCGGCGTCGAACTGCGGGAGGCCGACTACGACCGGCCGCAGACGCTGGCCGCCGCGATCCGCCCGGGCGACACCGTGCTGCTGATCTCCGGCAGCGAGGTCGGCCGCCGGACCGCCCAGCACACCGCCGTGATCGAGGCCGCCAAGGCCGCCGGAGCCGCCCGCCTGGTCTACACCGGGGTGCTGGGCGGCCCGGACGCCGACTTCCGGCTCGCGGACGAGCACAAGGCCACCGAGCAGCTGATCCTCGACTCCGGCCTGCCGTACACCTTCCTGCGCAACGGCTGGTACACCGAGAACTACACCGCGCTGATCCCCGTCCAGTTGGAGCACGGCGTGGCCGGCAGCACCGCCGGCGGCCGGATCGGCACCGCGACCCGCGCCGACTACGCCGCCGCCGCGGCCGAGGTGCTGACCGGCGAGGGCCACACGAACCGGGTCTACGAGCTCAGCGGCGACACCGCCTGGACGCTCGAGGAGTACGCCGCCGAACTGTCCCGGCAGAGCGGCCGCGAGGTCGCCCACCACGAGCTGCCGGCCGAGGCCAACCTCGGCGTGCTCACCGGCGCGGGCCTGCCCCCGCAGCTCGCCGAGATCCTGGTCGACGTCGACGTCTCCGGCATCGCCCGCGGCCTGCTGGCCGGCGGCAGCGGCGACCTCGCCCGCCTGATCGGCCGCCCCACCACCCCGCTGTCCACCACCGTCGCCGAGGCCCTCGCCGCCACCCGCTGAGCCGAGCCCGCTGAGCCGAGCCAGCCGAACCGAATCCGGCCGAACCGAACCGGCTGAGCCGAGCCCGCCGGGCCCGCGTCCCTCTCCGAACCCGACCGTCCGGCCCCGCCCCTGGAAACCGCCGAGGGGGGAGGGGCCGGACGGCTGCGGCCCGGGCATTGTGAGCGATAACAACCGGCGGGGCAAGGGTGCTGCGCCACCGTCGTGCCGATCCGCCGCAGGTGGGGGCGAATCCGGCCGGGGGCCTTGACGGGGACAGGGCGAGCCTCCAGAGTGATGCCCGGCCGCCGATGAGCCGAACTCCCCACTGCCCCAACCGGTTCGGGTTTGGTCCAGGGCGAATTGTTAGCGCTAACAATCAGGGCGGCCGCCCGGGCCCAGCCCGCCCCGCACCCCCACCCACCAGCGAGGAGCCCACCCTTGACCGTCCACACCTGGCTGCGCCGCGCCCGGCGCACCCTGCTCGCGGTCGGCGCCACCACGGCCCTGACCGCCGCGCTGATCGCCGGCACCGAGACGGCCTCCCAGGCCGCCACCCAGGGCCCGTGCGACCTCTACGCCTCCGGCGGAACGCCCTGCGTGGCGGCCCACTCCACCACCCGGGCCCTGTACGGCGGGTACGGCGGCGCGCTCTACCAGGTCCGCCGGGCCTCCGACGGCGCGACCAAGGACATCGGCGTCCTGAGCACCGGCGGCTACGCGAACGCCGCCGCCCAGGACTCCTTCTGCGCCGGCACCACCTGCGTCATCACCGTCATCTACGACCAGTCCGGCCGCGGCAACAGCCTCACCCAGGCCCCCGCCGGCGGCGCCGCGGGCGGCCCCGACAACCTCGCCCCGGCCACCGCCGCCCCCGTCACCGTCGCCGGGCACAAGGCGTACGGCGTCTACGTGGCCGCCGGCACCGGCTACCGCAACAACAAGACCAACGGCATCGCCACCGGCGACCAGCCCGAGGGCATGTACGCCGTCCTCGACGGCACCCACTTCGGCGGCGGCTGCTGCTTCGACTACGGCAACGCCGAGACCAACAACCTCGACACCGGCAACGGCCACATGGAGGCCATCTACTTCGGCGACAGCACCATCTGGGGCTCCGGCACCGGCAAGGGCCCCTGGGTGATGGCCGACCTGGAGAACGGCCTGTTCTCCGGCGTCAACGCGGGCTACAACGCGGGCGACCCGAGCGTCAGCCACCGCTTCCTGACCGCCATGGTCAAGGGCGCCCCCAACCTGTGGGCGATCAAGGCCGGCAACGCCCAGTCCGGCGGCCTGTCCACGTACTACAACGGCGTCCGCCCGAACGTCTCCGGCTACAACCCGATGCACAAGGAGGGCGCGATCATCCTCGGCATCGGCGGCGACAACAGCAAGTCCTCCAGCGGCACCTTCTACGAGGGCGTCATGACCTCCGGCTACCCCACCGACGCCACCGACAACGCCGTGCAGGCCAACCTCAACGCCGTCAACTACCAGGCCGCAGCCGTCACTTCGAGCAACCTGGCGGTCGGCTCCCGGGTTTCGCTGAAGGCCACCACCGCCTGCTGCACCGGCGACTACCTGCGGCACAACGCCGACAGCACCGTGGCGATCTCCCCGCTCAGCTCCGCCAGCTCCGCCGCCGACCGCACCGACGCCACCTGGATCGTCCGCTCCGGCCTCGCCAACAGCGCCTGCCTGACCTTCGAGTCGGCCGCCGCCCCCGGCCAGTACCTGCGCCACTACGGCTTCCAACTGCACACCGCGGCCGGTGACGGCACCGCCGTGTTCAACCAGGACGCGACCTTCTGCCCGCAGGCCGGCCACAGCGGACAGGGCTTCTCCTTCCAGTCCGCCAACTACCCCAACCGCTTCATCCGCCACTACGCCTACACCGGCTACGTCGCCGGTGACGGCGTCGGCGGCAACACCTGGGACAACGCCGCCAGCTGGAGCGAGGACACCTCCTGGCTCGCCGCCACCCCGCTGTCCTGACCCACCCGCACCCCCGACGCGCCGCCCCGCCCCGCCG